>NZ_FOOU01000002.1 GCF_900113275.1 Neptunomonas qingdaonensis
GCTACGTAGCGTTTTCAAACTATCTCTGGCGTTTTCACTACCATGCTCAATATGCATGGCAATTAAACGGTTAAAACCTTTTATCGAAGGACGATGCTTTAGCTCATCGGTGATAAATGCTCCGGCGGCATACACACCCCGATCCTCTTTGACCACGTCTGCCAGTGCCAGAATAACCGTGGCTGAAGGCGCGTATGACAAACAATGCCGTAAGTAAAACTCATATTCGGGTCTATTATTCAACACAGTGTAACAGCGTTTGAGCATCGGAATCGTTTCAGACACAAAGCTCACATCTTGTTTTTCTACATTACGTAATGATTGGATGGCTGTTTTCCATTGCTGTTGTCCCATGGCGATGCGCGCCTGAAGAAATGACGCCCGCACCGACTGAGGATCGAGTTGCAGCCCTTGCTTTATATATTCCGTCGCTTCTTTATAGAGTTTTTTATTCACACTGTTTTCAGCGAGCTCACAGTAGTAATGTGCGCATTCATGCCGAATAGTTTTTATCTCATCAGGGTTGAGTTGCTGTGCCGTTGCTAATGCCTCATCCCACTCCTGCTCTTTTTCATAGAGCTTGGTCAGCACGGTCAATGCTTTACGTCTGGTTTCGCGGGGGGGATTTTGTTGAACGATATCTTTAAGGAGGTTTTCGGTGCGATCCAGCAAACCCACCGCATCATAATCCAATGCCAGTGCCATCTGAATCCGTAAAGAATCCTGTCTTGACAGATCAGGGCGGGCGAGTAGATTTTGATGAATATTGATGGCGCGTTGCACATCACCTTTACGCCGGAACAGCTTTGCTAACGCTAAGTGTGCCGGAATAGTTTCACTATTAACTTCTAATGCTCTGATGAAGCTATCAATAGCCTCATCTGTTTTTTCATTCAGCAGGTGGTCAAGACCAATAAAATAGTCCTGACCTAACGCACCACTTGATGCGGTTACCTGATCCCGGCTTAAACTGATTCGACCAAGTAACCATCCGATAAAAATCGCGACAACTAACGGAATTATATACCAGATATCGAGCATTCTAAGCAGCGTCTTTAAGCGATGCCGTCCTCAACTGATCAAGTTCTTTTGATGTTGCATTTATCTTACGCTGACTACCCATCAAGCGCGCTTTTAATGCAACCACCGCGACAGTACTGAGCATGAAGCCCAGCAAGCCACCCAATACAAAGGCGGCGATCAGCCACAGTGACAAGCTCGCTTCAGGCAATGTTATAAAAACCAAATCAATCGATACTTTTTCAGTGTTATGTATCGTAAACATAATGCCCACGACCAGAATAACTACTGACAGTAAGAATACTATTATCAACTTTAAGAAACGCACAATTTACCCTCCAATACCTTACTGATACTGCTCAATACTTTCATTTACCTGTTCGCGTAACTCTTTACCCGGCTTGAAATGGGGAACATATTTAGCCGTTAACGAAACAGAATCACCCGTTTTCGGGTTGCGGCCTATACGTGGAGCTCGAAAATGAAGGGAGAAACTACCAAAACCTCGAATTTCGATACGGTCACCATTTGCCAATGATTCAGTCATATGATCAAGCATCGCTTTCACTGCCAGTTCAACATCCTTTACAGAAAGTTCAGGATGCCGATCAATCAGGTGCTCTATCAATTCTGATTTTGTCATTATACTCCCTCCACTGGGTCAGACACTATTTTTTCCCGTTCTCCCTGTGAACGAAAAAGACGCCGCATGGCGCCTCAGGGATCAGGATTTATTTTTATTCATCTGTTGTTTTATCAGATCACCAATCGTGGTCGGCCCTGCAACATCAGCACCTTTAGGTGGCACTGGTTTTGCTGATTCATCTTTGGGTAGCTCTTTCTGCGCCCCTTTGTGCGGCTCTTTGTGTGATTCTTTTTGCTTAGGTGAAGGGTCAGCCTGCAGCTGTTTAATACTCAACGCAATACGCGAACGCTCGATATCAATCGATAATATGACGGCTTCAATTTCATCGCCCTTATGGTATTGCTTAACGGCCTCTTCACCCGGTATATCCCAAGACAAGTCTGATAGATGTATCAGGCCATCAATATTTCCATCCAGGCCTATAAAAATACCAAAATCAGTGATGGATTTAATTTTTCCTGTCACCTTGTCATCTTTTTTATACTTTTCTGCAAATGCATCCCACGGATTCTGCTGACACTGCTTCATACCCAACGAGATACGACGTCGTTCTTTATCAATTGCCAGAATCATCACTTCGATTTCCTGACCGACATGAACAACTTTTGAAGGATGAATATTCTTATTCGCCCAATCCATTTCAGAAACATGGATAAGACCTTCTATGCCCTCTGCTATCTGAGCAAAACAGCCGTACTCGGTTAAATTAGTCACACGAGCGCTGGTCTTTTCGCCAACCTTCAGTTTAGCGACCATCTCTTCCCACGGATCGGCCAGCAACTGCTTCATGCCTAATGAAACGCGCGTGCGCTCCGGATCATACTTAAGCACTTTGACATCGATCTCATCACCGACGGTCAGCACTTCGCTTGGATGCTTAACACGCTTCCAGCCAATATCAGTGATGTGCAGCAAGCCGTCCACACCGCCCAAATCGATGAACGCCCCGTAATCTGTCAGATTTTTCACGATACCTTTCAGCACAATGCCTTCGGCTAACGTTTCAATCAGTTTTTCACGATCCGCGCTGTTCAGCTCTTCGAGTACGGCGCGGCGGGATACCACAATGTTGTTACGCTTGAAGTCCAGCTTAACCAGCTTGAATTCGAGTTCCTTACCTTCCAGGTGGGTACTATCACGCAGCGGGCGAATATCTAACAATGACCCTGGCAGGAAGGCTTCGACACTACCAACCGTCACGGTAAAACCACCACGCACTTTACCGGTAATCGCACCGGTGATGGTTTCATCTTTTTCAAAGGCTTGCTCAAGTACTTCCCATACTTCAGCTTGCTTCGCCTTCTCACGCGAGAGTTTCGTTGAGCCATAGCCATCTTCGACACTTTCCAACGCCACTCTGACTTCATCTCCGATGGCAACGGTCAACTCACCCTTGTCATCTTCAAATTCTGCCCGTGGAATGACGCCTTCCGATTTGAGTCCTGCATTAACAACTACAAAGTCATTCTCAATCGCCATCACGGTACCGGTCACAATAGAACCCGGTGCCATGTTCAATCCCTGCAGACTCTCTTCGAAGAGATCAGCAAAACTCTCGCCCATCATCTCATTACCCTCGCAGCTCTTTTATAGTACAGCTGTTTTATAGTACAGCTGGCGCTGCCTGTTATCAGCCAATCGTTATTAAACTCTTTACCACAGCCCTGTAACGCAATCCTTTAACGCAATCCTTTATGACGGACTTCCTCAAGAATAGCGCCCAGTACCTCTTCGATAGTCATACTGGTCGAATCCAGGACCATCGCATCACTCGCAGGTTTTAACGGCGCTACACTTCTGTTCTTATCACGCGCGTCACGCTCTTGCAAGTCTTTCAATATTACCTCAAGGCTAGCACTGAGCCCCTTATTTATCAACTGGTTATATCGTCTACTTGCTCTTTCTTCAGCACTTGCATCTAAATAAACTTTTAATGTGGCATGCGGAAACACAACAGTGCCCATATCACGCCCATCGGCGATCAAACCCGGTAACTCGGCAAAGGCACGTTGGCGCTCAAGTAAGGCCATTCTGACGGACGCTATGGCGGCAATCACAGAGGCATCATTACCTACCGACTCACTCCGTATAGCCTGTGTAACTTCTTCGCCTTCGAGGATTATCTGAACAACATCGTCACGCGAGGTAAATTGCACATCTAAATGAGCCGCCAGTACTACCAACGCCTCTTCATCTTTGATAGAAACACCATGGTGACTTGCGGCAAGCGCTGTCAAGCGATACAGCGCACCACTATCCAACAGCCTCCAACCCAGATTGTCTGCCAATAACCTGCATACAGTTCCCTTACCAGAACCACTCGGTCCGTCCACTGTAATAACAGGTACACGGGTGTTAACTTGAGACATCACGTCTCCTCCTTATTAATACGGATTCCTGCTTTTTGAGCAACATCAACAAACTCTGGAAAAGAGGTTGCTACATGACTGCAGGCTTCTATCACTACTTCACTATTGGCAATGGTTCCAGCAACAGCAAACGCCATTGCTATTCGATGATCATCATAACTACTGACTTTAGCTCCTTGTAATACACCACCACAAATCAGGATATTATCTCCTTTGACGGTGACATCTATTCCCATTCTAAGCAGCCCTTCTTGCATCGCTTCAATACGATCACTCTCCTTATACCTTAACTCGCTCACTCCACTCAAACAGGTCACGCCCTGAGCAGCCGCAGCGGCAACAAAGATGACGGGGAATTCATCAATAGCAACCGACACCAACTCATCAGGAATCGTAATACCTCTTAAGGGTGCGTAACGCACATGAATATCGGCCACCGGCTCACCACTTAACATGCCCGGATTTTCAAGGGTCAGATCAGCTCCCATCAAGCCTAATATCTTTAATACACCTGAGCGGCTTGGGTTAACGCCAACCTGCTCAATCACCAGATCTGACCCTGGATTTATGGCGGCTGCCACTATAAAAAATGCCGCCGAGGATATATCAGCAGGAATCTCAATGCTGGTTGCTTTTAACACCTGTCCTGATGCAATCGTAACGGCATCGTCCTCAATGGTTAGCTGCACGCCAAAATTTTGTAACATTCGCTCAGTATGATCCCGCGTGATTGCTGGCTGCTGAATACGCGTTTGCCCCGTTGCATAAAGCCCTGCCAGTAACAAACACGATTTAACCTGAGCACTCGCCACCGGCATTTGGTATTCAATAGCGGATAACTGCTGCCCACCCTGAATAACCACCGGCGCACCGCCTCCCTCAGAAGTCTGAATAGAGGCACCCATTTTGCGTAAAGGTTCCGCGACTCTTTCCATTGGACGCTTTGACAGTGAATTATCGCCCAATAGCTGCGAATCAAAGGCCTGCGCCGCCAATAAACCACTCAATAAACGTAACGATGTGCCTGAGTTCCCCAGATACAGCGGGCCTGGTGGCGGATACAAACCCTGCAATCCAACACCATATATTTTAACTCTGCCCTGATGAGGCCCTTCGATGACGACGCCCATATCACGAAACGCCTGCACAGTCGCCAGGCTATCTTCACTTTCAAGAAAGCCGCTGATATGGGTAATTCCCTCGGCTAAAGCCCCCAACATGACAGCACGATGTGATATCGACTTATCACCCGGCACACGAATGCGTCCCAGTAATGGAGCCGCCGAATGAACATGAAAGGTTACCTGAGATTTATGAGAGTTTTGTGAATACGCTGTCCCTGTGAGCATTTTACTAAAATGCTCCCGGGCAGATTTAGCGCGTGTAAAAATACCGAGCATCGATTGGCTGTCACTGGCAACAATCGCTTGCCGCAAGGTCGCCAGACCATCCGTAAAGTTGTCTATCTGATTAAGAATTTCTTGCTTATTGGCAACACAGACGTCGTGCCACATCGTCGGGTCTGATGCCGCAATACGCGTGAAATCGCGAAATCCACCGGCCGCGTAGCGGAATATTTCTCTACTATCCTGCTCTTTAGCCAGGGTATCGACGAGTGAAAAAGCAAGAATATGCGGCAGATGACTGGTGGCCGCCAACACTTCATCGTGTCGCTCAACCCCCATCTGCAACACTTCTGCACCGGTACTTTGCCACATTCTCGCGATAAGACGGGTGGCACTTTCATCGGATTCAGGCAGCGGCGTGAGTATGATTTTATGCTTGGCGAAGAGGTTTTCATCCGCGGCGGCAACACCACTTTTTTCAGAACCGGCAATCGGGTGTCCGGGGATGAATTTGTCAGGCACAGTGCCAAACACCGTTTGCGCCGCCAGGATGACGTTCGCTTTGGTACTGCCCACATCAGTGATAACTGTCGCAGGGCTTAGGTAAGGCTTTATCGCAGCAAGGACGTTTTCAGTGGCTTTAACAGGCACCGCCAGCACAACAATATCTGCCGTAGCGACAACTTCAGCTAAATCACTAAAGCCTTCATCGATAATACCCAGATCAAGTCCTTGCTGAAGATCGTCAGGGTTACGGTCATAACCGGCAACAATCTTGGCAAATTTTTTCTTCTTCAGTGCTTTAGCCAAGGATCCACCGATCAGACCCAGACCAATAATTAATACTCGATTGACCATAAAACTCACAGCGTCGTACTCCGCTGCAGACTCTCTACACGCATAATTGACTTCATAAGCACTTTATAATTCTTATAATACCGCTTTAGGGTAAGACCCCAACAATTTTAGCTCTACCGAACCGGATTCAAGTTCTGATAGTACTTTTTGCACTTTAGGATCATCGACGTGCCCTTCAAAGTCTATATAAAACATATAGCTCCAGCCACCCTGCCCGGCTGGACGGGTTTCTATACGTGTCAGACTGATACCATGACGATGAAACGGTTCTAACAGGGAATAAAGCACACCCGGTTTATCATGCGCACTCATCAGTATTGATGTTTTATCATCGCCGCTGGCGCCAACGTCCTGATCGCCAATGATTAAAAACCGTGTAGTGTTGTCTGGCTGATCTTCGATGTTACGTTCCAGCACCTCTAGCTGATATAACGACATCGCCATATCACCGGCGATCGCCGCCGTGCCAACCTCTTTCGACGCCAGTCGGGCACCTTCGGCATTAGAGCTGACGGTTATATGCTCGGCATGCGGATAGTGAGCATCTAACCAGCTATGGCACTGCGCAAAGGATTCCTGGTGGGCATATATGCGGCGAATCGATGCAGAATCTGTCTTCTCCTGGACCAGCAAGTGATGATGGATTTTCAACTCCAACTCACCACAGATACGCAAATTAAAGCGTTTGAACAGATCCAGTGTATGCGTTGCCATCCCTTCAGAGGAGTTCTCAATCGGCACCACACCATAATGTGCCGCGCCGGCTTCAACTTCGCGAAACACCTGATCGAGTGAATTCATCGGGGCGCTTTCAGCAGAGTGGCCAAAATGTTTCAGTGCAGCCTGCTGAGTAAAGGTTCCCTCAGGCCCGAGAAATGCCACGCGCATCGGTTTTTCAAGCGCCAGACACACTGACATGATTTCACGAAACAAGCGCGCCACTTCTTTATCTGCCAGCGGGCCTTCGTTGCGCTCCATGACTCGCTTAAGCACCTGCGCTTCACGCTCAGGCCGGTAGAAAACAGCAATTTCTTCTCCTTGAAACTGCTGTTTAACTTCCGCTACCCGTTGTGCACAGCTAGCACGCTGGTTCAGCAGAAGATGAATTTGCTTATCGATTGAATCAATCTGGTCGCGCAGTACTTTGAGCGCCTGTTCCTGTTCAGTCATGCAAAGATCCTATTTTCGCTGATTAGCCTTACTTATTCTCAACATGCTTACGTTCAAAATGCTGCATAAATTCAATTAATGAATCAACGGCCGTTTCAGGCACAGCATTGTATATACTGGCACGCATACCACCCACAGAACGATGCCCTTTTAGATTAAGTAACCCAGCCTGTTCGGACTCTTCAATAAAAAGCTTATCCAAAGCGGCATCGGCTAATGTAAAAGGCACATTCATCCAGGAGCGGTTAGCGATCGCAACCGGGTTCGCATAAAAAGTACTCTGATCAATCGCCTGATAAAGCTTTTCTGCTTTACGCTGGTTGATCGCCTGCATACCTTCAACGCCACCCTGACGTTTCAACCATTGAAAGATCAATCCGGCAAGATACCAGCCATAAGTAGGCGGAGTATTATTCATCGAATCAGCAGCGGCATGCACCGCATAGTCAAACATAGTCGGCGTACCTGGCAGCGTCTGGCCTAACAGGTCTTCACGGACGATCACTACGGTTAGTCCCGCAGGCCCGATATTTTTCTGCGCGCCGGCATAGATTAAAGCAAAACGAGACACGTCGATCGGGCGAGACAAGATAGTAGAAGACATATCCGCGACTAAAGGCACATCACCTGTTTGCGGAATATAGTCAAACTCAACACCACCAATGGTTTCATTCGGCGTGTAATGCACATAAGCAGCCTCAGGATTAAGCTGAAGCTGATCCTGGGACGGCGCCGATGTAAAATTATTATGCTGCGTCGTTGCGGCAATATTTACATTGCAATAGCGGCTCGCTTCTTCAATGGCCTTTTTAGACCAGACGCCGGTATTGATATAATCTGCGGTTTTTTTGTCGCGCAAAAGATTCATTGGAATCATCGAAAACTGGCTGGTCGCACCGCCTTGCAGAAACAGTATTTTGTAGTTATCCGGCACCTGCATCAGATCGCGAAGATCCTGTTCAGCCTGCTCTGCAACAGAAACATACTCTTTACTGCGATGGCTCATTTCCATTATGGAAAGCCCATGGCCATGCCAATCGAGCATCTCTTCCTGTGCTTGTTTCAAAACCTCTTCGGGAAGGGCTGCCGGCCCAGCACTGAAATTCAACTTACGAATCATCTCGTTCTCTTAATGTTCACTCAGACACAATAAAAAGCGCGGCTTTCGCCGCACTTAACTTACTCGGCTTCAGGCGTATTATCAGGCAACTCGTCCTGATCTTCATCTGAATCTGTTGGCTCTTCTATATCAGCATCTGTATCCACATCCGCAGCTACATTAGATCCAACATCCTCAACACCCTCTGCACCTTTTATATCATCAGCGATATCAGCGGCTTCATCACTCTCGGCATCAATGACTTCAGGTTCTTCGATACGTGCCAGGCTCACCAGATTTTCACCACCGGCCACACGAATCAGCATGACACCCTGCGTGTTACGACCCAGTACTGAAATTTCTGAAGTTCGCGTACGCACCATAGTGCCCTGATCACTGATCAGCATCACATCGTCGCCTTCAAAGACCTGTACTGCGCCGGCCAACACACCATTACGATCAGTGCACTGCATACCGATAACGCCCTGGTTACCACGGCCTTTACAAGGGAAGTCTTCTACGGCGGTTTGTTTACCAAAACCGCGTATTGAAGCCGTCAGCACCTTACCGCCCTCCTGTGGAATAATCAGAGAGATAACCCGTGTTGCGCCCTTCATTTTCACACCGCGAACACCACGGGCGGTTCGACCCATAGCACGCACGTCAGCTTCGTGGAAACGCGCTACTTTACCGGCATCGGTCACCAACAGAATGTCATTATCACCTTCGGTAATAGCGGCACCAATCAAGGCATCATCATCCAGCAGATCAACCGCAATCAGACCTGAAGAGCGTGGGCGAGAAAAGTTAACTAAAGACGTTTTCTTAACGGTTCCACTGGCCGTCGCCATAAAGACAAAGCGATCTTCACTGTATTCATTGACGGGTAAGATGGTAGAAATACGTTCACCTTCATCCAGCGGCAGAATATTGACGATCGGACGACCGCGTGCTGCACGGCTGGCTTGCGGTATTTCATATACTTTTAACCAGTAGACTTTGCCTTTATTGGTAAAGCACAAAATCGTCGCGTGCGTACTGGCAATCAGCAGATGCTCAACAAAATCTTCATCTTTAACAGCCGTAACTGACTTACCTTTACCGCCACGACGCTGCGACTGATAGTCCGTTAACGGTTGTGTTTTCGCATAACCGCCATGAGAAATAGTGACCACCATATCTTCTTCAGTGATCAAATCTGCAACCGTTAAGTCACGTCGGGAAGCGATAATCTCGGTACGGCGTTCATCACCATACTCAGCCACAATCGCTTCAAGCTCTTCACGGATGACTTCCATCAAGCGAGTATGAGAAGCAAGAATTTCGAGTAATTCAGCGATCCTAACCAACAGTTCCTGATATTCGTTGATCAGTTTTTCATGCTCAAGACCGGTCAAACGATGCAAACGCAGATCAAGAATTGCCTGAGCCTGGACAGGTGACAGGTAGTATTTACCGTCACGCATTCCATACTGAGGATCAAGATCATCCGGCCGACATGCGTTTTCACCCGCACGCTCCAACATGTCGACAACCGAACCCGGCTCCCATGCTGTTGCAGATAAACGCTCTTTGGCTTCTGCAGGCGTAGGTGACTGCTTGATTAATTGGATCACTTCATCGATGTTAGCCAGTGCAATCGCCAGACCTTCCAGCACATGGCCACGTTCGCGTGCCTTGCGCAGCAGGTAAACTGTTCGACGGGTAACGACTTCACGGCGATGACGAATAAAGTTCTCAAGCAGTTCTTTGAGATTCAGTATTCTTGGCTGACCATCCACCAGTGCCACCACGTTAATACCAAACACACCTTCCATTTGTGTTTGAGCAAACAGGTTATTGGCAATGACTTCAGGCATTTCGCCACGCTTCAGTTCGATATAAATACGCATACCATCCTTGTCGGATTCGTCACGTAACTCACTGATGCCTTCCAGTTTTTTCTCTTTTACCAGCTCGGCAATTTTTTCTATCAAACGCGCTTTGTTCAGCTGATAAGGTATCTCGGTAACAATAATGGCGGTACGGCCTTTACTGTTTTCTTCGACATGATATTTGGAGCGGATATAAATACGACCGCGTCCGGTACGATACGCTTCGAGAATACCCGCACGGCCATTAATGATGGCACCCGTAGGAAAGTCCGGGCCAGGAATATAGTTCATCAGCCCATCGACATCGAGCTCAGGGTTTTCTATTAATGCAAGACAACCACTGACAACTTCACGCAGGTTATGCGGCGGGATATTAGTCGCCATACCCACGGCAATACCGGATGAACCGTTAACTAATAGATTGGGTACACGCGAAGGCATGACTTCCGGAATAAATTCGGTGCCGTCATAGTTAGGTACGAAATCGACGGTTTCTTTATCTAAATCAGCCAATAGCTCATGAGCAATCTTGTCCATGCGAATTTCGGTATATCGCATTGCAGCTGCAGAATCGCCATCAACCGAACCGAAGTTCCCCTGACCATCCACCAGCGTATAGCGCATGGAAAAGTCCTGAGCCATACGAACGATCGTGTCGTATACAGCACTGTCACCATGAGGGTGGTACTTACCTATAACGTCACCCACCACACGGGCTGATTTTTTATAGGGTTTGTTCCAGTCATTGCTCAGTTCGCTCATCGCAAATAGGACGCGACGATGCACCGGTTTTAAGCCATCACGGACGTCAGGCAGTGCCCGGCCGACAATAACACTCATGGCATAATCGAGATAAGACTGTTTCATCTCATCTTCGATATTTACCGGCAATATTTCTTTGGTTAAATCACCCATGTGTTTCAGCTTTCCTTGATTCGGTCTGCTAATCTTGATTCGTTCTTAATCGAACAAGCCCTCAAAAACGGGCCCCGTTTTTAACCGGACGAGTATACCACAAGATTTTAAAAAGATTGCCGCAAAATGAATATGTTGCACTGACTGTTTAACCGCGATAGCCAGTGTTAGAATAGTTTTAATCGAATTACAATTCAGATACCGTTTCTTATGACAGATCATACATTTTCAGCAAACGTTGACCCTTCCGAAATCGCCAAGTTTGAAGAGATGGCGAGCCACTGGTGGGATAAAAACAGCGAATTCAAACCTTTGCATGATATTAACCCGTTACGCGTGGGTTATATCGACCGCATCGCATCGCTCGCCGGAAAAAAAGTACTGGATGTTGGCTGCGGCGGTGGGATTCTGTCTGAATCGATGGCATTACGCGGCGCTGAGGTGTCTGGCATAGATATGGGCGCCGCGCCACTGAAAATCGCCAAACTACATGGCCTGGAAAGCGGCGTTTCGGTCAATTACCAACAAATCACGGCAGAAGAGATGGCCGAGGCTCACCCTGATACATTTGATGTCGTCACTTGTATGGAGATGCTCGAGCATGTGCCGGATCCATCATCCATCATAAAAGCCTGTGCCAAGATGGTTAAACCCGGTGGTCATGTGTTTTTTTCTACATTGAACCGCAACCCGAAAAGCTACCTGTTCGCTATCCTCGGCGCCGAGCACCTGCTCAAGCTCGTTCCGCAAGGCACGCACGACTTTAAAAAGTTCATCCGCCCTTCAGAACTGGCCAGTTGGGTTCGACAGGCCAAACTACAGACCAACGACATTACCGGCCTGACGTATAACCCTTTCACCAAGCAGTACCGACTCGACCCCAATGATGTCGATGTTAATTTTATGATCGCGACGACACGCTCCGGGTTATAAATTGAGCGCCACACGCCACATAAAAAACAACCGAAAACCAGAAGCGGTGCTGTTCGATCTTGACGGTACCTTACTTGACACTGCTCCTGATTTTCATTGGGTTATTAATCAACTCCTCAAAGCACACAACCTTCCGGAGCAGCCCTACACAGAACTACGCAAACAGGTGTCAAATGGCGCCAACGCCATGCTAAAGACGGCCTTTAAGCTACCCGACGATCATACCGAACTACCCTATCTCAACCAACAAATGCTCGAGCTGTACGCACAACACCTGGCGGTAGACAGCCTGTTATTTCCAGGCATGCAGTCGCTGCTGAGCACATTGGAAGACAAGCAGATCCCGTGGGGCATTGTTACCAATAAGCCAGTGCGATTCACCACACCGATTCTTGCCGCACTGCAGCTCGATCTTCGCAGCGCATGCACCATCTGCCCCGAACACGTCAGCAAAACAAAGCCCGATCCCGAATCCCTGCTACTCGCCTGCCAGCAGCTCAAAGCAACACCTCAAAACTGTATTTACATTGGTGACCATATTCGCGATATTGATGCAGGAAATCGCGCCCAGATGTTCACAATTGGCGCACTCTATGGGTATATTAACGAATTAGAGAATCCGAGGGACTGGCAAGCCAACGAATACGTTGAACAAGCCGATCAGATTCTATCTGTAATAGACGCGCATTTTTGAGAGCCGTCGTAACAAATAAGGACGCTTTCTATGTTTGAATACCACGCTCCCGACAATCTGCTGGAAAACAAAATCATTCTGGTGACCGGCGCCGGTGACGGCATAGGACGAGCTGCCGCGCTTAGCTACGCAGCACACGGCGCTACCGTCATTCTGGTAGGCAAAACTATTGAAAAACTCGATAAAGTCTATGATGAAATTGAAGCGGCAGGCGGCCCCAAGCCTGCCATCCTGCCCCTCAATCTGGAAACAGCCACCGAGCATGACTTAATTGATATCACCAACACGCTGGATAAAGAGTTTGGTCATATCGACGGGCTACTTCACAACGCTTCCGTGCTGGGCATCCGGACACCTATCGAATCATACGACCCGGTTACCTGGCAGCAAGTCATGCAGGTCAATATCAACACACCGTTTTTGCTAACACAAACACTGATGCCCTTGCTGCATCGCTCAGAAAACGCATCCATCATTTTCACGTCATCGAGTGTTGGCAGAAAAGGCCGTGCCTACTGGGGTGCTTATAGCGTTTCTAAATTTGCAACCGAGGGATTAATGCAGGTATTAGCCGACGAAGTCGAGAACACTGCTAATATTCGCGCCAACTGTATCAACCCCGGAGCAACCCGCACCAAAATGCGCGCCTACGCTTACCCTGGGGAACAACCAGAAACCAATCCGGAACCTGGCGAAATCATGCCTCTTTATTTATATTTAATGGGAAAAGATAGCCAGGATATTAACGGCCAATCACTGGATGCCCAATAAATATAAGCTCAAGGCTCACTATAAAAGCGACACATAAAGGGCATATATAAGGGGCATATAAAAAGAACATATATAAAAAACGCAGCCGATTGGCTGCGTGCTTATTTATCGACTATTTTATCAAGCAGCTGCTTAACTAGTCTTTACGATGCTTTGGCCCAACAGAATGACGCACCTGCTGATGCTTATAACGTCGCTCCAGCTTTTCTTTATCTGCCGGTTTCATCCGCACAGGTTTCTTTTGATCCAAACCAAGCCGCGTCGACAAGACTTTAATATCTTTTTGCGTCAACTCTTTCCAGGTTCCGGCCTTTACATCACTTGGCAAAAAGAGCGAACCGTAACGTACACGCTTCAAACGACTTACCTGAAGCCCCTGAGACTCCCACAAGCGACGTACTTCGCGGTTACGCCCTTCCATAACGACACAGTGGTACCATTTATTCGCACCGTCACCATCAAAGAAGCGGACATCGGTAAATTTAGCCATACCGTCTTCGAGCAGCACACCCGCTTTGAGACGCTCCAGCATCTCTTCAGGCACATTACCCAACACCCGCACCGCATATTCGCGATCTATATTGGCAGAAGGGTGCATCATCATATGCGCCAACTCACCATCGGTTGTAAATACCAGCAAACCACTGGTATTCAAATCCAAACGACCAATCGCAATCCAACGTCCCGTCCGGAGCGGCGGAAGGTGATCATAAACCGTAGGACGCCCTTCCGGATCATGCCGGGTCGACACTTCACCTACAGGCTTATTATAAATCAATACCCGACGCGGGCTTTCAGCTTCTGAAACAATATTAGCTGCATGCCCATCAACCAGAATCTGATCACGGTGACTAACCCGGTCTCCCTGAGTTGCTGTGCGTCCATTTACGGACACTCGCCTTTCTTCTATCCAGCGCTCCATCTCACGACGTGAGCCATATCCAGAGCGCGCCAACACTTTTTGTAACTTTTCATCAGACATGTGACGCTCCTAAAGCATAAAACAAAAAAGCTCTTCAACAAAAAGCTGAAGAGCTTATATTACCAAACTTTACTCACTCAATAGAATTACTTAATTAAACAAGCGTCCTTGGTCACGCCATGCTTATCAAAGTACTCCTGGAAAGCCAATGGTGTTCTACCACGACCAGACCATTCATGAGTTTCGCCATCTGCATCAATAATACGATATTTAGCTTCGACTTTTTTCTTTGTAGTAGTAACTACCAGATCTTTGATATCTTCAAAACCAATACCTGCTTCCTGCATAGTTTTGCGAATCATATCAATTTTCGCATTTTTTTCACGATCTGCTTCAATACGCTCTAACTCACTGACTTCTTTTTCTTTCAAGATATCAGTTAGATCGATAATGATTTTTTCAATGTCCGTTATTGATAAGTCCTGACACTGCTTACGGAGAGAATTCTTCCTTGTTAAGATTTTTACGATATCAGTCATTATTCAACTCGATAAATATTAATTAACTTCAGACGTATTATCGCCAAAAAATTCAATATTTCAAGAAATTAACATTTTATTAGTTAATAATATTTAAAAAGACCTGAATTATTCAAAATTAGTGGTATCACCTGCGCCTATTCTTATAACTTCCGGATGATCTTCCATTAAACTAACCACTGTCGTTGCGGACATACCACAATATCCGCCATCGATAACCAGATCTAACTCATGCTGCAGTAAATCCCGAATTTCATAAGGGTCAGTCAGTGGTTCACTTTCTCCAGGCATTATTAAAGAAGTACTCATAATGGGTTCATCTAATTCTTCTAATAAAGCCTGAACAATTTTATTATCCGGAATACGCAAACCAATAGCCCGCCTTTTCGGATGCAGCAGTCTGCGAGGCACCTCGGTAGTTGCTTTTAAAATAAAAGTATAGGCGCCCGGCGTATGCGCCTTTAATAATCTGTACATCTGATTATCAACTTTTGCATAGGTGCCTATTTCACTCAAATCACGACAAACCAGAGTGAAATTATGTTTATCATCTAATTTACGGATACGTTTTATTTTATCTAATGCCGATTTATCACCTAAATGACATCCTAATGCATAAGCGCAATCTGTCGGATAGACAATAACCCCACCTTTTCTAATAATATCGACCGCTTGCTGAATCAGCCTTTTTTGCGGATTTTCCGGATGTATCTGAAACAACTGGCTCACAATATAACCTCGAAAATAATAATCACGAATTCACTACATCTAATACATGCGGCAATTGAGCAGGCACGCCGGGAAAACATCCTAAGCTTGTCCAATGATAAGCAGGATTATGAAAATCACTGCCTCCCGATGCGAGCAACTGATGCTTTTCAACTAATACCGAGAGCGCCCTTTGATGGTCCGGCGTGACTGCCGGATATCCAACCTCCAACGCGTCACCTCCCAACTCGCTATAATGCGCCACCAAATAACGAATCTTATTCATGGTTAAATTATATTTCGTTGGATGCGCCAATATACTCAATCCGCCTGCATCTTTGATAATATCAATAATTGACGCCAACTCAGGCCACTCAACTTTAACGTCACCCTTTTTACCGGCACCCAAATACTTTTTAAAGGCCTGCTGCTGATCACTCACCAACTTCAGATCCAGTAGCGCCTGGGCAAAATGAGGACGCCCTATCTGACCACCTGCGGCACAATCAATTGCTGCTTCCAGCAGATCAGGAAGACCCGCCTTCTCCAATCGCAGGGCGATCGCTTTCGCTCTGTCCATGCGCAGCTGATCTAACATCTGAAGATGCGAGGTCAGGCGCTCATTATCCACATCAATATTAAGACCAACCACATGAACCACCTGCTTTTCCAGCTTGCAGGTTAGCTCCACCCCTGAAATAAGCCTTAAATCAGCCGAATACCCCGACTTCATCAGCGCCTGATAACCTTTCATTGTGTCATGATCAGTTAACGCCAGTAATTTAACACCCGCCGCGCATGCTTTTTCTATTAGCACCTCGGGTGCCAATGTCCCATCCGACGCCGTCGAATGGGTGTGAAAATCATAAGAATGTGCAAGCATATCAATTCCGGGTTTATAAGCGGACAACAGCTCTATATACTTTAGAGCCCTTTAGCTAATTATACGACTATGAAACTACTTCTCGACTTTTTCCCGATAATTATTTTTTTCGGTGTGTACAAGTATACCGGCGACATCATCATGGCGACTGCCATTTTAATACCTGCCACTTTATTACAAATACTTTACACCTGGATCAAAGAACATAGAATCGAAAAAATGCAGCTAGTCACCCTCGTGCTCGTTATTATCATGGGTGGTGCGACTGTCATATTTCAGGACAAAACATTTATTCAATGGAAACCCACTGTCGTCAACTGGTTGTTTGGTGTTGCTTTCCTTGGAAGCCACTTCATTGGCGGAAAAACCATCATTGAAAGAATCATGTCTGCCAATATCGACTTGCCACAGCATGTCTGGAAAACTCTTAATTTTGCCTGGGTGTTCTTTTTTCTTTTAATGGGTGTTATCAACCTTATTGTTGCTTACAACTTTTCGGAAGAAACCTGGGTCAACTTTAAGTTATTTGGCATGCTAGGACTCACTGTTGTCTTTATTGTGATTCAAGGCCTTTACATGTCTAAGTATATAAACAATACAGAATAGGAGCTTGTGTTATGTTTTATGCCATTATTGCTGAAGATAAACCGGGTACACAGCAGGCTCGTATCAATGCACGAGCCGAGCACCTTGCCAGACTAGTGACACTTAAAGAACAAGGTAAATTATTTGTAGCCGGGCCACACCCCGCTACAGACTCTGAAGACCCTGGCGAAGCAGGGTTCACCGGCAGCTTGGTTATTGCTGAATTTAACTCATTGCAAGACGCCCAGGCCTGGGCAAATCAGGATCCTTATATCGTTGCAGGCGTTTATGCCAAGGTTACCGTTAAGCCTTATAAAAAAGTATTACCCTAAAAGTGTAATATTTTAATAATTGTACTGTTTTATGGTTCCAAACTTGCGACAGTCAACGTAAAATACCAGATAGCTTAAGTGTGTGAATACTTTCCCATTTTTGATCTGTTAACAGTAGATTAATGGACAGTGGGCTAGATTCATGAAATATTACGAATGCTATAACCCATTATTCACAAGGATATAAATATGAAAAAGCTCGCTATGACCGCAGGTTTCGCGCTTGCGATGAGCATGTCAGCTGCTGCCCTGGCTCACCCAGTAAACAGCGGTTATGTTACCGACTCAGGTGATACAGTATGGCGCACCGGTTTTGGTGAGTGCTGGCACGCTGGTAACTGGACACAAGACAAAGCGACTGTTGAAGGTTGTGATGGATACCAGAAAATGGCAGCTGCTGCACCAGCTCCAGCTCCTGCTCCAGCACCAGCAGCAATGCCTGCTGACAAAAAATTCGCTGTATTCTTCGATTTCGACAGCGCTGTTGTTGATAGCGTTTCTGACATCGCTAACTACGTTAACGGCTTAGCTGCCGTAAGCAGCATCCGTTTAATTGGTAACGCTGACTACATCGGTACAAGCGCTTACAACGATGCACTTTCTCGTCGTCGTGCTGAAAACGTTGCTGCTGCTCTTCGCTCAGCAGGTGTTGATAGCAATGCTATGACTGTAGATGCTTTGGGTGAAACTGCTCCTATCGCACAGTGTTCTGGCCGTGGTGCTGCTTTGATCAGCTGCCTACGTGCTGACCGTCGTGTAGATGTTCAGATCTCTGGCAAGAAGTAATTCTTCTTTGCTTGCAAGAAAAGGCTGACCATGTGTCGGCCTTTTTTTTAACTCTCTTTTAACACTCATTTTTAGCAGGTCATTTTATGCGAGTATTTAGCACTCTCTTACTGATAACCAGTCTATTATTGAGCTCAACCGGCTACTCAGAACAACAGTACAACGATCAAAAAGTTGTTTATCACATGAATTATCATGACGAGAGCCGTATTTCAGAAACAATGACCAATATCGCAAACCACATTCAAGCCGTAGGTGAAGAGCATATTGAGATAAAAGTTGTCGTTCACGGACAGGCTATTGAGTACTTTATGGATGCCGTTAAGGACCAGGCCAAACAGATTAGTATCGACTCACTGCGTCTTAGTGATGTTCAATTTATTATTTGCGGCAATACACTGGACGGCTATAAGGTTACTCGCGAAGATCTTTATGATGTCGAAGAGGAAGATGTTGTTCAGGCCGGCTTACCGACCATCATCGATTTGCAACAGAAAGGCTATATTTACGTACGCCCATGAAAATCACAGACTGGTTATCCTTTACAGCAGTGCCACAAATATCTGCTGAAACATTAAACACCCAGCTGAGCGAAGAAGGACATAACCTTTTTTTGCTGGATGTACGCAGCCATACCGAATGGAAACTCAGCCATATTCCTGCAAGCCACTGCATACCTGTTTTCAATATTGATATCTCACAGATACCAAAAGACAGCCGCATTATCTGCATCTGCTTAACCGCTCACCGAAGCACCCCTATCGTCAGGCAGCTATTACGCCATGGCTATGATGCATACGAACTGACAGGCGGCATGCGCCATTGGTGGAAGCATCACTACCCGACGAATAATCACGCATAAAAAAGGCAGCTATCATAGCTGCCTTTTTTGCACATCAATCTGCGCTAGCCCACCCAAACACGTGCATTACGGAACATACGCATCCAGGCACCATCTTCAGACCATTCATCAGGCGCCCATGAGTTTTGTACCGCTCTGAAAACACGTTCCGGATGCGGCATCATAATCGTGACGCGTCCATCCGCTGTGGTCAGGCCGGTTATACCATCCGGCGAACCGTTAGGATTCAGTGGATAAGTCTGCGTGACTTTACCGTAGTTATCGACATATTTCAGAGCAACGCTTTCAGAAGCCTGCAACGCTGCCAGCTGTTCAGCCGAAGCGAACTCCGCATGACCTTCACCATGAGCGATAGCAATCGGCATCCGTGAGCCTTCCATACCCTGCAAGAAGATGGAGCTGCTTTTCTGCACTTCCACCGTAGCAACACGTGCTTCAAACTGCTCAGACATATTACGTACAAAATGCGGCCATAAATCAGCACCCGGAATAAGTTCATGCAAGTTTGATAACATCTGACAACCGTTACACACTCCAAGCGTAAAGGTATCTTTACGTTCGAAGAATGCACTGAACTGCTCACGTGCACGCTGATTAAACAGGATAGACTTAGCCCAGCCTTCACCAGCACCTAACACGTCACCGTAGGAGAAACCTCCACAAGCAACCAAGCCCTTGAACGCATCCAAAGCAATACGTCCTTCCAGTATGTCACTCATATGCACATCGACTGCAGCGAATCCGGCACGATCAAACGCAGCGGCCATTTCAATCTGACCATTCACTCCCTGCTCGCGCAGAATAGCAACGCGCGGACGCTCACCGGATGCAATTAATACAGCGGCAACATCGTCGTTGACATCATATGTCAGCGATACCTGAATACCCGGATCTTCCTTATCCAGCACACGCTCAAATTCCTGCTCTGCACAGGCTGAGTTATCACGCATCGCCTGGATACGGTAAGAAGTTTCAGACCACCAGCGCTGCAATTGCACGCGCGATGCACAATAGATTTCGTCTTCATCAAAGTGCAGGCGTACCTCATCGTCCTGATTGGTTGAGCCAATCACCATGACAACATCACCTAAGCCTGCCGCATTCAACTCCACCAATACCTGCTCGGTATTTTCACGCTTAACCTGGATCACCGCACCCAGCTCTTCATTAAACAGCGCTGCCAGCCATTCTGACTGATCCTGTGCAATCATATCCAGATTAACATCGATCCCGACATGTCCGGCAAATGACATTTCAGTAATGGTCGCCAGCAAGCCACCATCCGAACGGTCATGATAAGCTAACAGCAAACCTAAATTATTTAATTCCTGAATAGCCGCAAAGTAGGTCGCTAACTGCTGTGCATCATCAACATCAGGTACGCTGGTACCCACTTTGTTATACACCTGAGCTAATGCGGATAAACCCAAGCGGTTTTTACCATTCCCTAAGTCCAGCAAAATAAGATCTGTTTCACCCTGATCTGCACGCAGCTGAGGCGTCAACGACTTACGCGCATCCGTTACCGGCGCGAAACCGGAGATAATCAATGACAATGGCGCCGTCACACTTTTATCTTCAGCGCCGTCTTTCCAGACAGTCCGCATCGACATAGAGTCCTTACCCACCGGAATCGTGATACCCAACTCCGGACACAACTCCATACCGACCGCTTTAACGGTATCGTAAAGCTTTTCATCCTCACCCGGATGACCTGCTGCACACATCCAGTTAGCTGACAATTTCACATCAGAAATATCAGCAATCGGGGCTGCTGCAATATTGGTCAGCACCTCACCAATGGCCATTCTTCCTGAAGCAGCGGCATCGATCAGCGCTAACGGGGTACGCTCACCCATCGCCATTGCTTCACCCGCATAGGTATCGTAAGCCGAGGTAGTGACAGCACAATCTGCAACAGGCACCTGCCAGGGACCGACCATCTGATCACGCGCGACTTGCCCGGTAATGGAGCGGTCACCGATCGTAATCAGGAATGATTTTGAAGCGACGGCCGGGAATTTCAACACCCGCTCAATCGCTTCTTCCAGCTTAATCTCAGCCGTATCAAATTCGGGTAATGCATACTCGATACGCTCAACCGAACGGTGCATTTTTGGCGGCTTGCCAAACAATACACTCATCGGCAGATCAACCGGCTTATTCTGAAAGTGAGTATCACCTAAGGTTAGATGATGCTCTTCTGTCGCATCACCCACCACGGCATATGGACAACGCTCACGTGCACACAAGGCCTCAAAACGCGGCATATCTTCCGGTTTAACTGCCAGCACATAACGCTCTTGCGCTTCATTACACCAGATCTCCAGTGGAGACATTCCCGGCTCATCATTATTCACACTGCGCAGTTCAAAATGACCGCCGCAGCCACCATCTTTTACCAGCTCGGGGAAGGCGTTAGATAAACCACCGGCACCTACATCGTGGATAAAGGCGATCGGATTATTATCGCCCTGCTGCCAGCAGCGATCGATAACTTCCTGACAACGACGTTCTAATTCGGGATTGTCGCGCTGAACTGACGCAAAATCTAAATTTTCAGAAGAGGTACCGGATGACATAGATGAAGCCGCACCGCCCCCCAAACCAATCAACATCGCAGGGCCACCCAGACAGATGAGCTTAGCGCCCACGCTGATCTGACCTTTATCAACATGCCCGGCACGAATATTACCCATACCACCGGCGATCATGATGGGTTTATGATAACCGCGCACCTCTTCACCCGCGGCACCATTCACTTTTTGCTCAAAGGTGCGGAAGTAGCCGGCGAGGTTCGGTCGACCAAACTCATTATTAAAGGCCGCGCCACCGATAGGCCCTTCAAGCATAATATCCAACGCGGAAACAATACGGCCAGGCTTGCCATATTGAGACTCCCACGGCTGGCCGAACCCCGGAATATTCAGATCGGATACGGTAAAACCAGACAGTCCGGCTTTCGGCTTGCCACCTTTACCGGTAGCCCCTTCATCACGAATCTCACCGCCTGAGCCGGTTGCCGCGCCTGGATGTGGCGCAATAGCCGTTGGGTGATTGTGTGTTTCAACTTTAATCAGGATATGAATATCTTCCTGATTAGCAGAGTATTCGGCAGTCACCGGATCAGGGAAGAAACGCCCTGCCTTACTGCCGGCGATAACCGCCGCATTATCCGAATAAGCCGACAGCACATTTTCGCCACCCAGCTCATTGGTATTGCGTATCATTGAAAATAGCGATTTATCCTGCGCTTCACCATCGATATCCCAGGATGCATTAAATATTTTATGGCGGCAGTGTTCAGAGTTTGCCTGCGCAAACATCATCAACTCGACGTCTGACGGGTCACGCTGCAACCCGGTAAAGCTCTCCAGCAGATAATCAATTTCATCTTCAGCTAACGCCAGCCCCAGGTCCTGATTTGCTCTTACTAAAGCGGCACGCCCCTCTTTTTGCAGACTAATAGTGTTAAGCGGCTTAGGCTCGGTATGTACAAACAACGAATCTGCAGCCTCTAAGTTCAGTAAAACACGCTCAACCATACGGTCATGCAGCAGCGCAGAAACCGCTGACTGTTGTTCAGCAGTCAACTCAACAGAGGAACTTACAAAATATGCAATCCCTCTTTCTAAACGTTTCGTTTTGCTTAAACCACAATTTCTGGCAATATCAGTTGCCTTGCTTGACCAAGGTGAAATAGTACCGGCACGAGGAACAACCAGCTGTAACAATCCTGCTGGTTCTTTAACCTCGGCTTTAGGGCCATAATGAAGGATACGAGACAGCACTTGCTGTTCATCGTCAGTCAATCCTTCAGAGGTATCGGCAAAGTGATAGAATTCACCATAAACAGCTGTGATAGCAGAGACTTCACTCTGCAAAGCAGCTAAAAGTTTATCGTGACGGAAGGCAGAAAGAGCAGGTGCTCCACGCATTACTAGCATGTTGATCTCGAGCCTCTTAAATGAGCCAAAACAGACAGGAAAAGTAAGCGGGCATTTTACCTGAATCTAGCGCTCAAGTACCAGAAAAGGTCCTTATGTTATTTAACTTACGCAGAAAAAGAGATGTTTTACACTTACTGACGATCCTTGTGATCATCAGTTTGCCTGCGTTGGTCAGTTACAATTCCATTTCTCAGCTTGAAGTCATTAAGATGAATGGCAGCCTCAGAGTCGCTACACGTAACACACCAAGCGCCTATTATATTGACAAAAGCGGCCCGGCCGGCTTTGAGTACGAGCTAGTCAAAGCCTTTGCCGATGATCTGGACGTCGAGATAGATCTGATCGTACCCGACACGATAGAAGGCCTGTTCCAGACCATTAATAAACGCGACGCACACATCGTTGCTGCAGGCATTAATGTTTCAGAAACCCGTCAAAACAATTTTGAATTCTCCAGGCCTTATGCCGAAAGCATCT
Source organism: Neptunomonas qingdaonensis (assembly GCF_900113275.1). Lineage (GTDB taxonomy): Bacteria > Pseudomonadota > Gammaproteobacteria > Pseudomonadales > Balneatricaceae > Neptunomonas > Neptunomonas qingdaonensis. Next base: position 23,740 of record NZ_FOOU01000002.1, read on the forward strand.
CCACTGTTATTTACCGCCAAACACAAGGCGTACCTGCTCCGACTAATGTCGCCGATCTGATCGACAAAAAGACAGTCGTTTTAGCCAACTCGATTCAGGCAGATCAACTCAAAGAGCTTAAAAACCAGCATGCTGATTTGAGCTGGGAAGAGACCAGCGAGCTTACTAACACCGATATCCTCGACAAAGTTTTTAACAAAGAAGTCGATTACGCCATCGTTGACTCCACCGTCTATGAATCGCAAAGTTCCTTCTACCCGGGACTCAATAGCGCTTTTACGATCGGTAACCACCAGCCTATCGCCTGGATCATCACCCCAAACCGAGACGGCTCTATTAAGCGCGCTGTTAACAAGTTCCTTGGCAAAGCTAAAACAAAAGCACTCATCCGCTCTTTAAAAGAAAAATACTTCGGCAAACAAAATCCATTAAATTATTTTGATACTGTTACCTTCAAACAAGATATGGAAACCTATCTTCCGTCGTTAGAGCAGTATTTTTATATGGCCGAACAAGAAACTGATATCGACTGGATGCTACTGGCGGCCGTTGCCTACCAGGAGTCTCATTGGAAAGCGGATGCCGTATCACCCACAGGTGTGAAAGGGATCATGATGCTGACAAACGCCGCCGCTAAAGAAGTTAACGTTATGGATCGTACCGACCCCATACAAAGCGTTTTAGGTGGCGCACAATACTTACTTAACGTTAAGGGCAAAATACCTGATCGAATACCAGAACCTGATCATACCTGGTTTGCGCTGGCTGGTTACAATGTTGGTTTCGGCCATCTGGAAGATGCCAGAATCCTGACCCAACGCGCCGACAAAGATCCCGATAAATGGGATGATGTCAGGGAGTTCTTACCACTGCTCTCCAAAAAGAAATACTTTTCAACCGTCAAATATGGCTATGCCCGCGGACAGGAACCCGTCCAGTATGTCGATAATATCAAAAAATACATTGAATTATTAGAATGGGAAAAGCAGATTCAACAGATAAGGAAGGCACGGGACGCCTCTATTCGCGCTATAGAAGAAGAGAAAGAAAAAGCCACACCTTCTACTATCACTGAAATAAAAAACATACCTGCAACGCTATAATTCTTCGTTTTTATCACGGCGTTTTTGCTCACGCCGCTGCTTAAAGAACTGACTTAGTTTTGCGCTACAAGTATCCGACAAAATACCCGCTGTATACTCTACCTGATGATTCAGCCACGGCTGCTGCAAGAAAGACTGACGACTAACAATCACGCCAGCTTTTGGCTCATACGCACCAAAAATCACTCGCCTGACCCGCGCATGCACCATCGCCCCTGCGCACATCGAACAGGGTTCGAGGGTCACATACAGATCAGCATTCACCACCCGGTAGTTGCCCACATTCGCGGCGGCATCACGTAGCGCCATAATCTCAGCATGCGCTGTCGGATCATTTTTACTGATCGGCTGGTTCCAGCCACGCCCGATAATTTCCCCTTCCAACACCACCACAGCGCCCACCGGCACTTCACCCAGCTCCGCGGCACGATCTGCCAACAGCAGCGCCTCTGACATCCAGTCCTGATCTGTTTTTTCCACTTATCTGTCCACATCAACAAAAAAGCCCACCGATGTGAGCTTTTTAACGTTACCAATTAATTACCAAGGCAGTAAATTACTCCCACTCGATTGTCGCCGGCGGCTTACTCGACACATCGTAAGTCACACGCGATACATGAGCGATTTCATTGATAATACGACCCGAGACCGTTTCCAGCAACTCATACGGAAGGTGTGCCCAGCGTGCTGTCATAAAGTCGATGGTTTCAACCGCACGAATCGCAATCACGTATTCATAACGACGCCCATCGCCGACGACACCGACAGATTTCACCGGCAAAAAGACCGCAAATGCCTGGCTGGTTTTGTGATACCAGTCGGCCTTATGCAGCTCTTCGATAAAGATAGCATCCGCTTCACGCAGGATATCTGCGTATTCTTTTTTCACTTCACCAAGAATACGTACCCCTAAACCCGGGCCTGGGAAAGGATGACGGTAAACCATATCGTATGGCAGACCTAACTCAAGACCGATTTTGCGAACCTCATCCTTAAACAACTCACGCAAAGGCTCGACCAAATCCATTTTCATATCATCCGGCAAACCGCCGACATTATGGTGGGATTTAATCACATGCGCCTTACCGGTTTTAGCACCCGCTGATTCAATTACATCAGGATAAATAGTCCCTTGCGCCAGGAAGTTAACATCCTTAAGTTTGGTCGCCTCTTCATCAAACACTTCAATAAAGGCATTACCTATAATTTTGCGCTTCTTCTCAGGGTCATTCTCACCCTTCAAACGACCAAGGAACAGGTCCGCGCTATCCGCACGAATCACTCTGACACCCATGTTCTTGGCGAACATGTCCATCACCTGATCGCCTTCATGCTTGCGCAACAGACCATTATCCACAAACACGCAGGTTAACTGATCGCCAATCGCCTTATGCAGCAGTGCAGCAACCACCGAGGAATCAACACCGCCAGAAAGCCCCAACAACACCTTCTGATCACCTACCTGAGCGCGTACCTTTTCAATCTGGTCGGCGATAATGTTTTCCGCCGTCCATAGGGATTCTGTCTCACAGATCACGTGTACGAAGCGCTCCAGAATGCGCCCGCCCTGCTTAGTATGCGTCACCTCAGGATGAAACTGCAGACCATAAAAATGCTTAGCCGGATGACACATAGCCGCAATCGGCGCTGAATCTGTAGACGCGATAACACTGAAACCTTCCGGTAACTCAGTCACTTTATCGCCGTGGCTCATCCACACATCCAACAGCAAGGAACCATTGTTCGCGATATGATCTTCTATCCCTTCCAGCAGGCGACTTGCACTGTCCGACAGGCGCACTTTTGCATAACCGAACTCACGCTGATCAGAGGATTCAACTTTCCCTCCCATCTGCTCAGCCATCGTCTGCATACCGTAGCAGATACCCAGCACAGGCACGCCCAGTTCAAAAACCAACGCGGGAGCACGTGGAGAATCCTCTTCGGTCACCGACTCAGGACCACCCGCCAAGATAATGCCATTTGGGTTAAATTCGCGAATCTCTGCTTCTTCCATATCCCAGGCACGGATTTCACAATAAACCCCTATTTCACGTACGCGACGTGCGATTAGCTGGGTGTATTGAGATCCGAAATCAAGAATCAGTATGCGTTGCGCGTGAATATCTGTCGTCATGCTCAGTGGCTCCACCGAATGGCTGATTAGCAGCCCTTAAAACAAAAAATGGGGCAACCATAGCAGCGCCCCACTTTATAAAAAAATAGAATTTTAACCAACGCGATAATTAGGAGCTTCTTTAGTGATACTCACATCATGCACGTGGCTTTCATTCATACCTGCGTTAGTGATACGCACAAACTGTGGTTTGGTACGCATCTCTTCAATATCCTTACTACCGGTATAACCCATAGAAGCACGAACACCACCCATCAACTGATGAACCACACCTACCATCGGCCCTTTACAGGCAACACGTCCTTCAATACCTTCCGGCACCAGCTTTTCAGCACCTTCTGAGGCATCCTGAAAATAACGATCTGATGAACCCGTGCTTTGTGCCATTGCACCAATAGAACCCATACCACGGTATGACTTATAAGCACGCCCCTGGAACAGCTCTACCTCTCCGGGTGCTTCATCGGTGCCCGCCAGCATAGAACCCACCATCACCGCCGATGCACCTGCCGCAATCGCTTTAGCTATATCACCCGAGAAACGGATACCACCATCAGCAATCAATGGAATACCACGGTCTTTTAATGCTTCAGCCACATTAGCCACCGCGGTAATTTGCGGAACACCTATGCCAGAAACGATGCGCGTCGTACAGATAGACCCGGGGCCAATACCCACCTTAACAGCATCAGCACCGGCATCTGCCAGCGCGATGGCAGCAGCGGCTGTGGCTATATTACCGCCGATTACCTGCACCTGAGGGAAGTTCTGCTTTACCCAGGCTACCCGATCAATCACTCCTTTAGAGTGACCATGTGCAGTATCGACGACGATGACATCGACACCGGCTTCTGCCAATGCCGTGACACGATCCGGTGTTTCTGCGCCGGTTCCCACTGCAGCACCGACAAGTAAACGCTGTTTACTGTCTTTCGCGGCAAGCGGAAAAGCTTCGGCTTTATACATATCTTTAACTGTCATCATACCTTTCAGTTTGAAGGCATCATCAACCACCAGAATTTTCTCGATACGGTGCTTACGCAATAAGTTACGTACGGTATCTTTATCAGCACCTTCTTTTACTGTCACCAGACGATCTTTTGTCGTCATGATAGAAGCGACGGTTGCGTCCAGATAGTTTTCAAAGCGCATATCGCGGCTGGTGACTATGCCTACCAACTCACCATCATCAACCACGGGGAAACCAGAGAAGCCTAGCTGCGCAGCCATACGACGTATTTCACCCACTGTCATATCGGATGAACAAATAATAGGGTCACTGACAACACCCGCTTCGTATTTTTTAACTTTACGAACTTCGGAGGCCTGTTCTGCAATGGTGAGGTTCTTATGGATGATGCCGATACCGCCTTCTTGCGCCATAGCAATGGCAAGACGAGACTCGGTGACTGTATCCATCGCCGCAGACACCAAGGGTATATTCAGAGAGATCCCTTTGGTGATCTGAGTAGCCAGAGAAACGTCCTTCGGCAGAACTTCTGAATAACCTGGCAGCAGTAAAACATCATCAAAAGTCAGTGCTTCTTCAACGATTCGCAACATTGTCTAAACAACCTGTTTTTTAGAGAAAATGTAAACGAGAAATTATACAGATTTACCGCTACCCGGACAATCATATTTACATTTCAACGCATGAAATGCGTTTGCATAATGACTAATCCACAAAGCATCGATTAATATAACGCTATGCACTCATTTTCAGATCGCCATCATCACGCATTTACCGTTTCGGAGCTTAACCGTCAGGTTAAATCGCTGCTGGAATCCTCTTTTATGCAAGTCAGGGTACAGGGAGAGATCTCAAATTTTGCACGCCCGTCATCCGGGCACTGGTATTTCACCCTCAAGGACGGTAAAGCGCAGGTCAGATGTGCACTTTTTCGCAATAAAAACCTTCGTGTGCGCTTTGCACCCAAAGATGGTGATCAGGTTATTCTCACCGCAAAAGTAAGCCTCTATGAAGGACGAGGGGAGTTCCAGCTTATCGGCGAGATGCTGGAAGCCGACGGCGAGGGCCAGTTACAACAAGCATTTGAAGCACTCAAAGCCGCACTTGCCAAAGAAGGTTTGTTTGCAGCAGCACACAAAAAACCGATCCCTGCTCATCCTAAACATCTGGGTGTTATTACATCACCTAGCGGCGCCGCCATTCACGATATTCTTTCTGTGCTGAAACGCCGCTTTCCCAGCTTACCGGTAACGCTCTACCCTTCTGCTGTTCAAGGCGCAGAGGCCCCCGCGCAATTAATCGCGGCGCTTAAGCTCGCCCAACAACACCAACAAGCAGATCTGATCATTATTGGTCGCGGCGGCGGCTCACTGGAAGACCTATGGCCTTTTAATGATGAGGACCTGGCGCGAACTTTGTTCTCTTATCCCATTCCGGTTATCAGTGCGGTCGGCCATGAGGTAGACTTCTCAATTGCCGATTTAGTCGCGGATCTAAGAGCCCCCACGCCTTCTGCAGCGGCTGAATTGATCAGCCCGGACCAGGACGCACTGCGTATACTACTGGACCGACAAGCCAACCGACTCAGCCGGCAGTTAGCCTATATTCTCACGCAAAAGCGCAACAGTGTTCAGCACCTGCGCCAGCGTCTCCGCCACCCGGGAGAGCGGATCAGAGAGCAAAAATCACGACTGAATAATGCACAGCAGCGCCTACAAGCCGCCATCAACAAAAAATTGACCGATGCCAGGCATCATCATTCTTTATGGACGCAGCAACTCTCCCAACAGCAGCCTGGTCGCAAGATTGAACAAATGCGATTGCAGCTTGTCAGGAATGAAGAGCGTCTGATACAACAACTACACAAGCAGCGCGATCAAAAGCACTTTACGCTGCGCCAGCTTATTACGCGCCTGAACGCTATCAGCCCGTTAGCAACACTGGAGCGCGGTTACGCGATTATTCAGGATAGTGACGCTAAGGTAGTGACGAACACGCAACAGATTAAAACAGGGGATATGTTGATTAACCGACTGCACCAAGGCTCATTCACCAGCCGCGTCGATAAAATTTATCCGGATACATTACTAAACACACACTCAAGTACGGATTTAAAGACGGATTCCGACACTTAACAGCATCATTCAGGAATAAACATGATTAGATCTTTTCTGCTCCTCATCAGCATACTGGCCTCTGTGAATGCCTACTCGCTGACATTACCCAAACCTTCCGCCACACCGGGCGGTATCGTAATAATGCCGCTAGAAGGCATTGATGCCGAACGCTTACCTAATGCCTGGTACAGAAGTAATCGCGTCATGGTGGTTCCCAGTACTGATACTCCTTATGCCAATCAGGCGAAATGGCTGGCCGTGATCGGTATTCCTCTGTCTGCCAAGCACACCGATAAGCAGCTTCTGGTCGCCAATGGCATCTCTTTTCCGTTCTACATCAAGGACAAAGAATACGAAGCCCAATACCTGACCATCAAAAATAAAAAACACGTTAATCCAGACCCGGAGCAAGTGGCACGCTGGAGACGGGAAAAAGCAGAAATGACGGCCGCCTTCAAACAATGGACAACCCCGGCAACAACCGTCACAGAATTTACTCTTCCGGCAAAAGGGCCTTTTAGCAGTCCTTTTGGGTTAAAAAGGTTCTTTAACAAGCAGCCACGCAATCCGCATAGCGGGCTGGATATCGCGGCTCCGATGGGCGATCCGATCTGGGCCCCTGCCCCGGGCACGGTTGCTGCTATGGGTGAATATTTTTTCAATGGCAACACCGTTATTCTCGACCACGGAAATGGCCTGACCAGCATGTACTGCCATATGAGCAAGATCGACGTAAAACTGGGTGACACGCTTAATCCCGGCGATCTGATCGGCAAGATTGGCAAAACAGGACGCGTTACAGGCCCGCACCTTCATTGGAGCGTCAGCCTGAACAATACCCGTGTTGATCCTCTTTTGTTTGTGGCCGAGAAAAGCCAATAATAATATGTTAATCTTCACCTTCATTTTTATGGGTAGAAAAACGAATGTCTGAACTGAAATTTGATACATTAGAACAACATGCAAGCTACGGCGTCGGCCGCCAAATGGGCGACCAACTGGCCCAGAATGGCTTTGAAGGAATCGATCTGGATGTGGTTGCGGCGGGTCTGAAAGACTCTTATACCGGCAAGGAACTAGCGGTTCCTGTTGAAGCGATCCAAACAGCTTTTAACGAAATCAACAAACGCATTCAAGCCGCTCGAGAAATAGCTGCGAAAGAAGCCGGCGCTGCTGGTGAAGCTCTGTTAGCTGAAAATGCCAAACGTGAAGGCGTTTTCGTGCTTGAGTCAGGCCTTCAATACGAAATCACTGAAGCAGGTGACGCTGACAGTGCTAAACCAACAGCAGAATCGACGGTTCGTGTGCACTATCACGGCACCTTTCCTGATGGTAAGGTTTTTGATAGCTCGTATGATCGCGGTCAGCCAGCAGAGTTTCCGGTCGGTGGCGTTATTGCCGGTTGGACTGAAGCACTGCAGCTAATGAATACCGGTGCAAAGTGGCGTTTAACCGTCCCTTACCACCTTGCTTATGGCGAACAGGGCTCTCCAGGCGGTATCCCACCGTTCGCAACATTGGTGTTTGATGTAGAGCTGCTGGATATTCTCTAAGCAGTCATGCAAACCGGACAGTATTACTGCCCGGTTTACTGTTTTTACCTGTTTTTTTAGCTTTGTGCTTTTGACCTCCTTGTCTCACCTTTTCTCTCGGCTCTTTTTTACAGCTCTTTTTTTCAACTCTTTTTTTCAGCGAGGCTTTCTGATGAAACTTCATTACCAACTCCACGGTAGCGGTACACCACTGGTTATTCTACATGGCCTGTTTGGTACGCTGGAAAACTGGGGCAGCCAGATAAAGGCACTCTCTGAGCACTTTCAGGTCGTTGCCGTTGATTTAAGAAACCATGGCCGCAGCCCACATGCAGAGCGAACCGACTATGAGGTAATGGCAGAAGATGTCATCTCTCTTCTTGACGATTTAGGATTAGATTGCGTTAATCTGATGGGCCACTCTATGGGCGGCAAGGTCGCCATGCAACTGGCACTCAATCATCCAGAGCGACTGAAGAAGCTGATCGTCGTTGATATCTCTCCGGTGATCTATCCGCATCATCATCAGGATGTTTTAACGGGATTATTTTCTATCGATCTTGAACAGATTAAATCGCGCACGCAGGCCGACCAACAACTCAGCACCTACATTGAAGAGCCTGGCGTCAGAGCTTTTTTGTTGAAAAACCTCTACAAAGATGACAATAAGCAATTTCAGTGGCGCATGAACCTTGCGACCCTTAGCCAGGAATACAAACACATTAGCGCTGCACCCAGCGGCTCACCCTTTAGCGGTAAAACGCTATTTATCAAAGGAGCTAATTCGGATTACATTCAGGCAGAGCATCGTAATGCTATTCTGGCACTCTTTCCTCAAGCCACTTATAAAGTCATTCAGGATGCGGGCCATTGGCCACATGCTGAAAAACCGGCCATTTTCACTCAGCTGGTTATTAAATTTTTAGCGGACTAATTCAGGATTTTTTTCAGCTTAGTGGAAATAAGTGAAGCGAACGGATTCTTCACGCATTTTTGTCGATGATGGAGCCTTCTGGAAAAAGTTTTTCAAATACCCCTGTCTCTACCAAACGAAGATTAATATCGTGCAGCGTTTTGTTAATATCATTAAGACGGTTATTAAAGTCTTGCAGTGATGCTGCAGTAGCCTGCGACGACGCTGCTATTTCTGCACTAGTTTCGGCAGTGCTTTCGGCATTATTGCTGGCGACCGATTTTTCATCTTTGGATTCCTCGTCTGTCTGATCTTGTTTCGATGGTTTTTCAACGCTTACTTCTGATTCTTTTTCGCTTTTGCGGGCTTGATCAACAATATTAGCAGGGGCTGCTTCATCGATTTTCTTTTCACCCTCCAGATCACCCTCAAGTGGATTTTCAAGTTTCGCAATTTCTGCACTGGCATCAACGGCCATCGCACGTGCCTGAGCGGCGACCCGCTTATCCTGAACTGAAGGTTCAGGAACAGAAAGCGCGGCACGAATAATTACCTGAGCTTTTTCCAGCGTCGCTCTGGGATCACCGGATACAGCAGAAGTATCAATACGCACTTCACCCTCTACCGCATACAGCTGCCCATCCGGTCCTTTTTGATAACTAAATTGCGGTGCCGAAGCAAAAGCACCACCGATAGAGGCATGAATTCGCTCATGAGTTTTAACTTCACGATCCCGCTGAGCGAGCTCTTTAGAGATTTGCGCATCATTTTCCAGACGTTGCTTATCAGAAGACTGATGAGTGGTCGCTTCTGTAGCAGATACGCTTGTGGGGTCAGTGATGATTTGCTGGGTTTCAGCTCCGGATGAAGAGAGCGATGAAGAGTGAGATGAAGTATTGGATGAAGACAGCGTTGAAGCAGGATGGGACTGATTGTTATCTGGCGCAATAGCCTTCGCCGCTGATGCAGTGTCTGCTAAAGACGTTCTAAGCATAATGCTAGAGTAATTGCTGTTAATCACTCTGATATCCTTTTCTATTGACTACAAATAGCGCCAGAATAGCCGCTGAACATCAGGCGCGCGTGTCGATATTTGTGCCTAACACCTCGCCCGCATCGGTGACAACTTTTGTCGTTGGCGCCTGCGTTGTCGTATCCAGTGTTGTCTCTGTTACTGCCGTACTGAAAGACTTACCCGATGCAAGCTCAGGAGACTCGGGCTTACCACTACCCAGTTGATCACCTGAGGATTTAAGGGTGTTATCCAAGGTGCGGTTTACACCAATAACACCTGTCTGCAAAGTCCCTGTAATGTTCATAATGCTGACCTGCCTTATCCATTTAAAGTCTAAGTTAAAGACACATGATAACCAAGTGCACTTTTCGTTTTAGGTCTCAATATACTTTTAGTACACTTTCAATATTTTAAGTATAGAACACCACTCACAATCTGGCTGTTTTTTATACAAATCAGGTCAGCAGCTCACTGATATCTAAGTATTCAGCCACCGCCGCCGGGGTAATTTCAGCAAGATAAGGCACCTCGCCTAACAAAGGGGCACGCAACATCGTCTCAAGCGTGGCGACATTCTCTGCATAACACTGCATATCCGGATCTATACGATTGGCCACCCAACCCGCAACGCGCAACCCGTCTCTAACAATAGCTTCGACGGTTAACAAAGCATGATTGATACACCCCAGTTTCATTCCTACCACAAGAATAACCGGCGTACCAAGTAATTTAGCGACATCAGCAAACGTCTCTTTACGACTGAAGGGTACTCGCCAGCCCCCCGCCCCTTCTATCAGCAAAAAGTCATGCGGGTTCATCATCGAACCACGACATAATGCGGCTATTCTGTCGGCCGATAAACGCTTACCCGTTTGCTCAGCGGCAATATGCGGCGCAATAGCCGCTTCAAAAGTGATAGGGTTTACTTCGCTGTAACTCAACTTAACACTGGCTGTTTTCTGCAATAACAACGCATCACTATTCTGCAGTCCCCCCTCAGAAGGCTCGCAGCCGGCAGCAACCGGCTTTAAACCAATGCTACGCAGCCCTTGTTGATTAGCTTTTTCCAGCAGTGCAGCGCTAATCACTGTCTTACCTACATCGGTATCGGTGCCCGCTACAAAAAAATGTCGTTTTGCCATTAACGCTTCCTTAAAATCAGATAATAAACCTCATAGCTTGCCGGCAGCAGCCCCTGCGTATTGCGAAAAGACTCATAAGCTTTTCTGAACGCTTTTACCCGCGCAGGACCTGTCAGTCCTTTAGCCTGGCCCGCATTCATATTATGCGCGCCAATACCTTTCAACTCGTGCGTCAGCTCCTTAAGCTGCGGGTAGTGCAATACTTGCATTTCACACTCTGTATCAATAATTTGCAGATCATCAGGCAGCGCACTTATCAACTCCCGCATCGACTGAAACTGATTCACATGCCTATAGCTGTCCACATGCGACCACGCCCCTCTCAACTCACATAAGGTCTGAGGCCCCAGCGTCGCTAAACAGGCGGTTCCACCCGCGTGGAGTACACGCGATATTTCTGAAAAAAGAGCAGGACTATTTTCACACCACTGAATCGCCAGACTGGAAAAAACCAATGAGTAGCTTGCACTTTTTAGTGGTAAGTTTTCAGCATCTCCGCACACCCATGACACCTGCCGATCCAGTGGACGATCCAATAGACGATGGCTGCGGGCATAAGCCAGCATACCGGAAGCGATGTCCAGACCGGTTAATAACGCATCAGGGTAATGAGTGTTTAATGCCGTTGTAAAATATCCGGTACCACACCCCAAATCCAGAATAGAGCCTAGCTCAGCCTCTTGCAGGTGAGGGGTAAGCTTTTCTAACAACTGATGACCGATATCGCGCTGTAATCCAGCCACGCTGTCATAGGTAGCAGCGGCTTTACTAAACGATTCGGCAACCCGCTGTTTATTAATTAACTCACCCATTTTTGTTCTGTGTCTGCATGAAGGTTTGAGTGAAGGCTTGTAGTGTCTGCAAAAAAGCCTCTGGAGATGACAAAAACGGCAAATGCCCTGCGCCTTTAAAGCAGACAACCTGATGCTGAGGATTCATCGCGCTCACAGCAGATAAAGTACTGACAGGCACTAACCCATCAACCTCACCATAGATATGCAATACAGGACAGCTCAACTGAGAAAGCGCGGCTCTGAGGTCATTGTCCAACAACGCCAACGTGGACATTAAGTGTGACGGCTTACTTGAATCCAATACTGTTTTAACCTGCTTTAAAATGGCCTTTGCTGCCTCCCCCCCCTGAATCTGCAACATGGCAAAGCGTGCCAGCGTTTTATCCGGAGAGGCGGCAAGTGCGGCTTTAAATTGGCGATAAACAGCTGCATCCATCGCGCTGCTCCAGCCTTCCTTTTGTACAAAGCAGGGATTGGACGCTACGCTAATTAACCCGGTGACTTTTTCCGGAAACAATGCTGCAACCTGTATTGCCAACATGCCGCCCAACGACCAACCCAGCCAGCAGGCGGGTTGCTCAACCACAGCCGCTACCTGAAGCGCCATCGATTCCAGTGTTATATCATCACTGCCCTGTGAACGACCAAGCCCGGGCAGATCAATCACCGTCACATAGAAGGATTGTGTCAACGCTGGCAACAGCGAGCTCCAGATAGCAGAGCTCATCCCCCAGCCATGTAGCAGGACTAATGCGGGTTTCTCTGGCGAACCAAAAGATTCATGATATATGCCTTTCATAAAGCTCTCATATACTTGTCATAAGCCCTGATAAACTGCTCATTTCACCTGGCCCAATGCATCCAGCAATCGATCCACCTGCGCTTCAGTATGACTTGCGCTCAGCGTTACCCGTAAGCGGGCACTGCCGCTGGGTACGGTTGGCGGGCGAATAGCCGTAATAAACATGCCCTTTTCACGCAATGCAGCACTCATCGACATAGCCTTATCTGAATCGCCGATCATGATGGGTTGTATTGGCGTGGGAGAATCCATCAAATCAAGCCCCAACTGCTCACAGCCACGGCGAAAACGCTCGATCAAAGACTGTAACTGCTCGCGTCGCCACTGCTCAGCTTGGACCAACTTAAGACTCGCCCGCGTTGCTGCAGCCACAGCCGGCGGCATGCTCGTCGTATAAATATAGGTTCGGGCATGCTGAATCAGGGTTTCAATCAAGACCTCACTACCCGCGACAAAAGCTCCCGAGGTGCCAAAGGCTTTACCTAAGGTGCCCATCAGGACCGGCACTTGCTGCTCTGAAAGATTAAAATGTTCTGCACAGCCCGCTCCCGTTTTACCTAAACAGCCGATACCATGAGCATCATCTACCATCACCCAGGCATTATGCTGATGAGCCACCTCACAGATAGCAGGGAGGTCGGCTATATCACCGTCCATACTGAACACGCCATCGGTAACCACCAGAGCGCGGCGCGCCTGTGTTTTACCCAGCCGCTGAGCCAGGCTGGCCGTATCGTTATGCAGGTAACGCTGAAAACGCGCGCCACTGAGTAAACCCGCATCCAATAACGAGGCATGATTAAGGCGATCTTCAAATACCGCATCCTGCTTATCCAGCAAGGCATTAACCGTCCCCAGATTCGCCATATATCCATTAGAAAAGAGTATCGCGCGGGGACGCCCGGTAAATTCTGCTAACTCCTCTTCTAAGGCATGATGATGAACACTATGACCGTTGACTAAATGCGAGGCTCCGCCACCCACGCCATACTCGTCTGCGGCTTGCTTAAAAGCGCTGATAATAGCGGGATGATTCGCCAGGCCCAGATAGTCATTTGAACAAAACGCCAGATACGCTTTACCATCAACGACTACTTCCGGTTGCTGCGGACTTTGTAAGACCTTACGTTCGCGGTAGAGGGATGCCGCTTTGCGCGCATCAAGCTCAGCCGCTAATTGATCAAATGACATCGGTTTTCACCTGAGAAAAACGGAATTGGGTAGCCGCCTGGCAAACGCAGCAAACTAAGTGCTTGCTGCCTTTACTCATAACAGGGGCTAGCATTAGGAGCTAGCACCACAAACAAGCATCACGCTTCGTAGAAGTGTTCACTGTCATGTTGTTTTTGCAGATCTTTAATGATCGCCGCTTCCTGTACATCATCATCAACAGAGATGCGTTGCTCAGGGTTAATACCCAAACGCTTAAAGAGCTGTAGGTCGCGGTTAGTTTCAGGATTAGGTGTGGTCAGCAAGCAGTCCCCATAAAAGATCGAGTTAGCTCCGGCAAAGAAAGTCATCGCTTGCATCTCATCACTCATGCTCTCGCGGCCCGCCGATAAGCGTACATGTGACGCTGGCATCATAATACGAGCGACAGCAATGGTCCGAATAAATACTAAATGATCAAGATCATCGACATTTTCCAGCGGCGTCCCTTTGACTTTCACCAGCATATTAATCGGCACACTTTCTGGTTGCACCGACATATTGGCTAGCTGACGTAACAAACCGATACGATCAGTCGCTGTTTCTCCCATACCTAAAATACCACCACTGCAAATTTTCATTCCTGAGTCGCGCACATTCTGCAATGTATCCAATCGATCCTGATAAGAACGTGTCGTAATAATCTTGTCGTAAAATTCAGGTGAGGTATCCAGATTATGGTTATAGTAATCCAAGCCCGCATCCGCTAGTTGGTCTGCTTTTCCCTCATCCAACATACCCAAGGTCATGCAGGTCTCTAAACCTAACGCTTTGACCTGTTTCACCATATCAACCACATAAGGCATATCTTTATCAGCCGGGTGCTTCCAGGCAGCCCCCATACAGAAACGGGTTGATCCAGACGCTTTTGCCTGACGCGCTTTCTCAAGCACTTTTTCTACTTTCATTAAGCGCTCTTTTTCAAGCCCCGTATTATAGTGACCACTTTGTGGACAATATTTACAGTCCTCAGGGCATGCGCCGGTTTTAATAGACAGTAAGGTGCTGACCTGTACTTCATTGGGATTAAAGTATTGGCGGTGAACGGTTTGCGCTTGAAACATAAGATCGTTAAATGGAAGCTCAAAAAGGGCTCGCACCTCTTCTACAGTCCAATCGTTACGAACAGGTGCTTTAGTCGTCATTTTTTACTTTCCTCTTTTGAATCTGACATTCAACATAGATATGCTTAAAGACTAGCAATAATAAATCGACAGAAGGATCTGTCAACCTATGACCAGCTTATTTAAAAACATATGTACAAATATTAACCATAAATGTGCATTATGCAGCAAAAGTACCTCATCGAAAGCATTTCTCTGTCCTGAGTGCCTGGAAGACCTCCCCTGGTTAAGATCAGCGTGTCATATATGTGCGCTTCCTCTTAGCGTAACGGATACGATGCATATCTGCGGCCAATGCCTTAAATCACCGCCCCCCTTTGACAGTACACAGGCGGTTTTTTTATACCGCTTCCCTGTCAGTGCCATCATTCCAAAAATCAAACATCAGGCAGGATTACATCACACTGCCTGGCTCGCAGACTGTTTATTGAAACGTTTATTACACAGACCTCAGGCATGGCCTGATGCCATTATTCCGGTGCCCATACACCCTTTACGCTTAATCGGCAGAGGATTTAACCAATCAACACTTATCGCCCGGTATCTGAGCCAGCATTTGCAAATACCGTTATTGCTTAATCAACTGACAAAAAACAAACACACAAAATCCCAATCAAGCTTAACCGCTAAACAGAGACGCACCAATTTACAACACGCCTTTAGCTACCATGGCCCCCTCATCCGACATATCGCACTGGTTGATGATGTGGTAACCACAGGCACAACGGTTAAAGAAATCTGCTCCACGTTACGTAATGCAGGTATTGTACGGATCGATATATGGGTGATCGCACGCACGCCCTCACCGGACTAGCGCGACTTTATTTTTGCTATTATGATTAATCAATTAGCTGCACTTGTTTGAGCTACACTGTCATAAGCTTGATTCACATGACTAAGGAGTCCGTCATTGGATATTGCGATTGCAGGCAGTCTTGCCGGTGGTATCGGGCTGTTTTTATTAGGCATGCATTTAATGACACAAGGTTTACGTCAAGCAGCCGGAAAGTCTTTAAAACGTGCGCTCCATGCTGCCACCGAAAGCCGCCTCAGAGGATTGCTTTCAGGCACACTGATCACCGCTGTTGTTCAATCTTCCAGCGCTGTGACCGTTGCCACTATTGGCTTTGTCAATGCAGGTTTATTAACCATCCCCCAGTCCGTCGCCGTTATTTATGGTTGTAACATCGGCACCACCATGACCAGTTGGCTGGTCGCTCTGGTAGGTTTTAAAATTAAAATCAGCGCTTTTGCATTACCCCTGATCGCTCTTGGAATGCTGATGAACCTTGCGGCCCCAAAAGAGACCGTACGTCAAATAGGCTTTGCACTGGCAGGGTTTGGTGTCTTTTTTATTGGTCTGGACTTCCTTAAAGAAAGCTTTGAAGATCTGGAGAAGAACGTTGACCTGACCATCATTAGCGCGCTGCCGTTTAGTTTATTATTGTTTTTAGTCGCGGGCTTCGTACTGACATTTTTGATGCAGGCTTCTGCGGCCTCAATGGCCATCACCTTGTCATTAGCCGCGACCGGATCAATCAACATAACTGATGCGGCCGCGCTTGTCATAGGCGCAAACCTGGGTACAACCAGCACTGCAATGCTCGCCGTTATCGGGGCCACACCAAATGCCAAAAGGATTGCGGCAGCGCATGTTATTTTCAATCTCATTACCGGTGCAGTCGGGTTTATTCTCTTAATAGTATTCACTTCAGAGGTCAATCACCTGAGTGAAGGTCCCCTTACGACTGTGACGCTACTCGCTTTATTCCATACGTTATTCAACTTATTAGGCGTCTGCATTATGTGGCCATTAACCGATTTTATGGTTAACCAGCTAATGAAGCGCTTTCTTTCTCAGGAAGAGAATATCGGCAAGCCACAATATCTGGATAAAAACATTCTCGCCACACCCTACCTTGCTGTAGAAGCCTTGAGCATGGAGCTGGGAAGAGTCAGCCGACTGTGTAACTCAATGGCACTAGCCGCTGTCAGCGAGGAGGGCCCCAACCCACCGCAACTCGAAAAAGATCTGATCAGCGTTATGGCTCTGGTAGCTGCTGTTGGACAGTTCAACCAACAAATAGCACAGCAAAACCTTAATCCTGATATCACCGATATATTACCCTCTTCATTACGCGTAGCCCGCTATCTGAATGAGGTCGCACGCTTATCAACACGACTGGTTGATTATCACGAGTCACTAGAAAATATTTCAGATACCGGTATTAAGCAAAATGTCTTTCACTTTAAAAAAGATATCAGTGAACTACTACATGAATGCCGTATTGAAAAAGAGAGTGACTCAGACAGCGAACCGGCGAGAAAGATATTACGCAAACTCGAACATAATTATCAGTCATTGAAGTCCGATATACTCAATGCAGCCACTTCGGGCCGGCTCGACGCCGCCGAGAGCGTCACCTTACTGGATGCTATCAGCCATTTACGCCGCCTGGCAGAACAGGCCGAAAAATCCTCTTCATACTGGAGCAGCATGCTTCCTATTCGTGCTCGTGGAGCTTCTGCTGCAATCAAAACAAAAACACAGGTATAATTTATTGCCTGCTGCCCTTTATTTCATACTACCCCTTATTTAAGGCTAGTTGCCTTATGGAAAATAGATGATCACTGACCCGTGGTTTTACGTTGTCGCTGTACCCGCAGTGCTTATTACCGCTATATCCAAAGGAGGGTTTGGCGGAGGTCTGGGACTGCTCGGCGTTCCTATTATGGCGCTGGTCATAGCGCCTCAGCAGGCAGCAGCGATCCTGCTACCGATCCTATGTCTGATGGATCTTGTCGGTTTATGGAAGTTTCGCGGCAAAAGCCATCTGCACAGCCTGCAGTCGCTCCTTCCCGCCGCTTGTATTGGCATCATCATTGGCGCACTGACATTCAAGTTTTTCAGCGCGGATCACATTCGTATCATTGTCGGCTTGATTGCGGTTATTTTTTCACTCAACTTTTGGCTCCAACCCAGCGACCGGGTGCCGAAAAAACCGAGTCGCCTACGTGGCAGTTTCTGGGGTACTATTGCCGGGTTTACCAGCTTTGGCGTGCACGCTGGGGGGGCTCCCCTTAACGCTTACCTTTTACCGCTGAAACTGGTCAAATCTGAGTACGTAGGCACCAGTATAATTTTCTTCAGCACCATCAATTTCATAAAACTCGTCCCTTACACTTTATTGGGACAGTTCACTTTTGAAACGCTAACAACGGCAGCAACGCTGGCAATCCTCGCGCCCATTGGCGTTTTAATCGGCGTGCGTCTTCATCATAAAATAAGCGACAAATGGTTTTATCAATTATGTTATTCATTCCTGTTTGTCATGGGAGTTAAACTCTTATTTGATGCTTTTTATTAAAAAACCAGGTTAATCGCTCTCAAAAAAGCTATGTTAATCACTATCAGGAAACGGTAAAAAATCCCTATGAATTTCGAACCTATCGGACATATTCATTCAGGCTTTAAAGAAAAGTTCGGTATTCCCAGACAGCCAGGGCTGGCTAAATCGATGCAGGCAAGGATTGAATTATTGCCCGAGTATTCCTCAGCAGAGATCGTAAGAGGGTTGCAAGGCTGCTCGCATATCTGGCTAATCTTTGTCTTTAGTGCTTGTGTTGATCAAGGCTGGAAACCGACCGTCAGGCCACCCAGGCTCGGAGGCAATCAGCGAGTCGGCGTGCTGGCTACCCGCTCGCCTTTCAGACCCAACCCTATCGGGCTTTCGGCGGTAAAACTGGATGAGGTACGCTGCACAAATGGAGCGGTACAACTGATCGTCAGTGGAGCCGACCTGCTGGACCAAACACCGATACTTGATATTAAGCCTTATTTACCCTATTCAGACCGTATAGCAGAGGCACAGTTTTCATTGGCAGAAAGCTATAAAGAGCTAGAAATTCCGGTCATTTTTAGCGAACAGGCAAGTCTACAGTGCAAGCAGATTGAGCATACAAGCGCGCTCCCGATTATCGAACAGATTACTGAAATACTCCGCTGCGACCCCCGACCTGCCTACCAACGATCGGCAGAACGTGAATATGGCATCAAACTACATGCGTATAATATTCGCTGGTCTATCACTGACAATGAAGCCATCTACGTTCATAGAGTGGAATAAAAACGCTCTCAAGCTTACATCTATCTGCGCTAATAACTCAAATTAACGTAGCGAAACAACATAAAAAATATTATTATATTAGAATCCTCTAAATTAACATCCGGAAAGCATATGTCTGATATATCCACACCAAACAAGACAGCCGACTCTCGCCTACAACACTTTTCTGTGGCTTTTTTTGCCATGGTGATGGGCACACTGGGCCTAACACTCGCCTGGCAAAAATCAGCCCATATGTTGGCGCTACCGTCTATCGTTTCTCATGTACTGCTGATCGCATCGGCTATAATATTTGCCATCATCGTCATCGTCTACTTGCTAAAAACCGTTCGCCATGCGCCTGCCGTGATGGCTGAATTCAACCATCCGATTAAGATGAGTTTCTTTCCGGCTTTCTCCATCGGCATTATTCTGATGAGTATCGCCACGCTGGAAGTGTCCACTGAGCTATCCCGCTTTCTCTGGGTTCTTGGAAGCACACTGCAATTAGTATTCACTCTGAATGTACTCACCCGCTGGATTCACCATCAGGGATTCCAGATCGCCCACATCACCCCGGCATGGTTTATTCCGGTTGTCGGAAATATCCTGGTGCCTGTTTCCGGTGTTGAGCATGGCTTTTATGAAGTTTCCTGGTTTTTCTTCAGCATTGGCATTATCTACTGGGTCATCCTAAAGACATTGATTTTTAACCGTATTATTTTTCATGAGCCACTGCCAGAAAAACTACTGCCCACCTTATTTATTTTGATTGCGCCACCTGCCGTAGGTTTTATCGCTTATATGAAACTCAACCATGATGTTTTAGACAGTTTCGGGCGTATTCTTTACTACACAGCAGCTTTTCTCGTGATCTTGCTGATGACACAGTTCAGCCGCTTTTTTCGTATCCGATTTTTCATATCATGGTGGGCCTACTCATTCCCGCTTGCTGCCTTCACTATTGCCACGCAGATTATGCTTGAACGAACAGGCGCTCCCGGCTTTGCAACGATCAGTTACCTGATGCTTGGAATTGTCTCACTGGTGGTAGCCCTGCTGCTCTATCAAACGGCTAAGGCAATTTTCAACGGTAATCTGTTTATACCAGACTAGAAGCGAGCTTCCTGATGGCTTGCACTCCTCTGTGTATCGGGCTCTAATAGAGCCCGATTTTCTACAGCAGAGAGCCTCAGAATGACAACCATCAGCGCCGAACAGATCCGCTACGATCGCGATCATATCTGGCACCCTTACTCTTCAATGATCAATCCACCACCGGTATACCCTATCGTATCAGCACAGGGCGTTTATTTGAAAATGTCCGGCGGGCAGGAACTCATTGATGGCATGGCATCCTGGTGGTCGACTATCCATGGTTACAATCATCCGGCATTAAACGCGACCGCCCATGCACAGATAGACAAGATGTCACATGTGATGTTCGGCGGGATAACCCACGAACCCGCGATTGAGCTGGCACGAAAACTGGTCGACCTGACCCCGGCAACACTGGATAAAGTGTTTATTGCAGATTCAGGCTCGGTCGCCGTTGAAGTGGCCATTAAAATGGCCATTCAATACTGGCACGCCTTGGATAAGCCAGAAAAACACAAGCTGGTAACCATCAGAAACGGTTACCACGGCGATACCTTTGGTGCCATGTCGGTATGTGATCCTATCAATGGCATGCATGAAATATTTACGGCTGTTTTACCCAAGCATCATTTTGCGGACAGACCTGAAATCGGTTTTCACCAGGCATGGGAAAGCTCGGATATCGCATCACTGAAAAGCATTATCGAACAACACCACCAAGAACTGGCCGCACTGATACTTGAACCGATCGTTCAGGGTGCCGGTGGTATGCGCTTTTACTCACCGCATTACTTAAAAGCCGCACGCGCGTTATGCGATGAATACGATCTGCTACTGATAGCTGACGAAATAGCCACCGGCTTTGCCAGAACAGGCGAGATGTTCGCCTGTCAGCATGCCGGTATCACCCCTGACATTATCTGTCTTGGCAAAGCGATAACCGGCGGCTATATGTCTTTAGCCGCCACATTAACCAGCACAAAGATTGCTGAAAGCATTTCTGCCGGGGGTGCCGGCTGCTTCATGCACGGCCCGACCTTTATGGGCAACCCTCTGGCCTGTGCTATCGCTAATACCAGCTTGCAGCTACTCAACGATTCGCAGTGGAAGCCCAATATGCAGCGCATAGAAACGGCGTTAAAGTCTGGTTTAGAGCCTGCAGCTGCATTTAACGGGGTCGCAGAAGTACGCTGCCTCGGGGGGATCGGTGTTATCGAATTGGAGCAAGCCGTGGACTCAGCGCGTATTCAGAAAATGTTTGTTAAAGCGGGTATCTGGGTGCGTCCGTTTGGTAAGCTTGTCTATATCATGCCTCCCTATATCATGGATAACGAAACGCTGGATCGCCTGACGTCCGGTATCATTGAGGTACTGCATCGCTACTTAAAATCCTGAGACCTTAAGCAGGCTTAACCGCACGACTGTTACTCTAAAGGTTTGGTCGCAACGCCTTCCAGCACAGTTCCGACCAGTGCCGGAAGGTCTGCATGCCGGTAGGTTTGCAGGCCTTCAACATTAAACCCTGCCTGCTGAATTAACTGCAATGAATCACGCTGAAGGTGACAACCACACGCCACCGGTTTCCACAGCGGGTTCAGCATCTGCTGAAAAGCATACGTGACGGCATTTTGACTTTTGACATGCTCAAATACCACCAGATTACCGCCGGGCTTTAAAACCCGATAAATTTCTGACAAGGCACGCTGCGGATCAGGAACAGAACATAACACCAGACAACAGAGCACTGCATCCAGGCTGGATGAAGCCAGCGGCAAGTCGTGGCCATCGCCCTGAACCAAATACAATCGGCCCGCCTGCTTAGCCTCTAATGCAGAACGTTGCCGGGCAGCCATACGAAGCAATGCAGCTTCAGGCTCCAACGCCACCAGCATACGTATCTGCTCTGAATAGAACGAGAAATTAGCACCCGTACCTGCACCCAACTCAAGCACATCACCACAAAGATAGGGAAGTATGCGTTGGCGGTCCGCATCAAGCTTACTTGAGACCTTATTTAGTAAATAAGGAAAAATATGCTGACGATAGAGGTTCATCCTGTCTCCCCCTCTGATAAAATGTTATGCATTCTATTATCTAAATAGGGACTTGTATGGCACGCATTAAAATTGATATGCCGGATAATTATACCTTCACAACTGAGCTTCCCGTCAGAATTAGTGACATCAATTATGGCGGACATTTGGGCAACGATGCCGTCCTTTCCATGATTCATGAAGCCAGAATCCGTTTTTTAAATTATTACCACTATACGGAACTGGATGTCGAAGGAGCCGGTATCATTATGACAGATTCTGCTATTGTCTACCGTGCCGAGGGGTTTCATGGAGATCAGATCCAGATCGATGTCGCCGTAGGCGATTTCAACAAATACGGTTGCGACATCTATTACATGCTATCCAACAAAAAGACAGCAGAGGATATTGCTCACGCCAAGACGGGCATTGTATTTTTTGATTATAAATCCCGTAAAGTGGTCGCTGTCCCTGAGGGCTTTAAAGCCTGCATGGAAAAAGACACTAAGCAATAATAAATACAAAATCAGGACACACTACTAATTACAGTTCGACTGCTGAATTACTGTAATTAATAGAGTGTCCTGATTTAACAGATATAGCTGATGGTTTAAACCTGCCTGAGTGACGTAACCTACTCATCAAAATCGGCATAACTTACTCATCAAAATCGATATAGCTTATTCATCAAAATCGGCGTAGCTTCCTCGTGCCAGATTTTCAAAGCGCGTGTACTTGCCAATAAAGGCCAGCTTCATTGAACCAATAGGCCCGTTTCGCTGCTTACCGATAATAATCTCAGCAATACCTTTATCAGCAGAGTCTTCGTTGTAAACCTCATCACGATAGATAAACATGATAACGTCGGCATCCTGCTCAATCGCTCCAGATTCACGTAAGTCAGAGTTAACCGGGCGTTTATTCGGTCGATTTTCCAAACTACGGTTCAACTGAGAGAGCGCAATTACCGGGCACTTCATCTCTTTTGCCAAGGCTTTTAAAGAGCGTGATATTTCTGAAATTTCTTCGGTACGACTCGAGGCTTTACCGGTTTTTATCTGCATTAGCTGCAGGTAATCGACCATGATCATACCCAGCTCGCCATGCTCACGCACAATACGCCGCGCCCGGGTGCGCATCTCATTAGGACTAATACCCGAAGTATCATCAATAAAAAGCGGTTTATCGCGCAACATATTCACGGCTGTTGTTAACTTCGGCCAATCTTCCTCATCCAACTGCCCGGAACGCACCTTGGTTTGATCAATGCGGCCAATGGATGAAAGCATACGTGAAATCAACTGATCTGCGGGCATCTCCAAACTGAAAACCAATACCGGCTTTTCTTCAGCCATCAAGGCATTTTCTACCAGATTCATCGCGAAAGTGGTTTTACCCATGGAGGGGCGCGCGGCGACAATGATTAAATCAGACGGCTGCATACCCGCCGTTCTATCATCCAGATCATCAAAACCTGTGGTAACCCCGGTGAGCTGGTCGCTGTTGTTGAACAAAAAATCGATACGATCAACAGCACGTTTTAAGAGAGGGTTAACCGGCTCTGGTCCGCCCTGATTCGGGCGATTTTCAGCAATCTGAAAAATTCTCTGTTCTGCGTCGTTAAGAATCTCTTCTGAACCACGCCCTTCCGGACTAAATGCGTTTTCAGCAATTTCATGTGCAACGCTAATCATCTGCCGCAGCAGCGCCCTATCCCGCACAATCTCGGCATAGGCTTTAATATTTGATGCACTGGGCGTATTACGTGCGAGCTTTACCAGATAATCAAGCCCACCGGCTTTATCGAGATCACCGGTACGATCCAACTCTTCAGACAGGGTCACCACGTCGACAGGTTGCTGGTTGTTGACCAGCTTCTGCATGACCCGATATATCAGGCGGTGATCATGGCGATAAAAGTGTTCTTCAGTAACGACCTCGGATGCCGTATCCCAGGCGTTATTGTCCAGCATAAGACCACCGAGTACGGATTGCTCAGCTTCTATGGAGTGAGGAGCTACTTTAACATTCGCTACCTCTTCATCATGTAAGTCAGCAAATTCCATCGATATTCTTACCCCTGAAAATAAAAAAACACCGCGTAGTATTCTACGCAGTGCTTTTCATGACTTGAATGTTTTTCTACGAATTAATTCGCAGCAACAACACTCACAGTAGCGGTAGCGTTAACTTCCGGATGCAAGTGCAGAACGACTTCAAATTCACCAACATGACGCAACGCGCCTTCTGGCAAACGAACTTCGCTCTTATCAACTGCCTGACCAGCAGCTGTTAGTGCATCAGCAATATCGCGAGTACCGATAGAACCAAACAACTTACCTTCGTCGCCTGCTTTTGAAGCAATAGTCACAGCAAAGCCAGACAAAGCTTCAGCGCGTACGTTAGCAGCACCTAGTTTTTCAGCCGCTATTTTTTCAAGACCAGCACGACGTTCTTCAAATTTTGCAACATTATCAGCTGTTGCAGGTACCGCTTTACCTTGTGGAAACAGGTAGTTACGGCCAAAACCAGATTTAACAGACACTTTATCGCCTAGTTCACCCAGCTTACCCATTTTTTCGAGCAGGATAACTTCCATCTCGTAAACCTCATTTGTTCTGCAGCTTTCTGACTGCAGTACTAAATCCAAGCTGACTGATCACTTATCTATTGATTAAGTATTCAGCCAGCCCCGTAATCACTTAAGCGCTATCTTTCTCATACAATAAGACAGAGAAATGATAACTATGACTTACTGATGGCTATCAGAGTAAGGCAGTAGTGCAAGAAAACGAGCACGCTTGATAGCAGTAGCCAGCTGACGCTGGTAACGAGCTTTAGTACCAGTGATACGGCTTGGTACGATTTTGCCAGTTTCACTAACATAGCCTTTCAGGATTTCAAGATCTTTATAATCGATCTCTTTAACACCTTCAGCGGTAAAACGGCAAAATTTGCGACGACGAAAAAAACGAGCCATCTTAATATCTCCTAATTCTTAAATTATTCAGCAGCAGGTGCTTCTGCAGCAGCTGTATCAGCAACAGGGGCAGCAGGTGCTTCAGCAACAGGGGCAGCAGCAGGTTTTTCTTCCTGACGCGGCTCTTCAGTACGACGAGGCTTACGCTCTTCACGTGCTTCAGATGCTTTGATTGGAGATATCTCTGTGACCGCTTCTTTACGACGGATCATCATGTTACGCAACACTGCATCGTTGTAACGAAACATGTTTTCCAGTTCATCCAGAGTTTCCTGGTTGCACTCGATGTTCATCAAAATGTAGTGTGCTTTGTGAGCATTGTTGATTGGGTAAGCCAGTTGACGACGACCCCAATCTTCCATGCGATGGATTTTACCGTCAGCACCTTCGATAACGCCGGTGTAACGCTCAACCATTGCTGGAACCTGTTCGCTCTGGTTCGGATGAACCATGAATACGATTTCGTAATGACGCATTGTAGCTCCTTACGGTTTGAAGCCCTCGGACATATCGCCATTTAAAGAATTTCAAATGCTGCCGAAAGCAAGGAGGTTAAAGTATTTACTCAAAGAGCGCGAAATTATACGTATTACTGGCCACATATGCAATACAGACAAATCCTTTTCAACAGTAAAACAGGCTTGTGCTATATTAAATGCAGTACGGATAATTAAACCCTGTTTTATGGAGCGCGCTATGATCCGCTTACGATCCCTGCTGATAACAGCGACACTACTAACACTCTCCTCTGCGGCCGGTGCAGACTATGTGTATAAGTGCCAGAGCGCTGAAGGCAGAAAAGTTTTTAGCGGTTTCCCTTGTGGTCCGAATGCCGTCAAAGAGGAATACAGAAACCTCGCACCCGCCAGAAAGGTAAAAGAAAACCTTCCCCCCCGCCAGGGAGCGCTACTCAACAAAACGCTGGCCGACAAAAAAATGAATCCTTCTAGTGAGACTGAAACCCGCCAGAAAGACTGAGTACGCCTTTGTAAATGCCACCGTTTAATGGTTAACGATCGTGCTCAGCTTCGATTTGCAACGCTTTTTGAAATGATTTATGAGTCATTAACTGTTGATAATACTTAGCAATATTAGGATATTTATCAAACTCACCATTTTGGCCGACGATCTCTGCAATAAATGACATCATAATATCCGCACCACTAAGAGTGTTGCCGACTAAATATGACTTACCATCAAGACGGTCATTAACATAACCTATCACTTTAGCCGCTTCAGCATCGGCATATCCAGCTATAAAATTGGTAGGTGCGCCTTCCATTTTCACGAAGATCTTCAGCAATAATGGCAGCGCAGCTGAACTTTCAGCAAAATGCATCCATTGCTGATAGTCAATATAATCAGCGCTGCCTTTTGCTGGCATTAATCGATCCGCTGCATACGTTTGGATCAAGTAATCGGTAATGGCACCAGACTCGGCAATGGTAAAGTCCGCGGTTTCTAAAACCGGTGACTTACCTAACGGGTGCACTTTTTTAAGCGATTCTGGCGCTAAAAAAGTAGTCGCATCACGTTGATAGGTCACTAGTTCATAGTCAACAGCCAACTCTTCAAGTAGCCAAACAATGCGCTTTGAGCGAGATTTATTTAAGTGATGCAAAGTAATCATTACGCTTCGCCGACTTCAACAATTTCATAGCTATGGCTAATCTCAACACCGCCTCGCTCCAGCATCAATGACGCTGAGCAATACTGCTCTGCTGATAATTTGACCGCGCGCTCTACCTGCTTCTCTTTAAGACCACGCCCACTGACGATAAACTTTACATGAATTTTGGTAAAGACAGCCGGTACCTCGTCAGCTCTCTGTGCAGAAATTTCGGCGACACAATCAACCACGTCTTGCCGGGTTTTTTTTAAGATGCCTACAACATCATAACTGGTGCAACCACCCAACCCTAGCAACATCAACTCCATCGGACGCGGCCCAGCCACCAGCTCGCCATCCAATGTGATATCAAAACCGGAGCCGGTTGTACCTTTAAACCGAACTTCACCATCCCACTTTACTGTTGCATTCATTGTCACAGAACTGCCCCTTAACTAAAAAGCTCTTTTAATTTCTCGCCCGGATCTTCGGCACGCATAAAGGTTTCGCCTACTAAAAAGCTAAATACTTTATGATCGCGCATCGCTTTTACATCGGCGCGTGTATGAATACCACTTTCGGTAACCACTATACGGTTATCAGGTATTTCCCGAAGCAATTCAAATGTATTATCCAAACTCACTTCAAAGGTGTGTAAATTTCGGTTATTAATGCCCAACAAGCGATTATCCAGGCGTAAAGCACGCTCCAGCTCATCGCCACCATGTACTTCAACCAGCACATCCATGCCTAATTTATGAGCCAGACGGTTCAGCTCCTGCATCTGCGCATCTTCCAATGCCGATACAATCAACAGGATACAATCAGCGCCAATAGAGCGCGCTTCAAATACCTGATAGGGATCAACAATAAAGTCTTTACGAATAACCGGCAAAGAACACGCGGCGCGCGCTTCCTTAAGATAGTCTTCATGGCCCTGAAAAAAATCAGCATCGGTCAATACCGAAAGGCAGCTGGCCCCTCCACGCTGATAGGATTTAGCGATATCCGCAGGAATAAACGGATCACGCAGTAACCCTTTTGAGGGACTCGCTTTTTTAATTTCCGCTATAACGGCTGATAAACCACCCGCGATGGAGTGAGCCATTACATTGGTAAAGCCTCTCGGCTTCATATCTTCATCGCGCGCCTGAACTTTAATCTGCTTTTCCAGGTCAGCCAAGGTTACATTGCCAGAACGCTCTTCTACTTCTTCATACTTACGTTGTAGAATTTTCTTTAATATCGTGGGTGTATCAGACATATTTCTTACTCTTTCAATCCTTGGCTGAAGGTTACTAACTCAGCCATTTTATGTGCAGCAGAGCCGTTCAGCATTACTGCTTTAGCCAAGGCCACACCTTCTGTCATGCTGGCCACCTGGTCAGCCGCATACAGGGCAGCGCCGGCATTCAGGGCAATCATATCAATAGCTTGAGTATTTTCACCTGAAAATGCAGCGTTAATTAACGCCAGACTTTCTGCTGAACTAGCGACCTGTAACCCCGCTAAAGGCTGCCGTTGCAAGCCAACATCTTCCGGCACAATAGTATATTCCACTACTTCACCGTCTTTAAGCTCGGCCACATGGGTTTCTCCGGCCAAACTGATCTCATCCAAGCCTTCAGCAGCATGCACCACCAGCGCATGCTTAGCACCTAAAGCCTGTAAAGACTCAACCAATGGCCGACATAATGCTTTATCGAACACACCTAACAAGTAGTGCTTTACACCAGCGGGATTGGTTAGCGGGCCTAATACATTAAAAATTGTTCTCAATGCCATCTCTTTGCGCGGACCTATCGCATACTTCATAGCACTGTGATGCTGAGGCGCAAACATAAACCCGACGCCTACATGATCAATGCAACGCGCTATCTGATCCGGAGTAAGCTGTAAATTCACCCCGGCAGCTTCTAACAAGTCAGCAGAACCCGAACTGGATGACACAGAGCGATTACCATGCTTAGCAACATGGCCGCCAGCAGCCGCGACAACAAATGAGCAGGCGGAGGAAACATTAAATAAATTGGCACTATCTCCCCCTGTCCCAACGATATCCACGGCATTCTCAGCCTGTATATTGACAGGGACGGCTAAGGAGCGCATCACACTGGCAGCAGCGGTTATCTCATCAACGGTTTCGCCTTTCATTCGCAAAGCAATCAGCAAACCACCAATCTGAGCATCTGTCGCCTGCCCAGACATAATTTGCTGCATAACTGTCTGCATCTCATCCATCGAAAGGTCTTTGCGATCAACGACAGCCGTCAATGCCTGCTTAATATCCATCCACTGCTCCTTCTCTTTTCTTTGCGAGCCTTTTTATTAACGAGCTGAGTGTTAACGGCGTAAAAAATTCGCCAGTAACGCATGCCCCTGTTCTGTCAAAATAGCTTCAGGGTGAAATTGCACACCTTCTATATCATATTTTTTGTGCCGCAGACCCATAATCTCATCAATTTCACCAGAAAGTGTTTTCGTCCATGCGGTTATCTCAATACAGTCTGGCAGCGAACTTTGCTCAACAATAAGGGAATGATAACGCGTCACATCCAATGGATTGTTCAGCCCTGCAAACACACCTGCATCTTTATGAAAGATAAGTGAATTTTTTCCATGCATTACCTCTTTTGCGCGCACAATCATACCACCAAATACCTGCCCTATACTCTGATGCCCAAGACAGATACCAAGAATAGGCAATTTTCCGGCAAAAAATTCGATCGCTGCCAGCGAAATCCCGGCTTCATTTGGAGAGCAAGGTCCGGGAGAGATCACCAAGTGACTGGGGTTAAGCGCTTCAATCTGCTCCAAAGTGATCTCGTTGTTACGAAAAACCTGAACATCAGCACCCAGCTCACTCAAATATTGCACAATATTAAAGGTAAACGAATCGAAATTATCGATCATCACTAACATATAAATAGTTTCTTAATCATAGAGAAAATCGACTTAGTATTTATGCCTGCAGGGCCACGAAAAACCCGCACTATATAATATTACATTCCAGAAGATGAATCATAACATGAGACCCTTGCACGATTGCTCCTTTCTCTTCTGGCGGTGCTACAAAAGTTTGGCTATGCGATTGCTGGCTCTACTATTCGATTTCTAATTATCGAACAATATCTGAATTGATGGCAGCTTAAAACAGCGCTGATGCATGACATCGCCGGCATCAATGCTGCTCCTCTGATGAGTTGACCTGTGCATAGATCTCACTGCTGCCATCCTTCTTCAACAACAAGACAGAGTAAGGCGTAAACCTATCGCCCATTTCCATGCCGGGGCTTCCTGCGGGCATATCCGGCACACTCAGGCCAATGGCATTCTTCGGCTTTTCTGACAAAAACTGCGTGATATATTTCGCTGGCACATGCCCCTCAAAAACATATCCATCTGCAGACACAGCGGTATGACAAGAACGGTACATTGGCGCAATACCTCGCTGGCTTTTCTCTAACGACAGGTCAGCAGGATGGATAGTTTTCGCAGTAAACGCATGTTTTTCGATATGCTCAATCCAGCTCGCGCAACAGCCACACGTTGGACTTTTATAAACATCCAGCTCGACACTAGCGCTAGACGCTTTATCTTCTGGCGCTACTATGCCGGATAACTGATTCTGTTTAGTTTCACGTGTATCAGTTGTATTAGTTGAATCAGAGCAAGCTGCAAGCGAAATGGCAGCAAGAATAAGCAGAGCATGAGCAGGCTTGAAAAATAATGACATAACATTTCCTCTATAAGATGGTGGCATAGCAACCTTGTCACAAGCTAGCGACCACCAAACCATTAAATATTCTGGAGTGATTCCCCCCAATGAAATAACAGCCGCCGATAGCAGAACGACACA
This sequence comes from Neptunomonas qingdaonensis, assembly GCF_900113275.1. GTDB lineage: Bacteria > Pseudomonadota > Gammaproteobacteria > Pseudomonadales > Balneatricaceae > Neptunomonas > Neptunomonas qingdaonensis. The sequence continues at coordinate 54,283 of NZ_FOOU01000002.1, forward strand.
TCAGGACAAAGGGATATCAGATCAATGGGATATCGGAGGTAGAAACGTGACATATCACGCTGAGTCAGCAGCGGTGGGTTATTCGCTGAGAGTCACAACGACTGACAATGTGAACCATGTATAACCGCCGGGGCTTCTAACCGAACCGAGACGCTGCCCCGAAGCCCTAACAACTTCAATCCCGGAGCATCTGTATCAGCCTTAAACCCTTTGTTCATGAGCTCTTTAACTCTCCTTCCTCGCTGCTTGGAACTCTTCGCTCCCAATACTACAACGATCAATCGATTACCTTTATTGGAAGCCGAAGCAACCAGATTATATCCGGAACCACAGGTATAACCCGTCTTAAAACCGTCCGCGCCTGGATAAGAATTCAGAAATCCATTATGTGATACAAATGTAGTTTCTTTGTACTCCACTGTTCGATTCGAAAAAAAATGGTAATATTCAGGAAAATCAAGCAGCAACCTGCGAGCAAGAATGGCTAAATCTCGCGCACTGCTAATCTGATCAGCATTCGGTAAACCTGTGGCATTTTTAAAAACAGAGTCCTTCATACCAAGCACACGTGCTTGCTTACTCATGCTCTCTGCGAATTTTTTCTCCGAACCACTAATCGCTTCAGCTAAAACCACGGCAATATCATTTGAAGAAACGGTTGCCAGGGCTTGAATGGCTTTGCGAACAGTTATTTTATCACCCCTTCGGGCACCTAGCTTCATAGGTGGTTGTCTTGATGCTTTTGCAGACACCACAAGTACCGTATTTAACGATATCTGTTGTTTTTTCAAGCTTTGGAATGTCAGGTATAACGTCATTAATTTGGTTAAGGATGCCGGATACCAAGGCACATCCGCATCAACCTGATCGATAACAGCCCCTGATTGGGCTTCTACTACAATATACGGCATCGCCGCCTGAAGCCTGGCGCTAAAAAAAACACACATCACGGCCATCAAGACGGTACACCTAATCAATTTCAATTCGACTCATCCTCTCGAATTAATCCAAGTCTGCAATATTCATACTTTAAAAAGCACTTTCTATAGCGGGCTGATTTTTGAAAAATCACACTCTTAAAACAAGATCTGCAACGTCATCTCGCATGACAGCACTTTCTTGCCCTAATGATTGCCCGATCCAACTTTTCGCTTTGATAACTTGCTGGGTAAAAGCCGCCGGGTTAACTAAATACAAAGCAATAACAATCGCAAGTACCGCAGCCCCAACAGAAAGAACATATATTCCGAGGCGCCCTCGAGAGTCATGCACGGCACTGGCGTTTCCTATTTCATCATAGTCAGCAACACCAACGAAGGATCCGTTTCTGGGCGGGTATTCAGCGTCAGACGTCACCGGGCTCTCAGAAGACGGAGACTCATAGACAGGGGGATCGAAAGAAGACTCAACTACTGGCTGAAAACCCAAACCCCCTGAAAGACGAGGGTCTGATTCTGATTTTGGTTCTGGTGCGACTTCTGGTTCTGGTGCGACTTCTGGTTCTGGTTCTGGTTCTGGTGCGACTTCTGGTTCTGGTTCTGGTTCTGGTTCTGGTTCTGGTTCTGGTTCTGGTTCTGGCTGCGGCTGCGGTGCTGATTCAGCAACCTTATCCTGCGCCTCATACACATCCAGCGCTTCAAACTCATTTCCCGGCGAAATCCCGACAGGTAACAACTGTTCACTTCTTAACTCAGCAATCACTAACTCTGCAGCATTAACACCAATTTTATCCAGCTCTTCAAGGCTTCCATATAAAAACAAGCGACTACAAATCAGATTAATTCTTCTGGGAATTCCCTGACTATATTTGAAAATGATCGGATATACGGCTTCGCTAATAGCCGGATTATTTTTCCATCCAGCTATCTCCAGTCGATGCTTTATATACGCTTTAGTTTCGCTTTCCAACAAAGGCTTAAGAAAACAAGTGGCAACCAAACGCTGATGAACCTGCTCCATTTCAGGACTATGAATTAAGTCTTTCAAGCCCTCTTGTCCGAGTAAAAAAATCTGAATCAACGGAACACTATTCAACTGCACATTAGTCAACAAGCGCAACTCTTCTAATGCGGACAAGCTTAACCCCTGTGCCTCATCAATGATCAACAAGGCACGGCCGCCGTTACGATGGTTTGCAATGAGCATTTCAGACATACGCTGCAACAACACGGCTTTATTTGATATTTCTTCTTTAATACCGAAGGAGTAGGCAACCATCCTTAATAGATCACTGGCATCCATCTGTGTGGTTATCAACATGGCTATTTTAACGCTGCTTGTTGCTTCCAGATTGTGTACCAGATCATTAACCAGCGTCGTCTTACCTGTGCCAGGCTGACCGGTAATCATCACAAAGCCTTCGGCCCGCTCAAAGGCATACTGCATATACGCGCGTGCGCGACTGAAGCTCTTGTGTCCGTAACTAAATCGAAAATCTGAACTTAAACGAAACGGCTCTTCTGAAAGGTGGTAGTAAGTATCATACATCCGTATTATTCCATAACCTGAAAACATTATTAGCGATATATTGCTGCATGTAATTTCTCTACCGTCTGATAAGAGATCCTAACTCAAATAAGAATCACTCTTCACTCTTGAGCCTCCCAGCCCTAACGGTTACTCTTTAGCATAGCATTATGTGAAATTGACGACACTTAATAGACGAATCTGTTTATATAATAGCTAGGCATTATGTAGAAAAAAAGTAACCCACTCGAATATATACAGCCTCATGGATTTGTAAAAACCTGTATTGGAGATCATGTGTACGAAGAACACTATGAACTGGGCGCTGATCCCTTTCGCCTTACACCGGATGCAAATCTGTGTTTTTTACATACGGGTTTCCAAAAAGCCAGAACCTCGATGAATTACGCCCTAATGAGACAGGAGGGCTTCGTTTTAATCACCGGGCAACCAGGAACCGGAAAATCTACACTGATATGCGACCTTACAGCCCACTTGCCCAAAAACATCACATTTATCCAAATAACATCCTCACAATTGATTCCTGAGGATCTGCTGCACCTCATTTGCCTAAACTTCGGCCTCAATCCAACGGCAGGACATACTGTTAAACTTCTCCACTCGCTCCATCATTACCTAATAACCCAAGAGCAAGCAGGTAAACACACACTTCTGATTATAGATGAAGCGCAAAACCTTTCTGAAAAAGCCTTAGAGGAACTACGACTTCTCACCACTCTACAGAAGGGAAATAAGCCACTATTACAAATTTTTCTGATCGGCCAGGATAAACTCCGCACCACGATTACCGCCCCCAACCAGATTCAGCTAAAGCAGCGAATCACGGCCAGCTATCATTTGCAACCCTTGAGCGAGAAGGATACTCGCGAATACATCCTTTATCGGCTCACTCAATGCAACTGGAACAACAATCCCACGATCGATAACAAAGTGTTTTACTATATCTATCGTTTTAGTCATGGCATACCCCGCATCATAAATTTAATTTGTAGCAGGATGTTTCTTCACGGCTGGCTAACCAAACGGCACAACCTTGCAATTCAGGATCTACATACTATTATTCATGAACTAATACAAGAACAACTTCTGCCGATACATAGAGTTGCTACCAATGCACGAGCGCTATAAACCATAAGTTATAAACAATAAAAAGGAATGAAACTATGGCAGAACGAACAGAAATAGAAGCAGATACTGGCTTCATAGAGAGTATCTTAAGCTTATCGAGCTTTTTACATAACCATGAAAATATCGATGCCTCATTAAATGAATTAGCGAACCTGTTAGCCAAGACATTAAAAACCGAAAATTGCTCTATCATGCTACTCAAAGACGAGCATGCTGAAGATGAATTCCCATTACGCATCCACGCACACTCTGGAGCCCTACCTGACAGCGCTTACACAAAGCCAACATCCGCATCCGGAATTGCCGAATATGTAGCTCGCTCCGGTAAACCCTTATTGGTACCTGATATCACTGATAGCCAATTTGCAGCATCAGCCCACCAGAGTGGAGGCTTTATCTCTCTCCCTATCTGGACAGATGATAAAGTCATCGGTGTGATCAATATCAGCAAACCAAGCGATGGTCGTACTTTTGCCGAACAGGACCTTGAGCTTGCCACTATCCTTGGCATGTTTTTGTCAAAATCCATTCAACTACTTCATCTGCAATATATTCTTAAATCTAAATTTGCCATCGTCGCTATGGAAAGAGAGCAGCGCTCAAAAAATCAAAATGTCGGAGATTTCACCCGAAGCCCGGAGAAGGTAGCCAAAATTCTCGCGAAAGGTTTTTATCATGAACTATGCAATGCAGGCATAGAGTCTGACCATATTATTGTCGCCGTGTCAGAAATTATTACACTGCTGAATGCGCAATTGGAGGGCGACACAAAGGATCAAATAATCTAGTTTCACCTATAATATAAGCAATCACTTGGCTGTAGATTCTTTTTCGTATGGCGAGATAAACGCCTTGTGAAACAGATGCCTGACCAATAGCCCGAACGGCATTCTCAGATAATGACCACGCACAAAGAGTAATTTGCGAGCTAACACAGTGCCTTTGCGTTTTGCACTATTATGCGGAGGCATAATGACCCTATCAAACAACATATCCATGAATCGAATAGGCAAAACAGGCTGCCATCGATGCTCACAATCAACCAGCACCTCTTTAGGGATCGGCGTATTAAACATACGATGACTATACCTTAACGCATAATACAAGGGCGGCATCAGATCCATCTCTGCTCCCCGGCGAAGTAGAGCCTGCCAATCAAACTCTTGCTCCAAAGAGCTTCTGATTAAGCCATCGAAATCCAACAGATCCCTGAAAGCATGATCAAACTCCGTATCCATAAACAGATGCGTTGCACTGTGTAAGAGAATATCTATATCTGACAATGTCCAAACACCTTCAACAACCTCTTGAGCGCTTTCAAATAATTTACTGGCAACCGGTTTAAGGGCCGCAGTCAAAGGTAAAATAGTATGATGGATATCGATAACAGTGTGACGTTTAACATGTATCAGAGGTGGTATTTCATGCATCCACTCCCGGTAATAACGCTGATCATAAGCACTTTGATTGGTGCCCACCCAACCATGCCACTGAAGCGCCGACTCCAATGCCTGAAGAGACTCTTTGGGAAGCAGAATATCAATATCAGAAAACGTTCTACCTACAGCACACGACTTATCAGAAGTAACATAGGCAGCCCCTTTAAGCAGGATTAGCCGCTGCCCCAAAGAGGAAAATACAGGAAGAAAATATTTGATTTCAGACCAGGTATCCCGAAGATACTTGTCAGAAACAATAGATGCTGCTTCAAGATGCCACTGCACTGAGACAGGCACATCAGCCAACTGCCCGCGAAGAGACAATCTTGAATAAAGCATACCTAACACATGCGCACTTCTTCCCTGTTGGACAATAAGGTTCCATTCACCGAGAGACAGGTCTTTAACCTTAACATCACCCGTAAGCAAAGCACAAAGCGGCTGAAAAGTAGTTAAACTCATCTCACTAACCACTCCAACTGAGCAATCGCTTCATCCAGGTCACTGTAAACAAAATCATAGCTATCAGACTGTTTAACCAATCTGGATAAAGCATGAAACGCATGCGCTCCCAACAGGTGATAGTTGAAGGCATTCTCCACCAAAGACATATATGCATACGCCTTCTCTTTTTCAACCAACTGTAACTCTGAACCTTGCTTATATTGTGGAAAAACAACCACAGCAGCTTTCGCCATTTGCGAAGTCGAACGTACACTCTCAGCAGGGGGTTTCACATGAGTGACACAGCCTTTAAGGGTATCAGTACACAAATGCCCGAAAACTGCTTCAGGCCAAAAATCCTTAATAACCTGAATAGATTCGTTCTTAAGACTCATCGGCTTGGCGAATGGTTGCAACATAGAATCTTCAATTGATATAAGGGTCAACTCATCTGACAACAAACGCCAGCCACGCGATACCAGAGCAGTACACAAGGTACTTTTTCCTGATCCTGATGGCGCAGGCATAATAACCGCCTTACCGTTGCGTTCAACCACCGCTGCGTGAAGAATCAAATAGTGATGGGCATGTGCCGATACACACCAATTTATACCCCACTCAGCTAAAGCAGGTGACTGATTCAACGATAGAGGAGTAAAAGGCACATCTCCATTAAAGGTAAACTCAGCCAGCGGCTTAACCCACCCACGCAAACCGGATTTTCGTGCGATTTTGATCGGGAAATCGATAAACTCCCTATCCTTAGTGACTAGAGCATCAGGATAGAGCTGATAAATATGAGATGAAACGGAGGAAAGTGACGACTGGATATGGCACCAAAAAGGACCTATATTCAACGCCAAACCAGAACCACTAAGTTGATTAGCACATTCTTGAGCTGAAAAATCAGAGACTATCATGGAGTTTTTTAATAATCCCTTGTTCGATCAGATGCTGCAGATATGCTTTACTTTCGTCTTGATTTTTTTCATGGACTGACAAGCTCAGACAATACTTACCTATTAGCTCAAGCATCTGGTCTTCAGCCTTATTTCCTCTATTAAGATAATCAAGGACTGTTACAACAGATTTACTTAAAACTCTAACTTTATCACATTCTGGCTCGTGGACTACCGCCATATCATCAAATATTGAAACCAAAGCGGTAGACATATTAATTACTGAGCTGTAAAAAACTGACGAGCTATCATCCACCATATTAATTAAGCACATTAACCCGCGTATGTATTAAAGTAGTCATACATGGTAAAACCAATATTTTCAGGATCTGTATTCCAATAGGCATGCTGCTGAGTACTGGGTAACGTGTAATAACCATTTTTGATCAGACTTTGGAACACATCAATAACTTTAGTAACAACAGTTGCAGGGGTTGGTATAGCACCGAGCACCCTTCCTAAGGTGATTTGCCCTGATGCAGCATTCAACAAACCAGCTACAGCATGCCTCTCAACACTATTCTCAGGACTTGTTAACAAAACTTCCAACAAAGTAGTACCATCATTAAACAACGATACCCCAAAAATTGTATCGAAGCTTTGCGGGTATCGGCAGTATACATTTTGCAAGCTATCTTCATAGGTGCCTGCATACGGGGATGGATACGAAGCGGCAGTAGCAGCAGCTTCGCACTTTGTCGCTATATCACCAGGATCAGTTTCCTGCCCAATACTACTATCATATATATATCCGGTAGAAGGCCACATGCCCGGTGATTCAGCCCAGGTTGATGGACTCAAGCCTGCCAAATCATCACAGTCTGGGGCTTCTTTAGGGTGATGCGATATGAATGTAGCCGAATTATGTGCCGATGCGGCACACAGCGCACCACCCCAAGCGGTTCGACCTGACATACTAAGAATGACGGGTGCTGCAATCCCCGCCCCAAATAAACGACGACGTGACGAATCAACATCTGATGGCTTTTTACCAGTAGACTCTTGCTGCTCTGTAAGCAGCTCATCATTTTTCGGACGATCCATTTTATCCTTCATTTGAGTAGCCCTACTTTATCCTGTTAAGTAACGCATTTACATGCGTAAAATCATATAATTCAAACGATGCAAATAATACGCCAAAAAAAAATATTGTTTGATATCTAAGTAACTTTCAGTGGCCTGCGATTCTAAATAAGACACTTTAGCACACCAGTGTAAAAAAAACTGACAATCAATCAGACCCACTTTTATTAAAAAACAATCCTACATTATTGAAATTATTATAACACTAACTAGCTCTCTTTACGGCTCAATTATAGAACCCCTTTTGCTCATATTATACTCATACTCGATTTATAGGAAATTAGCCCTCACCTACTCGAGGCTTACAATCGACAACACCTTTAACTAGACTTGCTTCCATACAATGATTACGTAACATACTTACTGCACTCATACAGTAAACCTCAAAGAGACTAACCACTATGTTTGACCATGCTGGCTTGTATAGCTACTTATTTGCATTTATAGCCTATTTGGTGACTGGCATTGCTTTATTCTCATCCACAAAAATCGATAACTCTGGAACACCCATTAAAGTCGCCGTCATAGCGACATGTAGCTGGGCTATATTAATAACCGCTTCCTACTCATCATCTGCCATACCGGCACAAGTCATACAAATTGTTGAAATTATTCGCAATCTGGCATGGTGCTTTTTCATATTAAAAATCATTTCACCCAAACAAAGCCCTCAACAAAACACTCTCATCAAAAAACTTGCTTATTCTCCATTAATTCTGGCAACAGCCATAGCGATCCTCAGCTCAATGATACTCTTTGGAAATAACGCCACCCAGAACACACCTTCCGACGACCCAGCAAGCGACATACCTTTAATTGCCTGGATGCTACTCTCTATCACGGGCCTCCTCCTCATAGAGCAAGTTTACAGAAACTCCAACAAAGACCAGCGATGGTTTCTTAAACACCTATGCCTGGGTTTAGGCAGTATTTTTGCCTATGATTTTTTTATGTATGCTGACGCCTTACTTTTTAAACACCTTGATAACCAGCTTTGGGATGCTCGAGGCATTATTAATGGTATTGCCGCACCGCTGATTATGACATCACTTATCAGAAATCCCAGTTGGATACTCAATATTCAAGTCTCACGTAAAGTCGTATTTCACACAGCCACACTAACAGGAGCGGGTATTTATCTTGTTCTTATGTCAGGCGCCGGATATTTCATCCGTTACTATGGCGGCACATGGGGATCAATACTACAAATCACCTTCCTTTTTGGGGCAGGGCTACTTCTTTTCATCCTATTATTTTCAGACAAAATTCGATCAAGCATACGTGTCTTACTAAGCAAACATTTTTTCAGTTACAAATACGACTACAGAGAAGAGTGGCAAAAATTCACTCACCTACTCTCCGAATACGAACAGAACACACCCGAACGTATTTGTGCTGCTATCGGCTCGCTTGTCCAAAGCAAAGGGGGGATTATCTGGGGAAGAGACGAACACCTGAACTATCAACTTCTAACTAATTGGGAGATGGCTCCACCTGAGCTACCTCCGTCGCACTTAAAAAGCATCGGCGATTTTTTTGAACGAACTGAATGGGTCATCGATTTTGATGAATATCGACTCACTCCCGGGATATACGACGATCTTATTATCCCCTCCTCCTTATTGGAAATCCCTAATGCATGGCTAATGATTCCACTATTATTTAATGCAGAGGTATACGGATTTGTCCTCGTTAAACATTCCGATATTCAAAAAAACATTAACTGGGAAGATCGTGACTTACTTAAAATCGCCGGAAAACAAGCTGCCAGCCTTTTAGCACAATACCAAGCCAGCCAGGCTCTCATTCAAGCCCAGCAGTTTGAAGCATTCAATCGACTATCTGCCTATATTGTCCATGACCTGAAAAACATCCTTGCTCAACAATCACTGATTATCTCCAATGCAGAGAAACACAAGCATAAGCCAGAATTTGTTGACGATGTTATTCTGACGGTGCGTAACTCTGTAAACAGAATGACACGCCTTATGGAGCAAATGCGAAACGGCATGCGCGGCACAACACCAGTACCTGTCGATTTAAAATTATTACTAAAAACAGTTTGTAAACACTACGAAAAACATTCACCTGCCCCAGTATATAGTGAGCCTGAGTATCAGGCTTTTGTCTTTGCTGACAATGAACAACTAGCCAATGTTTTTGGCCATCTTATCCAAAATGCACAAGAAGCTACTGACATTGATGGCAGGATAGATGTACAGTTGACCTGTTCTCCTCATGAGGCGCTTATAGAAATCACAGATAACGGAAAAGGTATGGATGAGAACTTCATACAACACAGACTATTTAAGGCTTTTGATTCAACCAAAGGCCTCACTGGAATGGGTGTAGGCGCATTCGAAAGCCGAGAAGTAGTTCGCTCATTAGGTGGCGACATTCAGGTTAAAAGCTCACCTGGCATTGGAACTAGTTTCTACGTAACCCTTCCTCTACACTACGCGCCAACAACAGCTAATAACATCCCAAACGAAGCATCCCAATCAAAGTAAGTTAAGGACTATCAATAGAAATGAATGGATTAAAGAAGAACCTGCTTATCGTTGAAGATGATGAAGGCCTACAGAGTCAGTTACGCTGGTGCTTTGACGGTTTTGATGTAGCCATATGCGGAACAAGAGCCGAAGCTATTACACAACTGCGACGACTTCAACCGGGTGTGGTGTTATTAGATCTAGGCCTTCCTCCTGATCCAGGCGGCGTAACGGAAGGCTTTGCTGCGCTAAAAGAAATCCTTTCTCTGACACCGGAGTGCAAAGTCATTGTAGTTACCGGTGATAATGATCGTACCAATGCGGTTAATGCCATTGCGCTTGGCGCCTATGACTTCTATCAGAAACCTGCTGACCCAGAAATACTGACACTTATCGTAGAAAGAGCTTACCGAGTCTACGAACTTGAAATAGAAAACAAACAACTCCAGAACAACCAACACAGCATGCCTTTGGACGGCATTATTGCGTCCAGCGCCCCCATGCTAAAAGTGTGCCGCACCATTGAAAAGGTAGCCCCGTCTGACATTACCACGTTATTGCTAGGCGCCAGCGGGACAGGCAAAGAGTTATTTGCTCAAGCCATTCACAAACTGAGTCCACGCGCCAACGAAAAAATAGTGGCTATAAATTGTGCGGCTATCCCCGACACATTGCTCGAAAGCGAGTTATTTGGTCATGAAAAAGGTGCCTTTACGGGTGCAACAAAACAAACTATAGGAAAAATTGAACTTGCCAATGGGGGCACGCTCTTTCTTGATGAAATAGGAGATCTGCCTTTTGAACTCCAGGCGAAGCTACTTCGCTTCTTTCAAGAACGAGTCATCGAGCGCGTTGGCGGAAGAGCAGAAATACCTATTGATGTACGCATTATCTGTGCAACACACCAAGATCTAACCACACATATTAAAGAAGGCCGCTTCCGTGAAGATTTATATTACAGAATCAGTGAAATCACCATCCAGATTCCCTCTTTAAAAGAGCGGGAAGGCGATGCGCTTTTACTCGCAAAATCCTTCTTAAACCGTCTTAATAAAGAGTATGGCAAGAGCATTCGCAATTTTGATCCTGAGGCCATGACAGCCATTGAGTCTTATGACTGGCCGGGCAATGTACGTGAAATTGAAAGCCGCATAAAACGCGCCGTCATCATGGCAGACAACGCCCTTATAACGACTGAAGATCTGGAGCTAGACCTAACGAATACAGAATCCGCCCCATTAAACTTAAAGCAGATAAGAGAAGAGGCAGAGAAGAAGGCAATTAAAAGAGCGCTCAATCATTCAGATTTCAGCATATCCGAGACAGCGAAGGCTCTTGGAATAACCAGACCAACACTTTACAGCATGCTCGATAAGTATAATCTACACCCTAAAACAGATTAAGCTTAAGCCTACCAAGGTACCTAGGCTTGGCCACCAGACGAAATCCACATTAAAAAGGGGCATATCACGCCCCTATTTTTCTATTCTGTGCGATCTAAGTCCATTAGAATATACTTCTTAGCGAGCACCTTTCTTAAACAAAACCACTTCAACTGTTTGGATAAGAATATACATATCCAGAAAGATACTGTGATTTTTTATATAATAAAGATCATATTGAAGCTTCTGTATCGAATCCTCATCCGAAGCGCCATAGGGGTAACATAGCTGAGCCCACCCTGTTACACCAGGACTTAAGCGATGCCTCTCATCGTACAACACATTCAAATGATTTAACCTAGAAACAAACTCAGGCCGCTCTGGCCGAGGGCCAACAAGGCTCATATCACCTGACAATACATTCCATAACTGAGGCAACTCATCCAAGCGATATTTACGAATAAAGCTACCCACTCTTGTTATTCTGGCATCATCCTTCTGAGCCCACTGCGCTTTACCGTCCGCTTCTGCATCTGTTTGCATGCTTCTGAATTTAATAACATCAAATGGACAACCGTTTCGTCCAACACGCTGCTGTCGATACAAAACACCACCGCGCCCCAAACTTTCGACAAAAATGGCAAGAGCAGTTAACAACATCAAAGGAGAAAAAATCACCAATAAACCCAAACTTACCAGGATATCGACCGTACGCTTTTTAAAGGCCCGAAACATGTCGGGCGAAAATCCTTTCGCGAAAATCAACCAGCCAGGCTGCAGTAAGTCTAACTGGATCAAACCTCTTTCTCTCTCAAAAAAATCCAGCATATCAATAACATCAATTCCACTCATCCTACAATCAAGCAGCTCCTTAATAGGCAGTTTCAATCGACGATCATCTAATGCGATAACGATCTCATCAATATCATGCTTCATCGCAAAGTCACGTATACAACCATTAGAAAAAACAAGACGGCTTTTAGAAACACGACTTTTCTCTGCAGCATCCAGAGGTATAAACCCGAATAAATCAACGCCTCTCATATCCGCTTTACGGCGCAGTTTATCGATATATGAAGCCCTTTTCCCTGCCCCTAAAACCAATATACGACGCTGCAAAAGCTTCCCATCAACAAACCCATAAAATAAGGCTCTAATTAACATCAACCCCGCAAGTGATGACAAGGCGGTGACAGGCAATACAGCATATCCACCATAGGTATGAGGGAACAAAAAGTTGATACCGATAGTTATTGAAATCCCAAAAATAACCGCCACGATCAAGCGAGATAGCACGCCCACCAAACATTGTCTTTGGCGGGTATCGTATAACCCCATAGCCGCTAAACTGAATGACAACAGCACAGCCGGTAACAATATACTTGCGGCATACGCCATAGCCGACTGCTCAAGATTCACAAAAGTCAGATGAACCAGATAACTAATCAACGTCACCAGCATGAACTCAAACACGGCTAACAATAAGAACTGAGCATGCACATAATGCCCAAAAATCCTAAATTTTCCATGACCAAAGTGTAGCTTTGCTCGTTGAGTAGACGCTTTTGACTCCTTCTTTTCAGGAGTCGAATCATAACGAGCATTAACTTTATCCATGAACAGCTTTCCTAATTAATGACGCGACAGACTTGAAATCAGCAATATTTCACTGTGAAATCAAACATAAGATTTCAGGCTATGAGTATAGACCAAATATTAATAAAAAAAGCTATAATACCCCTCAAAAATAACCTAAACCTAAATGCTAAATATACACCAGAAGCAGCATTTTTTCATGTATAGACTACATTTACCTTATCATGATGTTGCCACCTGATAAGGTGAGCCCAAAGGACAGCCAGATGCTATCAGCACAAAAAACCTACACCTTTAGCTCATTACATATAGATATCGCACGAAACTCTACTGATGATTTCAATCTTTTTCATGACAAGAAGAAATGGCACCAAATCCATCGAAACCCGTTCAACGGACCTATTGCTTTAGGCTTTCAAATAGAGGAGTTTATCGAAGGGGCCATCCTTGATCATAGAATCACAAACGGCGAAAATAAAGTCATTGATCAGCACAAGTTGCAATATAGTAATTATCAATTTACATTTACCAATCCAGTCAAACCGGATGAAGAGATTGAAATAAAAATCAACAAAAGTATTTTTTCCGAGAAGCAAAACACCCCCACGCTAAGCAATAGAGTTAACATAAAGTCTGGCGGAAAACTCAGTGTAATAGGTTACAAAAAAGAGTCTATGCTCCCTCTATTTTTACCTGACCTTAGCTTACCCGATTTAAGTACCCTTAAAGATGCAGTTGATAGGGAATTTTTAGGCGATACAGGCTTTTTTGTTAAACGAAAGTTCATGAACACAAGCAATGCAAAAAATTTTTTATCGGGCTCTCTGGTTGAGCAATCAGACTTTTTTGACGAGATTGAAAGCAAAGCAAACTTCCCTGAAATTTTTCCTTGTGCGCTCATCTCATGCGCCCTTTTAGAAAAAGCCATCAAAGAGAAGTTAGATTTCAAACGCAATCCAATGGTTTATACTTCACACAAGATAAGTATTGACCGAAATCAGCTGACTCACCTCAAAAGCAATGACAGCTTGCACTTACTAGTTCGGCCATATTCAAACGGCGACGATAACGCATCCCCTCTTATGCAAACACACGAATGCTACGGGGTTGTTAACCATTCATCTTTACTTTTCAGATCACTCATTACACTCGTGCCACTGGACGGAGCACCCTGATAATGAGCAGACTAACCGCCCCTTTTATCTACATGGGACTTATTTTCTTACTATCATCAGTTCCTGGCAACAACATAAACCCAGAAACATTCCTTGAGCGATCCTTGATATGGATCTCACCAGGCTTTCAGAACTTGCTACACATACCCTTATTTTTTGGGCTTGCCTTAACATGGATATATGCTTTAGAAAAACACATAAAAAGCAATTATCTAACCTTATTGACAGCATTTGCCCTTTCTATGCTTTATGGCATTTTTGACGAATTCCACCAAATTCAAGTACCCGGCAGATATGGATCAATATCAGATCTGCTATTAGATGCACTCGGTGCTGTTTTAATTTTTCTCACGCCTCTGATAAAAAAAATCATTTACAACAAAGGCTCGATAATCGAGTAGCGTATTCAAACAGAAAATGTAAATCGCCCTACATCAGAATGCGAATAAAACTAGCATCATCCTAAACTGCGTCAGACGTACAACAAGATCGATACTCAGCACAAATTCTTGCATTGATCGCATCGTACAGTTCTTTCAATTCGGGTTTCATATTATCTAATACAGATTGGGTGGTAATAAAATAAGGTGCGCGGATACCATGATAATCAACATCACAACCTGCTCGATGAAAAACAATGCCCGAGCGTTTTAACAACCGTGGCAGAAAAGGCTCCATCATAGCAAATACGTTAGTTCTACCGGTTAGCATAGTTAAGGAAGTTGACGCTAGAAATGCAGACACCGCGATTAAAGGAAAAACCCGCCGCTCCTCATCTGCAAATGCTAACTGCTGCACATTACCAAATCGATCTAACGCCTCATTTGACCGCCTCCTAAAAGCCCCATCAACGGCAAGTCGCGAAATTTCACACAGCGTTGCTCTATTAAGCTTTAATTCTTCAATAAACTTAATATCCAAGCTATCAATGCAATACTTTTCAAAAGGTAAAATCATATCTTGCTTATTAAGATCAGCTGGCACCAACCGTACGCAACCCGCTACCTGTCTTGACTCTTTATGCCTGATAAGACAGTGAAATGAATAAATATCAAACTCATCCGACTCTTGCTCTTCAACAAAATGCTCTATTGACTCATATTCAAACTCTTTACAGTAAACATTGAACCGGGTATGAAAAATCTCTCTCTTCAAAGCTTCTTCAGCAGCTAACTCAACTGTAAAATACCTCTGAAAGTTTTCTGCTAAACTCTTCTGCATGCAGCACAACCACCCTATGTTAGCTAGGAAAGCATTTTCACAAAGAATTACGAATGAGTTCAAAAGCTCATACATCGAAATACGACTGACGTTTACAAACCACATTGGAGATAGCAATGACACATAACCTGAAGAATGCTATTCAACAATGGAGCTTAAATCTTGCTACATATCAAGTTATTACTGATCCTGATATTTTACAACAATACGGCACCGCCACTTACAAAACAACACATCAGGTTTCAGCAATCCTCAAGCCTGACGATAGAAAACAAGTACAAGAAATCGTAAGAATTGCTAACACTTATAAAGTCCCTCTTTACCCAATAAGCTCAGGAAAAAACTGGGGTTATGGATCAAGCGCACCCACAGCAGACAATTGCGTAATTCTTGACCTTAGCTCGATGAACAAGATTGTAAAGCTAGATATTGACTTGGCTTATGTTACTCTCGAACCAGGGGTTACCCAAAAGCAGTTGTATGAGTTTCTTAAAAAAGAAAATGCTCCTTTATGGATGGATGCTACAGGCGCGTCTGCTGATTGCAGCATTGTAGGCAACACAATAGAACGAGGTTTTGGCCATACGCCATATGGTGATCATTTTGCTCATGTATCGGGTTTAGAAGTGGTCTTAGCGAATGGAGAATGCTTTAAAACAGGATTTGGTCGTTTTCCTAATGCCCTCTCTTCACAAGTCTACCATTGGGGTGTCGGCGCTTATCTGGACGGACTATTTAGCCAATCAAACTTTGGTGTCATCACTGAAATGACTATTTGGCTGATGCCTAAACCCGAATACTCCCAAGCATTTTTTTGCAGTGTTGATAAGGATGCCCTTCCTCAACTAGTAGATTCTCTTAGACCCTTACGCTTAGACGGCACGCTCAAAAGTGCCATGCATATAGTCAATGCCGACAAGGCCATTGCAGCTTTTGGTCAATATCCCTGGAAAGAAGTCAACCAGATAACACCACTACCCAGAGCATGGCTAGAACGTGAAAGCAAAACAAAAAATCTCGGAGGCTGGAATGCATCAGGCGCCCTTTACGGATCTCGCAGCGAAGTATCAATCGCTCGTAAAAAGCTTAAAAGAGCATTACGCCATATTCAGTCTAAGAAATTACACTTTATTGATGACAGAACCCTAAAGATTGCCCAACTGATCAAAACACCTTACCAATGGATGACTGGCGTAGATTTAGAAAAAGCATTAGAAATGGTGGTGCCTGTCATCAACCTAAAGCGAGGAGTACCCAGTAATGTCTTTATACCAAGTACTTATTGGCGAAAAAAAAGCCCAGCACCTGCTGGCGACGAAGCCGATCCCAATAAGGATCGATGTGGGCTCTTATGGTTGGCGCCCATAGCACCGATGACAGGCATGCATGCAGCTATTCTTGAAGAGATAATAGAAAGCACACTATTACAGTTTAGCTTTGAACCAGAAATATCAATGACATTATTAACTGAACGATGCATTGATAGCGTGGTTGCAATTACTTATGATCGAGACGTACCAGAGGAAGAAGAAAGAGCACTTCTGTGTCATGATGAACTATTGAAAAAACTGACAGACAAAGGCTACTACCCTTATAGGCTATCTACTTATGCCATGGGGAACTTACCTACACCTGATGAAGGTTACCTAACGTTAATGAATAGCATTAAGAATGCTTTAGATCCTGAGCACATTATCGCACCAGGCCGCTATGAATAGCATAATTAGTACCGTTATAAAAAAAGGAGATGGATTTTGAAAGCAATAACCATGAATAAGAAATGCAAACATCTTGCAACAGCTATCACCGTAACCAGTATTCTATTATTACCCATAGCACAAGGCACTCAAGCAAATTCAGACGCCGTGTACATGCAAGAGGTTAATTCGTACTTACAACAAGGGAAAAGCAATGCGGCTATCATAGTGCTTAAAAACGTACTCCAAAAAGATCCAAAAGATGCCGGTGCCAGGCTGATATTAGGTAATATTTATAGAGCACAAGGCAACATCCCTGCTGCCGAAAAAGAGATTAATGAAGCGCACACCTTAAATCCAGATGATCCTGATACAAGTATAGCTTATTCAAAATTTCTTCTACAAAACAATAAATTAAAAGAATTAGAAAGCATTCTATCCAATACCGAAGGCTGGTCTGATGAACAGCTAATCGAAGCTTATATATTACAAACTCAGGCAAACGTATACCGGGGAAATATTGCCGAGGCAGAAAAAAAATTGGATCAGGCAGTACAACTGGATCCCAATAAACCTATCGTATTATTTAGCCAAGCAGTCCTAGAAATCCAACGTCGCCAACCTGATGATGCAAAAAAATATTTAGAACAGCTACTCGCTACAGAGCCAGATCATGTTCAGGGACTAATGCTAGTAGGCGAATTGGCAATGGCCAAACAGGATTACCCGCTTGCCATCCAAACTTTCGAATCAGCAAGTAAAAAACAACCTAACATTGGCATCGCGAACATCAGCTTAGCCCAAGCCCTCATAGCAGATAATCAACTCGAAAAAGCGACCCTGCAACTACAAAAAGTTTTAGACATAGACCCCGGGCATCCTGATGCAAACGCCTTACAAGCAAAGATAGAATTTACAAACAAACGCTTTAGAGAATCTACACAATACGCCGAAGCAGGCTTATCACAGTCAGAGAAAAACACTGAGCTGGTCTATATTGCAGCAGCATCTTATTATGCGACCGATCGTTACGAGATTGCTTATGCCCAAATTAAAAAGGTTTTAGCGCGCTATCCCGGCCATGTAGAATCGCTTAAGCTAAAAGCCGCGATTGAATTAAAGTTAGACTTAATAAATGAAGCCACTGCAACATTATCGCAAATTAATAATGAATCATTTAAAGAAAGTGATGATCAATTACTTATTGCAACAGGAATCGCTTCATTAAAGGATAAAGATTACATTTCCAGCAAAAGACTCCTCGACCAAGCGTCAAACTTACAAAGTGCCGATCCACGAGTGAGCTTAGGCCAGGCAACAATTGCCGCCATAGAAGGTGATCACAACGCAACCATTAAAGCTCTTGAAACAGCAATAGAAAAATCACCTGATTCTCAGCAAGCCCAAACAGCGCTGATTTTAACCTATCTGCAAGACAAACAGTTCGACAAAGCGCTTGAGCGGGCAATACAGTTTTCACTGGATCATCCCAAAAACCCCAATGGGGAAACCTTCAAAGGCCTGAGCTACGTTATGCTTAAAGACTTCTCTAAAGCTGCAGCGGCTTTCAACGCGGCCCTTGCTATAGAGCCCGGCAACCCTAATGCCAGTCATAACTTGGCGTCAATCATAAAACGCCAGGATAACGATACAAAAAAAATCCGCGCGATTCATGAAAATGTATTAAAGCTACATCCTGATAATCTTAATTCTCTTATTGAATTATCAATACTTGATCAGAGCGCTGGCGAACATGATAATGCCACTCAACGGCTTGAGCATGCCATTAAGACCACCCCTGACGCACCCCGGCCCTACCTGATCTTATCGACTCTTTACCTTCAGCAAAACAAACTCGCACAATCTCTGGCTGTTAGCGAACAGGCACTCAAAATAAACCCTGACAACCCCGGATTCCTCACATTAGCAGGCAAAGCACAACAAATGAGTGGCCAATATGACACCGCAACTGATTACTATACAAAAGCCATCGCCGTTGCCCCTGAAGCCGTTATGCCTCATTACTTACTTGGCCAACTGTATCAACAAACCAACCAGCTAACACTTGCTGAAGCAACTATTGATAAAACACTGAGCCTTATGCCGGATCACTTGGGTGCCCTTCTTATAAAAGCACAGCTTAATCTTAAATCAGGCAATCTTGAAAATGCTAAAAGCATCGCAACGCAACTCAAAGAAGCTGATCCAGAAAATTCATACATTACAGAGCTTCACGCCCAGATTGCTTACGCAGAGAAAGACCTGGACACTGCAGCTACCTTGTATAAAAAAGTGCTTAGCGAACGGAAAAATTCGGCACTCAATATACAATTAGCGTCCGTACTTTGGCAGCAACCCGACAAAAAAGAAGAAGCAACCTCTTTACTCACTCAATGGCTTGATAAAAACCCTGCCGATACCTTAACCCGCAATGTACTGGCTACCTTGTATTTGCAAGACAAACAAACAGACAATGCTATTTCAGAATTCACAAAAATTGTTAAGCTCACACCTAACAACTCAACAGCCCACAACAATCTGGCCTGGTTATTATTCCAACGTAATGATATATCGGCAGCTGAGGATCACGCCAAAAAAGCAAATGAACTCAACCCTAATAACCCGCTGATAATGGATACTCTCGGTACAATACTTATGCAGAAAGGAGAGTTACTGGCAGCCGAGAAGCTGCTGGCAGATGCTTCTACGCTTCTACCTGAAAACCCGGAAATACTGTTTCATCTTGCACAGGTCAATTTTAAAGCTGGACAAAAGACACAATCAGAAGTCATTTTAATAGAACTTCTGAGTGAAAAACACGCAACAGCAGCATTTAGTGAGCGTGAGGACGCTAAAAAAATGCTCAACGCTATTCAGAGCAGTAAATAAGTAACGAGGCATGCATATAAGCATTTATGCATGCCTCGCTCTTTAATTAAGCGCTGTAACACCCACTTCTAGATACCTCGATTACATAGCTCCTTAGGCTTATCAAAACCCACTGACTTGATTCTGAATTAAGTTGTCCTACACTAAATGCATCAATCAAATACAGTAAAGCATTTAGCTTGACTTAACACACTAGATGAGTGTCCATCTATGAAGCCAACCACACCTACAAACAATATTGAGAGACGACGCGAGGTTAGGCTACGCCGAAGTAACTTAATGAGCAAAATGGATAGTAGCTCAATCACTTTTAAAATAGCCCAATCGCAAGAAGAACTAGAAAGTGCTTTCAAATTAGTCTGGCAGGCTTATGTTGCAACAGGGCTGCAACATAATTCAGGCGAAGGCATTCGTTTTACTAAATATCACCTATTGCCCACAACAAGAGTGCTAATTGCCATATACCACCCAGAACTGGACAAAGAAAAACCAGATTACACAAAACTCCATGAGCAAAGCATTGTTGTTGGCACGCTATCAATAATAGAGGACTCTCCTTTAGGGCTGCCAATGGAGGAGATTTGTGGCAATAATGTCATGCAATTACGGAAAGATGGGCACAAATTAGTTGAAATTGTAGGGCTTGCGATTAACCCAGACTACCGCAAATATAATATTGCTATGTATCTTTATAAGCTGATGTTCCAGTTTGTACGACACAAAGACATAACTGATGTTGCATGCTCTGTAACGAAGAAACATTTGAGCTTTTATCGCAGAATGCTATTATTTAAAACCTTAGGTGAGATCAAAGAATACTCTGCTGCTAACAAATTAGAGACCCAGTGCCATATACTCAATATTAAAGAAGCAGAGACGACAGCAGAAGCGGTTTATAACGCTGACAACTTTGACGCGAACCTGTTTACATTTTTCTTTACCGACACACCGGAAGCCAATCGTTTGAAGGGTGAAGGAACGCCTTTATCAGAAGAGCTATTAACATACTTCCTCAACAAAGATACTCTAGATTTAGATGATGCAACTAAGCTCATTTTGAGAGATGAATATAAGAAAATCGCCTCTGTTTTTCCTTTCTGATTAAAGCAATATCCGCTTTATAGGGAGCCACCCGAATAATGAATACCTACTACGACACTGCTGTTTGCAGGAACCTGGGCCTTATCAGCCCGGATGAACAACAAAAACTTTTATCCAGCCGCATAGCCGTTGCAGGACTCGGCGGGCTTGGAGGTATTAACCTACTGACATTAGTCAGAATGGGTATAGGTGCATTTAACATCGCCGATCTGGATGAATTTTCGGCCGCAAACTCCAACAGACAAATTGGAGCAACCAGCAGCACGGTCGACAGAAAAAAAACCGATGTTTTAGCCGAAATGGCAAAAGATATACACCCTGACCTACCCATCAACATTTTTGATATAGGAGTTCAGCCAGAAAACGTATACGAATTCCTTAAAGATGTAGATGTCATCGTGGACAGTATTGATTTTTTTCAGATGAATGCCAGGCGTCTATTATACAAAACCGCACGAGAGCTAAAAATCCCTGTCGTATTTGCTGCCCCGCTAGGTTTTTCTGGCACACTACATGTCTTTACACCAGATTCGATGAGCTTTGATGAGTATTTTGATATTAATGATTCGATGACAAGATACGACCAACTCGTAGCCTTTGCTGTCGGACTCTGTCCCCGAGGCACACACTGGAAATACATGGACTCGTCAAAAGTTGACCTAACCTCTGAATCCGGCCCGTCATTATCAAGTGCTTGTAATATCGCTTCTGGCTTATTAACGACAGAAGCCCTTTGCCTGCTACTTAATAGAGCCGATAGAGCCGCTAAACCGGTTCCTTACTACACTCAGTATGACCCCTACCGCAGGATATATCGTACTGGCACTCTGCGATTTGGAAATCGAGGACCACTACAACGCTTAAAGCGTTGGCTTGTCGCACGTCAGTTCAGAGACCAAGCAGAGGCACTGAACAACAATTAAGCCACTTAACAAAACTCTGTATAAAAACTTAAGAGACAGATACTAAAAACCCTAAAGATTTCTCTTTAGGGTTTTTATTTTTTAGACTAAGATTTTAATGAGCGATCTTTCTTAAGCCTGTTTTTTTGCTTTACGACGAGCCACACCTGCCATACCAGCCAAACCAAGGCCGAACAGCGCTAAAGTAGCTGGTTCAGGAACTTTATTAAACTCGATCCCGATTTTACCAGAAACTGCTTGCCTTGTGTCGGCTTCCACCGTAAATTTCTCAAAATCTCCGGAGGTCAATGCTAAGTTATAAAATGGATCAGGAGCTACAAAATATCCTACACCATCTTTATCAGACAAAAGATCATCAGTCAACGAAACTGAAAGATCTGTACCGAAACTACCAGCATTAGATCCACCTTGATTGGGGTCTAGTGAACCAGTACCACCGACAACCGCGCCTGTTGCTATTTTAAAATCATCAGCATCAGAAGCTGTACCCCATAGCGTTGAACCTGCACCTAAGCCGAGACCTGGCGATGTGAAAACTGTGTCATACTCTGGATCTATCCATAACGAATAGCTACCACCCGAAAACATAAATTCGGTAACTGTAGGATCTCCAACCCTAGGGCTATAAGTACCCGACCCTAAGAACGTACCATACATCCCATAATCCTGTCCTGAAGTACCTACAGGTGGCGTAGATAAATAAGCAGGCTGTAGAACATTATCTAACTCAAAACCAACTAAGCTAAATTTTATAGATACAGTAAAATCCGTAGCTGATGTAAACTCTACAATTTCACTATAATTACCTATTATTTCGTCTGCAGTAACTGAATTAGGCACAGGATTCAACGCATTCACTGTACCCGGCACAACTCCTTCATTTACTGTAAAAATTCCTCCCGCCATTGCACTTGTACTAAACATTGCTCCTGCTGCAACGATTGCAGTAGATAAACACAAGCCTTTAGTTAATTTTTTCATTTTAGATCTCCATTCCGCTCAATCTGTTCAAATGAGTCTTTATAACTCTTGTAATCTAAGTAAAGCATGCTTCGTGCCACTTATAAAAAAAGATTGTTTATCATGCGGTTACGAATTCATACATATTACAACGACTAGACTTTGTAAAAAAAGCTGACAAAAAACCTAAATCGTAATTCCAGATATATAGCTGCTCTATTGATGAATGACCGTCTATTATTGATGTACAGAACGTGTAGGCGATTGGGAAGCGGATACCGTGTCAGGTAAATTAAGGCACTTAGGGCCTGTTAACGCTTACCGAAGAAAAAGTTGATTTTAACTTATTCAGCAGACTGTAAGCATGCAGAAACAGCCACTCCGGCGATTATCGATAGGCGACTGCCGAA
Source organism: Neptunomonas qingdaonensis (assembly GCF_900113275.1). GTDB lineage: Bacteria > Pseudomonadota > Gammaproteobacteria > Pseudomonadales > Balneatricaceae > Neptunomonas > Neptunomonas qingdaonensis. The sequence continues at coordinate 77,669 of NZ_FOOU01000002.1, forward strand.
CAGAGATAATGTGCTTATCATCACCTCTCCCTTTGATAACGCTGGAAAATTCGGTGAGCAACTTGAAGTTAATATTTATTTTGATGATCCATACTCATCCTGAGGGCGTGACTAGAACAAAAACATCAACGGCCTGCTCAGTCAATATATATTCCAAAAGAATCCATTATCGCGGCATAAGCGACGAACAAGTAAAACAGCTACAAACTCGATTAAATATAAGACATAGAAAGTGTCTTGGCTGTAGCTGCCACAGAAGGTTTTGCATAAACCCTGTCAGGCCGCATAGGCGAGTGTTGCGCCTATGCTTTGAATTCACGCATCACTACTCACTTTTTAAATTTGCATCATCTGTTCAAACTTGCATCATATTGTTGACGTTATTATCAAGATGGAGGCAGGGTAAAGCCAACTCAACTCCGTAGCGCCTATACTCTGCTTTCAAACTATTCGCTGCATCAATATCAATCTGAGACTGAAGACTAGAGCAGCTAGTCATAAAATGATTGATCCGATCTTTACTCCAGGGTTTCGTTTTAAGAGAGTTCTGCAACAAGCACATTGCCTTTGTCTCTAAAAAGTAACACCACTCATCATCCTCACACAACGTACTTGTTCGTTTATTAAATAACGCCCGGCCTTCTTTTACGGATACATGATGCACCTGAACAGGCGTTCCGTTTCCCATCGTATACTCAGATAGCTTACCCAACGGTTTAAAGCCAAAGAAGCGGCGGTAAAAACCAATATGCCTCTGGGTTAACGAAACGACAACCCCTGTAATATTAGCCAACTCGCAGTATTCATATGCCAGATGAAAAAGCTTTAAAAAAACCCTCTTATCTTCACCATCGTTATTACAGACAAACCCCATTATTTCGACCTGATTAGGGTTATTTTGCCGCAACTCGTCTATTTCAGCTTTACATACCTCATCCGCCGGCAACCCCAAACAACCATCGTGAGCCACGGTTAGCGTACCTATCACCCGGCTAACGGTACGTAGCTTGCCATCTACTTCTTTCTCTTCTTTCACGGAGGCTATAAATACTTTTGATCTGGGGTCCAAATGGTATTTTGTAACACGCTTTCCCGCTTTATCGTCAGGATGCAACCCCACTTTTATATAACCCTGCCACACCAACTCAAATGCCTGTTCAAGCTCATCTCGCGTGGTTGCCAGTCCATAAGTTACTTTAGGGTTGTCGAATACTTTTTCCGAATCTAGCGAAGGCTTTACTTTCAGTAATTGTCTTGGCATCTTAGAACCTCACCGAAGCAGTGAGCGAGAGTCCATTCCCGTTATACGGCGCTGATAAATAAAGTGCTTCTTCTAAATAAATTTTATCTTCACAGGAATAAAAAGTTCTCATAATCACCTTGCTCTCACATCACAATGTTTTGAGTCTATACATATTCCTATTCCTATATGCTAGATTCGTGCCACTATTCAATCCTGCGGTATCAAACAAGCCAACCAGGGAAAGCAAGAACAAGTATAAAACTGGGCAAACATGACTGCTACATAGCATCTGCAACGACGCAAATGGAACTTAAGCGCAGGTTCATTAGCCCGTAATAAATTATTTGACTAACTTTTTAAACAAGATGCTGGGAAACTAAATGATTCAATCAGATAAATTGAATCAAAAAACAGACACTATTAACCAAGAACAAAAAAATTCTTTATAAAACAGAAATATAGCGTGTCACTTTTTGGATACAACACGTATGGCATAAACCTTTTCCAACGACGAATTAGAGCATACAACCCTCATCAGTAGGCAGCTAATCCTCTCAGTAAGCAACGTTTTGTTTTTAATATAAGCTCAATAAATTTAAGCTAGTCATGTATTGAGTTAGTGCTTATTAAAGTACTTACCATCTCTTCAGCAGCCCGCTCAACAAGATCCATCACACGCTCAAAACCTGCTATATTCCCAAAATAGGGATCCGGTATTTCAAGCGTGTCAGGATTTTTTACAAATGACATTAGCAACAAAATTTTACCGTAGGCATCAGGTTTATTTATTTTTTGAAGGCTTGATAAGACATCTTTATCGGCGGCTAATATATAATCATAATATGTGAAATCCGCTGGTTTTATGATTTTCGACCGGGTTGTTGTGATATCAATTCCCCGAGCCTGCGCTACCTTTATTGCCCTAACATCAGGCCTCCTGCCCGGTTGTGACACAAGCGTTCCCGCCGACTTAACTTCAACAGCAGCTGCCAGACCATGTTTTGCCACAGCCTGTTTTAATGCACCTTCCGCCATAGGAGAACGACACACGTTCTCCATACAAACCACCAACACTTTTACAGAAGGCTTTTTTTTAGTAAAACGCTCAATTAGCTCAGCCAGCACACTCAAACCTCGTAAATCCGACGCTAACGATCAACGACTTTGTAATAGTTGATGCACATATTTTACAGGTATCGCATAACTGATACCGCTGGGGTGCTCTAATACGGATTCTTTTGTTCCTTTAACAAAGACACTGTTTACTACACCGACTACGTGTCCACTGCCCACATCATAAAGCGGGCTGCCGCTGTTACCCGGATATGCGATAGCGTCGAGCTGGTAAACTTGCAAAGGGGATCTCAAACGTCTGATCTGGGCAGCAGTCAGTTGTCTTGAAGATTGGGCAGGAATAACAATCGGCGTTACCGCTGCAATAATTCCTTTATTGGTGACGGGATATAACCCTAAAACCATGCCTATTGGAAAACCGGTAAACGCCACCTCAGATCCTTCGCGAATCCAAGCAGAACCAGCAAGCGCCATGGCAGGTAATGCCGGACCATCAAACTCAAGTAGCGCCAAATCGCGCTCTTCATCTATACGCATCACCTTAACACTGAGTGCTTTCGCTGCTTTACCTCTGCCACTGAAGATAGCGAACTTCTCTCCTTTCTCCACATCAAGATCTCGAGCTGTGATCACATGATAATTGGTAATGACCTGGCGCCCATTACCAACAACAAATCCTGTACCACTATAAATAGCCTTTGGCATATTAGCGGTTACACGCTTATTGGGAAAGATACTGCCTACCGCCACAATACTACCGCGAATCTGATCAATGGTATCTGGCAACCCCGCATAACTTATAGCAGGCCCCATTCCAACCATTAAAACAGTGCCACAAACCAGAAAAAAATTTCGTATCAACATATCCCTTCCTTGATATCAATCATCTGCGCCAGTATACAAGCTGACGAGCCAAGATATACAGCCGAATGTAAAACGCTATAATAGAGCCGCTAATGCAGTTATTAATACCATTCCCTGCGAATAAGGATGTAACATGCCGGAATTATTAAACGACCTGATTCATCAACACGCTGTTATTTCTCCTGATGCCAACGCTTTGCTGCATAAAGAGTCGATTTTTACGTATTCTGAACTACAGACTCAGATTAACCATCGCAGCCAGCAGCTGCTCCAGTCAGGTTTACTCAGCGGCGAAAGAGTCGCTATCTATTTGCCCAAAGTACCTGAATCAATATTCGCTATTTTCGCTACCGCACAATGCGGCGGTGTTTTTGTTCCGGTTAATCCCTTATTAAAGCCCCAACAAGTTTCCTATATCCTCAAGGACTGCAATGTACGGCTGTTAGTGACCTCTTCAGATCGGCTGAAATTACTTAAAGATACGCTTAAAGAGTGCCATGATCTGCGTTCAGTCATTCTGATTGATGACGGCGACGTTGCTGATTACCTGTTACCTCAGGTATCGGTTACTCGCTGCAGTGCGCCTTTATCCGAAAAATTCATTGCTGCGCCCCCTCGCAGGATTGATACAGACATAGCGTCTATTCTGTATACATCCGGCAGTACCGGCAACCCCAAAGGCGTTGTACTCTCCCATCGTAATATGCTGACAGGCGCACATAGCGTCGCCAGTTACTTGAATAACAACGCTAACGACTGTTTGTTAGCCGTACTGCCTTTTAGTTTTGATTATGGCCTGAGCCAGCTCACCACTGCATTCTCTGTCGGTGCATCGGTTGTATTAATGGATTACCTGTTGCCCAGAGATGTGATTAAGGCGTCAGCGCGCTACCAAGTCACCGGTTTAGCGGCGGTACCCCCACTTTGGAATCAACTCGCTGAGCTGGAATGGCCCGTTGAAGCGAAACAATCACTGCGTTATCTAACCAACAGCGGTGGCGCTATGCCCGTAGCAACCACGCAAAAGTTAACGGCATCACTGCCAACAACCGACTTTTACCTGATGTACGGCTTAACCGAAGCCTTCCGTTCCACTTACCTGCCACCCGATCAGGTATCGATACGGCCAGAGTCGATGGGAAAGGCGATTCCAAACGCGGAGATCCTGATACTCAGAGAAGATGGCAGCGAATGTGCACCGGGCGAACCCGGCGAGTTAGTGCATCGTGGCTCATTAGTGGCCATGGGCTATTGGAATGACCCGGTAAAAACGGCTGAACGCTTTAAAGCCATTCCCGGACGCCATCCCGAACTGCCTTTAACCGAGATTGCCGTCTGGTCGGGTGATCAGGTACGCAAAGATGAAGAAGGTTATCTATACTTTATCAGCCGCAAAGACGAGATGATCAAAACTTCTGGTTATCGCGTCAGCCCTACAGAAGTAGAAGAGGTACTGTATAGTTCAGGATTGATAAAAGAGGTAGCCGCGCTCGGTATTGCGCATCCTTTATTAGGCCAAGCCATTTTACTGGTTGCGGTTCAAAACGAAACCATCACCGATAAAGATCTACTTATGCACTGCCAAAAACAGTTACCCAACTTTATGTTGCCTAAAAAAATCCTGTTTGTAGACTCATTGCCACGCAACCAGAACGGCAAAATTGACCGTAAAAGCCTTTCTACTGTACATAAAGACATCTTTCAGGAGACAGCGTCTTGAAAAAAGAAGCCCCTAAACATGCCCATATGGATTGGTTTCCGGTCATTGATAACTGCCTGCACGCTGGCGGACAGTCTATTACCCGTCTGGCGGCCCGCGTAGGTCAAACACCCTTTTACGTTTACGATCGCAACATAATGACGCGAAAAGTCGAGTTGCTACGCGAAGCGCTTCCTCAGGGATTACATCTTCACTACGCAATGAAAGCAAACCCAATGCCTGCCGTCGTTCAGCATCTATCTCAACTGACGAATGGTATTGATGTCGCCTCTGTCGCAGAAATGCAGGTAGCGCTGAACACCGGTATCGATCCACTCACGATAAGTTTTGCCGGCCCTGGTAAAAATGATGCAGAGCTAAGATCAGCCATTGCAGCCGGCATCATTATCAACATGGAATCAGAGGGCGAGATGGAGCGCATAGCGCAAATCGGTGAATCACTAGAAATCCTTCCACACGTCGCGATTCGCGTTAATCCAGATTTCGAATTAAAAACATCGGGCATGAAGATGGGCGGCGGGCCAAAACCTTTTGGTGTCGATGCCGAACGCGTACCAGAGATGCTAAAGCGCTGTGGCGAGTTAAACCTGAATTTCAAAGGATTTCATATCTTCAGCGGTTCACAAAATCTGCGGCCTGAAGCCATCATAGAAGCACAGACAAAAACGTTTGCATTAGCCTACCGGCTCGCAGAGTTTGCTCCACAACCCATCACCTGGCTGAATATTGGTGGCGGCTTAGGGATTCCTTACTTTCCCGGTGAAGAAACGCTGCCATTAGATGCGATTGCCGACAACCTGAAGCCTTTAATAATTGAAGCACAGGCACGCCTGCCTGACGCGGAAATCGTCATGGAGTTAGGTCGTTACTTTGTCGGAGAAGCCGGGCTTTATATCTCTGAGGTGGTCGAATGTAAAGAATCACGGGGAGAGAAATTCGCTATCACCAATGGCGGACTGCATCATCACCTTTCAGCCTCAGGCAACTTCGGACAAATTATTCGGAAAAACTACCCCGTCTGCGTAGCCAACAATGTAAGTAGTGATAGCTTGGAAAAAGTCAGCGTAGTAGGGCCTCTATGCACTCCGCTGGATATCATTACAGATAAAATGCTGCTACCTGTGGTTGTAATCGGAGACTTGATAGCGGTTTATCAATCGGGTGCCTATGGATTTACCGCAAGCCCGAGGGATTTTTTAAGTCACCCGCATCCATTGGAGATATTGGTTTAACTTCAATTATTACCTACCTGTACATTAAAGCGCTTCAATAGCGCTTTTTCATTTACTTGACGCTCATCGGCATTTTCAGGACTTAGTTCAAATTCGGCGTTCTTTGTCATAGTATGCTCAATAACAACTTCGCCAAGCTCCTCGCGATAATGAGAAGGCTCCCAGTACCATTTCATAAAAACACCCCGTTCTGTTGGTACAACCTCACTGCTATAACGATTAAAACCGCTAAAATCTAGCAACCGATTTTTTGAGAAAAACCCAGCTTCTGATAGCTGCTTTACCAACCCCTTTTTCCATTCCAGATACAAATTAAAGTGCCCGGTACTCTCTAAGATATACAGATACTGCTGATGAAAAGGGCTAACAAACAGATCCAGCTGGATACCTTGCTTTTCTAGCTCTTTGATTAACAAAAACAAAGTATTAAAACCAGTTGATACGCCTGTTGAATCATACAGCGCATAATCTTTTCCCGTTAGCCGTTGACGCAAACCTTGTTCTTTTTCCTCGAAGAGAGCCCAAATACCTTCATTATTAACTATGGGTATAAATCCATCTGCTTGGTTAAAACCATCAAGTTTTGTATAATTTGTCTTACTTTGCTGATAAACAACTGTTTTCAAACTGGCTAATAGTGAATCCAGAGAAAACAAGGAGCTCAAATGAGATTTTGCGTTATTTAAAGGATAATAAGTGTTTTTCTCACCCATCAATGTCATTGGAAGATTAGAGCTACGCTCAACATTTGGCGGCCATTGCACAACACCATCGGCAGATTGAATCAAATCAAGAAAATCCACACTCATGATCACTCGCTTAGTTTTTTTTTGCTCCAATAAATAAAGCAAGTACTCAACCTGAGTTATAATACCAGCCCCCCTTATAGCGAGGTTATAAACATTCTGCTCCTTAAAATACGGACTTTCAGGATTTAAACCTAACTCAGGACGAGAATTACCTAAAACAATAATTTCTGGCTGAATATGGTGCCATTGATATGCCTTGGTAAGATATATTTTGTCTCCGGCCTCTGTTTTATGACCGTTTATATTTTTTAAACACTTGTTATGCCAGATTGCAAAAGGGTCTACCCCCCAATTAATAACGGCGACCGATACAAATAACAAAGTTACTACAACAAAAAATTGCTTTAAATAAGTAACCATGAAATCTCTCAGAATTGGAAATATAAAAAATCGCTGATCTGACCTAAGGTCATCACGCCAATAACTAATAAAATTGATAAATAGCTGGCCCACCTTAAAGTAGGTTGCCAGGTCAGCTTGCGAAAAACACCAGGCCAGGGCCAAAAAGCCGCATCAGTTTTCGCATCAATTTTTGAAAGTGATGGTTGATGATGGCTAAACAGGTCCTGAACATTAGGAAGAAAAATAACAACAGGAACGAGTAACAGGCAGCATATCCAGACTTTAACCAATTGGGTAGCACCACCGTGGAAACCAATAACACCCCACGATTTTAAAATTTCTCCCATTTCGCCTAAGCGAGCCAAGATTGCAATAGGTAATGCCACACCATTCATTCATGCCTGCCATACCTTGTATAATATTCATTGCTCCATCAAATGTATTTGCCCGAAAGAACACCCAAGCAATAACAACGACCAGCATAATCAGCAACCAAGAAACCATCTTATTAAGTTTTAAATAAGTGAATTGCAAACTGTATTGGCGCCAAATATGGTTAATCGCTAAGTAACTACCGTGTAATGCCCCCCAAATAAAAAAGTTCCAGCCTGCACCGTGCCATAAACCTCCCAGTAACATAGTGGTCATTAAAAAAAGATAACGATTGCGTGAGCCTTTTTGATTACCCCCGAGAGGAATATAAATATAATCCCGGAGAAAACGAGAAAGGGTCATATGCCAGCGACGCCAGAACTCAGAAATTGAACAGGCTTTATAAGGAGAATAAAAATTAAGCGGCAAAACAATACCAAACATACGCGCTAAACCGAGGGCCATGTCTGAATATCCGGAGAAATCAAAATATATCTGAAAGGTATAAGCCAATGCAGCAGACCAAGCAACTAAAAAGTCTGGACTACTGCCCGCATCAGCACCATTGAAATCAGGATTAGCATAAACGGCTATGCCGTCTGCAATTACCGTTTTTTTGAAAAGCCCAATAGCAAAGATACCAATTCCTATAGCCAGGTGATGGCTATTAATACGAAACGCACTAGAGCTTTGAAACTGAGGCAGCATCTCTTTATGGTGGACAATTGGTCCAGCAATAAGCTGAGGGAAAAAGGTTACAAATAATGCATAGTGAATAAATCGATATTCTTCAGTTATTTATTCATAAGAATCAACAAGATAAGCTATTTTCTGGAAAGTAAAAAATGAAATTGCCAGCGGTAATACAATTTCTCTATTGACCAATCGCTGCCACTCAACAAGGCAACATTAATAACTAAAAAATTAACATATTTAAAGTACCCCAATACAGCAAGATTACCTACAATACCGATAATAAGTAACAATTTACTTTGCTGCTGATAAATCTGCCTGCCAAGGAAATAATTACAGGGCATGGACATCAAAATAATCAGATGATAACTAGGATCCCACCAACCATAAAAGAAAAGAGACGCTATGACTAGCCACAAGATAGCCACTTCATTTCCAAAGCGTCCAGCTAACCAGAAAAAACCAAACAGTGTGATAGGGAAAAAAGCAAAAATAAACTCAGCAGAGTTAAAGAGCATAAGCAGTATCTATCATCATCAATTCCGTTCGTCATATAAAACTAAATTTTGATTACAATATCAGCAAGAAATAAAAACTCTTAACAAAAAACTCTATATATTTACAAAAAACAATTAATAACATTCATGATTAAATAACAACTAAAAATTCCTTAAGTTATGCAACTGTATTATTTGCCTTCACAACATATACGGTCGAGCAACTCACCCAGCTTTTTTGAGGCAGACCTTCTGGAGTATTGATCAATTTTTTCTTTTGAAACGACCGATCCTGTGCCCTCCTCTAAAGCGTATATAAAATGCATAAATTCAGCTTTAATCGCATCTTTATCATCTAAGGCCACCACTGTCTTTATGCCAGCCTCTAACAGAGCTTTTGCGGTATCTCCTTGCTTATCAGTAAACGCAAGAATAGGACGCCGCGCACGAAAATATTCATACAATTTAGCTGGAATCTGATGATTGCAGCTAGAGGCCTGGAAAATCAACAAACCATCTGCTTGTATCATTTCAGACAATGCTTCCCTGTACGGCATTCCCGGAGCCAGTTTCACAACATCATCAATTCCTGCATCCTTCAAGAGAGGGCTATACAGTTCATCGTGGCCGGTAGCTCTGAGCACAATACACAGCCGTTGAGCCGACAATTGGCCTTTCGCCTTCAACTCAGCAATCGCTTGAAAAAAGGCTACAGGATCACGTTCAGACGGATACAAGACACCACTATGAATCAAGATCAATGGACTGCCAACCTCATTTGGTTGAACACTTTGCTGCTCAACCTCCTGAAAGATCTCTTCATTATATCCATTAGGTATGATATGCCATTTATCATAGAAAAGATGAGGATAACGCTGCTTATATAACTCAACAGCACCTGGCGTAGTAAATACAGCCAAATCGCAACTTTCAACTGCTTTCTTTTCTACCCATTGGTAGACTCGACGACGAATCCCAGGGGAAGGAAACACATCATCCACCATCGAATCACGAAAATCCGCGATCCAGGGCAAACCGGTTAACCGGTGTAGAACCCAACCAATCAAATGTGCAGTGGCTAATGGATAGGTTGACCAAATAACGGAAGGCCTTTCCTGGCGGATCATTCGCAACCCGGCAATCACAGCAAATGGCAACCAGCTAATCCAACGGTCAGGCAATGCCATCCAGTTAAAATAGCGCCCTTTGAACGAAAAATGCCGCGCAGTATCCAAACTAAAAGCGCGCTGTACGTTAAGACTTACAGGAATATCCTGAAGCTGATCATTACTAATTGTTGGATATGCACTTTCACAAGCCGTTAATACCAATGGTTGCCAGCCTGAGTCAGGCAGATATCGTGAGAAAGACAAGGTGCGCTGCAAGCCACTACTCACCTGAACCGGTGGGTAATGATAAGCGATCATTAATACACCTTTCAGAGCTTTTGTACCCAGTTTACTGTCCATACAGCTACCTCATCGCGCCATTCACGCCGTGAAAATGTATGGTCAGCACTCTTCAAGTCGACTCGTGAGAATCGTTTCTGACTTAATAACTTACGAAATGGTCTGGACGCATTTACCGCATCATCAAACTCTGCGGCCGTCAGGTCTTTCCCACTGATAATCAATAACACAGGCCCCTGATAAGCTTTTAGTGATGCTTGTAGTTTTTCAGCCAGATTAACAGAAGATGGCGTAATACCAGCAGCCGCATTAGCTAACATTGATGTTTGATTTTCTGACTCGCTAACTGGCTGATTTACTGATTGCGATTCTACTTTACCTGCAACCTGTTGAACCTTATCAACCAATGAAGCGATAGAGTCACCGACATTCAAGTCACCTGAAACCACTTTTTGCCAAAACTGTTTAGATATGAGGCGCTGTAGGTAATAGTGCTTTAAATAAGCTTTTGCTTCGCCCTCTTCACTGCGTACCCAGGGATTCAATAAGACTAAACCCGCGACCCGTTCATCTTGCTCTGCATAAAAACCAGCGGCCGTAGCTGCATCACACAGCCCCCAGATCACAACGTGATGTATTTCAGGCTGCTTATTTATAAATGCATCAATTGCGCTTCGAATATCTGCCTGAATATGCTCAAAGCCCAGCAATTCACCCGATGAGTCTCCCATCCCCCTATAATCGAAACGCATCACGGGAAGACCTTGCGCCGCTAACGCACGAGATAGATGAACAAACTGACGATGACTTCCGACGCGATATTGCGGACCACCGACGACAATTAACACACCTGTTTTGACGTCGGATCCACCAGGATGCAAAATCCCAGACAGTAGATCGCCCTTACAATCAAAGAGAAATGTCTGTTCAGGATGATCTTTATTACATGAGGGTGAAACCAGCTGCGAAGATAAGCGACTATTTACCTCGGCTATCGCATTTGTAGTTCGTTCGATCAATAAAGGGGCACGGACCAGTTCTTGGGTTGCCCAAAATGGCTCGCCTTCTATTGTAGTGGCACGAACATCAAGACCTTGCGCGAGTAGCTCCTCAATCAATTTACGTGAAACCGGTAATAAAGGCTTATCGACTTTATTAACCACTTCAAACCAGTCAATATTTGCATTCGAGGGAAATGTAAACTGCTTGAGATTTATCTGGTCGAGTTGCTTTACCAATGCAGGCGAAACATCATACCCAGCTACTTCTATGGTTTCTCCACCATAAAGACGTTCACGCAATTGAGTGACCGTCTGCGGCTCGCCAGACAAGATACCTGCTGCCATCCGTAATCGCAGAAATTGCGTCATTAATTGCTCACCACTGTGGAAAGGCTGCCATAACAGTAAACGATGAATAGATAATGCGCTATCCTGATACAGATCTAATGCCAATAAAGCACCGGCACGCAACCCCCATAAAGTCACTAGCCTCGCACCTTGGTGAACAGCCCATTGGATTAAAAAACGGACATCCTGTTTCCATATATCCCAATCTGCCTGGCCAAAATCACCCTCACTATCGCCTGTGCCGAATAGATCAGGAACAATCACTGTAGCGCCTTTATCAGCGAGTGCGACAGCCTGATCCCGCACTATTTTGCGAGACTTATTCATCTCTTCTGCAAACGCAGGCAGATGAATCACCCACTCATCTGAGAGACCGGTATTTTTAGACGAATAGAGTGTAATAAATAGCTGACCAGCGGGGCCTGAAACAAATTGAGGCATCATAAAATTAGTATCGTGAATTATGCGCTTACTTTTGCATTAACAAACTCAAGGAGTGCACCCATCGTCTCAAACACTTCAGCGCTGATTTCATCATCATCAACAGAGATTCCAAAGTTTTCTTCAATAGCGGTCAATACCATAACAACCGCCATAGAATCAAACTCAGGCACGCTGCCTAATAATGGCGTTGATTCATCAAAGCCATCAATACGATCGCCTAACTGTAACACTTCACCAACTATTTCTTTCACTTCATTCAGCGTAACCACACAAACCCCCTAAAAATTTAACATTGAGCTTAAATATAAATAGTGCGCCATGTTAGCATCTACTAGGAAGCACACAAAATACTTCGTAATAAAACGCTATTATAGAGGTACAAGCTTAACGACAATCAAAAAAAGGACGATACACTTATTAAATACATTTAATATCTTGCCGACCCTACTCTCTAATGAGCTTTTTAATTGATGCGATGCAGCAAGCGGAAAATTTTATGACAAGGAATGCCTCCTCAGGAGTACCAAAAACAACTTTAATGCACAACTCACTGCTGACCCCTGCTTTTTACGGCTGGTTGTATAACGCTAATAGCACGCAACACTCTGATGAAGTAACTCGAAATAGTCAGAACATGCGGACAGCATTAAACACACGAGCAAACTTTGTTTCAGAGCATAGCAACAACAGTTTTTTGGGGTCTAACAGCTATCTGTTAGCGCGGGACAACTTACTTGTCACAATAATTGGTAAACCAGAATGGTACGACACTACATTAGCCCATCTAGCTAACGAGAAAGGGCACGCAGAAGCATTGCTTCACGCATACGGAGAACACGGCCAGACATGTAGCCACTTTATTCATGGATCATTTGCATTTGTCATCATTGATAGCATCCAAGGTGCGCTGACGGCTGGCGTCGATCGATTAGCCAGCATACCGTTATATTACGCCGAGCATATGCAACAAGGAATTATTTTTGGCACCTCTGCGGGTGCACTGCTGGCCCACGATGCTATCGATGAAAAACTCAACCCGCAGGCTCTGTATAACTATGTGTACTTCCATATGGTACCCAGCCCGGTATCAACATTTGAGAATATCAAAAAGATGCAAGCGGCCCACTCGCTGCACCTGAAGGACGGTGTAAGCAGCATTGAACGCTATTGGACACCCAGCTTTAAACAGACGCAACAACGTAGTTTCGATGATATGTGTAATGAGCTACGCCGTACCCTAAAAGACTCAGTTAAAAAAGCGATTAATAAAGACGTAAAAACAGCAGCGTTTTTAAGCGGCGGGTTAGACAGCTCAACGGTGACCGGCATGCTGAGCGAACTGAGCGATAGCGAAGCACATGCATATTCAATCGGTTTTTCGGCTGAAGGCTACGATGAAATGGCCTTCGCCCGCATTACAGCAAAACACTTTGGGGTAAAGTTACATGAGTACTATGTAACACCTGAAGATGTTGTCGCCGCCCTGCCAAGCATAGCCACCAGTTATGATGAACCCTTTGGTAACTCTTCAGCACTCCCTGCTTATTTTTGTGCAAAAGAAGCAGCCAAAGATAGTGTGCAACGCCTGCTTGCAGGTGATGGAGGTGACGAATTATTTGCTGGTAATGAGAGATACGCGAAGCAAAAAGTGTTTGAGCAATACAGTTGCATACCCAAACCTCTTCGAACAGCGCTTTTCGAACCAGTATTGCGCATGATTCCCGGCCAGATACCCCTGGTAAATAAAGCACGCAGTTACGTTAATCAGGCGAATACTTCTCTTCCCGGCCGAATGCAAAACTATAATTTCCTTAATCAGCATGCGCCTAATGAGATATTTAATGATGCTTTTATTAACCAAATATCAACAGATTACCCGTTAGAGCTGCTTGAGTCGGTTTATCAGGCACCAGAAAATGCATCCGCGTTAAGCCGGATGCTTTATCTGGACTGGCAATTCACACTGGCCGATAATGATTTATGTAAAGTCAGCCATATGTGCGCATTGGCGGGTGTAGAAGTCGCCTACCCTATGTTGGATGATTCACTATTGACTCTCGCTGGCGAAATACCTGACCAATGGAAGCTTAAAGGGCAACAGCTACGCTATTTTTACAAACAAGCATTAACCGGATGGCTACCGCAGGAAACTATTACCAAGAAAAAGCAAGGTTTTGGATTACCGTTTGGGGTCTGGATGCAAACCCACAAACCCTTACAGGAACTGGCTTATGATAGTTTGGTTAAATTAAAAAACCGCCCCTATTTCAGAGCTGAATTTTTAGATAAATTGATAAAATTACATCGTGAAGGCCATGCCGTCTATTACGGTGAGCTGATCTGGATTCTGACAGTACTGGAACTGTGGCTAGAAGCGCATGGTGAAAGGCCTTAGGCAAGAATCAATTGCAAGTCCTTTTATACATAATGAGGTCAAAATGAAACGCATTTCGTCACTGATACTTTTATACTTTGCAGCGGCCGGGCTAGTGATGCACCTCGCCGCTGTTTCCGCTTACCTGTTAAAACCTGACCTTGTGCGTAAAGCCTGTGCATTAATAAGCGATAAAGTGGTGCAGCGTTTTCCAATTTTAGCGGCGGAGAAAATTCAATATTCATTAGAAACAGAGCTAGGCGTTAATTTCCCTGAATGGTTACCCAACCAAACCCAGAAACTCACATCCAGCGGTATCCATATCGGTAATCGTTCCTACGAAACACTGACTAAAGCAGCAGGGTCACTACAAGATGGAGAAACACTCATCATTGGTGCGGGAGTATATACTCAGCCCTTAGTGATAAGAGCAAATAATATAAGCGTAATCGGTAACGGACATGTCGTCATAGAAAAGGCTGCGGCAGAAGGCAAAGGCGCCATCGTCATTAAAGGAAACAACACCACCATTAATAATATCGAGTGCAAGAACATACAGGTTCGCGACAATAATGGAGCCTGTGTCCGCCTCGAAGGAAAAAATTTAATACTCAAACATGTATATTTTCATAACAGCCAACAAGGTCTCTTAACAGGTTCAAACCCTGGTTCTGTAATCATAAAAGACAGTCGGTTTGAACTACTTGGGAAAAATGGACAGGCGCATGGAATTTACATAGGTGGTGGTGAATTGAGCATTGATAAAAGCCTATTTGTTGCAGCCAAGAGCGAGGGACACGAAATCAAATCCAGAGCAGCGATTACACGTATTACCGATAGCATTATCGCGTCACTTTCATCGATTGACAGTCGCTTAATCGATATATCGGACGGCGGCATTCTGGAAATATCAGATTCAATCCTGCAGCAAGGGCCAACCTCGGCTAATGGTGACATGATAGGCTATGCGTTAGAAAAGAGAAGATACCCTATAAATTCGATAAAGCTGGTGAATAATGTATTTATTCTTGAGCGTATCGGCTCAAATACACTATTGCACAGGCATCCAAACACACAGATACCCGAATTACGAAACAATTTAATAGTGGCCGAAAAAATACCCGAGTTACCAGGCTTCAATCTGATCTTTGAAACACGTAAAGAGGCAGGACTTGAGGAATACCCAATGTTACCAAAAAGACTCAGCCAGCCTTAAATTTACGTAGCAATAAAACTATTAGGAAAGTAACGTTCAATTATGAGTGATAATAAAAGCAACCTTACCGAGTACCTCACTCCGCTAATTCCTTTGGCTCCGGTGTTATCAGTAAAATCGTTATCATTTGTCACATCCAAAACTAAGAAGCAACAATCAATATTAGGGTGTAGCAATAAATTGCAATTAACGAGTGGCCGAGCAGCCATTGCGATAGCATTAGAACATGCCGGTATTGCTAAAAACGACGAAGTATTAGTACCTGCCTACCACTGTGAATCGATGATCTCTCCGGTTCACTGGAGAAACGCTACCCCAGTATTTTATAAAATAAATATAAACACTTCGATAAATGTCGACAATATTATTTTAAATATAACACCCAAAACCAAGGCTATAATCGTAACGCATTACTTTGGTTTTCTTCAGGAGTTGACTTCTATCAGAGCAGTCTGCAATGAACACAATATAATATTAATAGAGGATTGTGCACACGCTTTTTTTGGGTCATTAAATAACCAGGTTGTAGGCAGTATCGGAGATTATGCAATCGCAAGTAGTATGAAGTTTTTCCCATGCTATGATGGAGGTATACTAGCATCGTCGACTCGCCCATTAGGTAATGTGAACCTAAAGAAGCCTACACTTATCTTCCAAATCAAAGCTTTTTTTAACATCATCGAACGTGCTATCTACTATAAACGCTTCGGTATTGCAGGCAAAGGGATTAATGCATTACTGAAAGTGAAAGAGTGGTTATGGAACAATATTAAATCGGTTAGTGGCGAGCACTACACGTGTAACAGCCCTGCTTCCTCGGATGGTGGTTACGGACTGGAAGAAGACTGGATTCATAAAAGCACTTCAGTAGCCTCCAATCTTATAATCAAGCAAAGTAATACGAAGCTTATCATCGAAAAACGTGTAGAAAATTATCAAAAAATACATGAAGCACTATCCGGCCTTACAACTGCGCACCCATTATTTACAAAAATAGAAAATGGCTTTGTTCCATTAGTGTTCCCTCTGTATGTAGACGCACCTGAACAGTCTTTTGATGTGCTAAAAAAACAAGGAATTCCTATCTGGCGTTTTGGTGAGTATCTGGATAAACAAATTACTGAAGCGTTTTGCCCAAACAGCACAGCTCTGTCGGCGCATGTTTTTCAGTTCCCTTGCCATCAGGAACTAACTAATCAAGAGTTAAATTGGATGATCATCACCATTAAGAAAACGATCAAATAAGGATTGGATGAAATGAAAGAGGCACACTGGCAATTTTATCCAATCGATAAATTTAATTCTTGGATAAATCAATGGGATCTGCTCAATAAACAGACACATTACACTCCCTTATTAGATAGTGATTTCATCTTACCCCTAATTAGTGCATTTTCGACTGGAAAAGAGAAAATTGCTATTCATGGTAGTGATAGTAAACCTGAAGCAATGGCCATAATTGTTGAATCCAGTATTGGAAACTGGAGTACATTTCAGCCATCTCAAGCCCCTATCGGTTGCTGGTTACAAAACAGAAACAAAACTACTGAGTTTTACATGGAGTCACTACGCAAAGAATTGCCATTCCCTGCATTGTGCTTCAGCATCACACAGCAGGATCCAGATATCCTCGCAAAACCACAACAGAGTAAGTTACTAACCATCCCCTATATAGAAACGGCCCGTGTGAGCTTGACGGGGACCTTTGACGACTACTGGGGATCACGCGGCAAGAACCTGCGGCAAAACCTTAACAAACAACGTAACCGCCTTACGAGGGAGGGCTTTTCTACGAAGCTAATAACGTTAACTAAAGCAGAAGATATTAACGCTTCGATTGAAGCCTATGGAAACCTCGAAAGCGCAGGATGGAAATCAGAAGGTAATACAGCCATCAGTATTAACAACGTACAAGGACAGTTTTATGTCGATATGCTCACTAGATTTGCTAGTCGTAAAAAATGCATGGTGTATCAATATTGGTATAATGAGGACCTTGTAGCAACTGATTTGTGCATCACGGGTGGAGGCGCTATTATTATTTTAAAAACCACTTATGACGAGACAATAAAGATATCTTCACCAGCATTACTTATGCGTCAGGATGCTTTTAGAGAACTATTTGAAATAAAATATATTCAACGAGTAGAGTTTTACGGAAAAGTAATGGAATGGCATACGCGATGGAGTGATGAGGTGCGACAAATGTATCATATCAATAGTTACTCAATGGCTGGTACTTTTTTTAGGAAAATCAAAAAAATCATTAGAAAGTAAAATGAAATCATCTAGAAAAACAGATGAAAAAATAAAAATAATGAGACCTCTTATGGCAATAGGATTTATTTATATTTACAATATTTAATCCACAAAATCATGATATTCAGAATTATTTAGTTCTTAAAAAGGGACTAAATCATTGTAACAACAGTAATAATATTTTTAGATGTCCACTTTATTAAAAATACATTAAAAACCAGGGCAGTATAAAAACAAAAAAGCCCTAAAAACAAGTAAGAACAATAATCAATCGGTCAAAATACTTTTGAAATCAAGACAGAATATGCAACTGAAGACTAAGACTAAAAAGGCATTGGTAAAAAAAGAAATTAAGGTGGATTGGCATATAGCCGACATCTTAAGGGAAGAAAAGTCAATAAAGTGATAATGAGTATTGGGCATACGAAGGCTAAGATCCGAGCAAAAGTTGAGCATTCTTTCTGTACTTCATCATCAAATGTAACTAATACTTTGAAAAGATAGGGTATCGCGGTTAATAAAAAAGTCCGGAATCTAGGCCCCAGATGTAACCTTCGCTAACAAAACCCTTTAATATCTCAAATTCAAAAGTTTAGCACTTTTGCAGATCTAATCCCGCAATCGAAATCCAACATCTCCTTGCAATACTTGATTGCGATACTTAGTAATAAAAAAAGAAGATACTAAACATTGAATATCGCTGACTAACGTAACGATAGACCATCTCGGAAAACATAGAAATATTTAAATTTAATCATAGCAACGAATAGCAATTGAAATTATAAACCGATAACATACATAAAAGATTATCAATAATTAAGGCAATAACTGCATGGAGAATACTAATTCTGTTTCAAAACTTAATGTTTCCTATGTACATCGCAGAATAGGTCACCACGCTTCTCACTCTGGCTACAATACAGTTTTTGAGGCATTAGACCTTAAAAAAGCACATTCCAAATTAATGGGCAGAATCATAAAATGGTTACCTATGGCTTTAAAATGGCGACTTCATCTTTTAAGGCCCCAAGCAGTTGGTGATGAAGGATTAATTCCGGAACTCCTAGCTCTACCGACCACTCGCTCTAAAGAGCCGGGGATTTGCCACTTTATTTACGGGGAAGATACTTATTTTTACACCCCCACTTGGAAGCGAAACAAGCAAAAAATCATTGCAACATATCATTACCCGCCGCAACTCCTTATTGAACGTGTTAGTGTTCCGGTAGTTAAAACATTAGATGCTGTAATTTTAATGGCAAACAATCAAAAACCTTATTTCCAGCAATATTTGTCCGATGATAAAATATTTGTAGTACAACATCACGTCGATACTGATTTTTTTAGGCCTTCCAAAAAAAGACCCAACAATAATAATTTTCGTATAGTAAGTGTAGGCGGCATATTAAGAAATATGGAATTATTATTAAGTGTCGTTAGGGAATTAACCCATCAATTGGGCGATGAAAAAGTATTTTTTGACTTTTTAATTCCGAAAGAATTTAATGAAATATTCAAAGATTTTAGCAATGTCGTGTTGCACTCTAGAATTACAGATGAAGAATTAAGAACAGTATATCAGAATGCAACTATTGGTTTTATGCCGTTAGAAGATTGTACTGCTAATAATGCAATATTAGAGATGATGGCCTGTGGAGTATCAATTGTATGCTCGGATGTAGGCGGCATTAGTGATTATATTGATACTGAGGGGGCGGTTATGTTTGACCCGCAGCAACCTTTGATGCATCTAGTTAAAAATATTGTCACATTACTCAATTCCCCTAGTAAAGTAAAAAAAATGGCTGCTCATAATCGGGATAAAGCAGTTACACAATTTTCCATTCCTCGAACTGCTGAAAAACTACTCAGCGTTTATGCCAAAATAGGCAATAAATAAATAATTACTATGATGAAAATATTAATAGATACTTTCCAATTTTATAAAAAGATACTTAAGTATGAAGCAAAGTCTATTCTGCCTTGTAAAACTAGAAAGTCTATAAATAAAAAAGTATTGGTACTTGCACCAAGACTACCTCCATATGTTTCTGGTGGTGTTTATAGACCAATTTCTTGGGCGAAATACGCAGCAGAGAACAACTGGTCTATAGATTTTTTAACCATAAAAACCCCTCCACCGTATTCAGAAGCTGGTATGCACTTGAAAAATCAAATACCTCAAAGCTGCTCTATTTATTTCATAAAAAGAAAATATTTAAATCCTAGTTGGAAGGTTTCATTTAGAACTGATGGAGATATAATTTCCGCACTAGACGCAATTGAAACATCTCTGGAGCTTTATAAAGATAAAAAACCCTCAACAATAATAGCCACCGGACCTTCTTTTGATCTGTTTATCGCAGGTTATTATCTTTCAAAAATACTTAGAGTTCCCTTAATACTTGATTATCGTGACGAGTGGTCAGAAAATCCTTTTTCTTTTGTTACCCTAGGTAACTCTGATCAATTTTGGGAAAACCGTTGCTTAAAACAGGCGAGCAACATTATTTTCACAACAGAAAGTATGAGACAACACCAAATAAATGTATTTAACATAAAACCTACTAAGACCTGTGTTATATTTAACGGCTGGGAATTTAGCGAACATGTTACTGCATCTGAAAAATCAGTAATAAAGCCTCGAAATAATCTAATCACATTGATGTACTGCGGTATGCTTACAGATGCTACCCTCCCTAAAGATTTTCTAGTAGACCTAGAAAAAACATTAACTTCACTTCCAGATTTCCCAATTAATTTTGATTTTATTTTAAACATAATGGGTGGGTGTTCAAAAAAAGCAAAGTTACAGATTGATGAATTCAAATATACCGAAAAGATATTTTTAGAGGACTTTCAACCAAGGAACATTGCACATTTAAAAATGCAAAGTGCAGATGCTTTAGTTTTATTTACAGATAGGAACATGGAACGATATATACCAGGAAAATTGTTTGATTACTTAGCATCAAATAAACCTATTATTGTTCATGGTGTATACGGAGAAGCTGCGAGGATTGTTGAAACTTTAAATGCAGGATATTTCATTCAACAAGGAGATACAGATAAGTTTATCAAAGTCATTGAGAACTTAACTTACTATAATCATGAATGTGATGAAAATGCAGAAAGAATAGATTGGTTAAAAAATCATACTAGAAAAGAAATGGCGAAAAAACTATTCTCTTTGCTAAACACTGTTCAACAAACATCGCGTTAGAATTGGGGAGAAAATAATGCTATATAAGTTTGCTTGCATCATCCCTTATTATCAGGAATGCCCCAATATACTTATCAATGCAGTCAATTCCATACTGGAACAAGACACATCAGATACATATTTAATAGTGATTATTGATGACTCATCACCTGTTTCAGCAGCGACGGAGTTGAATAAATTATTGGAGAAGCACGATAATAAAATAGAAATAATACATCAAGAAAACCAGGGCGCAGCTGTTGCAAGGAACACAGGAATAAATTTCGTTTTGAATATAGCTCAATATATCGCATTCTTAGACTCTGATGATATGTGGACTAAAGATCACTTACGTAATGCAGGTAAAAGTTTCGAATTAGGTGCAGATTTTTATTTTTCTGACATCAAAACACTAGAAGTAAGTAACTCTCGCTTTGAGAATAACAAATACTCTACGAGACCTCATTTGAAGCTATTTGACACTCTGTACCTGCATCAGGGTGACTTACTAACAGATATACTCCAGTACAATGTTGTTGCTACACCTACAGTTGCTTATAAACTTGAAATAGCGAAAAATCTTCGCTTCCAAAATAAATACAGGTATGCGGGAGAAGATCACTTATTTTGGATGGCTTTATCTCAATATTCTAAAAAAACTATTTTCTCAACAAATGTAGAAGCTTTATGCGGAGAGGGTATTAATATATTTTCAAGCTCTTCCTGGGGGTCTAGCCGAGCAATAACTAGAATATATCATGATTTGCTTTTCAAAAAGTCGATCCCTAATCAATTTTCTTTAACACCACAGCAATCCATCATAGTCAAAGAACATATAAAAGAGCTTAGAATGTACTTTGCTCAAAACATCATGCATAAAGTTATCAATAAAAAACCGTTAGAGGTTTCTGCGTGTAAAAAAATTCTAGTATTAGATCCTATATTATTTTTGATACTACCAATAAATCTAGTTTTATATCTTAAGAATATTTTTTTGAATAAATTCAAGAAAAATATTACATAAAGTCTGAGAAGATACGATGAATGTACTATATATTGAAAAAAAAATGAGTAAGGCTTCTCCGTTAATTTCACTTAGCCAAGATCTCATCAAGTTAGGCGCAAAGGTAAGTTTTATAGACTTTAGTGAATTATCTACAAAAGAGTTAATCTCTCATTTCTTAAAAGCTGATGTAGTTGTTTTACAGCACTACGGCAAACTGGGTGACTATGATAAACGACAGTTGGCCATTGCGCCCTTATTGGGAACACCTCTAATAAGAAACTGGGCGGGTACTGATGTGCTGAATGTTATCAAAAGTGATATAGTTAAAAGAGATGCGCAAGTTATTAATAAATTTGTATCTTTTAACGTAACAGATAGTCATAAAGGGTTAGTAGAAGAACTTTCAACAGCAAATATATTATGCGACTCTTTGCCAAAAATAATATATAATTTGAATCTACAAGCTAATATCCCTAAACACATAAGCAGTAGAACTATTCTTGCGTATTTACCCGCTGAGCGTCGAAATTTTTATGGAGCACAAATAATCAAAGGCTTGATTGAAAAATTTCACGACGTAAAATTTTCTATAATAGGAGATGATGAACACTATTTTTCTCACTTTGAAAATGTTATCAGTCATGGCTGGGTAACTAGCACTGAAATGGAGAGTATTTGGGACAATGTTGGCATTTTGATCAGAATTACTGAGCATGACGGTACGCCACGTATGATTTATGAAGCGTTAAGCCGCGGAAAGTATGTAATTCATAACAATAAAAATTTAGAAGCTATTTGGTATGCTGGAACTCAAAATGAGGTAGAGCAACAAGTTGAACGTTTTTTAGCGCTACAAAATACAAATACGGAAGGATTAGAATTTATTAATAAACATTTTGAAAGTAAACCAAACACTGTACATTTTTCATATTTATCAAACGCAAAGGTATCTTTTAAAACCAGGTTAGCAAGCGTCAAATTCATCCTACAGAGCTTATTTTCATGAGAACCTTTCTATATAGCTCAGTGATTTTTTCTTTTAATGGGTGCTTTAACATACTCAAAGCAATTAGCCACGATAAACAAAATAACAAAGCAGCAAAAGCCAACTGAATAACATCACTTGAAAAGTCTTTAAATAGATTATGACTTAGATTACAAATCATAAACGTAATTATTGCAATCCCTGCATTCAATCGATAAACAATGAATAATTGCAGAAATGACACTTTAAAAAACATTTTATATCGATATAGTAATAGAGTAGATCTGATAATAGCAAGTGGTATAAATGAAAGCACTAGCACATATAAACCAAATTTTACAAAAATCATTACAAAAGTAATTCGCATGAGTGTCATAATTACAGACACACTCAAAACATACTTTACATCTCCTACTGAATTTAACATTTGAATGCCTAAAACAGCTAGCCCATCTATTAAAAACAAGACACAACATACCTTAATTAAAGGGATAGCCACTTCCCATTGAGGCCCATATAACAAAAATATTATTTCTTCAGCGTATACATAAACAAAACCACAAAATGGCCATTGAAAAGCCAGCATATAATGAGTGATTTGATATACGTGTTTTTCAATACTGCCACTTTCGTTGTGTATTTTTGAAAGAAATGGTTGTATGACTGGAGCGATTACTCCTGTAATAAGCTTTGAAAAAAGGTTAATTGTTCCATTAGCTTTAGAGAGATATGCTACGTCTTCAACCGAAGAGTACTTACCTATCAAAAACTCAGGAACAACACTCCTTAGCTCGTCTAAGATATTCGCTCCACTCACAAAACCACTAAACTTAGCTATTACGACTATTTTTCTGAAATTTATCTTAAAGTATCGCCACGATGTATATTTAAATGTAAGTAACACAGTTGTTAACGTCCCAAAAACACTTGCTAAAGCTAAAACTTCAACCGTTTTATAGGTAATGATAAGAATTACTGAAGCAACTGTTGAAACGATTGAACTTAAAATATCTATAAACATTATTTTGTCAAATAACATATTCCGCCTTAACAGTGAAAGCGTAAACGTTCCAAAAGGAATAATAAGGAAATTAAATGCTAAAATTTGGGTCAGAACAACTATAGATTCTTGCTCAAAGAAAACCCCAATATAATTGGCTGATATAAAATAAATAAAAGCCAAGATCCAGCAAACAATAATAGAGATTGTAAAACATCCTTGTACTTTCTCATCAGTTATTTCTTTTTCTTTGACTAAATAAAGAGAAAGACCAAAGTCACGTAGAACCTGACCAACTGCAATACTACCTAATGCAAGAGAATATCCGCCTAAATCTTCTGGCGTAAGAATTCGAGATATAACCATTACAGAAATAAACTGCAACAGCATTGATGAGTATTTTCCTACAAAAGAAAAAAATAAAGAGCTATTTAAGGAGGCCATATAATACGTGTACCCATTAAAGAAATCGTTTTAATTATTATAAAGTTTGAAATCGCCTCAAAAAATAAAATAACTCGACCGTATATTTAGTTTAGGTATCAAAAAAATTGTATCATAATTATTTGAAATTTTTGTGCCTGTTATGATAGCCTGTCTAGCCAACTCACTCAATACATATTTTAATTGATCAAGCCGTTTAAAATAAAAATTAATAATGTAATACCCATCTTTTCTTACTAAGTATATGCCATAATTTTCCGCCACTACCAGATAAAAGCGAGTACTCATTCTACCTCTGTTTAAGAAAAATTCACTTTATAAGTTCCAGATTTTTATTTAATGCACCCGAAAAATTACTTATATTTAATTGATTAACGATCAGCTCATTGTTAAATGATTTGATAATAGTATTAGATATTTCTTGTGCTGAGTGGCATACATTAATCATACGCTCTATAGACAAAACATCGAATACAGGAAAACTAGGGTATTGCTTATTCCAATTATCAAGAACAATAACAGGCTTATTAAAGGATAGAGGCTCAAGTACATTATGATTCACCCCTACGTAACATACATCCGCATATGCGTAAAAGCTTTTTAATTCGCCAAAAGTATTAATAATTAATATTTGCGTATCGAAAGGACATAGATCATTCCACATACTCCTATACATAAATGTTAACTGTAAATCAATAATCTTATTGACCAACAATTCTAATTGATCACTTTTTTCTGGGTGGCGTGGAGCAATTATTAATTTTGTATTTGGGTTGCTAACAAGAACTTTAGTATAGGCATCCAAAACAATTTCATACTCCCATTCTTCAGTAACACAACCAGCTGTTACTATACGCTCTAAATTTTTACTAAAATAATCCAGAACATAGCTATCAATATTAAAATCGTTATTTATTACTGCATCAAACTTCATATTTCCAGTAACATGAATTTTATTGCTATCCCCTCCTTTTTCTATTAATAGTTGTTTTATTTTATCAGTTTGAACCGTTATAATCTCAAATGAATTTATATAATATTTTTGAAATAAAAACCGCTCAACTTTATCTTGCATGCAAGATGCAGCATACTCGTATAGCCAGCCATTAACTAAATATAATTTGATACCTTTTTCCTTTAATTTTCTAATTAAAGCATATGATAATCTACATGGAGCATCATTTGGAGAACAAGGTATTTCACATGCAATAAACAAAGTAGGGATATATTTTTTAATTAAATAATCAACTTCTTCAAGATTACCGCTAATATTAACTACATAGGCATTTGGAAATTCACGTTTAAAGGCTTCACTATAGCAGCCACGATCGGTGATAAATAATACATCTCTACTATCTATAAATTTAGTTAAGAATAATTTACAAGCATTAAACTCACCGATCGTTGAACAAAAAACCCACACACAACCATCTATAACATTTCCATTTTGGTTGTTTATTAAAATTTCGTCTTTGCCTACACCTCGTATTAAATTATTTGCCTTTACCATAAAAATATAGACATACCAAAAAAAGTGTTCTAATACCACTCTCAAAATTTTCATTCAAAATTGTCCTTACACAAAATCAAAACTTATATACAGCCTAACATCATTGCCATTTAATAACTTCACGTTTATTATAGAATGTAAAGATTCCGGAGCATTTTATGTTTACCACTCTTAATCACAAGTGCCTAAGTAGTATTTCAATTTTTTTCCTTATTTTTTCTGTCTTTTTCCCAACTAAACCTGCGGAATCGGCTACTATAATTAAATCAGCACCTTGGGTTGGCTACACGCTATCTGGAGCACCATGCAAAGGTAAAGATACTACTTTTGGTCCCTTTGACTATAGATACAGAGATAGAGTACCTGAAGCCATCAGCATGGTTGAAGGAGCTCACTTCAATGCAAAGGTTGAAAACCTAAAAGAAGGTGCTAAGCATAAATACAATCTTTATGGTGATATTGATTATACACTTAGAGCATTTCCTAATCATGCTAGAGCATTGTATACAGTCATACGGTTTCGCACATTAGATGGACCATATAATAAAAAACAATTACTTCTACAACCTGAGTGTTATTTAAATCGTGCTATCGGTTTTACACCTAACGACCCTACCATATATTCACTTTATGGAATATACCTTCATAAACTGGATAAATATGATGAAGCATTAGAAAAGTACCTTCATGCTGAAGAGCTAGCACCCAATGATATACAAACAAAGTATAATATCGGGCTTTTACTGTGCGACATGAAAAAATACAACGAAGCCAAAAAATACGCTATCGATGTTTATAATAAAAATTACCCGTTCAAAGGACTTAAAAACAGGCTCATAAGCGCTGGTTTCTGGTAATGTTAAATTATATTTCTTTGATTTATAAAAAGACGTAATAGAAATTTTTCAGGTACTTTATCCCAGGGTGTAAATCTAGCAAGTTGATATTTATCAGTTCTAGTAGAGGACACCCCCCAAGATGTACTTACAGCAGCTTTGAAACCACAATTTTTTACTATTTTTACATGGTTATTATTATAATCTTTGCTAGGCTGTCCATTGGGATATGCAAAAAATTTGACCGGACTACCTAATAATGATTCAAGATACTTCTTCCCATTGATAATTTCTTTTTCGGCATCTTGGGCATTCAATTTAGCAAGGATTGGGTGACTAAAGGTGTGCCCACCAATATCTATACCTGATTTATACATATTAACAACTTGTTGACTGGTCATCATTAAATTAGTGGGTAAAGAAGTAAGAGCTTGTGAAGTTACGCTAGATACATATTCATCTCTATTATTATCTATGTGTTTGATCTTTTTTAATATTTCATGCGCTATTTTTTGACGAGATTCATTTGTTGGCAACTCATATATATCAAGCCCTAACATCGTAAGATCTAAACTATTTCCACATAGCCTCACTGCCTCTATTACAGAATCATTCCACATGATACCTCCGTCAAGGAAAGCAGTTGACACGAATACCGTCGCTGGGATATCCCATTTTTTTAATATAGGTAAAGCATGTATTTCATTATCAGCATATCCATCATCGAACGTAACACAAACAGCATTATCAGGAAGCCGGTTGTCGTCCAACAGAGTAAGCGCATCATTTAATGATAATGGTTTCATATAGCGACTTAGTAATTCCATCTGCCAGTCAAACTGTTCAATGGTCGGCTCATCTGGCCTCATAAAATCAAAAGATGGTAAAACACGGTGATATATCAAAATTGATAATCTTTGTTTACTTCTAGTTCTCAATAAAATTGGCAGTACCGATTTCAAACCCAAACATATCATATGATTCAATGTGCAACCCCTTTATTTTCTTTTCGTACCTGTTGTTTTACTAGCCCTGTATTATTAACAACTTGATGCTTCAAAAGAAAAGCTAAAGCAATTATATGCCATGGTAAATCAAAATAGGACAAGCTTAAAAATGCTCCACCTGAACAATAAGCGATCAAACTAACCTGTAACATTTTTGCAAGCATCACTTGGTCTTTTCTTATAGAATTTTTACTCGCAATACTTATAACATCGCTTAAAAATTTCCAAGCTAGCATTAAAATTAGTATGAATAAAATCAATCCTATCCAGCCATGATCAGCCAGGACATTAAAATAAATACTATGTGCGACAACTACTAATTCAGCGTCTGGACTGTAAATTTCATATGTATTTGTAGACCATGAGTTAAAGCCACCACCTAATAGGCGATCATTGGCTATGTTAATACTATAAATCCAAGCGTTAATACGCCCCATTGCCGATTGATCTTCTTCATAATCTTGGATAGTATTCATCCGATCATGCCAAGTTTCTGGCATAAAGTTTAATCCAGCAATAGCAAGAAATATAATCAAAAAACCGGTTAATATTTTACTTTTACTTTTCAACCAGAAAAAAACAGCCACTGAAATGATCGATATAAATGCACCACGAGATTGGGAACCTAAAACCGCAACTAAACTTGAAAACATGCAACCTAATAGCCCATAACGGATCCACCTATTTTTTTCTTTTGAAAATAAATAATACATTAATGGTATTATCATTAAAGTCGATAAAGCTAACGCATTATTTTCTTCAATAAATGTTCCCGCTGGTCCCCACACACGGTAACCTCCACCGCTTATAATAGTAAAAACTCCACCTTTTATACTATAAAAACCGATAGAGAATACTATAACCCATATTAATTTGTTGATTTTTTCTTGAGTATTTATCAACATTAATGTTAGAAACGTTAATAATTGAATTTTTAATACTCGTATATAATAATCTTGGGCAAAATCTGGATAAATTGCGAAAAATGTTGTTAATGTCATCCATAGAAAAAAGAATATCCATGCTGTCATTAACCCATCTATTGGTATTTTTTGTAGATCTTTCCTATTAAAAAATATCGCTGCAAACAAAACGACAGCTATCACTTGAGCAAATGGCATATTGTACGCGAATCCATAAGCGAGACGATGTGGATTCATATAGCTAAGCCATGCCCACATCAAAATACCGATATATGGCCTTTTTAATATGAATGGTATACTTCCGAATACTATAAGTGCTATAAGGATATCGCGCATTTAATTATACTTTTTCTCTTATATTACTAATCACGGTAATTAATGATTAGTATTTTCTATTATTTTTTGAAATATCTTAAACTGGCCATCAGAGGTACTATCCCATGTGAATTTTTCAGCATGTAATCTTGTAGTAATTCTAGTTTTTGGTGCATTCAATACATCTACAATTCCATCTCTAATCCCTTCGATATTTCTCTCAACCAGTATCCCTGCATCAATTGAAGTAACTACTTCTGGTGTACCCCAAACTTTAGTTGCAACGACGGGCGTCCCACAAGACATAGACTCAAGCAATACATTGGCCCATCCTTCTCTACTTGAAGCTAGAACCATCAAATCTGCTAGCCCATAATACTCAATAAGAGCCTCTTGTTGTAATGCTCCCGTAAATAGTACTCTTTCTTCTAGTTCTAAATCTGTTACTAACCGCTTCAGAATCCTCAGATCAGGACCGTCACCGATGATGATAAGGGTTACGTCTTCTATTTCTGTGATTGCTTTTATGATCAAATGATGACCCTTACGCTCCACCAGCCCACCAACTGACAATATGACTTTTCCTATTAGTTCGTACTTTTCTTTCAGTTTTTTTTGTGCATTCTCATCAATGAATTTAAATTTCTCCACATCAACACCGTTACGCAGCACTGTAACTTTTTGTTCATCCGCTCCAATCGCCACCATTTCATCTTTTAGTGCTTGGCAAACTGCCATCATATGTTTTGATTTTGAAAATACATATTGAATAAGTTTTCTGGGAAAATAATCTTTCGGTATTAAATTAATATCCGTCCCGCGGGACGTACAAACAAAGGGGATCTTAATGAAAATATTAGCGACTGCTATTGCCACACCATCTGGATAAAAATAATGACCGTCAATTAAATCAAAAATCATACCCTTTTTTTCCAAACGTCTTATTGTCATCACTAATGTAAATGCCAAAAAAAATGGGGTTAATAACATTCCGATTTTTGGTATGACGATGTATTTAGGGTGGTAAATTTTAATTCCATTTCTAACTTCTTCTTCTGAGACCCCTTTAAATTTCTCATAGCCACCGACTCCTTTTACAAAAGAAGGCAACCATGGAACAGGCGCTATCACTGCTGATTCGATTTCTGAAAATTTTTCTCTTAATTTGCACAATCTATTTTCAACAAAAATACCATGTTTCTGATCCATATTATTTGGATACAATGTTGATATCGTTAGTATTTTCAATACTTTCCGCCTTCACATACTAATTAATAAAAACATATTATTTAATTTATTACTGCTTTTTCATTAATGCCGGATACACATCATTATAGTAATTTACACTGACCGGCCAGTTACGCTGCTCTTCAACATATTTTCGACCTTGTAGCTTGTAAGATGTCCAATCACTCTGCTGATCTAGCAGATCCAGCACAACACGGGCCAGGACCATTGGATCGCCCGCTTTAAACAAGCGGCCGGTTATACCATCCTTAATCAGCTCTTTATGTCCGCCTACATCAGACGCTATAACCAACTTACCTTGCGCCATGGCTTCCAATGGTTTCAATGGTGTTACTAATTCAGTAAGACGCATGGCTAAACGTGGATAAATAAGAATATCTACCAAGCTGTAGTATGACTGTACATCGGTATGCGGCACACGCCCGGTGGTTATTACAAAATCTTGCAGATTAAGGGCTTTGATTTTTTCGTGTATTAAATCATTTTGCAGACCGCCACCTACCAATAACAATCGTATATCCGCGTTATTTCGAATAATCTCAGGGAGAGCATCTAGCAGTAGTAGCAAGCCTTCATATGCATAAAAGGAACCGATAAACCCCAAGACTGTTTTACCTTGCAGGCCAAGTTCGTCAAGACGTGCAGTGTCCCGACATGTGATCACACTAAAGGTATCGATGTCCACAGCATTAGGTATAACGGTAATTTTATTATTTGGGATACCTCGTCCTTTTATATCTTTGCGCAAACCTTCACAAATGGTTGTGACCGCATCAGCATGTTTAAAGACATAGGTTTCCAATGCACGGCTCAGCTTATAGCGGATACCATCCTCTTTGCATGTACCGTGGTCGACAGCTGCATCTTCCCAAAAACCCCGGCATTCATAGACAACAGGTATTCCATATTTGCGTCCTGCGCGTAACGCCGCTAACCCCGTTAAGGCAGGTGAGTGCGCATGCAAGATGTCCGGCTTCGTTTTTTCTATAACTTCACCAACACGTTTTGTTAACTGATTAATAATCGCGAGTTGATTGAGAAACGGAAGTTTATCCATTATCGATAACTTAAGCGGTGTTCTATAAAAAAGAAACTCTTCTACTTTTTCTATGGGCGGCGATGCAACTGTGTGTTTACCTGAAGTAACATGTTCTGTTTCCCACCCCATTGCACGTTGCTGCTTTAAAATAGACCGCGTTCGGAATGTATAACCACTGTGTAATGGAATTGAATGATCTAGAATATGTAGTATTTTCACGTGTTATCTTTCCTTATCACTACATCAAGCCGCTGATTCAAGCTCACGCTCTAGAAAGGCATTAAACATCAACAGTGACCAAATAATCACACTATAATCACGGGCACCGCTCTGATGCTGCCTAATCACTTTTTCAATATATTCCATATTGAAAAAACCGCTTTGTCGTATGGTCTCACCGAGCAGGCTGAGATGGATTTTTTCCTTTAAAGGTCCACGAAACCACTTTGCCAACGGGACACCAAAGCCCATTTTATCCCGGTATAACACATCATTAGGCAGGTAAGGCTCAAGCGAGGATTTCAGAATATATTTTCCCTCTTGTCCTTTTAATTTGATGTTAGAAGGTAAGCCTGAGACCCACTCGATAAACTTGTGATCAAGCAAAGGGACACGAACTTCCAGTGCATGCGCCATACTGGCACGATCTACTTTTGTTAGGATATCGCCGACCAAGTAGGTTTTCATATCTAGGTACTGAATAAGTGATAAAGGGTCTTGGGTTGGTGATTTCGCTACATAATGATTAAAGACTTCAATTGATTTATAACCTTTCAAAGCAGCTTTTAGCTGGTCACTGAATAACAAATTACGTTGCTCTTCTGATAACAAAGAAACAGTATGCAGATAAGCCTCTACCGAGCTACGGGCTAGACCCTGGAATGTAGTTTTTGCTCTGAACACTCGCGGTGCCCAATCAGCCTTAGGGTAAAACTTACCTAATAACCCAAACACTGGCCTCCTGATGCTGAGAGGAATTGCCGCTCGTATTTTTTCTTCGTTCATATGCCAACGGTAGCGACGGTAACCAGCAAAATTCTCATCGCCACCATCGCCTGAAAGCGCTACGGTAACTTGGCTCTTTGCTAATTGGCATACGCGGTAAGTTGGTATGGCTGAACTATCTGCATAAGGCTCGTCATATAAATCGACCAGCGTATCCAGTAGGTCAAAGTCATCGCTGCTGACCAGCCCTTCATAGTGATCGGTTTTATACTGATTAGCGACCTGCTTAGCAAACTCAGTTTCGTTAAACTGCTTTACATCAAATCCAATGGCGCAGGTATGAACGGGTTTATCCTGTAACTGTGCCATCATGGCTACTATCGCGCTAGAATCGACACCGCCAGATAAAAAAGCACCTAAAGGCACATCTGCTACCATTCGGATCTTAACTGCTTCTCTCATGCGTTCAACAAGGTCTGCTTTTAAAGCTACTTCTGAGGTGTACTCGACTGGAATAAAAGGAATGTCCCAATACTCTTTGGACTGTGGAAGCACAGAGCCACTTTTAATAAGCAAAGTGTGACCTGGACGAAGCTTGTAAACCTGTTTGAAAATTGTTTTAGGCTC
Source organism: Neptunomonas qingdaonensis (assembly GCF_900113275.1). Classification (GTDB taxonomy): domain Bacteria; phylum Pseudomonadota; class Gammaproteobacteria; order Pseudomonadales; family Balneatricaceae; genus Neptunomonas; species Neptunomonas qingdaonensis. The sequence goes on from NZ_FOOU01000002.1 coordinate 110,653, forward strand.
AGGGACATAGCCAAACGTAAAGTAATCTTCAATTGAGGTAGGATCAATCTCACGAGGAAGGTTGTCGAGCGTTTTCAGTGCTTTAAGCTCTGAGCTGAACGCGAAGATACCATCTGCTAATGCGGAATAATAGAGGGGTTTTATGCCTAAACGATCACGTGCAAGAAACAGGCTTTGTTGATTCCTATCCCAAATAGCAAACGCAAACATTCCTCTAAAACGCTCTACACAAGCCTCACCCCACTCTTCCCATGCATGCACTATGACTTCGGTATCGCAGTGTGTTTTAAAAACATGGCCACACGCTTTGAGCTCTTCAGACAATGAAGGAAAGTTATAAATCTCACCATTATAGGTGACGACAACAGAACCATCTTCATTGAACAACGGTTGTTGACCACTGGACAAATCTATAATGGAGAGTCGACGATGCCCAAGCCCGACTCCAGGCTCAATATGAATGCCCCCCTCATCTGGCCCACGATGATATTGGGTTTCGTTCATACGTGATATTAATTCACGCGTGAACTCTCTTTTGCCTGTTAAGTCAAAAACGCCGACGATTCCACACATCGATTATCAATATCCTTTTATATCACTCAGGCACAACGACTTAATCAGAATTACTGAAGTAACTCATCATAAACGGCCAAATAATTCGTTACAGTTACATCCCAATCGAACTGGTTATTCACTTTTTCTAATCCTGCCGTCCCCATTGCAGATAATTCTTCGGGGGCATCTATCAATCCCTGTAAAACTTTAGCCAACTCATCAACATCACCTACCGGCACTAAACAACCTGTGCGGTTATCATCAACCAATTCGGGGTTTCCGCCAACTCGCGTCGCAACAATCGGCAACCCGGTCGCCATTGCTTCAAGAACTGTATTTGAAATTCCCTCACCTAGTGAAGGCAGAACAAATATATTCATTGTTCTAAGCAAGTCAGGGATATCCTTCCTATCTCCAGACAACCATACCTTTGATTCTAGGCCTAATAAACTGACTCGCTCCTTTAGTGTTTGATAAAGAGGTCCATCCCCGACAATAACAAGGCGCAATTTATCGGATTTACTTATCTCTTTCTTCACTAAAACATTGAATGCGTTGATGAGAGATACCTGATCTTTTACTGCTGCTACTCGTCCTACTGTACCTATTATCAGGCAATCTTCATCAGCAAACTTCGGAGGTAATATATCCTTTCCCGTGTCGCCAAATGACTGATGGAAACGCGTTAAATCAACTCCGTTATACAATTGCCGGATCTTCTTTTTAGGCACCTTAACCGTTTCCAGTAACCAACCCTCAAGATCCTGGCTTACCGCAATATAACGATGAATCAGACAGCTCATCATTTTACGTAAACGGTTGTATTTTTTATTTTGCCCATGCAAGTCATAGATATCACGGCCATGCTCACCATGCACTCGTTTAACACCTGGCAATATCAATGTTAATACTTGCATCTCAAGCGCGGCCAGATTTCGCGTATGCACGATATCAGGCTTAAGCTTCCAAAGCAGTTTTTGAAGACGCCAATAAACACCCAGATCATGCCCTTCTTTTTTATTCAGCTCTATCACGCTTACATCGGGAGCGGCAATGCGGCTGGCAAAATCAGTAGCATGCGTCAGGCAGATAATCACATGCCTATATCTGTCAGCTGGCATGCGATTAATAATATTAACAAGCCCATTTTCCAAACCACCCGTTCCTAATGCATAGATGATGTGGACAACCAGCGCGGGCCTTTTACCTATAGCCATTACTGAGGACCGGCTGCTTTGTCGATACTTCTTTCTACATCAGGCATGATTTCGCTAATAAAATTTTGTAGAAGTGCTGCACGTTCAGTTTCCTTTAATTTTTCATCATAAGGAATAGCAACGATTATTTTCCCTGCATCTGAACGACTGAATGAAATTTTTGCCACACCTTCAAGCAACTTAGCCACATATTTATTGGCCGTATAATATTCACCTATACGGTACCACGACCACACCAGTAATTGGACATCGGGGCCTTTTATAAAAGTTTCGTCAACGTTAACCTGTTTGGAAGCAATATTTATATTCACCTTCTGTTGATGAATTATTCTCCAATCATCCAAATCAGGATCTAATAAGACATTTCTCCAGTTAATAAGTTCGGCACCTTGCTCTTGAGTAAAGTAATACTGCAAGTACAATCCAATATTTGTATCTTCTTTTCGAAAATACTGATTCAGTTTGTCTGCACCAACACTAACTGGTTCCCACTCCCAATGTCTGCTCTCTATCACTGTCCAGTTTTCAGAAGCAGTGACAGGTTCAATACCAGAAGTGGTTTGATTAACTTCCTGTTTCTCGATCTCATAAGCAAAAACTGGCCAAAATCCAATCAATACAATGGCTACAATACAGCTTTGTATCGCCTGCTTAAGACCACTAGTTTGTTTTGATTGCACTACCATTTGTTTTGAATTTGGTTTGTTGTCTATATCCTCATCTCTGAACCGGGAACCAATCATAATTAATATAAAAATCACAATACCGAAAAATACCCAACCATAAACAAGATGATCAACACCTGTTGCCACTGTCATATCGCTGACATGACCAAGCATTACAATTATATATGCCCTTAAACCATTAGCGATGATAGGTACAATAATGGAGAAGGCTATGAAAATGAGACGCTTTTTGAGACTTGTATAAGTAAGATAGGAATACAAGCAACCTAATGTAAGCGATGCAATCAGATAACGGATACCACTACAAGCCTCCACTACGGACCAGTTACCAGAGGGCAGAGTAAAAAAAAGCCCTTCCCTATATACAGGTATTCCTGTCAGTCTGACCATAGCAACCGTGAAATCAGCGGTAAACTCCATCATCGCGGGCACTAAATCTTCACCAAAAGGGATCATAAACAGGAGAAATGCTAACGGAAACGCAATCGCCCACGCGATCCTATTACCCAGAATGGCCCAAACACCCGATATAAATGCTGCCACCCATGCGAACTGCTGAACGACAAGTGCATCAACCAAATAGCCAAATAACCAAATAAAGCCGCAACCAGTAAGCGCAGTCATGCCTAACCATGAAGGTCTTGGCTGCTCGTATTGCAAATGCTCTCTTTTTTCCCATACTAACCAAATAGAAATAGGTAGTATTAAAAATGCATGTGTAAAGGTTTCCGAACGCATCCAAATAGACAGCATCGATCCAAGCGTTTCATAAAATAAGGCTGTATACAGCAACAGATAAATGACGACTACTGGCAGAAAATAGCGCCAACCCGTTTGTTTCGAAATATCCATGTTATTTTTGGCGGCCATTGTCATCGTTGTATTTCCTGATTATTGCTTTCCAGCAAATCTATTACGGTGGGGAGACTTTCAGCCCAATTAAAGTCATTTTCAACCCGCTGCCTGGCAGCTGTACCCATTTTATCGAATGAGTTATTTAGCACCTCATTCACTGCCTTAATATATTCATCGGCAGTGTCAGCGACGACTACCTCCAATCCATTTTCAGCATTTATACCTTCCAGACCCAGAGCACTGACAATGACAGTTTTTTCCATAGCCATCGCTTCTAAAACCTTATTCTGAATTCCTCGGGCAATCCTCATGGGAGCAACCGATGCACATGCATAGTGCAAATAGGGCCTTATATCTTCAACACGACCTGTCACTATGACGCCTTCAGTGAGGGCCAATTTAAGTACTTCATCATTAGGATTACTACCGACAATATAAAAATGTATAGCAGGATTTGTTTGCCGTAAACGAGGAAAAACCTCTTTAACAAACCAACTAACCGCATCAATATTAGGCCAATAATCCATGGCACCGGTAAAGACAAGAGGAATAATTGCAGTTGCGTAGGGGTTAGAATAGCTATCAGAGGCTGAAAAGTAATGACTATCTACGCCATTATTGTAGTAACCAATCTTATCCTGTGATGCTGGAAATTTAGTCCTGAACATCGCGGCTTCTGCCGACGAAACAAATAAACTTGCATCGAACGCTTCGACGGCCTGTTTTTCATACGCTAATAATGTGCGTGCTTCACGACGATAAACCCAGCTCATCGGCCAGCATTTCTTAGCTGAATATTGTTGCCATTTGTCTGAATCGATATCGACAATATCAATAATTTTTTTGCTCAACTTAAGGTTTTTATCTGCTAAAAACTGTGCCATAACAGAAGATACAATCATGGCCTTCTCAATTTTGTGCGTTTTAATAGTTGAACGCACCCATTTCTGTAATTCGTTACTCTGGTAGTAAGGTACAGAAAGTGCATCACCTGTAACAAAACCTTTGATGCATTTCAGCTTGGCTTTTAAGGGATCCAGCTTAACGAAAAACGTTTCTTCACAAATTCCCTCTAAGTCCGATACATATTTCCAATCCAATGGATCGTCAACGAATGCACCTAAACAAACCCGATAATGCTCTGTTAGAAATTTCAGTAAATGGTAAGCACGAATTTTATCTCCTTTATTAGGAGGATATGGAATTCGGTGGCATAGTAACAACATAGCAGGTTTCATCAACCTAAGCTCCTCGACAAAAGAGGGCCAAGTCTATTTGCTACAGGTAAAGGAAGCTTTTTCCATACATCAATAAAAAATTTATATTTTGGGTTATTAGGATTGAGTTCTGGTATGGCATCCGCTTTTACCAGGTAGTATTCATAATGCAAAGGTTCAGGCTCAAACCCCCAGCCTTTCTTAAACAAATAAGGTCCGGTATCCGCTTTGCTCCTGCCAAAATCAAAAAGCTTTATACCTTCTTCACTGGAACGTCGCATCAACTCCCAATACATAAAGTCATGCGCTTTATGTGACTTAGCGGACTCATAACTTCCTGCATAGTAAGGCAATACCTGATCTTTAAAGTAAAAACTCATCAAACCAGCAACATCCTGCCCTTCATGAGTAATCATCAGAACCCGACAATCACTCTTGAAGACTTCACGTAAAGTGCGAAAGTATTTCGCAGAAAAAACGGGAGTTCCTAAGTTTCGAACACTTTCAGCATAGGTGTTATAAACACGTTCCCAGCCATCGTCTGATTCACTTAACAATCCATTTTTAATTCCCTGACGAATCATCGCTCGACGTTTTCTGGGGATGGCGCTCATGTTAGCGTCATTGTCCTCAGAAATAGAACGTCGAAACGTATAATAAAGAGATTTTTCTGGCCAGTTTCTGCCGGAACATTTTGAGTTTCTTAACTCAAGAGAATCAACTTTTAGCCCATCAGCAAGCTTGCAGGCGGCCTCTATGAGGGCATCAGTTGCTTCTTTATTATCTGCAACAACACCACAGTAGACACAAAAGGGAAGCGACACTAAGTTATTACCAAATAACAGACTCTTAACCTGAGCTAAAGGCAAAATGCCCTCAATGAGCCCCTCTCTTTCTGCATAAAGAAAATGAACTTTATGTCCATAGGCCTCTTCAAGAACGATTTTCCAGCCTGCACGATGAAAAAAAGTGGAATCGTCGCTCTTCTCAACAAATGCATCCCATCTTGATGAATCATTATTTTTCAATTCCAAGACTGTGAGACTCATAGGTACTCCATTACAAAATTTTCTATTAGGTATTGTTACCTGGCACTACACATATTAATCAAAACCGAGAGTTCGATACTGAACAGATGGAATCACTAGCGTTTAGACACTTCATCGAGAAATATTTCATCCATCCGCCCCCACCTGAAATCTTGTAAGAGGCTTTCTAAACGGCCATGCATTTTGCCTAAATTAAGGTAGTGTCTGAATCGAGTCTTCAGCGAAATATTATCAATTTTTGGTTGATAAGGGTCAATTTCCCATGGATGAAAATAAAAATTACACGGCATCTTTTCATCTTTATTAACCTTCGTAAGAGCCCATTTAGTAAACTCATAAGGAAATAAACGAAACCAGCCCCCTCCCCCACAATTAATATTGCGAGAAAAAACAGGGATTGTTGTAACAGGAATTTCCAATAACCGACCACCCGCCGCTGGAAAAGCAAAACGAGATGAGTCAGGCATTCCATAATGGTCATGCCTAATCGGCACAATACTGGAACTGTACAAATGACCTTCGTCTGCAAGTATATCCAGTGCCCAAAGATTCTCTGCACAAATGGAATAACTCGGGGCTCGATACCCTTTTACAGCGCAACCCGCCACATCTTCGAGTATTGCTTTAGCACGTTTAATATCTTCTCTGAATTCATCTTTACTCTGGCTTGTAGCACGCTGATGATCCCAACCATGGCTGGCTATTTCATGCCCTTGCTCAATAATCCTTCCTATCATTGAAGGATAACGTTCAGCTAGCCAACCCAATGTAAAGAACGTCGCTTTAGTATTATGTGCTGCAAATAATGTCAGGATTCGATCTGTATTTTCCTCTACCCGGCTTGCATGGTTCGCCCAATCATTTCGAGTGATATGCTTTTCAAAAGCTGATACTTGAAAATAGTCTTCGACATCTACAGTCATCGCATTGATGACCGACCTATCAACTTCTGACATAAATAACACTCTATATTCAGGCACTTAGAAAATTAAAGTTTTTACACGGAGAAACGGCTATATACAACTAAGAAAGCCATAAACAAACCCAACCTATAGCTTGACCTAACAGATAGTTGAATCCAGTAATAAGGCTAATGAAGGATCACACTATGAAAATAAAAATTGCGCCATGATGAAAAAACCATCTGCATCTATAACTTTGTAGTAAATGATAATTGCATCCTATTTTCTTGATAGTCGTTGGCCAGATCGTCCGATTCACTATCAGTAAAGTAGTATGTAAACTTCAGGTTACTATTAACGCCTATCTTACGCGTTAACCCTAAATTATATTCATTCGTTTGTATCAACGCCTGAGACGGTCGAAATGCGTCAGCAATTCCAGTTCGCTCCTGCTGACTAAACGAATAACCGGCATCTACTGTCAGCCTGCTGGAAAGACGTCTGTCCACTGAAACATTGTACTCTTCCAATGTTTCATCTGCGCGACCATCTTCATATTTCTGAACCGAATGACTACCACCAATGGTTATGGAACTTCGCTTTCCCGTTAGGGTGTATGACAATTCAAATACTTCATTAATAAAAAGACCTTCTGTTATGTTAATAGTCGAATTAGCCAGCGATAATGGATCACCTGTAATAGGATCAATAGGATTGCCAAAAGCATCAGTTGTCTGAAAAGCACTTTGCTGACTTAGCAGCGTAGCTGAATCTGTAAGTTCTCTGGAGTAACTTGCAGTCAATAAGCTCCTACGACTCCGATGGCTAAAATCAAGAGTCGGTACGCTCCCAAAGAAACGATCACCATAACCTATATTCAATGATGTTCTGTTATTAGGTGTCCAAATCGCTGACATACTCCATTGAGAGCCGTCATTTACACTTCGCGTTGATTCAAAGTCATTCGACTCAACCCCAACCGAACTATTTACACTCCATGCTCGATTAAAGCGATAGCCCAAACTCACATCAGTTGAAAGCAACTCACTGCTTGTATTATCGCTGCCAGAATCTTTATAGTTTACCGATGCTCCCCACGTTAAACGTTGGAAATCATCTCCACTATTCACATCTAATTCAAAATTTTGGCTATCACTGTCACTGGTATTATTATTACTATTTAACTGATTGTTATAAGTATAACGGCCGACTACTTCTGCTATTCCTTTATAACGCTGAGTAATATAAGGGCTGATCTGATAATTATAGGTATTGGTTGTATTACCAGTATTACTTAGCGTATTTATGCCACTAGGCGTAAATGCATCAACTGAGTTCTGGATTATATTTATTGAAGCATCGACATAAAGAAAATCTTCCAGAAGCTCTGCATCAGCATTTGCACCTAAACGAGGGTTTATTGTATCCCCCTCTCCGTCTAGAGAGCTTGCTTCCAGTGAAGCGTTAAGACTAACATTCGCCCGTGCTCCGCTTCCTTGCAACGAAATACTTGGAGTGAACGTCGTAACAAACTCACTTGTTTTATTATCGTGCGTTAGATCAACATTATCGGTATATACCTCTGATACAGTCAGCGATTTGCTCACCTGCCAGTCTGCTGCAAAAACACTCGTCGTAGCAAAATGCCCACAAACAAAAACGCATAACACTAACTTTTTATCAAACTTGAGGTGCATTTAACTATCCTTTATTTTACAGCATCTTCTACTTTTGTCTCATGCCTGCCACCATAGCCATAGCCATAGCCATAGCCATAGCCATAACCGAAGCTTCCAGATGCCTTGAGCTGTGCCTTGTTCAATAGCATCCCTACAATGCTATCACTACTAAGGTGCTGCAAAGCTTCGACTACGGCATCCTGAGAAGTTTGTTCAGCAGCAACAACAAATACTATCTGTCCCATGAAGTTCGATAGCACTCTTGCCTCTGTTGTTAAAAGCAATGGCGGAGAGTCAAAGATAATAACTCGATCTGAATAACGTTGGGATATATCCAACATCAGCGCGCGCATACTCTCACTGGCTAATAACTCTGTCGATCGTTGATGTAAATTTCCGGCAGGTAAGATTCTAAGATTAGGAATATTTGTTTTTAGCACGACGTCTTGAAAGCGCATGCCTTTATTTTCAAGGAGATCTATCAAGCCAGGGGCTTTATCAGGAACGCCTAACAAACCACCAGCAGAGGCTTTAGAGACATCTGCATCGACAAAAAGTACCGACTTATCCTGCTCCATAGCGATACTCATGGCTAGATTTATGGCAGAAAAAGTTTTACCTTCTCCGGACAAAGCACTTGCGACCATCACAAGGTTTGCATGATCTACCTGTGACGCCCCTCCGCCTTGTAAGTTAAGTAATAACGGGCGCTTTATAGCACGATATTCTTCTGCTATAGCACTACGAGGCGCACTAGGGGTCACCATACCCAAAGCACTCAATCTTGCTAACGGTATATGAAGAGGATCCCCAGACAAAGCTCTGGAGTTATCGACTTGAGGTCTTGAAACACCTACCGCTAATTTACTTTGAGTAGTGACTGCTTCACTATCCTTGCCTGCTCTCTCAACACGGTTCTCAGCACTTTTCTCAGTGCGGCTTTTTACCTTATCAGCATGACTTTTAGGATCAAGCTTTTGTATTGCACGCTCTATAATACTCATACAAACACCATCCTAAAGTATCCATCTACCCCTGCAATAATGAAGTCCATGCCATGAAATACGTATATACCCACATAAACTACAAATAGACTAACCAGTAACGAAAAGAAGATCATATTTCCTCGTAACTTTCTGCGTTTATCTATAGGAGACTGAATTTTCATTACTGTACCCAGCACGGGCAAACCCGTTACTTGAGCTAATGTCGTACGATTGCTTATAACAGGATGAAATAGAGAAGTTAACAACGCACTACCTACGCCGCCCGCCATTGCGAGTATTAAAACTGCTGCATTCATCAGCGCCTTATTAGGCTCATTAGGTTTCTTAGGGACAAAAGGTGGATCAATAACGCGGAACTTCACATCATTGGCCTGCTGCCCAACATTCTCAGAGATCATAGCCGATTCGCGTCGACTTAATAAAGTTTTATGCTGCTGAGAAATAACACCATAATCACGATCAAGTTGCTGAAGCTCACTTTCGATTAATGGAATATTATCAACTTTTGCTTCTAACTCATTAACTCGTCTTTGATACTCTTCAACACGAGTACGCAGTTCTGCTTCATTCGCCTCAGTTTCCGCCAGCATACTTCTCATCTGCTGATAAACGGGGCTATCCAGCAAACCAGAGAACTGATCGGATATTGTATCCTTAACACGAGCTTCTTCGATTCTCTTTTTCGCTTTTAAAGCAGCAATCATATCGTTCGTCTGCACTACAACAGGATGCCGCCTTGTGTATTTCAATAATAAGCTATCAAGCGACCCCTCAAGAGAGGATATACGTCCTTCAAGCGCTCTTATCTCAGGAGAGCTTTCGATTTGACTCGCTAAAAACACAGGCTCTTCACCCTCAATCTGCCGCATTAACTCATCGCGACGATTGCGTAGTTCACGAAGCTGCAACTGCGCCATCCCCAACTGAGCTTTTTCAGCTTCTAGCCTCTGATAGTAACCACCGGTCTGCCCGGGCAAAACACCCACATTACGCTGTTTGAATTCAGCCAAACGCTTCTCTGCATCAACCAGGCGCTGCTCATAATCAGCTATCTGCTTATCTAAAAACTCCTGCGCACCCGAACTGTCTTTACGCTTATCGCCTAAGGCGTTTTCAACAAAAATAGTAATAAGCGACTGCACAACTTTTTTTGCAGTATCACGATTTTCGTGCTTAAACGAAACGGAATATAAAGAGGAATTTCTTCGGTCACCAGCCAATGTAATGGAGTTTGAGATTTCATCGAGTAACTTATCTTTATCCGAATCATTTTTAATATAAAGATCCATATCAGCCATACGCATCAACTTCTCTAAATTCGGACGACTAAGCAAAGTCCTGCTCATCAAAGCTATACGCTGATCAACATCAGGCTGAATAGCGAGCCCTCTCAATAAAGGCCGAAGAACAGTATTAGTATCAACGTGCATTCTAGCAGTTGCTAAATACTTCTCAGGTGTCAGGGATACAAAAAACCAGCCACCCATTGCTACAAGCCAAATAACGAGAAGACCAATCCAGCGATAACGCCAGATACCCCAGATATATTCAGATAACTGATTTAAAATTTCACGCATAAGTTATAACACGCCAAGTTATTATTAAGACTAAAACCACGCTTCAGGAATGATTACAATATCACCTGGTTTAAGCGCTAAATTAGCGGTTATATCGCCGTCTTTTAAAAGACTATCAAGACGTAAGCCATACGTTTTTTGCTCTCCATCAAAACGCCTCACCAATACTGCTTTATTTCCATCGGCAAACTCATTAAGACCTCCGACTTCGATCATCAAATCCAATAAAGTCATATGTTTACTGTAAGGAAGTCTAAGAGGCTCAGCACCCGCACCGACAACCCTAATTCGATGATCAGGAATAGTAACGAACCCATTAACGATCACTGTTACAACCGGATTTTTAATATATTCTGAGTATATAGTTTCAATTTCTCTTGCTAATTCAGTTGAAGTTTTACTACTAGCCTCTAGATCTTCAACTAAATTTGTCGTAATTTTTCCATCTGGACGTACCGTCACAGAAGTTGACAGTTCAGCATTCCCCCAGACAAAAATTTGTACAGAGTCCCCGGCACCAATAACATAATTATATTCTGGTTGAACAAAACGATCTTCTTCAGCAACGGGAGGGTATGAATTATTATTTGCACAGCCTGAAATCACAGTGAAAAGTGATGCGGCCACAAGAATCTTGATTTTTTTTGACATATTCCCTGGAAAGACAAGCATATGTAGTCCCCTAACTCCTTAATAGATACGCAACTTTTGATTCACTGCGCCTTGATGGTATTAAATCTAGCATAAACTCTTCACATTACGAATAACATCTCTCATTAAATAACTTCTAAGCAAAAGATAGTGCGAGCAACAGTCACAATCCAAAATTAACATAACCAAAAGCTATATATACTTGAAGGTCTGATGAGGCTATTTACCAATGCATAGGAGAATAATTTTTATTTGCGTGACGGGCAAGCACATAAGACCAAAGAGATCATTAACAATGAACAATAGACGGCAAAACTTCTTGAGAAATCAGGCATCATCTGATCAAAAATCCGATACAGCTTACGATGAGAACGAATCGGTTCGCAACAGCTCTTTTAACGAGGACACCACCTTATCCGCCCCGGCCTCATAAATACTCTCCCCATGGTTGTATCCATATGAAACAGCGACAACGGAACAGCCTGCGGACTTGGCTGCAGTAATATCGTTACTCGAGTCGCCTACCATCAGAACGTGCTCAGGCTGCAAACTAAACCGTGACATTATTGTTTCCAACGGCATTGGATCAGGTTTTTTCCTTTCTAACGAATCACCACCCAGTACCTCTGCAAAAAAATGCGATAGCTTCAATTCAGATAGCATGGGTAACGTAAAAGCAATGGGCTTATTAGTCACTACGGCCATGGGAATATTTAATTTACTCAGCGCTTCCAATGTTTCAAAAACGCCAGGGTATAGCTTGCTTTTATCGGCCAGACAATGACTATATGCTGAGAGAAATCCAGAAAAAACCTGCTCAAAAAAAGCAGCACCTGCTTCGGCTGAAACATAAGCCAGTGCTCGCCTTATCAGAGCCTCAGCACCATTTCCAACCCACAAACGCACATTAGCCTCTCCGACTTCAGGCAGGCCTACACTGCGAAACGCATCGTCCACCGCAAATGCGAGGTCAGGAACACTATCCACCAGCGTTCCATCCAGATCGAACATCACCAGCTTTGGCAGATCACCATTAAACAATGACCTCATTAACAAGTTATTCCTTTTGCCTTTGCCAGCTCTGCTCTCATCTGTGCAATCGTATCTGCATAATCATCAGTATTGAAAATTGCAGAACCGGCGACAAATGTATCTGCACCGGCCGCTGCTATACCGGCTATATTGTTAACAGTCACTCCACCATCAACCTCAAGGCGAATACTCTGACCGCTCGCATCTATTCGTTTGCGCACTTCTTGTAATTTGCCGAGAGTTGCAGGGATGAACGACTGCCCGCCAAAACCGGGGTTCACGGACATCAACAAAATCATATCCACTTTATCCATTACATAATCCAGGTAATGCAATGGCGTCGCAGGATTAAAAACCAGACCAGCCTGACAACCGCCATCTCGAATCATCTGCAATGAGCGATCAATATGCTCAGACGCTTCCGGATGAAAAGTAATATAGGTGGCACCCGCCGCTATAAAATCAGCGATCATTCTATCCACAGGCTTAACCATTAGGTGAACATCGATAGGCGCTGTAACACCGTGATTTCTTAACGCTTTACACACCATGGGACCGATCGTTAAGTTAGGCACATAATGATTATCCATCACATCAAAATGCACGATATCAGCCCCTGCACTCAGAACGTTATCAACCTCCTCACCTAAACGGGCAAAATCTGCAGACAAAATTGAAGGGGCTATTTTAAAATCGGACATAACTTAGCTTTCCATCTCATGATTAAGAGGCCCCATTGTACCCAAGCCTAATGATTTAAACAGCGTCAGACTTGCAGGATATTTTTTTTCCCTGATAATCACGTTATGAAAATCAAAACACCGAATTATCGCCTTATGATTCTGTCGCTCCTCTGGCTCATCAGCGGCGGCGTTACCTCATCGTTTGCTGAAGAAACGCCTGCAGGCGATACACAAACCCCCGCACCTCCGACCGAGACTATAAAAGCAAACCGAATTGTGCCGGACAAACAAGCTTCGCTGTTAGCAGACGTATCTAAAGAACTAATGAGCTCAGAAACAGAAATTCTTGATTTAAATGCCGGCGAAGATAATTTTAAAGCCTATTATCGCAACAGGAGCGGAGCACTATCCCACGGGGGGATAATTTTTTTTCCGGATGATTACACCCACCCGAACTGGCCAATTTTTATTGAGCCTTTAAGAACCGGTTTATCCGAGTTTGGTTGGAGCACATTAGCCATCCCACTTCCTGCACCTGTAACACGGGCAAACCCAATCCGAACACTCCCTAGCCTCAAAGCCATCCGTTCACAACCATCGACAGACACAGAAGACTCAACGGCCACCCCTGAATCAACCACACCTATAGAACAAAACACGACTGCAAACACAACGCCAACCACGCCACTCCCCGCAAGCCAAGAGTCTGAGTCTGAGTCTGAGTCTGAAGTGGAAAGACAGAGCTCAGAAGCTTACCAACAAATATTACAACGCGGAATGACTGCCTTGCAGGCATTACAACAGAAAGGCATGGATAGATTTATACTGGCAGGGGCCGGAACCGGAGCAACATGGGCAACCGCACTGGCACTAGACCTTCAGGCACAAGCCAACATGAGTTTATTGATCATTAATGCGCAACAGTCACCTGATATCAGCGCACCAAAACTTTTAGATCTGATTCCTGAACTCGAACTCACAACACTGGATATTTACACTGACAACCCAGGAAGCTCTTCACGTTCTCACAAAAGCTATTCAAGATTACGCCTTGAAACAGCACGACGTAATAACTTAACTAACATAAACAACTATCACCAAAGTCGTTTACCCGCGACCAGCAACACACTTCAAGGACAAGAATGGCTGATTCGCTACACGCGCGGCCTGCTTGAAACCTATATTGTAAAAGCCGAAAAAGAGGCTATTTCAATCCCTTCAACTCCAGCCCCTTCAATAAATCAGCCACCAGGCACGCCTGTACCACCTCAAAACAAACAAGCAAATCCTATATAAACATTAGTTTTTTCTGGCGGTTTTAACACGATCGTATGCCGCCTGTATCTCTTGGGTTTTCTCTTTTGCAAGCTGCATCATTTCAGGCGGTAAGCCTTTGGCAACCAATTTATCCGGATGATGCTGGCTCATTAGTCTACGGTAGGCTTTTTTGATGTCTGCCTCAGCATCACCCTCTTTAACACCCAACACACCATAAGCCTCTTTGAGCAAACTCTGTTCTGATGCTTGTTGAAAATGCTGGTGCTGCTGATAGCTCTGCTGTTGATACGCTTGTTGCGCCTGCATTCTTGACATAAGCGCAGCCATTTCCACGCCTGACATACGCAATAAGGTGCACACCTCTTGTACTACTGCCAACTCAGCCGGAGACATCTGCCCATCTGCCATGGCGACTTGCAGTTGAATTTCAACAAACATGATTTTCACAGCCGCCTGCGACTGAATGACACGCGATAAAGGCGATAACACATCAGCGATATTGAAATCAGCCTCCTTACCTTCAGAGAAGTACCCCATCGCTTCACGTTTACGCTCTTCTGATAAATTCATTCGCGCCATTACATCACGCGCAAACTGAATTTCATTCTCAGTAACCCGGCCATCCGCTTTTGCCACTTTGCCCATCACAGCAAAGGTCGCTTTGAAAAATGCTAGTTGAGGAGACACACCACCTGTCAACACATTGACAATAGCCTTGCTGACTAATCCACCGATTACCCCACCAAAAACTAATCCCCAAAAACCTCCACTCATCAAACCTATTAAAGCGCCGACGATCACTCCACCCCGGTACTTCAACAATGAAGCCCCTATACTTTGCCCTGTTGCCTGCGCATCAATTGCCATCTTGTTTTTTCTCTTGTATGACTTGTTTTTGTTCTTGTATTAATTGTTCAGCCTGTTTCAAACGGCCATGGGTACCGACATCAATCCAGGCACCCGTATATATCGTTCCGCTAACCTGCCCTGAAGATATCGCTTTTTTCAATAACGGCCCCAACGCAAAGGCCGAGTCATCACAACCGGCAAACAGCGCAGGATTTAACACACTAATCCCTGAAAAAGTCAGCTTATCAGCCTGCAAAGACAGTGTACCGTCCGATAGACATGAAAAATCCCCCTCGGGATGATGTTCCGGATTGGCTACCAGCACCAAATGAGCAACAGCAGGATTAATATCGGATAGTACAGAAAAATCAAAGTCAGTCATAATATCGCCATTAATAACCAAGAACGACTCACCTCTTTCAGAAAGTCGACTCAGTGCGCGAAAAATCCCACCTCCCGTCTCTAAAGGTTTTTCTTCCGGCGAATATGTGATCGAAACACCCCACTGAGATCCATCACCCAAAGCCGCTTCGATCTGCTCACCTAACCAAGCATGGTTAATGATAATCTCTGTAAAACCCGCTTTAACCAGGTTTTCAATATGATAGACAATCAAAGGTTTACCACTCACCAGGATCAGTGGTTTTGGTGTACTCAAGGTTAATGGGCGTAAGCGCGTCCCTAACCCTGCGGCTAATATCATTGCCTTCATTGTGTTATTTCAGCAAAAGCCGCGACATCACGCATAGTGGGCAGGACTTTTTCATTGATTAACAGATTAAACTGTTCCAGTTCAGGATACTTAGCAGAGGTCTGATTCACATACTGCAAGGTTCTGGGAATGTCCTGCAAATAACTATGCTTATCATCGCGAATGCTTAATCGCGCAAAAATCCCTATGGCTTTTAAATGCCTTTGCATCCCCATCAGATCAAACCAGCGCTCAAAACGTTCCATGGTTATTTCTGCCAATAATGGGTTTTTCCTAACAAGTTCGGTTCGAAAACAACCAACCCACTCATACACTTGCTCATCCGGCCAACTGATATAACAATCTCTTAGCAACGAAACCAGATCATAGGTTATCGGGCCTTTTACCGCATCCTGAAAATCGATCACACCGGGAGTATGTTCAGATGTGATCATCAAGTTACGTGAATGATAGTCCCGATGAACACAGACTGCGGGTTGCTCCAACGCACTCGCCTCTAATAAAGAAAATCCAGTATTAATGCTTTCTTGATCATCTGAGTTCAGGTCAATACTCAGCAAAGACACCAAGAACCAATCCTTAAACAATGCCATTTCACGTTGTAACAAACTGCTGTCATATAAAGGAAGGGATTCAGCATCACAGCTCTGGATTTTATAAAGCTCGGCCATTGCAAGTTTATACAAGTGATCAACACTTTTTTCCTTCAGTGCCGGCAATAATAATTGATCACCAAAATCAGACAACAACATGAAACCCTGATCAAGGTCGACACTAATCACTTGCGGCACATGGACTCCCTGATCAAGCCAAGACCGGGCGATCCTTACAAATGTTTGGCTATTTTCTTTTTCAGGCGGCGCATCCACAGCGATCCATGACTGGCACTCTGTTTTTACGCGAAAATATCGTCTAAAACTCGCATCACCGGAAACCGGCACTAATTCCCAGCCTTTTTCGATATCTATGACCCGAGCAGCCTGTAATTCTTCAATCCAACCCAATAAAGTAGATAAGCGTTGCCCCATTCTGCTGTTTCCCCTAGCGCATCATCGTTTGAATGTTTATTATTCCAGACTTTGCCAGTTACACAAATGAATATAGAGTCGAGCCTATTCACACTGCTAACTACACTGGCCAATTATCCGCTACTGGAAATCCTGGAATGTCATTTCTAAAACACACGTCCCACAGATTAACTGCCGCCATCGCCACCGCTTTACTTGTGCAGTACCAACCCGCATTCGCCAATCAAAATAACTGGAACTGTCAGCAGGTCAATAACAAATGGGACTGCTCGGGTGAACCAAGCTCTGGTGATTTAAGCTCGACGACTACAGCAGCAGAAGCGAAACATCCTGCCAGCGATAACTCAGCGGAGCAAATCGAGAGGCTAACACAATCAAGTTACACGAATGCAGAAACAATAAAACAGACGCAGAAAACGGTTTCTGCTACATCGCCTGCGATCGCAACGGCGACTCAAGCTGAAGCCCCAACTGAAACCGTTGCTGAGCCTCTTACAAAAGCGTTGCATAGAGAAGCGCCACCCATAGAAACTCCATCTATAGAAGCTCCATCTACAGAAACTCCGGGTGCATCACGAAATGACCTGGTACCCTCAAAAGACAACAGCACTCAGGCACAGAAAGCACCTGCACTCCCTCAATCAGCGTATGCACATCTTGGTTGGTACCCTTATGCGGAGGGGCAATCCCCCAACCATTGCAGCGGACGCTATATAGAACCAGCATTACCTGAAGATGATGGCACACCTTTCCAATTCAAGCCCATTACAGTAGATGCATCTGAGGCACGAACGGAGCTTGGTCTGGGTACAGAATTAACTGGCAGCGTTAAAATAGTACAAGGCTCACGAAGTCTTTACAGCGATTCGGCCACTATCAACCAAGAAACCGGGGATATCAACATTTCCGGCGGAGCAACTTACCGAGAACCAGGTTTACTCTTCACAGGTAAAACGGCTCAATCAAATACTAATACAAAAAAAACAACGTTAAATGACGCCGAATATGTTTTATTCAAAAATAATATCAGAGGGTCAGTCGCTCAGATATCCCGTAACGAAGATGCAACTATCACAATAAAAGAAGGCAACTACACTCAATGCCCTCCAGACGCCAACACATGGAATCTTGCCGCAAAAGAGATTCATTTAGACAAGAACAGTGGATTTGGCTGGGCTAAACACGCAACACTTAAAGTGTCAGACATTCCCGTGCTGTATTTGCCTTATTTTGAGTTCCCTATAGATGACAGACGCCACACCGGTTTCCTTTACCCTTCAATCCGCTATTCCGACACCGAAGGACTCGACTTAAGCACCCCTTACTACTTTAATATCGCGCCCAATATCGATGATACACTGACACCACGCTTTCTGGAAAAGCGAGGTATTTTGCTGGAAAATGAATTCAGATACATGAATGCATACTCCACCAATTCATTGAGCACCGCTTATCTACCCAACGACCGTGTAACAGACCAAAACCGATGGTTACTTGGCATTAAGCACACGGGGAAACCTGCTGATCGCTGGCTAACTAAAATCAACTACCTTAGCGTCAGTGACGATGATTACTTTGACGACCTTGGTACAACATTAGATGCTGCTGAAGAAAGTCATCTGAATCGTAGCGGTTCAGTTGCCTATTACGGAAATCAATGGCAATCGGAATTTTTATTGCAAAGCTACCAGACCATTGATGAGGACAACATCACTCCTTATCGTCGCCTGCCTCAGCTGCAAGTATCCGGCGACCCAACCCTTGGCCCCGACTGGTTATCTGCCAGCTATTTATTGCAGCTCACTCAGTTTGACAGGAATATTACCGGCTTGACGGACAGCGATCGTGTTACAGGTAGTCGCTTACATATCGCACCTGAACTAACTGCAACATTGCGCAACGCAAGCGGCTATATTAAACCCGCCATTAAGCTATGGCACTCACAATACTCTTTAAATGATCAGGTAGCTGGCATGAACGACTCGCCATCAATAAGCGTACCCGTCATCAGCATCGATTCCGGATTATTTTTCGATCGTGACTATTCTTTGTTTAACACGCATTACCAGCAAACACTTGAACCACGCCTATATGCTCTTTATGTACCAGAACAGGACCAATCGGCTATCCCTGATTTTGATACTACCGCTTATAGTTTTGATTACGCCTCCTTGTTCAGAAGTAATCGCTTCAGTGGTTATGACCGAATCGGCGACACTAAACAGCTATCACTCGGCGTCTCCAGCCGCTTGATAGACCAAAAAGGACGCGAGGCGATTACTGCCAGTATTGGCCAGGCCATTTACTATGATGATCGCACAGTTGAGCTTGACGACAGCCCCCTCACTGATGGCACCTCAGACTTTTCAGATATCGCTACCAGCGTCATCTGGCGTCCAAATAAGCGCTTAAACATCAATTTCAATGCGAATTTCGATCACGAAGATATTCGAGCCACCGAGCACAACGTGGCCGTCCGTTATCAAGACGATATCAATCGTATCGTCAGCCTCAGTTATCGTTTCTCAGAAGATATTCGAGAACAAAGTACAGCAGCATTCATATGGCCAGTCAGTAAAACCTGGTCAGCTTTGGGTGTTTGGCAATATGATTGGCTAACTAATGATAGTATTGACACGGCTATTGGTCTGGAATATGAAAGTTGTTGTTGGAAAACACGGATAGTCACACGTCATTGGTTAACAGATGAAGACGAAAAAGATACGGCACTTTACTTGCAGTTTGTCCTCAAAGGATTAGGTAGCTTTGGACGTAGCGGCGGATCCGAATTCGCCGAAAAAATAACCGGTTTTGAACAACGCGAAGAGATAAATGATTAATTCTAATTTTATGAAAATTCGTCAATTTGGCCTGGCATCGCTGGCCTCACTTATACTTAGCAGCCAACTACATGCAGCCCCACTGCATCTGGATAAAGTGGTTGCTATCGTCAATGATGATATCGTATTGGAGTCAGAGTTTAAGCAACGCCTGCAAATCATTCGAGACCAGCTAAGTGCTCGCAACCAACGCATTCCGCCGGATAATATCCTCGCACCACAAGTCCTGGATCGATTAGTACTCGACAACCTGATGCTGCAGCTGGCAGAAAAACAAGGTCTCAAAGTCACTGATCGTCAACTCAACGATGCCATCAACAACATTGCCAGCCGAAATGGCATGAGTTTGGTACAGTTTCGTCAAGCCCTCATTGCAGAAGGTCAGGATTATGCGACTGCCCGCGAGCAAATTCGCCGCGAAATGCTAATTGCTCAGGTTCAGCAAAGCAATGTCAGCCGCCGCATCCGAGTATCAGATCAGGAGATCAAAAACTTCCTGAAATCAGATGCCGCCCTGGCTAATCAGTCTGAATTATTGCTCAGCATTATTCTAACGTCTATTCCGGAACAAGCATCTTCGGAGCAAATCCAGGCCGCTGAGGCAAAAGCAAACTCAATTTACCAAACCCTTATTAATAATAATGCTGACTTTGCAGAAACAGCCATCGCGACCTCTAGTGCACCAAACGCACTGAATGGCGGGGATTTGGGTTGGAGGAAAATGGCTGAATTGCCGGAAGCACTGGCAGCCGTTGTCGGAAATATGAAGCCGGGAGACATTAGTAAGCCAGTCAAAGCAGCCAGCGGTTTCTATATTACCCAGCTAAGAGATAAACGTGGTGGAGCGGTTCAGTTGGTGAATCAAACTAAAGTTCGTCACATTTTACTCAAACCCAGTGAGATACGATCACCAGCCCAAACTCAGCGACTCATAGAACGTCTTCATACACGCCTGCAAGAAGGTGAATCATTCGCAGAACTCGCTAAAGAGCTCAGCGATGATCCAGCCAGCGGCTCAGAAGGTGGAGACCTGAGTTGGACCTCGCCTGGACAGATGGTTCCTGAGTTTGAACAAGAGATGGAACGCACTCCGATTGGCGAGCTAAGCGCACCCTTTGAGTCACGTTTTGGCTGGCACATACTACAAGTGCAGGACCGCAGAACTCAGGACATGGGCGATCAGGTCATGGAGTCTCAGGCCAGATCTACCATCAGTAAGCGTAAGTTTTCTGAAGAGTTGGTAAACTGGTTACGCGAAATGCGTTCGGCTGCCTATGTTGAGATCAAAGATGAGATCAAACCATAATGCAACAATGTAAGCGGATAGCCATAACGGCCGGTGAACCGGCCGGAATCGGACCTGACCTGATTATTCAAATGGTGCAGTATTCTCATCCTGACGAGTTAATAGCTGTTTGCGATCCGGAATTGCTGTATGCGCGTGCGCGTCAGTTAGACCTACCTATTGTCATTGAGAAATTCAATGCGCAAGAGCCGCCCTCTCCCACATTAGCGCGTACTATTAAAGTACTTCCGGTACAGCTTAGCCGCACGGTCACAACAGGAGAGCTGGATGTTAAAAACGCCCATTATGTTCTGGAGACTTTATCGATAGCCGCCAATGGCTGTCTTAATGGTCTTTTTGACGCCATGGTTACGGCACCGGTTCACAAGGGGATCATCAATGATGCCGGCATTCCATTTTCTGGCCATACTGAGTTCTTAGAAGAGATTACCGCTAGCAAAAAAGTCGTGATGATGCTGGCAACCGAAGGGTTGAAAGTCGCACTCGTCACCACTCACATTCCATTAAGCCAGGTTTCCGCTGCCATTACACCATCGCTTCTACGTGAAGTGATTGAAGTACTGCAGCATGACCTTATACATACATTTGGTATTGCCGTCCCGAAAATAATCATCTCTGGTTTAAACCCCCATGCCGGCGAAGGCGGCCACATGGGACGCGAAGAAATTGACACCATTGAGCCCGTGCTTAATGAATTACGTGTTCAAGGCTATCAGTTACAAGGCCCGCTTCCGGCAGACACACTATTCACCCCGAAATATCTCGACCATTGCGATGCTGTGCTAGCGATGTATCATGACCAAGGCTTACCCGTATTGAAATACAAAGGCTTCGGTAACGCCGTCAACATTACGCTGGGCATGCCGATTATACGAACATCGGTTGATCACGGGACCGCGCTGGATCTGGCCGGCACAGGGAATGCCAGTTTTGGTAGTCTCAAATTAGCCATTCACTACGCAGGCGACATGGCCCGCAACAAGTCAACCTGCAGCAACTCAAAGAGTATTCATGAGTCATAAACAACCCGCTATGCATAAAGCCAGAAAACGTTTTGGTCAGAACTTCCTGCAGGATCAAGGAATTATCCGACAGATTATTCGTTCAATTGCGCCGCACCCTTCCGATCATATGGTCGAAATTGGCCCCGGATTAGGCGCATTAACGGAAGAGATTCTGGCTGAAGCCGGCGCTTTAGACGCTATCGAACTCGACCGCGATCTGCCACCGATTTTGCGCACGAAATTTTTCAGATACGAAGATCGCTTTCGTATTTTTGAAGCCGATGCTATGAAATTCGATTTCAAAAGCCTACGTGAAGATGGCCGCCCGCTCAGAATTGTTGGCAACCTGCCCTACAACATCTCGACACAACTGATTTTTCACCTGCTGAGCCATTCCGGTGATATTGTCGATATGCACTTTATGCTACAAAAAGAAGTGGTAGACCGGCTCGCCGCCAAAGCGGGAGAAAACAACTACGGTCGCCTCGGCATTATGGCTCAATACTATTGCCAGGTTGAACCTTTATTTATTGTTCCTCCTGAAGCCTTCAACCCGGTACCCAAAGTTGACTCAGCGATTGTCAGGCTCACCCCTTATCAAGAGCTGCCTTTTATCGCCAAAGACCCACTGGTTCTGAAACAAATTGTCAAAACAGCTTTTGCGCATCGACGCAAAACCCTGCGCAACAATTTAAAAGAACTGATCAGTACAGAGCAACTTGAAATGCTGCAGATTGATCCGTCTTTGCGACCGGAACGTTTATCAGTGCAAGACTTCATCAGCATTGCCGATTTTTTGACACCCTAATAGAGACTACAAACCCGACATGGATCACCTTGACCCCAGCACCCTGATCAAAATCGAGATCTCGACACGTTTTCTGCCGAACCAGTCAGATGCGGAATCGCATCGCTTTGTATTCTCTTACGAGATCACAATTACTAATGATAACAGCCAAGCCGTAAAGCTACTCAGCCGTCGCTGGGTCGTTACCGACGGTAATGAACATGTACAGGAAATTGAAGGAGAAGGCGTTGTTGGCGAACAACCTGTCATACCGGCACATGACAGCTACAAATATACCAGCGGCACCGTTCTGGCCACACGCGTCGGCAGCATGTTCGGTCATTACACCATGGAAACAGCGGAAGGTGAGCGCTTCAATGCCCCTATCCCTGCATTCACATTAGCACAACCCAACGCCCTGCATTAATTGGTAGCTAAAAAAAGTAACTACCAGTAAGTAACTATAAAACGTAACTGGGCAAGAAAAGGATGACTTATGGCCACCTATGCTATCGGTGATATTCAGGGTTGTTTTGATGAGTTTCAAAACCTGCTTGAACTGATTAATTTTGGTCAAAATGATAAGCTCTGGCTCTGTGGTGACTTGGTTAACCGCGGCCCTAAATCACTACAAACACTGCGCTTCATTAAAGAACTCGGTGTTCAGGCCCATATGGTGCTTGGCAATCACGACCTGCATCTCCTCGCGGTTCATTACGATATAACACGAAAAAAAAAGAGTGATACGCTGGACGAGATACTCTGCGCCCCTGATCGCGAAGAGCTGATGCAATGGTTACAGCAACAACCGCTTCTGCACACCGATAGCCGATTAAACTTTACCATGGTCCATGCCGGCATACCGCCAGGCTGGTCAATCAATAATGCACAAAAAAAAGCACAAGAAGTCGAAAACATCTTACGCTCAGCTAAAGCTCAAGCTTTTTTTGAGCATATGTATGGCAACAAACCGGAGAAATGGAGTAACGATCTGAAAGGCTGGAAGCGCCTGCGTACGATCACCAATTATCTGACCCGGATGCGCTTTTGTACGCCTGAGGGTAAACTTGAGTTTGCCTCCAAAGGGGGCCTTGAAACGCAACCGGATGGTTTTCTTCCCTGGTATAAACACCCGCACCGCAAGACTGCCGGGGAAAATATTATTTTCGGACATTGGGCAGCACTGCAAGGCGCTGCAGACACTCAAAACGTATACGCATTGGATACTGGGTGCATCTGGGGCGTAAAGCTTACCGCCCTGCGGCTAGATGACTTAAGCTACTATCGTACACCCAGCTTACAAAAATCAGCTTTTGCGACAGGATAACCACTATGGATCAATATACTTGCATCGACTCTACTCAAGCAATCGACTGGCTTGAAAAGGGTGCCGTTGTTGTCGATATCAGAGATACTCAAAGCTTTCGACAAGGCCACATACCCGGTGCCTTTAATTTGTCGAATGACAATTTGCATGAGTTCATGATGGCAGCAAACTTTGAAACCCCTTTGATTGTTTGTTGTTATCACGGCATCAGCAGCCAATCGGCCGCACAATATCTGGTACACCAAGGTTTTGAGCGTGTCAGTAGTCTTGATGGTGGCTTCGAAGCCTGGACGTCATCTCAGCCAGAAAAAATAGAATCTGAATAACGGGATTTAAAGATCTTTTATGGATATCTATCTTGTCGGTGGAGCCGTCAGAGACACACTGCTCAACTATCCGGTTTATGATAAAGATTGGGTGGTGGTTGGCGCAACGCCCGAAGCCATGCTTACGTTGGGATATAAACCCGTCGGCAGCGATTTTCCTGTTTTTATTCATCCGACAAGCGGTGAAGAATATGCGCTTGCCCGCACCGAACGCAAAAGCGGAAAAGGTTATAGCGGCTTTCAATACCACGCCAGCCCGGATGTTACTCTGGAAGAAGACCTGTCCAGGCGAGACCTAACCATCAACGCGATGGCGCTATCCAATGATGGACAACTTATTGATCCTTATGGCGGACAACACGACCTACAGGCAAAGATATTACGCCACGTATCACCAGCCTTCAGTGAAGACCCATTACGTGTCTTAAGAGTCGCGCGTTTCGCTGCTCGCTATGCTCATCTTGGCTTTACTCTGGCCGCAGAGACACTGCAACTCATGCAGGAAATTTCAGACACTGACGAACTAGAACACCTGACCAAAGAACGCATATGGCAAGAACTGGATCGAGCCTTAGGAGAAAAATCTCCTCTGACTTTTTTCCTGGTTCTGGAAAGCAGTCATGCGCTTACGAAGCTTCTCCCTGAATTCAAAGCGCTGATAAACTCACCGGCCGCCGACTCACTGCAACAGCTGTTTACTGATGAAATTGGAAATGAAGTACGCTTTGCAACACTCTGCACGCTTTGTTTTATGGATACACCCAACGCCGAGACCGCAATACTCACTACCTGCCAGCGATTAAAAACACCGAACCAATACAGAGACCTAAGCACGCATACAGTTAAAGCGATTGGAGTGTTACATACCTGGCAGGGAGCAACAGCCGGGCAACGTTTGAGTTTAATTCAGGCGCTGGATCTGATTCGTCGCCCGGAACGTCTCTGCGGCATACTTGATGCCTGCTGTTTATTAAGCCGCGCACTTTATCAAGAAACATTAAAAACCGAAGAAATTGAAGCCTTATTAACGCGACTTAAAGCGATTAATCCAAGTCATCTGATTCAGAAAGGTTTTAAAGGCGCAGCACTGGGCAATGAGATAAAGCGCCTGCAGCTAGAGATGTGTCAAGACTAAAGCGCAAGTAAAGCGTCAAGAAGATGCAAATACTAAATGGCAAAGCCCATGCATGCTTACTATGGGCCTATCAGGCACCTTGTGATATCAAACGACCCTGCCAATTAAAATTCACCGGACGCAACTTCTGAGTGGATTTATCATACTCACGCCATAGCGTCTGATAGTTTTTGCCAACAACAGGGTGCATATCAAGCGGAGCCACTTCAGCCAACGGCCAAAGCACAAAAGCATTGGTCAAAATCTCATTTCTTGGTATCTGAACACCAGCAAAGCAACCCACTTGATCGCCACAGGTCAAAATATCAACATCCAGCGTCCGCGGAGCAAATTTTGGCCCACCACGAACCCGGCCGTTATCGTCCTCAATACCTTTTAGTAAGGCCGATAACGCGCCAATCTCAAGATCGGTCTCCAACCCAACCACCAGATTTAAAAAGGGGTTGCCGTTAAAGCCGACCGACTCACTCTCATAAACAGACGAGATAACCAATGGAGAGAAGCATGTATTGAGTCTATCTAAACCGGCGGTTACATGTTTATATCTCTCAATATTACTACCGATACTCAAATAAACGCATGGCATCAGATACGCTTCCCTCTTTCGATAATCACGCCGACATCTGCGGCTTGTGAAATCGCATTCGGCTTACCTAAGCGCAACTTTAACCACGGCACATTAAATTCATGCATGACCAAAGTGGCTATTTCTTCGGCCATAGTTTCAACCAATAAAAATTCGCTCTCTTGTATAAACTCAATCAGACGATCACAAACGCTTTTATAGTTCAGCGTACTATCGATATCTTCTGTCAAGGCAGCCTGTCTTATATCAGTGCCCATCTCCAGATCCAGGGTCACCAGTTGGCGAACTTCACGCTCCCAGTCATAAATACCAATAACTGTCTCTACTTGCAGAGAACTGATATAAACAATATCCACTCAACGACCACCTAATCACAAAATATTTATTTAAGAGCACGCATCTAACAGGTCCATAGCCCAACGAGGCCTGGCTTCTATTACCAGATCACTCGACTGGCCTGCCAGCAAACGCTGACAACCCGCATAGGCAATCATCGCACCATTATCTGTACAGAATGCCTGACGTGCATAAAAAAGCTGAGCTTTTTCTTTTTTAACCATCTTTTCCAATGCATCACGCAAACGCTGGTTAGCACTTACCCCACCGGCAATAATTAACTGTTTCAATCCGCTTTGCTGCAGTGCACGGCGGCATTTAATAGTCAGCGTATCAACGGTTGCCTCCTCAAAGGCTGCCGCGATGTCGGCTTTATCCTGTTCGCAGAGGATTCCATCAACTTTATGAGCGCTAATGGTATTCATCGTAAAAGTTTTCAAACCTGAAAAACTAAAATCCAACCCGGGTCGATCCGTCATAGGGCGGGGAAAGCGCAAACGCGTACGGTCTCCTTTTTCAGCCAGTTTTGCGATTAAAGGGCCACCCGGATAATCCAGACCCAGCATTTTAGCGGCTTTATCAAACGCTTCACCGGCGGCATCATCGAGCGACTCGCCCAATAACTCATAATGACCAATACCCGTCACTTTGACGAGTTGCGTATGCCCTCCGCTCACCAGCAAAGCCACAAACGGAAAATCTGGTGGGTTTTCTTCCAGCATCGGTGCCAGCAAGTGGCCTTCCATATGGTGCACACCAATCGCCGGCACATCCCACCCCATGGCTAAGGCGCGTCCCGTAGCCGCACCCACCATCAGTGCACCAACCAGACCAGGCCCTGCAGTATAGGCGACAGCATCAATCTCAGATGCTTTTAGACCGGCCAGTTTTAATGTTTCACTTATCAAAGGTAACAGTTTACGAATATGATCACGCGACGCCAGCTCAGGCACTACCCCTCCATATTCAGAATGCATGGCAACCTGACTATATAGCGTATCCGCCAGCAGCCCGTGGTCATTATCATATATGGCGACCCCAGTCTCATCACAGGAGGTCTCGATCCCCAGAACTTTCATCTTTACTGTATCACTCACTTAATATCTGAAAACGCCGACATTATCGCTTATATACCTCTCAATTACACGAATATCACTTTGACAATTGTCACTCTTGGCCTTAAAATTTATCGCCTCATTTGGGAACTGATCTCAACTGAGATATTTATCATTCATTTAAGTTAGGTTTAAGTAAACATGCCTGCAGTAAAAGTAAAAGATAACGAGCCATTTGATGTAGCACTTCGTCGTTTTAAGCGTTCTTGTGAAAAAGCAGGTGTTCTTGCTGAAGTTCGTAAACGTGAATTTTACGAAAAGCCAACATCCGTTCGTAAACGTAAAGCAGCAGCCGCTGTAAAACGTCACGCTAAGAAAGTATCTCGTGATATTTCTCGTCGCGTACGCATGTACTAGCATTTAGCTAGAACGCGTTACCTTTTCGAGATTTAACCATTATCCAACACAGGCCAGGCCATAATGCCAGTACTCAAAAAACAGATTACTGAAGCGATGAAAGCAGCAATGCGTGCAAAAGACAAAGCACTGCTGGGAACTATTCGCTTAATTTTGGCAGAAATCAAACGCATCGAAGTCGATGAGCGTATTGAGTTGGATGATCAAAGAATTATTACTGTATTGGACAAAATGTCTAAACAGCGACGCGATTCAATCTCACAATATGACAAAGCGAACCGCACTGACCTGGCGGACATCGAGCGACAAGAACTGGAGGTGATTAAAACCTACTTGCCGCAATCGCTAAATGATGAAGAAATACAGACTGCCCTGGAAGAAGCTATCGTCGCCACCGGTGCGAGCGGAGCTCAGGATATGGGCAAAGTGATGGCAGAATTAAAGCCAAAACTACAAGGCCGCGCCGACATGGGCATGGTTTCGAAGCTCGTAAAAGAGCGTCTGACACGTTAAGATCCTCATCATTACCCATGATTGAGTAAAATATGGCTGG
Source organism: Neptunomonas qingdaonensis (assembly GCF_900113275.1). Classification (GTDB taxonomy): domain Bacteria; phylum Pseudomonadota; class Gammaproteobacteria; order Pseudomonadales; family Balneatricaceae; genus Neptunomonas; species Neptunomonas qingdaonensis. The sequence continues at coordinate 139,302 of NZ_FOOU01000002.1, forward strand.
GCGCATACCGCAAAATTTTATTGACGACCTTTTAGCTCGTGTCAATATAGTCGACCTCATTGATGGTCGCGTTAAACTAAAAAAGTCCGGCAAGAACTACTCAGGACTCTGTCCGTTTCATCAGGAAAAATCTCCCTCTTTTTCCGTAAGCCCCGACAAACAATTCTATTACTGCTTTGGCTGTGGCGCAGGCGGCAATGCTATCGGCTTCCTGATGGAATACGATCGCCTTGATTTCCCCCAAGCCGTTGAGGAGGTCGCCAAACTAGTCGGTGTTGACGTACCACGAGATGAGCAACAGGAACAACAGCGCAACGAATACAAAGCACAGTACAACATTCTTGATGCCGCTGCCTCATATTACCAACAACAGCTGAAGACCCACCAACATAGAGATCAGGCCGTTTCCTACCTGAAGTCACGTGGCTTGACAGGAAAAATTGCGCATATATTCGGTATCGGCTACGCACCTCCCGGCTGGGATAATTTACTAAAAGTACTCGGCACAACACCACAAGAACAACAGCTACTTGAAACCAGCGGCATGCTCATCAGGCATGAAGAAAAAGATAGCCTATACGACCGCTTTCGTGAACGCATCATGTTTCCCATCCGCGATATGCGCGGCCGCGTTATAGCGTTTGGCGGACGCGTTCTCGGCGATGATAAGCCTAAATACCTGAACTCACCGGAAACGGATACTTTTCATAAAAGCCGTGAGCTTTACGGACTCTACGAAGCACGCAAGCTATCAGCAAAACTGGAACGCATTATCATTGTTGAAGGCTACATGGATGTCATCAGCCTGGCGCAATTTGGCATCACCTATGCGGTAGCAACGCTGGGTACAGCAACAACGGCCCAGCATCTGGAACGTTTATTTAAAACCGTTCCAGAAATCATTTTTTGTTTCGATGGCGACAATGCCGGCAGAAAAGCTGCCGAACGCGCACTTGAAGCCGCCTTACCTATCATTAAAGACGGCTTGCAAGCACGCTTCCTTTTTCTTCCCGAAGGCGAAGATCCAGACACGCTTATCCGCCAGGAATCAAAAGAAGGTTTTGAAAAGCGCCTGAATGAAGCCCCGCAGTTAAGTGACTTCTTTTTCCGATCCTTGTCCGAAGAGGTAGACATGACATCGATGGACGGGCGGGCAAGATTCAGCAACCAAGCACTCCCCCTGATTCAGCAGATGAAAACCAGCCTGTTACAACAAATGATGCTGGAAAAAATATGCGAAGTAACCGGCCTTACCCTTGAGCAAATAAACAGCACGATCAACCTTGCTCAAAGCACACCGTCTATCGCAACGCCGAACGAATCAGCCAGCAGACCGACTTTCAGGCCGCAAAAAACATTTCCAAACACAGCACCAAAAGAAACAGCCAGCTTGTGCAGCCATATAATATCCTTATTATTGCACCACCCTGCACTGGCCTCGAAAGTCAAAAATTCAGAAGCGCTCTCCTCATTGAATGAGCCGCATATTGAACTACTCGCTTTATTGATCCAATACCTCCAGCAGACACAAACAGTCTCGCTGGGCCCGCTTCTGATCGACTGGCGGGATGATGCCAATTTCAACAAACATCTTTTAACACTGAGCGAAATATCCCATCTGGATCCTGTTTTAAGTGGCGATCCAAATCAGCTCTTTGACGAAGCTTGGAATAAACTGCTATCACGCCAGCACGACTCAGAACTGGAGAAATTACAAAAGAAATCACTTTCAACCCTGAGTCATGATGAAAAAAAGCGCCTGACATATCTAATATCCAGAAAATAAGCAGTTGTTTTTTTATATTTCATCCCAACAATCTATAAATAGACTAAGGTTATACCTGTAAAACGCTCAACACGGGTTAAAACTAGCTTTGACATGGGCTCAACGTTATAATGTCGCGCTCACTTTTTTTGTAGTTCAAATCGCATCATCGTAGGACATCTATGACTGGCATCTCTCAGCAGCAATCTCGTCTCAAAGAACTGATAGCTCGCGGTAAAGAACAAGGCTATCTTACATATACTGAGGTGAATGATCACCTGCCTGAAGATATCGCTGATCCCGATCAGGTCGAAGATATAATCCGCATGATCAATGACATGGGTATTCCTGTGTCTGAAGAAGCACCCGATGCTGAAACCCTTCTGATGAAAGAAGGCGATTCATCAGAAGATGCTGATGAAGAAGCGGTTGCCGCACTAGCCGCAGTGGAGTCTGATGCCGGCCGCACTACCGATCCAGTCCGCATGTATATGCGCGAGATGGGTACGGTTGAGCTACTGACACGCGAAGGCGAAATTGTCATTGCCAAACGGATCGAAGAAGGCATTCGTGAAGTCATGTCGGCACTTTCATGCTTCCCAGGATCAGTGGAAATCATTCTTGAAGCGTACAATTCAGTACTTCAGGAAGAAGGGCGCCTCAGCGACATATTCAGCGGCTACATCGACCCTGATAGCGTCATTCTCGCATTAGCTGAAGAGGCATTAAAAAATGCACCCGAAGTTGATGAGAATAGTGATGACGACGATAGTGATGACGACGATAGCGACGATGACGAAGAAGAAGGTGATCGCGGCCCGGATCCAGAAGAAGCGCGCGTACGTTTCACTCTGATCAAAGATAATTTACTGGCTGTTTATGAGGCCATAGAAAAAGAAGGTCGTCACAGCCAGGCTTTTAACGAAGCAATGCAAGAGCTGGCTACTTCATTTTCTCCGATCAAACTATCTCCTCGCTTCTACGAAACACTCGTCACGCGAGTAAGAAAATTTATCGAACGTACTCGTTTGCAAGAACGCACCATCATGCGTATTTGTGTACAACGCTGTAAAATGCCGAGAATATTCTTCATCAAAGAGTTCCCTGGCAACGAAACAGATCCTGCTTGGCTAGAAAAAATGGCCTCATCAGGCGCTGAGTACTCACGCGCAATCAAAATCAATTTGCCAGACCTACAACGCGCCCAACGTAAGCTTATTCAACTTGAAGAAGAAGCCCAGATCTCTCTTGCCGATATTAAAGACGTTAACCGTCGTTTATCCATCGGTGAAGCGCATGCCCGACGCGCCAAAAAAGAGATGGTGGAAGCCAACCTGCGTCTGGTTATTTCTATCGCCAAAAAATATACCAACCGTGGCCTGCAATTCCTCGACCTCATTCAGGAAGGCAACATTGGTTTGATGAAAGCCGTCGATAAATTCGAATATCGTCGCGGTTACAAATTCTCAACTTATGCTACCTGGTGGATTCGACAAGCAATTACCCGCTCGATTGCCGATCAGGCGCGCACCATTCGTATTCCGGTTCACATGATCGAAACGATCAATAAGCTGAACCGTATCTCTCGCCAGATGCTTCAGGAAATGGGGCGCGAGCCACTCCCTGAAGAGTTGGCAGAACGCATGGAAATGCCAGAAGATAAAATCCGGAAAGTCCTGAAAATTGCTAAAGAACCCATTTCGATGGAAACGCCGATTGGTGACGATGAAGACTCAAGTCTCGGTGACTTTATTGAAGATGGTAACCACACCTCCCCTGTCGACTCTGCAACTGGCGAAGGCCTGCGTGAAGCGACTCGAGAAGTACTGGCCGGACTCACTGCACGTGAAGCCAAAGTTCTGAGAATGCGTTTCGGTATTGATATGAATACTGATCACACTCTTGAAGAAGTAGGCAAACAGTTTGACGTAACACGTGAACGTATCCGCCAGATTGAAGCAAAAGCACTCAGAAAACTACGCCACCCAAGCCGATCTGATCACTTACGCAGCTTCTTGGACGAATAGTTTTCTCTTTGCATATCAATCTATTGCGCCAATGATCCAGAATCTGTATTATTGGCGACTCTTTTAGGGCCTATAGCTCAGTTGGTTAGAGCGCCGGACTCATAATTTAACGGACGTTCGCGTCCGTTTTATTGTTTTTACCTTCATTTTCAACACACTTCTAACATCTCAATTTGTACTGACCTTTCCCCTCCGGTCCGTCTCCGGACTCTAGAATCACCCCTATAAAACCTGACACAATCCACCACCAAGTGCGGCACAACACAGACTACTGACGGCTTTTCGACGGCTGCGAAAAAGCGATACCAGATCTGAAAACGTCATACATGATGCGTAGAACCATAGAGCAAAGTTTGCGTCGAAGCGTCGGGACGTCAAATCAGACTACAAACTCCTTCCCTAGCTACCAAAACTACAACGACACCCCGGCCATGAACCGGCAGGCTTCTCTTCGGACAATACCGCTACCGACGACTTGACGATTCGACGCAGCATTGACGGTGAGTAATGGACTTCTTTTCTCGATACTGCCCAACGAGACCCAGCGATACGGCATCTCACGAGCAAGAAAACAGCCCCAAAAACAACTCATCAACCACTCCTCAAGCCATCACTACTCCGTACATACGCTTACTCTAGACAGATCATCCAACACACCTACCTAGCACCCAACTGGTATGCATCCACCAATCTGCCCTCCGTAACAAACCCTAGTACAAACAGATATAAAAACTAAGCAGAAGATCAAAGCCCCTCGTAGGTCTTTGATCATTTTCTATGTTCCTTAACCACTAGGAGTTACAGCCCATGTCAATTCACTACACATCAACAGAAAACAACGCTTCCTACAGTGTTGAACCAAGCATCAGCGGAGGAATTACTGGCATGCTAGCAGGCGCACGGCTCGGATCGTTCATCCCCGTCGTCGGGACTGCTGCTGGCGGCATCGTCGGCGGAGTGCTAGGTGTCATTCTTGGCCCAACTGACTAGCCGGGAGGGAGATGAGCCATGAAACAGATTTCCAGTCCTGAGAATGTCGGAGAGTTGCCACTTGACCCGACAGTACTGACACAGTTGCACCGAGAGTTGATTGAACTTCCCTTCGGAAGCGTCGATTGCGCCGCTAAATTCTGGAAACAGGAAACGACTCACCTGTTCTTGATCGAACAAAACGACAATCTAAATCAGATCTTCATCGACAACCCTCAACTTACCAGCATCTTGAACACGCCAGAGTTTGTCATCCCATTAAATGCTCACTGGACAATAGCATTGACCATCACGACAGATGGCGGCGGTGGCTACTACTTAGTTTTCCCTACCGGTATTGATGACCGACTGGACCAATTGCTCCCCTCTTTAGACTGACCCACTAATTCACCACAATTAATTTCCAATTGAGCTGATGCTCAAGGAGCCCCTATGTCTACGAAAAAGAAAGAAGAACATCAAAACCTACCAATCAATCAGATCCGTCAAAGATCAGCTCCGAAACTAAGTCCCAAAAGTACCGACGAACTGACGTACGAGATCGGCATCCACGCTGAAACCAAACAACTACATCTACGAATCGCCTCCAATGGGACTGGTGGTTATTTCTCGGATGAATGGATTCCAGTAGAAACGATTGAGAAATGTTTTGATGCCACATTCAACAAAGCAAAACCCTTCAGCTCTACACGTCTACGTCCCGTCTTCGCACAGGGTAAGAGCGCCAACAATGCGGGTTTCCTGGCAGCCGTACTGAGGCAAGAGCAACTAATCAGCCCTCACGAGAGCAATTGTTTCCAGCACCTACTAACAGGGGACTTTGACAAGTGGAAGCATCAAGTTATTTCTGAGCTACCGAAGAAATCGAGCAAGGCATCAGAACAAGTAGAGTGAGGCCCATTCACAACTTCTTCCATCCGCCAGATCAATCGGGTAGATCAATCTCGCATAGTTTTTTGGTCTAGGACTGCTCTAACAATTCATTGCAAGGCAATTAAAGCCTGACACACTACGCGCCGGTCTGACTCCGGCGCATTTTCCCAACGTGCATAATCAGCGAGTGCGCCAAGCACACGCTAAGGAGCCGAACATGTCCTCTTCATGCCGATTCAAATTCAGTAAAAAACTGATTGATGAACTTCCCCCCACACCTTCCGACAGTGCGAGCCGAGAAACAGAGTACTCCGATGAAGCCTGTACCGGACTCCGCCTGATCGTGAACCGTGCGGGTAGAAAACGATACTTACTGCGCTACTCCATTTTTGGAAAGAAGAAAGCCATCCAAATCGGTGAGCATGGTCCCTTTGATGTGAAGGATGCCCGCCTCAAGGCTAATGAACTCAAGAAGATGGTTTCCAACGACATTGATCCGCAGGAAGAGCGAAGCACACGACGGGCGGTACTCACTCTCGAACAGTTTGCAGAAGAGCACTACTTACCCTACGCCCACGCTAACAAACGTACGGTCCAAAGTGACATTGGAATCTTCAACAATCACTTGTACCCCGTCTGGAAAGACCGTCGACTCACTGACATCAGTAAGCAAGACGTACAGAAAGTCCTAGACAGCAAGAAGGGTCAATTGAAGCCAGCAACAATCAATCGAGTGCTATCCCTGATTCATCGAATGTTCCGTCTAGCGTGCGAGTGGGGCTACCTAGAAATTAATCCTGCATCTCTGATCAAGAAGCTGAAGGAAAACAATCAACGCAATGTCTTCCTCAGTAAAGAGCAAGTGGCTCGTTTTCTGAAAGCATGTGATGAAGAGCCCAACGCAACCGCTAAAAACGCACTGAAATTGGCACTGTTGAGCGGAATGCGCATCGGTGAGATTCTGAGTGCCAAATGGAAAGAACTAGAGTACACCGATCAAGGAGCCTGTCTTTTTCTACCACACACCAAAGCAGGTCAATCCAGAACGGTGCTACTCAATGATGGTGCGGTAGCCATTTTGGAAGATCAGAAGCAGAACAAACGGGCAGGAAATCCCCACATTTTTCCAGGTCGAGCGGGTAGCAAACCAATGTCACATCCGAAGAAAGCGTTTGCTCGCATCAAGGAGAAAGCGGGCGGGATGGATCAGCTACGAGTTCACGATCTACGACATTCCTTCGCAAGCATTCTGATCAACAGCGGGTCAGCCACACTGTACGACGTCCAACATTTGCTAGGACATCACAATTCACAGACAACGGAAAGATACGCTCACCTAGCCTCTGATCGACTTCGAAACGTCAGTAGCCACGTAAACGACTTCGTACAGGAGGCTAAAGCAGGCTAGTTAAAGTTAGTGAATAGCGGGGGGAATTAAAGGAAATGAGCTCTACCGGAGCTCCCTGCTATACGTTCTTTTTTTGTACGAACAAGCAAAGGGCAGCAAATATGAGAGCAATAAAAGGTGGCGCTGATAGGGTAAGAAATGGTGGGCCTTGCAGGACTTGAACCTGCGACCGATCGATTATGAGTCGAGCGCTCTAACCAACTGAGCTAAAGGCCCCCACCGAAGAGCGCAAATCATACCTAGATCGGATAAATAAGCCAAGTATTACATTCAGAAAAATACTTAAAAAACAGCAAGTACTGAAAGCTGTCCATTTCTGGCGCCTGATCTACTTCGTGAAGTCTGCCGGTTAATCAAAACAACTGAACCTGGATTGATACCCGTAGTCACAAAATACGGTGCTACGGGCTGCCTCTGCTTATTGCCCGATAACAGTCCTAACGTGAATGGTCTACCCTTAGTCTGACGAAGAGACGACGTGACGACCACATACTTTCCAAGCGACAGGGCGTCGGTTACGTCACTCAGTTTGAAGAGGAAATATCCCTAATCACTTCTACTTACGAGTGCAGTGTTTTATTATGGATTTCAATAGCTTTCTAACAATTGACAGTGGATAGTTAATTTTCGTTTTTCTGAACGATGCCTCCACACAAGGATGAACCCATATCTCCTGAGAATAATGTTTCCCTAGATACAAACACTTCGATTTATCATCTGAGTCAGCGGTAAAGGTCTCTCGATAACACATTTCATAGCACTTACTAAATCAGGAACAACAACATGACAAGCACCCAACAACGCGCCGCCTTGCAACGCCAGATCTGGGCCATTGCCAACGATGTACGCGGCGCCGTCGATGGATGGGATTTCAAGCAATACGTACTCGGCACCCTGTTTTATCGCTTTATCAGTGAAAATTTTTCCAGCTATATCGAAGCCGATGACGAGAGCATTAAATACGCCGAGCTATCCGATAGCGTCATCACGCCAGACATCAAAGACGATGCCACCAAAACCAAAGGCTACTTTATCTACCCTAGCCAACTGTTCACGACTATTGTTAAAGACGCCAACAACAATGAAAGCTTAAATACTGATCTAGCGGCCATCTTCGCAGCCATTGAGGCCTCGGCCAGTGGCTACCCCTCGGAAGGTGACATCAAAGGCCTGTTTACCGACTTTGATACCACTAGCAATCGCCTGGGTAATACGGTAAAGGATAAAAACCTCCGCTTGGCCCACGTCCTCAAAGGTGTAGCAGGGCTGGATTTTGGTAATTTTGATAGTAGCAACATCGATCTATTCGGTGATGCTTACGAATTCCTTATCTCAAACTATGCGGCCAACGCCGGCAAATCCGGTGGAGAGTTCTTCACCCCGCAGCATGTCTCCAAGCTAATTGCCCAACTGGCCATGCACAAACAAACCAGCGTCAATAAGATTTACGATCCGGCAGCGGGTTCCGGGTCCCTACTGCTGCAAGCCAAAAAGCACTTCGATGCCCACATTATTGAAGACGGTTTTTGGGGACAAGAGATCAACCACACCACCTACAACCTCGCTCGAATGAACATGTTTTTGCACAACATCAACTACGACAAGTTCAATATTCAGCTAGGTAATACATTAACCGACCCGCACTTTGGTGATGATAAGCCCTTCGATGCCATCGTCTCCAATCCACCGTACTCGGTTAAGTGGAAAGGCAGCGATGACCCAACCCTGATCAACGATGATCGTTTTGCCCCAGCCGGTATACTCGCACCTAAATCCAAAGCTGATTTTGCCTTTGTGCTGCACGCACTAAGCTACCTCTCCAGCAAAGGCCGAGCAGCCATTGTTTGTTTTCCCGGCATTTTCTATCGTGGCGGTGCCGAGCAGAAAATCCGCCAATATCTGGTGGATAGCAACTATGTAGAAACAGTGATCTCGCTCGCGCCTAATCTGTTTTTTGGCACCACCATTGCCGTTAATATTCTGGTGCTCTCCAAACACAAACAAGACACCAATACGCAGTTTATTGATGCCAGCGGTTTATTTAAAAAAGAAACCAATAACAACACTCTGACAGACGAACATATCAAGCAGATCATGGAGGTGTTCGATAGCAAGAAGAAAGTAGATCACCTCGCCATATCCGTATCCTATGAAGAGGTAGCTAAAGACTATAACCTGTCGGTGAGCAGTTATGTGGAAGTCAAAGACACCCGCGAAGTGGTGGATATAACGCAACTCAATGCCGAACTAAAAACCACAGTCGCCAAGATTGACCTGTTGCGCAAAGACATCGATGCGATTGTGGCGGAAATTGAAGGCGAGGAGCAGGACGTATGAGCTTCGTGAGTTTTTACTCTAAAGGGCACATAATGAAAAAACTGCTGGATGGGGCTCAGGTAGAGTGGACTGAATTGGGAAATCTTTGCGAAAAGATTTCATCTGGTAAAAACAAGAAAAAAAGTGACGATGGCCTTTATCCAGTTTTCGGTTCTACCGGTGTAATTGGAAGAACAGATAGCAAAGTATATGAAACCGAACAGATTTTGGTTGCGCGGGTTGGTGCCAATGCTGGGCGAGTATATATAGCTCAAGGTGAGTATGACGTGTCCGACAACACGCTAATTGTGCAAAACAAAGAAGGTGTCGCTCTGAAGTACTTGTATTACTATCTTGTAAACATAGGGCTAAACCAATTTGCTCAGGGAGCTGGCCAGCCCTTGATAACAGGGGGACAACTGAAAGGTCTCTTTATCCCAATCCCCTGCCCAGACAACTCCAAAAAATCTCTGAAAATTCAGGCCGAAATCGTCTGCATTCTGGACGCATTTACCGCCATGACCGCCGAGCTGACCGCCGAGCTTAGACTGCGCAAAAAACAATACAACTATTATCGCGACCAGTTGTTGAGTTTTGAAGAAGAGGAAGTGGAGTGGAAGACGCTGGGGGATGTGTGCGAAAGCATTTCATCAGGAAAGAACAAAGATAAATCGGAAGTTGGTGAATTTCCCGTTTATGGATCAACCGGGATCATTGGAAGAACAGATAATAAGGTCTACGAAATTGAACAGATTTTGGTTGCAAGGGTCGGTGCTAATGCAGGACGTGTAAATATTGCAAACGGCAAATACGATGTTTCCGACAATACTTTGATGCTTAAAGTGAAAGACAATATTAGTTTGAAGTATTTATTTTATTACCTTGTGAATTTGAACTTAAATCGTTTCGTTAAAGGCGCTGGCCAGCCTCTACTTACTGCTGGCCAGTTGAAAGCAATGATAGTCCCTATCCCTTCAGCAGAAGAACAAGCCCGCATCGTTGCCATCCTCGATAAATTCGACACCCTGACCAACTCCATCTCCGAAGGCTTACCTCGCGAAATCGAACTACGCCAAAAGCAATACGAGTATTACCGCGATTTGCTGCTGAGCTTCCCCAAGCCGGATGCCGAGGTAGCGGCTTGATATGAGAAAATCTCTTGATGAATTGGCTTTAGAGCTTTATGAGAACGATAAAAAGGCAACGCTTATCTATGCTTTCAATGGTATGGGAAAAACACGCCTGTCGCGTGCCTTTAAGGAATTAATCGCCCCCAAAAGCACCAATGACCAGAGCGGTAACGAAGCCGAGCTGTCCCGAAGCAAAATTCTGTATTACAACGCCAATACCGAAGACCTGTTTTACTGGGATAACGATTTAGAGGCTGATTCAGAGCCTAAGTTGAAGATACAGCCAAATACGTTCACAGGCTGGCTAATTACACTGCTCCAAGAATTGGGCGAAGATGGCAATATCGTCACGAACTTTCAGCGATATACGGGAAGCAAAGCCACCCCGACCTTTAATGAAGTGTATAAGCACAAGACCAAAGATTACAGTGGGAAGGAGGTGGAAATCACTATCCCTACTTTTTCTGAGGTTAGCTTCCTAGTAGCGGCTCATAAACCTGTTGAATCTAACAGCCCCAATGTAACAACCAGCGACGATAGCGCAGTTATTCAAGGACAATACGAAAGAATAAAAATCTCCAAAGGCGAGGAGAGTAACTTTGTTTGGAGTGTTATATACACACTTTTAGAGCAGGTGATATCTACGCTTAATGAGTCTGATGCCACAAACAGGATAACTGATAAATTTGATGGCCTAGAATACGTATTTATTGATGATCCAGTAAGTTCTTTGGATGACAGCCATTTAATTGAATTGGCGGTCGATCTGGCAAACTTGATCAAGTCGAGCAAATCCGATCTTAAGTTTGTCGTCACAACGCATAGTCCGCTTTTTTATAACGTGCTCTGCAATGAGTTGAGCAACAAAGCTTATGAAAAGCAGGCTGACGGTACATACAAGCTATCTTATAACGCAAACAAGGAGTTTAAAAAGTACCGACTAGAAAAGGCGGATGGCAATTTTGAGCTGTTAGAGCAGCCAACTGATTCCCCTTTCTCTTATCACCTATTTCTGTTATCCGAACTTCAGAATGCCATCAAGAGCGGACAAATTAGAAAATATCACTTCAGCTTCGTCAGGAATATTCTGGAGAAGATGGCCACATTCCTTGGTTACAACCACTGGCCTGCGCTACTGCCGAAAACAGCCGAAGATAAGCCCGATCCATTTGCTAATAGAATTTTAAATCTATCCAGTCACTCTGCCCATGCCGGAGAGGAGGTCGCAGATGTTGAAGAGAAAGATAAAGAAAAACTGGATGAGTTACTGAAATATTTGATCCAAACCTATGGTTTCAAGAAGCAGGAAGCACAATGACCAACTACAAAACAATCGCTGAATCCAATAACTTTATCGTACTCGATAAATACACCAAGGAATGGCAGGTAGCAGAAGGCTACCAGAGCGAAAATGACCTAGAACGGGAGCTAATTCAGGATTTAGCTAACCAAGGCTATGAATACCTACCCAATCTGAATAACCCCGAGGCGATGCTGGCCAATGTGCGCGTGCAGCTGCAAACCTTGAATAGCGTGCAGTTTCTTGAGGGAGAATGGCAGCGTTTTGTGGAGACCTATCTCGATAAACCCAGTGACAGCAGCGTAGATAAAACCCGCAAAATCCACGATGACTATATTCACGACTTTGTGTTTGACGATGGTCGTATTAAAAACATCTACCTGCTAGATAAAAAGAACATTGCCCGCAATAAGTTGCAGGTGATCAAGCAGTTTGAGCAAACTGGCAGCCATGCAAGCCGCTACGATGTAACCATTCTGGTCAACGGCTTGCCGCTTGTGCAAATTGAGCTAAAAAAACGCGGCGTCGCCATACGTGAAGCCTTTAATCAGGTACACCGTTACAGCAAAGAAAGCTTTAACAGCGAGCATTCTCTGTATAAGTATATACAGCTGTTTGTGATCTCTAATGGCACCGATAGCCGCTATTTTGCCAATACGACACAGCGCAACAAAAACAGTTTCGACTTCACCATGAACTGGGCGGAGGCTGATAATAGCCTGATTAAGGATTTAAAAGACTTTACCGTCACCTTCTTTCAGAAAAACACCTTGCTGAATGTATTGCTGCATTATTCGGTGTTTGATGTGAGCGATACCCTATTGGTGATGCGCCCCTATCAGATTGCCGCCACCGAACGTATTTTGTGGAAGGTGAAAAGCTCTTTCGAGTCTAAAAGTTGGAGCAAGCCAGAAAGTGGCGGGTTAATTTGGCATACTACCGGTTCTGGTAAAACCTTATCCAGTTTTAAAGCGGCACGTCTGGCGACCGAACTGGAGTTCGTCGATAAGGTATTCTTTGTGGTCGACAGGAAAGATCTCGACTACCAGACAATGAAGGAATACCAGCGGTTTTCGCCTGATAGTGTCAATGGTTCCGACAGTACCGCAGGTTTAAAGCGCAATCTGGATAAAGACGATAACAAGATCATCGTGACTACCATTCAGAAACTTAACAACCTGATGAAAGGCGAAGGGGACTTACCCATCTACAGTAAGCAAGTGGTGTTTATTTTTGATGAATGCCATCGCAGCCAATTTGGTGAAGCACAGAAAAACCTGAAGAAGAAATTCAAAAGATTTTATCAATTCGGCTTTACCGGCACCCCCATCTTTCCACAGAACGCGTTAGGTGCCGAAACTACAGCCAGCGTATTTGGCCGGGAACTGCATTCCTATGTGATCACCGATGCAATACGCGATGAAAAGGTGCTCAAGTTCAAGGTAGACTACAACGATGTGCGCCCGAAGTTTAAAGATATTGAAACCGAGCAGGACGAGAAAAAGCTTAACGCAGCAGAAAATAAACAAGCACTGTTGCATCCAGTGCGGATCCGCGAAGTATCTCAGTATATTCTGAACAACTTTCGCCATAAAACCCATCGTTTAAAAGCCAATGCTAAGGGCTTTAACGCCATGTTTGCTGTGAGCAGCGTGGATGCGGCCAAGCTATATTATGAATCGTTGAATACATTACAGGCGGGAAGCGACAAACCTCTAAGAATTGCCACAATCTTCTCGTATGCCGCCAATGAAGAGCAAGATGCGGTAGGCGATATTCTGGACGAAAGCTTTGATGTTTCGGCTATGAACAGCAGCGCCAAAGAGTTTCTAACCGCAGCAATTGGCGACTACAACTCTTTTTTTAAAACCAACTTCAGTGTGGATAGTAACGGTTTTCAAAACTACTACCGCGATTTAGCCCTACGGGTTAAATCGATGGAAGTCGACTTACTGATTGTGGTGGGCATGTTCCTCACTGGTTTTGACGCACCGACGCTCAACACCCTGTTTGTGGATAAAAACCTACGTTACCACGGTCTGATGCAAGCTTATTCGCGCACCAACCGCATCTATGATGCCACCAAAACGTTTGGCAATATCGTCACCTTCCGCCATCTGGAAAAGGCGACTGTGGATGCCATCACACTGTTTGGCGACAAAAACACCAAAAACGTAGTGTTGGAAAAGAGTTACAAGGAATACATGGAAGGTTTTACTGATATCGTCACCGGTGAAACCAGACGCGGCTTTATGGAGGTAGTGCGAAAGTTGGAAGAGTCTTTTCCTGATCCCTCCTCCATCGAAAAAGAGTCTGACAAGAAAGACTTCGCCAAACTCTTTGGCGAATACCTGCGCATGGAGAATGTGCTACAAAACTACGATGAATTTGCCAGCCTCAAGGCCCTACAAAGCGTGGATATAAATGACTCGGTGGCTGTCGAGGAGTTTAAAGCAGAGCACTATTTGAATGATGACGATCTAGCAGTACTGCAAACGATCCGCCTCCCTGCCGAGCGGAAGATTCAGGATTATCGCTCTACCTACAACGACATTCGTGACTGGTTACGCAGTCAGAAGAGCGCTGGCGACGATACAAAGTCGACGATCGATTGGGATGATGTGGTATTTGAGGTCGACCTGCTGAAATCCCAAGAGATTAACCTGGATTACATCCTGGAACTGATCTTTGAGCACAACAAAAAAACCAAAAGCAAAGCTGAATTAATTGACGAAGTACGTCGAGTCATTCGTGCTAGCCTTGGCAATCGCGCCAAAGAAAGCTTGCTGGTGGATTTCATAAATCGGACCAACTTGGAGCAAATTGGTGATAAAGCTAACGTAATTGAGACCTTCTTTATTTTCGCCCAAGCCGAACAGCAGCGTGAGGCACAAGAATTAATTAACACCGAAAAGCTGAATACAGAAGCTGCCAAACGTTATATAACTAACTCACTCAAGCGTGAGTATGCCAGCGACGCCGGTACAGAACTCAACGCGATACTGCCGAAGATGAGCCCGTTAAACCCGCAATATTTGACTAAGAAACAAAGCGTTTTTCAAAAGATCGCAGCGTTTGTCGAAAAGTTTAAAGGGGTGGGTGGGAAAATCTAGAAAATGTAGAGGCTTGCTGGCTACAGAGTATGACCAACAACTTGGATGTAGTGACTCCAACCGACGTACCGACGACCCGACGCCATTGCAGCGTCGAGTCGTCGGGATTGCAGCAAAAGCACATCAAACTCAGAGTGTATATTTATCGTTCCAAGCGAACGCGAAGGCGTCGAGCGCGCTCTTGAAATGCTGACTCCCCACCTTCCAGAATATCGCATACAGCTTTCCTAATATGCGAATTTTCTAATCCTCCTGCTCGATACGTGATAGGAGGCAGTCCTCCTTCTTGATGCGCCCCTACTTCAGCAATAATAATCTGATCAGCATTGGTGTTGATTACAAGATTAGCGTTATGCGTGACCATAATGACTTGTCGTTTGGCTTTTGCGGCTATAAATAGCGGCACAAGCTCATCATTTACCGACTTAGGGTCCAAGTTTTCTTCTGGTTGATCAATTATCAGTGGCCGGTCATCAGTTTCATCCAAGGCGAGATATAGTAGAAGTAATACAACCCCCCGAGTCCCGGGCGAAAGCTTACGAATATCAGTTCTATCATATAGAATTTCATACCGAACTGAGATGTGATCAGTTCCAAAAAGCCAATGAGCGAATTGTTTCAACCACGTTTTATATTCTGTCTGCTGTTCAGGCGCATAAGGCGCATGGGCAAGCAAGTCTTGTATATAGGCCGATATAAAGCTTGTCATTGCTCCTTGTATCACGGCAGCATCACCATTTTCCCACGCAGGCTTAAGTTTCTCTTCCGCTAGAACAGTTAAAGATCCACGACCATTGAAGGGACCGGATTTACGTCGATCGAGAAGATTTTCCTCGGCAAATGTCCCCCACTTCTTGACATCAACTACTCTTCGAACAGAAAAACCAAGCTTGCCTAATGTCCCGGAAGAAGCTGCTAACCTCTCCATTAAAGGCCCATAGAGCTCAGCGAGCGCAGATTGCTCGTTTATAACAGCCTCAAAAATTCGTCCATACACATCGTCACGCTCAGTTTGTAAACCTTTCTTACGATGAGTCGCCCCCTCCGCATCAATATATTTTGCTTCAAGCCCCTTAAGAACGGCAGCCTCCTTTCCAATACGCTTAGTCAGTGCTGCGTACTGGTCCCGAACCACCTTATCAGCACTGAACAACGATTCTAATCGAGTCATCTCAGTTACGATCGTTGTTAGGTTCAGCGTTCCAAGATCAACATCATCTGCTATGAAAGGAGTGCTTGGATCTCTAGGCAGCATAGGCATGCCGTTAAGTTCGGCAATATTTTTGTCGGCCCATGCCACATATCCGGCCAGACTAGCATCTACATTCCCCTTATAAATAAGTAAGAAATCTTCCCACTGACTATCATCAAGCCCGCTTTGACTATGTCGATCCCGTGCCTGACGAAGTAGCTCTGGAGCCTTTGTTGCGCGAGTGCTTAAGACCTCATCCTGCATTGTAATGAAAGTACGGCGTTGATTTGTAAAGGCTTGAATCTTCTCCCTAAGAGCTTCAGCAAACTTCCCAAGCTCCTCATGGCGTTTGACCTGTATTTCCGTACCCTTAACAACAAGTTTGGCAAGATCCGTCTTATAGTTATCGATCAATATTTTCTTCTGAGCAACTTGGGTCCGAAGCGTGCTCACCAAATTCTCTTTTTCTAGTTCGATAGCTATTCGATCAGAAAGATCAGATATAGCTTCAGACTCCCGATTTCTAGCCTGTCGGAAACGGCTGGTCCGGAACTCTCGAAATTCTTCGAAATTAATAGCACCCTCACGCTCATCAAGAGGATGAGCTTCTAAGATTACCCTCTCCATCTCTTTTATAAGCCCATCCGAGACACCATTTGACGAACATAGCTCTTCGACGAACTGCTGCGACAGATACCTAGCTCTAGGATATAAAAGATGCCCGTTGGCATCTCGCCCATCCAATGCCCGCGTAGCCTCCCCTCCAACTCCCCAAGTAAGAGTAATCGTCGCATCCCCAATAAGTGGTTTTGCACGAGATAAAAAGGACGGGCTGGTATTTTCGCTTGCATTCCACACAATCGGCGAAATGGAATCGCACCCTGCAGCAATCATATCTGCAAGAGCAGTTTTTCCGGAGCCTCGGGAGCCTATAATAGCGACCAAGCCTGGATTGAGAGGTATTTGGGGCGTTTGTGCCCAAGTCGCGTCAGCTATCGAAGCATCGGAAATGACTTGAGATGGCATAGCAGAAGGTGGTGGCTCAGCCCCAACGAATGCTCGTCCCTCTGGGTCGATACATGCTTGACGTAAAGCATCAAACTCCACGCCACCTTTAATCCAAGAGAAACGGTTTTCAACAGGCTGCCCAACTGTCTTCAGGTGATGCGAGTCGCTGCCATGAAGACAAGGTTTACAGCCATTATATCGCTCACGCAATTCCTCGGCATCAACGCTACGCCGCCCAATCCAGAAATCCCGTTGTGCGGCGCTGCTAGAGAATATTATATGAGCAAACGTCTCTATTTCTTGGCGCATAGTGGTGTCAGCAGCCTGACGTACGCCAGATGTTCCATCACTCACTCCCCCAGCCACGGCTATGATGATGTTATTTTTAGCCCATTCACTCTGATGATAGACTTCTCGTAGCTGCGTAAAATTGACTTTGAATTGTGTTGCGCCGTGCTGTAGCGCCACATGGTCGTCAATGATACTGGGGTTTGCGCGCTTCCCAAGCCTTATCAATTCACTTCGTGTGCAATCAAACCGATCGCTATAAGCCAGAAACTGCAGACGAGTAAGTATTCGTTGTAGTTCAGTGACATGCTCTGGGTCTTCAGGGCTAACAAGGAGATGAATATTCACAAATCCAGATTTAGCAGCGACATCCAACCGAAGCTCAATATTTGGGAATATCAACTGAACGTCAGGTAGCCTGCCATCTACTTTGTACTTCAATACCTGTTCATAGGTGTCAGTCACATAATAATCGGTGACCGCTATAGCCTCTACTCTTGGAGTAAGTTCCTCAAGTGCCGTTAAGTACTCCCCCCAAGGGTCATCGCCTTTGAATTGATTGTTGAGAATAGTTCCAGGGGCGTGAATATGTGGTTCCCAGCGTCGCCATTGCGAACCTCGACTTATCATCCTTACTCCATTAGTCATTATTAGTCCTTAGTGATATCTCCTAAAGCTTACAGATTCTAAGTGAAAGTCTGGTATCTAGCCACTTCCAATTATCTCCCCTAACGAAATCCACTTTGGCCAGCAGCTGACACCAATCCAGGCAATGATGCTCGACCTGCTCAGACAACAACTATTCGGAGGTCAGAACAAGCATTCCTGATTCCAACCGACGTACTGACGACCCGTCGCTATTGCAGCGACGGGTCGTCGATTGCGTCGATCAGTCTCCAGCCTCCATCCCAACAACTATGCGTCGGTGTTTACCACGTTCACCCAGCTGCAACAGAACCCCTTGGGCACTGAGAGCCTTTTGGAGAGTGGCCAGGCGCTTAGATAACGATATGGCACTCTGAGGCCAAGTACGCGTGCTGTTTGTTACCCTGGGGGGTACGGTTACAGTTAGCTGCTGTAGTAACTGGGTAGGAGATCCGGACCAAGCCTGTTCTTTATGCTGTTTCGCGAACTTTAGTACAGCGAACGCAAGCTGATCTTCCTGGATCGTATCAAGCATTGTCCGCTGCTGGTTCTTCGCATAGCTTTTCTGGATTTGCCCTGCTGGTAGCTCCAGCGCACACTCCATGGCTGCAAGCCAATGCACATAGCTGATCATACGCTGTGGATAGATCACTTTGGCCGAATCCTGTACCTCCATAATATCCGCGATTAGATCGAGCAAACCCCGAAAGATCGTGGGTAGTAATCGGTTGAGTTCAGTCAGCAATTGCTTCTCTTGCCGACGCTGATCGGGTGGCATCACCAGTAGGTTAAACGTGACGCAGCGGCTCGCCAAGTCTGTCTCCTGAATGAAGTTGTGAATGCCGTTCAGTACCACTGGAGCGTGCAGGTTAACTGATGCTTCTTCGTGGTCGGAATAGAGCTTGCGCCCGAAGAGTGTTCCCCCAGTGGCAGCTACGCAGAGCGCATCGCTCCATGTATTCTTGAGCTCCCGAATGTTTTCCAGCACCAACAGATATCGGTTCAAGCTGCTGATTGCCAACTCTTTGGGATCTGAAGGAATCATCTGAATCCCATTAGCATTGGGGTCTACAAGCGCCCGTAAGATCGACTTACACAGGAAGCTTTTCCCAGCTCCTTGCTCACCTTTAATGACCATGATCGGATACCCTACGGTCTTATCCCTTGGGTGGCTGAGTATGTAGGTCATGCAACCGATGAACTGAAGCTTGTCATCCTTTGTCATGTTCAGAAAGGGAAGTAACTGACGCCAGTCGCCGCCCTCTGCTGGTATTGGCAGAGCCATCGTAGTGTTGGAGCGGCTGAACAGCATGCCTGACCCATCAGATACGATTCTGACACTCCCTGGCTCAACAACAACCCGTGTATTGTCCTTGTCAGCAATATCGATCTCCAGACCGCCGGATTTGCTGCGACCGACCCTCTGATTGATCACCATCTCTTCACCCTCAAACTCGGCGTAGGCGGCCAGGCTACTCTGTACTTCACCTACGTCTTCTTTCTTCAGAAGGTCACCGTGCGTATAAGCTGAGTGCCTGACCCAGCTGGCAAATTCTTTACCGTAAACTGATAGCGCAACAGGATTACCCGTAGTTCCGTCGAGGACTGCGTAGGGACGTTCATGTGAATCTACGCCCAACCTGGCACTAGCGATGACATAGTTGACGACCCGTTCGACCTTACTCTCTCCGGTATAATCTTCTTCACTGCTCACTTGTATTCTCCTTCACTATCACACTTGCACTGGCGCAGGTCGTGCGACCAGAATAACTGCTCAACCTTTGTCTTAAGGCGGAAGCCGCTTAACACCTTGGCACTAGCGTCTTGCATCACCTCTTCTGCTTTGTTGATGGTTGCTTGGTAGCTCGCAATCGGTATCTCAATCAGGATCGCATCATGTAGACACCCAATGACATCGATCTGGGCGGCGGCTAATGCCGAGCAAGAGCGCCGAAGAATATCGGCCCCGGTTGCCTGTATGGGCCAGTTCCTCAGAGTGAGTAAGGAGGTGGCAGACGTTACCCACATGCGCCAGTCCAGACACTCGATGTGGCCTATTCGGTAGGCGTATTCGGCTTTCTTTTGCATCCACTTAAGTGGGGCGGAGAACAAGTGCTCCAGCAGGCCAAACCATTGTTCAGCCTCCTTCAAACTGATCATCCACCCCTTTGCGATGCCCTGTATGCTGACCCCATAAAGGAAGGCGATCACCAACCGTTTTACCTGTTTACGGTTTAAGTGCTGCCATGCTCGCTCTTGATGGAGTTGCTCATACAAACCATCATTGAGATAAGCCTCAGCCATCCACACATCGCCGCTAGCCGCAGCTAGGATAGCGGGCTCTTGTGCCTGAAAATCAATTAGCACCACAAGCCGCCCCGAAGGTGGAACGATCAGGGTCCGATAATCCTTTGGCAGGTAAATGAATGAACTGCCACGAGGGCATTCTCGCCCCGATACCGTGCTGAACGGCCTCGCCCATGAACGATGGCGTCCGTCATCATCAACCTCGAAACGGTTAATGATCCGGTTGCGATGCTGTGCCTTTGCTTCCAGTAGTAATGCTGCCAACTCATTCTCAGACTGAGCCAGCGAACCGCTATCAAGCAGAAGATCACCATCAGATCCCTTCGGCCAACTCTTTACTGCCTGGGTTGATAGGCAGCACCTTAGCGCTGCTTGATTAATTTCTCCCTTACCATCGATCAGTCCAGCAGGAAGTTGGGAGATCAACTCTTTACCTCTGAGCTTCCACGCCTGTTTGGCCTTGGCTAGGGCCTCTGTATCAATAGGGATACCTCGCCGGTAACGCTTAGCGCAGTCATCCACAAAGGAGAACCTTCGTGCTGTAGTAGCATTTTCTGCGAAGCATCCCCTCAGCCGCCGTTCCAACGCCCTTAATACCCAGCGCTCTGGCAAGCCGTTCCCCGTCGCATCTAACAGGCTCTTGAGGATGCGCAGATCGTAGGTCAGCGCATCACTCGTTAGGCCATTGGTCAGGAGCCGGGCTTCAGCCACGGGGTCGAAGCCCCGTGACAGATCGCCCAGATATTCGTTACAGCTCATCAAGACAGTCATCATCAAAGTCGATCTCGTTGGTGATATCGATCCCTAGGCGTTTCAGGACTGGGTGATCCAGACTATCGATGACTTTGCCTTTGAAGGCCGTTTCGAGCTGCTCGTCAAAGTCGGGCCAATCGTTGGGTAGCGGCCGCTTCGTTCTAGAAACTGAATACTCGTACTCGCTGGTCTGCATGTTCGATTTGACGGTGATCCAGTCGTCTAGGGCCGCCTCGACAATTGGCTCCATAGACTCGAACCAGGAATTGGTATCGCCGTTAAGCAGAGGTAGCTTCTGTGGATACAGCCGATACGCACCGGTGGTTGATACGGCTTGATGAAACGTCATCGGCCTAATCTGATCGACGAGACACTCCTGGACTTCTTCCACAAGAAGGTAATACTCCTCCTTCGCGAACCGCCCCCCGCTCTGAACTTTATCGATGATAGTGGCGGCTTCGAAGCTGTTCCCTGAGAAGCAGAACATATCTTTGGCGCTGTAACGATTGATCAGATCTGATAGTGGCGCTGGGCGGGACTTGAGGTTGGGCTTAACTCCGCAGCCAGAGATTGCGCTATTGATACTGGCGTTACGGTTGGTGTTGGTGTTATCGTTAGTCATGATATTCGGACCTCGTTGGTTAAAGATGTCCGTAGCATACCGCCCCTAACGGCGCCCCCTCATTTAGATAAAAAAACTATTTATAGCAACAAGTTACTGCTAAATTAACCAAAACGAGCAAGGAGCTGGTGCCTTAAACATGCCCAACAAATGCGCCAAAAGTGCAAATGCAACTAATTCTCAAAGACGAAGCAGTCTTAGATGCACTCAGTTCGGTCATTGGTTGAACCACAATCACTCTATCGCTATGGAATTGGCATTTCTTACTCGATTATCAGCGCCAAGATTCATTGACTACATCGCCCCCTTGGTTCTAACCACGAAGGATCAGAGGGCAAAATTTCATGAATACTTTGATAGCGATACGAGAAAGCGCTCCTTAATACGAAGCAGTCTCGGAGCAGGCTTCCCAGATCGTTTCAAGACAGGAGACACTAGGCGTCGGGACGGTGGACTAATGGCGCACTTAAGCTTGAGAGTACTGGCCATTAGTTACTTAAGGATAGAGGCTAAGACGAGAGCGGTAGATGAGCCAGATCCACCTCCATCGCTACGACACTTCTATTTAGCTCTGTGCTTCGATCACAACACACAGCTCACTATTGCCCAGCTGACCAGTGATGATGACGCGTATCACCCTGGCTATTACCCGGATAGACAGTGGCTCCAAGATTTCATTGGAAGATCAGGATTGATAATGGCAAACCTGAAGCTGGGCAAACAACGAGGTGTGCCTATCGAGCGTATCTTGATACCAAAAGGGTCAATCTCAATAGATCGAATTACCCTTAAGGTACCGGCAGTCCCTATTGCATCTAGCAAAAAGAATTCCGAGCAAGAAGCCTCCCACGATTTACTGATAGACAGCTCCCTCTGCAAACACCTACGGAAGCTTCAGCAGGACGAGATAGATCGTACAGGTGGGTTCACATTCGGGCCTAGAAGGTCGCCACCACACATCCGTTTTAGCACCAGCCCAGCCCTCCCCGTTGAGCGTGTCGTTCAATTATCCTATTCTGAAGACGCCATGCAGAGACAAACACTCGTTAAGCATTTGCGTCGCTGGCTCTCTAAAGGTAATAACCAAGCCTTAAGCCGCCTAGGAGGAGATCAGCGGCAAGATTTACATGGTTCTGGATACTTTGATTGGGAGGCTGATGGCTTCCTTGGTTTAGGATGGTCATGAAGGGATAATTCATACCGTGGGCATCGAAGCTCGATCAATAGGGTGCAGGACATTCAAGCCGTTGACTCGGTACATTCGACGACTTGTCACCATTTTTAGGGCAGAGATAGCTCCGGTCTTTTGCCGGTCCTTTGAATTTCACCTTACGCTGTATGGGCTGTTGCGGCTCACTACGTGGACTTCCTTGCCCCTTATATAGGGTCAGCATTGATTGGAACTTCGTTACAATGCTTGATTTTTATAGAAAAAATCACTACTGTCACTTCTTCTCATAATCCGTCGGTCCCAGGTTCAAGTCCTGGTGGGCCCACCATATTTACCCCGTTAGACCTGAGATTAATTATCCTAAATATTAATCTCAGTGCTCCCCTGCATACTAGATCCCCATTCGTTGTAAGCTCAACTCTGCTTGTATTCTTCTATTAAATACGCAATTGCTCAATGCTAATTTCAGATCGCATACCGGCATTAAAAGCAAGGAATTGACAACTTACGCCAGGCACAGAGAATACAAAAATAACCCTCTGGCTGCTTCTGTACCTCGATGAAAAACCAGCTCGGTTTTAATTGCAAAAATAGCGGTGTTTTAACCACTTGCGCAACGAAAAGACTTTTCAAAAACCATAGACAACTCTACTTAATCCAACGTCCTGAATTAAGCACTTCACCTAATTGATCTATGACGCGTTGCTGTTGAGGAACAGTCATATTAGACCCTGAAGGCAAACACAGGCCTGTCTCAAATAAGTAATCACTCAGGCTCAATTCAGGGCTATGCGGAAAATAATTACAACCAGAAAATAATGGCTGACGATGCATTGGTTTCCATAGATGACGGGCCTCAATATTTTCACTAGTTAATGCCTTAATTAAATCAGGCGCACTTACACTATACCCTGGCTTAATACTAACTGCCGTGAGCCAGCGATTTGAGACATCACCGGATGGTTCTGGCATCCATTCCAGGCACTCAAACTCTTTTAAGCCGTCACGGTACCGGTGAAAAACGTCCCTACGGGCCTGCACACGATCATCTAATACTTTTAGCTGTCCGCGCCCTATCCCTGCAAGCACATTACTCATTCGGTAATTATAGCCAATTTCTGTATGCTCATAATAAGGAGCAGGATCGCGTGCCTGTGTTGATAAAAAGCGGGCTTTCTCAATTAACTCGACGTCATCCGACACGAGCATACCACCACCAGAAGTAGTGATGATTTTATTTCCATTGAATGAAAAAACGCCAAACTTACCGAATGTGCCTGTGTGCTGGCCTTTATAACGACCACCCAGAGATTCTGCCGCATCTTCTATAACAGGAATTTCGTACTTCTCAGCAATCTTCATGATTTCACCCATATCAGCACTTTGCCCATAAAGGTGTACGGTAAGAATCGCTTTCGGTTTATGACCATTGCCAATACAGCTTAATATTGCTTGCTCTAAAGCAATCGGAGACATATTCCAGGTATTAGGCTCAGAGTCGATGAAAACCGGAGTCGCGCCCTGATAAAGTATAGGATTAGCACTGGCAACAAATGTAAAACTTGAACACAGCACATTGTCTCCCTGGCCTACGTCCAGCAAGCGAAGCGCCAAATGAATGGCTGCTGTCCCCGAGCTTACGGCAGCTGCATGCTTACTACCCACGTATTCAGCTAGCTCAGACTCGAAAGCATCTACATTAGGCCCCAGCGGAGCAATCCAGTTGGTATCAAAGGCTTCTTTCACATATATCAATTCTTGCTCACCCATATGAGGAATAGAGAGCTGTATACGAGGGCGAAGCATATGTCTTGAATGTAAACCTATAGGCTTATTATTTACATCCACTTGTGGAAGTTGATTTATTTGATGCAGGTCCATCAACTCAAGCACTTGATCATCTGTCATATTCTGCGAAATGCTGATTGGAGTTTTCTCAGGCATGCCAGACAAATCATCATCCAGGGCGGCTCCGGAAAGAATCAAACGACGCATATCACCATCAGTAATAGTTCTTAGTAACGATCCCTTTTTATTCACCAGCAGCAAAATAGACATGCCTGTTTGGTCTAAAATCTCTAAGCATTGCCGAATAGATTTATCCCGGCTGATAACGATATTTGTTACACTGATCATTACTGAAAACACCTCGCAGGTATGCCTTTAACAACCTGCCCGTCATTTATATCACGAGTCACAACAGCTCCCGCACCAACAGTCACATCACAGCCAAGCTTTATGCCGGGTAATACGACTGCACCTGCACCAACAATACTTCTTGCGCCTATAACAACACCACCACCCAATGTTACATTCGGCGCCACATGTGAGAACTCTCCTATCTCGCATTCATGATCAACAACAGCGCCATGATTGATAATAGTGCCTTGAGCAACATTGGATTCGGCCGCAATAACTGCGTTTGCAGCGACTAGCACGCCATCGGCCAATACAGCGAAGGAAGATACTGATGCATCAGGATGTATTATCGACATAAAGAGTTTGTCACGGCCAGCATAGCGCCCAGCTAGGGACGCCCTCGTTTTATTATGACCAACAGCAATATGATAATATTGCTCTGTAAATGTATCAGTTGGAGTACAACTGACTATAAATTTCTGCAATAACGATTCTCCAACACGACACGGATTATCATCATATACACTTATGCGTGCCTGTTGATTTGCGGCTAGCAAAGCATCTATAACTACTTTTGCGTGCCCACCAGAACCTAGAATAGCCACATTAATATGCATTAAGCTTTTCCATGATTTTAGCATCAAGAGAAATACATCGAAGATACTGCACTATCCTTTCTGCGCTATTACCGTCACCATAGCAGTTATCCCAATGCTTACCTTTCATTTGTTTTGCAACCAAAATAGCCTCTTTAATTAACTCGAAGGCAGGAGCTACATCTATTACATTCGCGTTTCGCTCTCTGGCATTTTGTCGATCACCAACATTCACAACAGGTGTTTGTAGCGATGCCGCTTCGATGATACCACTGCTAGAATTTCCGATAAGTACATCAGCACCCGCCACCAGCGATAAATAGTCATTTCTTGGGATATGAAGCACAGATTTAAAATGCCGTTCCTTCAGACAAAAGCGATTAATAACGGAAACGATTCCTGATGCACCTGAATCCGCATTCGGCATAATAATCAGCGGCTGCTCACAAGTCTCCAATACTGCTTTCAGCAAGGTCTGCGTTTGCTCTTCGGCAATCGATGCCTGTTGTACAACAGGATGAAATAAGATCAACTGAAAGGGTCGCTCAGCATCAAATTGATATTTTTTGGCAAGGTTTTCTTTTCCCTGCAACTTAGCTGAATAAATTGCATCCAGACCAGGAGCACCTGTCACAAAAACGCTGTCTGCTTGCTCGCCCATCTTTATCAACCGCGTACGCGAATCAGAAGATGCGACAAAATGGTAATGTGATAATTTACTGACGGCATGACGAATGGATTCATCCACGGTTCCAGATCGTTCCCCACCATGAAGATGCACTATTGGAATATTTAAGTGTATCGCAGCAATGGCCGCGGCTAACATCTCACCACGATCACCTAACAATAATAAAAGATCAGGACGCCTTGCATTTAGGGCTGCAGTGAAACCTATGATTTCCTCTCCAACAGCGTGAGCCATCTCAGCACCGCCACCACCCGATAAATTAACCGGTACCTTGGCGTGAATATCAAATCCTGCCGCTTCAATTTCTTTGTAGGTATCTCCATAAGCAGATAAAAGATGCATTCCTGTTACGAGAATAGATAACGATAGTTCAGGCGAAGCTTCGATAGCATGTAATACTTCTTCCATGAGGCCATAATCAGCACGCGTGCCCGACACATAACAGATATGCCTCATAACACTAGGTCGTCCCAAGCCAAAAGCTCTCCCGCACACTTACCGGCGTTTAGTTTTCGACCTAATAACGCATGTAAATCTTTAGGCGGTATCCCTGTTCCTGGACGAAGCAGCACAAGATCATCAGGCTGCAATGTATCTCCTATTTTCTTATCTCTGGCAAGCACCACGCTGCGTCTTACTAACGCTCTTATAGGGAGTTCATTAGATCTAGGCTCTTTTATACCGTCCCCTAAACATCGTTCAACGCGCCGTATCTGGGAAACCATTTCAACAAGCTCATCAGGCATCAGTGATGCTTTATGATCAGGTCCTGGTAGATTTTTATCTAATGTGAAATGCTTTTCTATCACCTGAGCTCCCATTGCAACAGCAGCAACAGACACCACAATACCAGACGTATGATCTGAATAACCAGCGGGCAAACCGCACTCAGATCCAAGTGTATATATCGCACGTAAATTAACATCAGTATCCGCTGTCGGATAATTTGATGTGCAATGCAGAATCGTTAACACTTTATCTAAAGGCTTTTCAAAGGATAATTCCTCACGTACCGATCTCACAACATCGACTGCCTCTTTAACTTCGTCAAGGGTTGCCATACCTGTGGAAAGGATCATGGGGAGGTCGTATTCTGCTAGCTTGGAAATCAAGGGTAAGTTAGTAAGCTCTCCCGATGGAATTTTGATAATACGCATACCCAAGCTTACTAAAAATTCAGCGGATTCAAGATCAAAAGGTGTCGACATGAATTCAATGCCATGCAATTTACAATGCGCTAACAGCAAAATATGCAATTCAGGCGATATTTCTAAGCCTTTTAACATAGCAAATTGGTCATCAGATCCTGTCTGAGCTTTTTGATACGCCGCGGTAGCAGTACCTTTAGCAACCAATGACTCAGCTTTAAACGTCTGAAACTTGACCGCATCCGCGCCAGCCTTAGCGGCCACTTCGATTAACTGTAGCGCAAGCTCTTCGGAGCCATTATGGTTTACTCCGGCTTCTGCAATAACGTAGCAACCCATAATACTTACTCCTATTACCTATCATATTTGTTTTAAAAAGCTTTAATATAGAACACCATGCATACCTATTAAACCCGCCACAACACTGCCCGCAAGCGAAAACTATAAGCGTTGCAAAAAGACGAATTAGCGAACATTAGCACAACAGGGTATTTAATTTACTGTGACATTGATTAACATATCTAACGGGTTGAAATTTTATTAAAAATAGCTTCAGCACAAAGAAAATCTACCTCTGTATCAATATCAAATGAATTATATGAAGACATTACATAAGCATATGATTTCTTCGGCATAAAATTTCGTACCGCAGAAAAAACAGAGCTATCAATTACATAAACAGCTCCATTCAAACGATAATATGTTGCCAAATCCTGGCTGCGCTTGCCTAAAACTTCTTCTCGAATAAAGCCATCTAAAGAATGTGATTCAGGCAACACATTGGACCAAAGCGGACTATGTTCTACTTCCGTTACAGAGACAATTGCATCAGCTTCCCGGCTAAAGAGTTCTTCAATAGCCGTATCAATATCAATTGATTGACGAAGCGGGCTGGTTGGCTGTAATAACACAATGTAATCATACAAAGAGCCTAATGCGCCCATAACATAAGACACAGTATCAGCTGTAGAGGCTGTATCTGAAGCTAAATCTGATGGACGTTCCTGACACAATACACCCAATGATTCTGAGAAACTGAGTATTTCGTCATCATCACTACTGACAACCACCGCATCAATATATCGGCTTTTTTGTGCAGCCTCTATTGTCCATTGAATAAGCGGCTTACCGGAAAACGGCAACATATTTTTTCGTGGAAGGCGCTTACTCCCTCCGCGGGCAGGGATTATAGCTATAAACTTTTTATTATTTAGCATATTGCTATTTCCAGTAGTGCTACAGACCTTCTTTCCAAATGGGCTTTATTAACTCCCAAACACCATTCCTTTTTTCCCAAAGGTGAGGACTACGGAATTTCTCAATAATCTCGTGATAGCGGTCAAGTGTAATCCCCATATACTCACAACAATCCTGAATGTACTGCTGAGGAAACTCACCATCAAAACGCTTAATCAATGCAATACCTTCATCACGAGTAATATCGCCATTACGTACTTCCTGAGCGGAGTCGTAAGTCGCGCGCCCAATCCCAAACTTAATAGTTGTCGTATGATAGTGAAGCCAATCTATCTTGTCGTCCAGGGAGCTGTATTTACTGAAACTACCCTCTGTACGATGGTAATTAGGCATGAAATCACTATTTTCGACTGAGTAATAATACGTTTCTTGAGGGTGCCACTTAACATAATAACCAAGATAATGAACTTCAGTTCCAGTTTTCTCCAATGCATATGGGCTTACAGGAAAATACGCTTCTAAATCAGAAAGCTTGTAGCCAAAATCATTTATAAGATCAACAGCAGGAACACCACCCAATACAAGATCAGCAATCGACAACTCTGCTGAATAATATTTAGGATCGCGCGTTGGTTTTTCATTATCTTCTATAGCATTACCATACTCTGCTTCATTTTCACCAAAAATAACCAATGGTATATCTAGCAAAACAGATAGACGGGGAGCTAGATTCTTCTGGCCAAGAATAAACGGCTGAAAAGGATGTCCTAAATTTTCGAAAGCATTTTTAGTTAAGAATCGATGCAACTTTTTATTCTGATTATATGTGTAATTAGCAAAGCCTGCATCCAACCAAGCATCAAAATTCTGCCTGCCAATTTGCGTGTATAATGCCGGTGGCCAAGTAATTAAGATTGGATTCATATTATATTTGTACTTCAGCATATGCGCTGCTTGTACACTATCCTTTCCGCCACTACCAGGCACCACAACATCATAACGACCATCATTACGACGGAATCGATTACACAATTCTTCAAGCTCTAAATGCCGATCTTCCCAATTGATCGTTTTTTTCTTTTCAGCATAGCGACAAGCTTCACAAACTCCCTCTTCATCAAAAATAAGAGTTCTTTTCTTTTCATCAGCTTTTTGCATAAACTCAACTGTCGATGAAGGTCGCTGATTATTCATCGTACATTTTTTACAGAAAAGCACATCCAACGGAAGTCCATATTTACCTGTACCTAAAGACATTTCAACACCTCAAACATTTAAAAAGTTTTTAAATACTTCCAATCCAGCCTCTCGGCTTTTCTCAGGATGAAACTGAACCCCGTAAATATTACCCTTGGAAATAGCTGAAACGAACTGATGTCCTTCGTATTCAGTTAAAGACAATATATCTGTATAGTTAACTACTTCGTAAGAATGCATAAAGTAAAAACTTTCATCCTCAACACCTCTTAATAATAACGAATCTTTTTGAACATTTATTTTATTAAAACCCATATGAGGAATTGGTGCAGAGCAATAAATATTTTTTACTTCAGCATCAAATATGCCCAGCCCTTTCGTTTCTCCAAATTCGTAACCAATTTTCGATAGAATCTGCATACCCAGGCAAATACCAAGCGTAGGCTTCGATAATACATTTGAGACTAACGCGTCATATATTCCATCTTCATGTATCTCCGACATGGCATCTTTGAAACTACCTACGCCTGGTATAATAATCTTATCTACTTTTTCAAAGTCACCTGAACTATTCACAACTTTGACTCTAGCATCAATTTTTTCAAGCGCTTTCACGATACTAAATATATTTCCAGCGACACCGTAATTAACCACACCAATAACAGGACCCATTATGAAACCTCCACGCCATTTTTTCTGAGGAAGTCTTTAACTTCACGAATAGTCGTTTTCTCATAATGAAGAATTGATGCCAAGGCGACTGCATCTGGTCTCGCCTGCTGGACAACAGATAACACATCTTCAAGGTTACCCGCCCCACTTGCAGCGATCACTGGAATACTTACACTTTCAACAACACTAGACACTAAATCGATATCATATCCTCGTTGGCGACCATCACAATCAACTGACTGCAACATAATTTCTCCAGCCCCTAAATCAGCTACTTCATTCACCCAATCTAAAACTGATTTTCCACTGCGAACGCGCCCACAATCTGTATAACATTCCCAACTACTACCCCATTTTTTAGCTTCTATATTAACGATAACAGATTGGGAGCCAAATATTTCTGAGGCTTGTTTAATGATGTGAGGGTCGTTCTGAACAGCATATGTATTGATTACAACTTTATCCGCTCCTGAATGAAATAATTTAGAAAAGTCGTCAATACTTCTAACCCCACCGCCTACCGAAAATGGAATAAATACTTCTTTAGCAGCTTTCTCCACTTCTGCAAATAAAATCTCCCGCTGATAAAGTGAAGCAACTATATCAGTATAAATTAGTTCGTCTGCTCCCTGCTTATAGTACTTTTCTGCCAGTTCGGCCGGCAAGCCAATTTTTCGCAAGCCTTCAAAATGGACAGGCTTGACCACATAAGGCGGTTTGACGTCCAGCTTGGCTATAATTCGCAAACTCATAAATCCCTCATTATCTGGTTTGATTTACTTACGTGTTTTTCATCAAGCAAATCATGAATAACATTAATAATCTTATTTGTAGCCTGTCCTACCTGTGGCAGAGATGCTATTTCAGCAACTTGTTTAAAACCGACAACTTCGTTTATAGTGGCCTCCAGCCTATCTAAATCAGACACACCAGTAGAAATCCCCATAGCTGAGTAGGGAGCATCGTCTGTAAAAACAGACCTATCAATAGTCACTACGGGCAGCCCCAATAACGCTGCTTCTAAGCCTACTGTTGATGTCATGGTTACAACAAGATCCACATTTTGAAGCAAACTATAAAGATCTTCATTTTTAGGACTTATTCGAACATTAGCAGGTAGCACATCTAAATGTACTTCTTCACTGGGATGAAAACGAATCACCAACTCCCATTCCGGATGCTTTTTCATTATTTTAATCAATGCAGCATCAATATTCCTTGGTAGCTCGCTATCTCCACACTTACCTGTGAAGGGGTGTTTCTCCGGCTCTGGTTGAGAAGCCCATAAAATCGTGTGGCGACAACTTGGGGTTTCTTGCAACTGTCTATTGCTGACCTCGGTCCGTAAGTCAGCAAGTTTATCAAAAACAGGGTTGCCAGTTACTACGATTTCATCACTGCTTCGTCCGGCAGACACAAACGTTTGTTTCACATAATCAGATAATACACATACTTTATCCGCATATCCCTGTTGACCTATCCAATGAACCTCCTGCAAAGCAAAAAGATCAACGATGCAAAGTGAAGGAATACCTACTTTGCGTGCTGCGTCAATAATTGCTCTTTCGGCTCTAGGCGAATTAGTCGCGATCACTAAATCAGGTTGTTCGTTTCTAAGGAACTTCTCCATTAAAAAAATAGGATAGAAGGCTTGCCTTCCTTTATTTACATACACAACCTTAGCCTGTTCAACACCATAGAATACTTCCAAGTCACTATAAGACAGGCCCATATAGGCAACTGACTCCTCATAAGAGATCAAAGAGCTCGCACTAGAAAGTCCAACCAGTTCTCGGCCTTTCTCCAATACTGAATCAGGTTCATCAGACAAAAACAGAAGGTCATTAAAACCTACATAATCGATAGCATTATTTTTAAGAACAGAACCCGCAGTAGTTAAACCCAATATTTTCAGTTGATGTCCACATTTATCCAATTTTTTGATAATAGGCAAAAGCATATTAATATGCCCACCACCATAGGCAGCTAACACTATCTTACTCATAAGAAAACTCACTGCTAGTAAAAAAACAAAAATTCAAAAACACAAGCATATTAACAACCAATAATAACGACATTAAGCGTATTAAATAAAGGAGAGTAAAAACTCATAAAAGAGTATTATATTTAACAATAACACTTACGACCTAGATTCAATTTCAACACATATTAAGTAAAAAATTATCTCTAAAAAATACACCACTGACAGATCCACATGTAACATTCAATAATGTATATCTCAGAACAGACATAAAATAATGGCGCCTTAAGCAATGTAAGTAATATGTCGATAAAACTTAGCCTTTAATCTTCATTTAATTTTTCAATCAAATTGCAGAGTTTAGAAATCTTACAACCACCTACAACAGTAAACATACAGACTATCCCTTTAATAAAAGCGATGAAAAAAACACCAACTAACAATAATCAATCCACGAACTTTCTGAACCAAATTTCAACGGCCATCAAAGCCCGGAGTTCCCTAGTATTATTTTCAACTCCAGCACAGTGGTTATCATATAACTGATGTACATAGTTATAATCGAACAAACCTCGTGATTTAGTCTTTTCCGACACCAATAGATCCTGGCACATATCCGCAAGTTCCGTTTTAAACCATTCACCAACAGGAACCGTGAACATTTGTTTTTTTCGATAAGCCAACTCTTCACCGATCAAAGGAGAAACTGCTTTTTTATAAATATATTTAGTCACGCCATCATGCAGTTTCAAACCACCAGGCATAGAAAAAGCCAGTTCTATCATGCGGTAATCGAGGAAAGGAGCCCTGTTTTCAAGCGATACAGCCATTCCCATACGATCAGGTTTAACTAAGTTATTGCCTGGTAGTAATAACATCGTATCGATATACAGCGCTTGATTGATACGATCCATTTTTTTGGATTTCTCATAAAGAGGATCGGTCACATCATTAACGGATAAACTGGCTAGCTGTTGACGGAACTCTGGCGAAAACAGAGTCTGGCGCTGTTCTTCAGTAAACAGTGAAATATTATCATTATACGATTCTCTAAAAGCAGCTTCGCTCATATCATGATTGTTTACATTAAAGAAATTTTTGTACTTGTCATAACCGGCAAATAGTTCATCAGCTCCATCTCCCGTTAACACCATTTTCACATGCTCAGCAGCAAGACACGCTACTTTGTAAGTTGGCAGAAAAGAAACATCGCCGTGAGGCTGATCACAGTGGTAGGTAGCCATAGGCCAAAGATCTATCATGTTCGGCGCTACTTTTTGCATCGAGTGCTCTGTAGCAAAGCGATCTGCGGCACTCTGTGCGTAAGGTGACTCATCAAATTTAGGATCGTCAAAGCCTATACAAAACGTCTTTACCGGGCTCGCCAGATGCCGACTCATCAGGCCTACAACTGAGCTGGAATCAACACCGCCTGACAGAAAAGCACCAAAAGGTACATCTGCACGTAAACGTATTCTTACCGCATCATCCAACACCGTATTAAATTTATCGATCCATTCCTCTTCACTTTTATCCTCTGTTTCTATGCAAGCTAAATCCCACCAACAATTTAGCTCTGTACCCGTTCGTGAAATTTTTAACCAATGTCCCGGTAGAACATGTTCTACGCCCTCAAACATTGTCAGAGGGGGCGGGACATAATTAAAGGCTAAAAATTGATTGAGTGCTTTCGGGTTAGTAGCTTTGATCGGCTCTGCTTGCAATATGGCTTTAATTTCGGAACCAAACAGGGTGCGCCCATCATTTTGATAAATATACAGCGGCTTTTCACCAACACGATCACGTATTAGATAGAGTGCATCTTCACGTTTATCATAGATAGCAATAGCAAACATGCCATTCAGTTTGCTAACACAATCTATTCCTTCTTTCTCATAAAGCCTTAGAATCACTTCAGTGTCGCAGTGTGTTCTACAGGGGTAGCCACAAGAAGCCAGCTCTTCAGCTAACTCAAGATGATTGAAAATCTCACCGTTTTGCACTACGACTATCTGGCCATCATCAGAAACAAATGGCTGATCTCCATGCTCTAAGTCCAGTATAGCTAATCGCTGATTACCTAACCCGACACCAAATTTATCGTGGTATGTGCCCCGTCCATCAGGGCCCCGGTGAGTAATAACCTCACCCATTTTTAAAAACAATGACTCCGGCAACTGACGTTTATTGGCATCAAAATACCCAAAAATCCCACACATAAATCAGTTACCGCCTTTAAGTACTATTTGTTTGACCGTTAACAAGATGACATATACGTCAAACAAAAATGATGACTTTCTTACATACTCCAGATCCAGCTGTGTTCGCTCTACAGGGGTAGCTTGCGAACGCTTAACTGCTTGCGCCAAGCCGGTAATCCCTGGACGTACCTTATTTCGTTCCGCCCATTCTTCTTCTGTATATTCGCTACGCTGCTCAGGCACGTTGGGACGAGGGCCTACCAGGCTCATATCGCCTTTCAACACATTCAATAATTGAGGCAACTCATCAAGACTCGTTTTTCTGACAAAGCGGCCAACCTTTGTTATTCGCGGGTCATAATCACTTGTAAAATGAGGACCAACCTTCTCAGCACCTACCACCATGCTTCGAAACTTATAAATAGAGAATAGCCGTCCGTCTTTACCTATTCGCTGCTGTTTAAACAGAGCAGGCCCCTTAGACTCCAGCTTAATAAACAATGCAACCACCAGCATTAAAGGTAAGCAAAGTAATAAGACGATAAATGCCAACACAACATCAAATGTACGTTTCATTTATTTCCTTTCCCGGCCACGATCTGTTGAACCCCATCCTGTAATTCTTTGTGAATTTTCTGGTATTCAGAAACTGGCGCTTTGGTTAACCGGACTTCCTCTTCCCTTAATTTAAACAGCTCCTTTTTTAAATCGAGATTTACTTTAAAAGTACTCATACCTTCACTCTTTCGATGAAATGTACGAGATAAAATCACTGATTCTGAGCCTAAACGCACATGTTCAGCTAAAACCATTTCTCCTGGTATTAATCCCTCTCCAAACCGCGCTATACCACCAAATCCAAATGATTTTCCCGCAGCCTTAATAGTGCTTGCCATAGAATCTAATAAACCATTAGCCAACGGCTCAAACATAAAACTAAGACCCATATCTAAATGAAGGTCGTTTAGACCTATATAGATTTCACTAACACCGGGTAAAGTCACAATTTCTGATAATGAGTCTGCAGCACCCTTCGTTTCCACCAAAGGAATCACACCTGCGCGCCCATTCACCAATGACAAAAAACTTTTCACTTCTTCTGCTTTACGAAACATCGGAAGCATTATGTAGTCAGCACCGGCCTCTATTGCCGCGTCGACTTCTGCCAGGCTTTCAGTATTAAGAGGATTCAGGCGCACAATTAGTTTGGCAGTTTTCAACTTCTTCTTAATTTTTTTGGCGTCACCAATTGAATGCTGACTAATTAAGGTATCCAGGTGCCCTTGCCGTTCTTTTTTCCCTAACCGCTCCAGATCCACAAAAATACGTTCGACTCCGCACGCTTCAGCAAAAACCGCCAAATCAAGGTCATTCGTTATTAAAATAAACTTAATCATAGGCCCCTTAACTTTCTCATTAATTTATCTCTAAAAATTGGCACAGCTAACAAGCCTAACAAACAACCCAGCCCTGCAAGTACAAAAGCTATCAGCAGACTTATAAACCCAAAAGGCTCAATGAACGATAT
This sequence comes from Neptunomonas qingdaonensis, assembly GCF_900113275.1. Classification (GTDB taxonomy): domain Bacteria; phylum Pseudomonadota; class Gammaproteobacteria; order Pseudomonadales; family Balneatricaceae; genus Neptunomonas; species Neptunomonas qingdaonensis. The sequence goes on from NZ_FOOU01000002.1 coordinate 175,557, forward strand.
TTTAAGCAACCAAAACAAGCTAAGAGGCAATAATAAAATTACGAATAAATAACCGGGATCAAACACATCACGCCTAATGATCGGAAATTTAACTAACAAGGCAATAAAACTTCCGATGCCAGCAATAGCATAAGCGATAACAAGTATTTTCATCAAAACCAACAAGCTGCTTTCAGCATTGAAAGCTAATAATAAAAGCCCTCCCAATGCCGCCAGACTAATTAACAAAGGGGTTTTGGTATCTTTTTGAGCATTCAGCACTACCGTTGCAAAAGTTGCCATCCCCATAAAAGGAATATAAAGCAAACCAATAGTTAACAATGATGAGACCTTAGAAATATCACTATCTGTCATACTTCCATAGCCATATACTAATGACGTCAATACAGCTGATACTGGCACCAAGGCAGCAACCGACATTAACGATAAGAAAAGTGTAGCGCGAATACCCCAAACAACTAACTGCTGAAACAGCAAGAAGTCTTCTTTATAGGAATGACTCAATCGAGGAAATAAAACCGTTGCCAAGAAAGTAACAGTAACAGCTAAAGGCAACTCAACTAACTTTATAGCGTAACTAATTTGGGCAACACTTCCTTCTCCATCATATGAAGCAAACGCACGAATAATGACAGGAAAACAAAGCAAGACACAGCCAGTGCCGGCTACCTGAAAAAAACGAACAATCAATGGCTGATTAATTATCCAGGGCGACACCGACATTACTGGCTTTCCAGCGATACCTTGTGCGGCAACATACTGAATAGCCAAACGTAACAAACCACCTAATAAGACAAACACAGCAAGAGTGATCAATGATCCATCATAGAAGGATATAAACACTAACCCCATAATAATAACTATATTAATTGTTAGCGTTCCCAATGCAGCCACACCAAAGCGATTGTAAGCTTGTAAGTAAGCCGATATAACACCAGTGGCGACGGTCATCGGCACCAGCCATAATACATATTGCATTGGGACCAGACTTAACAGGATTTGGCTTTCATCAAATCCTGGGGCTAACAATTTAATTAATGGGGCAACTGAAAAAACCAATCCGCATGTCAACAATGCAAATAACAGAGTAAAGAACAATAACGCTTGCCACCACAATCGTAGAGATCTCTTTTTATCTCCATCAAATTCAGGGATCAAGGCAGCAGCCAGCCCCCCGCCAACGAGTATATTAATCAGTAAATCAGGCACCGAAAGCATCATAACGGCAACATCCGCTTGAGCGCTGATGCCAAAGCTTCCTGCCAACAAAGACTCCCTCAGGAAACCCGAAAAACGGCCAATTAATAGCCCGATATTCAGAAGCAATGAAGAAAAAATAATAGCCTTAAGCATAAAAAATCTGTGACCTAATCAGTGCAATACAACCTCTTCAGACAACAGATCAACTAAACATGAAGAAGGTAAGAACCCTTTAATACTTTCTTGTAGAGCATCCCTCCCCTCTCGACTATCTCCTGTCTCAATAGCATTTTTCAAACGCTCCAATACAAATCGCAGCTGGGTAGCTGTTAACATCTCTTCATGTGCCCGCATGATCTTGGGATGTGAAGTAGCTACAACATCTTCCCCAATTAACAACTCTTCATATAACTTTTCGCCTGGCCGAAGGCCTGTATAGTGTATTTCTATGTCGCCTTCAGGATGAGCTTCATCTTTAAGCTCCAAACCGCTTAAGCGAATCATCCGTTCTGCCAGATCACTTATTTTAACGGGCGTGCCCATATCCAATACAAATACATCGCCGCCCTGCCCCATAGAACCTGCTTGTATCACTAAAGAAGCAGCTTCAGGAATAGTCATGAAAAAGCGCGTGATATCTGGATGAGTAACCGTTAAGGGGCCTCCTTCGCTGATTTGACGCCGAAATAATGGAACAACTGATCCGGAAGAACCTAAAACATTGCCAAATCGTACCATTGAAAAAGCTGTATTTTTGGACTCCACAGCCAAGTCTTGCAAGACCAACTCAGCCAGCCGTTTTGTAGCTCCCATAACATTTGTTGGCCGCACAGCTTTATCCGTAGAAACCAAAACAAAACGTTCAACATTATGTTTCCTGGCGAGCAATGCGACGGTTAAAGTACCAAACACATTATTATTAATTCCCTCTAATACATTTTGCTCGACGATGGGAACATGCTTGTACGCTGCAGCATGATAAATCGTCTGCACACCAAACCGCTGAATAGCTTCAGCGACTCTGGATTTATCGCCAACATTACCTAACAGTGCATAGACAGGAATTTGAATTTGCAGCTGTATCATTAATTGCTCTAGTGACTTCTCGATTTGATATACCGCAAATTCACTTAATTCATATAACACAATCGATTTCGGCTTTGCATACACCACCTGCCGACACAACTCCGATCCTATAGAGCCCCCCGCCCCAGTGATCATGATCACCTTTCCTTTAACACTGATATCTACCAACTCTTTTATGGGAGGGACCGAATCTCGACCGAGCAAATCCTCGAGTTCAACTTCTCTTAGTTGGTTGAGATCTACTTTTCCAGCTACTATTTCATCGACACTCGGTAATGTCTTAACGTGAACAGGAAAAACCTCTAATCTATCTAAGATTTTCTTCTTGATTGCATGACTGGCAGACGGGATGGCTAATAAAATATCTGTTACACCACCCATTTCAATAATTTTCGCAATACTGTCGGCAGGAAATACTTTGATACCCGCCACCCTACTTCCCTGAAGTGATTTATCATCATCAACAAAAGCTAATGGAAAGTATTCGCGGCAATCAAGTAATGACGTTGCTAATTGAACACCGGCCGCTCCTGCACCATAAATAATAACACTGTCTTTATCTACATAGTGCTGCTGTAACCACCTATATAGATTTGCAATCAAGAAACGATTTCCGGCGACAAAAACCAAAGCAGCTAGAGCAAACGCAATAGGCACTGAGCGCGGAAACAAAGGGTACTGCAACCAAATATCTACAAAAAATAAAAATGCGGCTGATATCAGAACCCCATACACTCCGCCCCAGAACGCACTCAAGTCCATATAACGAATTACCGTCCTATAGAGCCCAAAAATATAAAAAAGTACTACTCCCAAAACAGGAACAACAACGAAAAACCATGCAGTTTCTTTAAGATAAGCAGATGGCCACCATTCAGACAGACGAATAGCATAGCCCGCCCAAAGGGCAATGGTAAGCGCGACAAAGTCACATAGCATCAATATATATCGCTTACTCTTTCTTGACATAAAAGAAAAAGGAAGCAATTTACCTGACACATAAGAATGGGCTCTATTTTTCCTCATGAAACACAAGTCTCTTTTTTACAGAAGTATTCAACAACATGAGGAGTTCCGAATTAAGCAAGAGCCCATCGATATGTTCATCAACAAATACGCAGCCCTACTAACTAACAGAACCTACATACCAAGGCATTGCTTTGGTTATCCCTGCTGCGATATCGAACGCTGGAGCATAACCTAACAATCGTTGCGCTTTGCTGATATCGGCCTGAGAATGGCGCACGTCACCTGCACGAAAATCGCGGTAAACAGGCGGCTTCTCGTAGCGCACTTGATTATCGCCAAGGCTCAACTTAATAGCGTTGAACAGCTGATTGAGATCGGTACGACCACTGACAGCAACGTTATACACTTCACCTTTTGCTGCGTCATCAGAGGTAGCAGCGAGTAAATTAGCCTGTACAGCGTTTTCTATAAAACAGAAGTCGCGGCTGGTTTTACCATCACCATTGATGAAGACTTCTTCATTTTTAATCATAGCAGCGGTCCATTTAGGTATCACTGCTGCATAAGCGCCATCCGGATCTTGACGCTTACCAAAAATATTGAAATAGCGCAGCCCTATTGTGTTAAAACCATAGGTGCGCGCAAACACATCGGCATACAGTTCGTTTACATACTTCGTAACGGCGTACGGCGATAACGGGTTACCAATATTCTCTTCTACTTTAGGAAGTGCCGGATGGTCACCATAGGTGGAGCTACTGGCGGCATAGGTAAAGCTTGTCACCTCAGCATCGCGTGCCGCTACCAGCATATTTAAAAAGCCGCTGATATTTGTTTCATTGGTAGCGATAGGATCGTTAATAGAACGAGGCACTGAGCCAAGTGCTGCCTGATGCAATACATAATCAACACCCGCACAGGCGTTATGGCAGTCTTGGAGTTTGCGTATATCACCTTCGATAAATCTAAACGCAGCCCACTGTTCGGCTGTCACCTGTGACTGTACTTCATCTAAATTATGCTGAAAGCCTGTCGCAAAGTTATCCAAGCCCACAACACGTTGATTTAGTCCCAATAGCGTTTCTAATAGGTTAGATCCGATAAAACCTGCCACACCTGTTACCAGCCAGGTTTTCGGGCTGGCCAGAAGCTCTGCTTTGATGTGTTCGTAACGAGTCATATTTTTTCCTTAAAGGCGAAGGTCAGTAGCTTCTGCGGGCAAAATGTATTTAAGATCATAGAGTACATGCTCCGGCTTACCAAATGAGCGAATACCCTCGGTACCCATCTCTTTAAACTGCTTATGTGCGACCGCAATAATGACCGCATCATAAGCCGCCTGCTCTGGTGCAGTGACCGGTGTAATGCCATATTCATGTTCAGCATCGGCGGCATTAATCCAAGGGTCATAACAATCAACATGTATCCCATAGTCCGAAAGCTCATTAACGATATCGACCACTTTGGTGTTACGCAGATCAGGGCAATCTTCTTTAAAGGTTAACCCCAACACCAATACACGCGCACCATCTACCTGAATTCGTTTTTTCAGCATAGATTTAACCAACTGACTAACCACATACGCACCCATTCCATCATTGAGGCGACGTCCTGCCAGTATAATCTCAGGATGATAGCCAACAGACTGTGCTTTGTGAGTGAGGTAGTAAGGATCAACGCCTATGCAATGACCACCCACTAAGCCCGGACGAAAAGGCAGGAAGTTCCATTTTGTGCCGGCTGCTTTGAGTACTTCTTCTGTGTCGATACCCAGCTTATTAAAAATAACCGCCAGTTCGTTAATCAGGCCAATATTGACATCACGCTGAGTATTTTCAATAACCTTAGCGGCTTCAGCTACTTTGATAGAGCTCGCTTTATAGGTGCCTGCGGTAATAATTGAACGGTAAAGACTATCGACAAAATCAGCAACCTCGGGCGTTGAGCCAGAAGTCACTTTTAGGATGCTGGTGACGCGGTGTTCTTTATCGCCCGGATTGATGCGCTCAGGGCTATAACCGCAATAAAAATCTACGTTAAATTTAAGGCCGGATTCGCGCTCTAAAACAGGAACGCACTCCTCTTCTGTTGCGCCTGGATAGACAGTCGACTCATAGATAACAATATCACCCTGCTTCAGCGCCTTGCCGATCACAGCACTGGCTTTAAGCAAGGGCGTAAGGTCGGGCTGTTTATGCTCATTGATGGGGGTTGGAACCGTTACAATAAAAACATTGCATTCTTGTAGTGCTCCAATTTCAGCACTGTAAGTCAACAGCGTGGCTTCTGCCAGTTCATCACCACTCACTTCAAGCGTACTATCAACACCGCCCTTTAACTCTTCTAGTCTGGCTTTATTGATATCAAAGCCGACTGTTGGAAAATGCTTTCCAAACTCAGCGGCGAGAGGAAGCCCGACATAACCTAAACCAAGAATTGCAATACTAGTGTCTTGAAGAGAAAAGTTCATTAACGTGCCTACCGATTAAAAGCCCATAAAAAGAGCAAAAATTTTATTCAGATAATTTATTAACTTTTACCAAAGAGAAGAATATAAACATAGACGAAAACTCTTTCCCTGAGATAAAAGCGCTAAAAAATAAATATAAATCTGCCTGAATATTAGCACAGTGTATGTACGTCTACTACGAGACGAGGCATTCATATATTCGATCCAGAGCGCTCCTTGCCTTACAATAAGCTTTTATTTTTGCGAGTTAATTTCATGCAACCTTACAATGCCCAGCTCATCTGGACTAAAGGTGTTCCTCTTTCTGAATCATTCGGTGATTTTTACAGTAGCTGCGTCGATGCTATAGCTGAAAGCCGCTATGTGTTTATTGATGGCAACCAGATTACACAACGCGCTGCGCTGCATCCGACGACCCGCCTGACTATCGCTGAAAGCGGATTTGGCACAGGTACAAATCTGCTCTGCACGCTCACCTTACTCAACGAGTTATCCTCTACTTCGCATTATGGGTTGCATTTTATTTCAACTGAACTTTACCCAGTCTCTTATAACGACCTACAAAACGTCTTATCCAAACAGCCGCAATTCGGCCACTTTGCGAATCAATTACTTTCACAATACCCTCCCGTTATTAAAGGCATGCATCGCTTTATTTTCGATCAGGGGCGCTTTTATTTAACCCTGTGCATCGGAGATACGACAGAGAGCCTGGCACGCATAAACACACCCGTTGACGCCTGGTATTTAGACGGTTTTTCCCCCGCGAAAAATCCAGATATGTGGAGTGCTCAGCTTTTTCAGCAAATGGCGCGTTTAAGTAAGCCAAACACCACATTAGCCACCTATGCAGCGGCCAGTTTTGTCCGAAAAGGGCTCATAGAGCAGGGCTTTACTATTAAAAAAAGACCAGGATTTGGTAAAAAACGCGATATGCTAATCGGTCAGTTCCAAGCAGACACGCCGACAGTAACAACGTCGCACGCGCCCTGGTTTGCCCCCTCGGCAATATCTGAGCCGGAATTAACGAAAGCAAAAACCGCGATCGTCATAGGTGCCGGATTGGCTGGCTGCGCTACCGCTGAAGCATTGGCTCGCAGAGGCATTAAAGTACAACTCATTGACCAGCAGGATAGTATTTGTACGGAGGCCTCAGGCAACCGCCAGGGAGCCCTGTATGCCAAGCTCCCCACATTACCAACACTGGGAGGTGAGATGCACCTTTGCGGCCTGGAGTACACATTACGCTTGCTCAACATCTATGGCTGCCTGGACAACCAAACTGCCTCACAGTGCGGTGTATTGCAATTAGCCACCTCTGTTAAAGAAGCTGACCGACAACAGGCTATTACCTCCGGAGGCTATTACAGCCGCGAGGTCGTATCACTGGTTTCTGCTGAAGAAGCGACAAACATTGCCGGCACCAAGATTGATCATCAGGCACTACACTTTCCGCGGGCTGGCTGGGTCTACCCTAAAGGTTTTTGCGAAGCACTGATCAAACATGTAAATATCAAGCTAACATTATCCACCAGCATTACTTCGCTAACCCAAACGACAGCTAAGCAGTGGTGTGTGACCGATCAAAACAACCAACAGCATAATGCCGATATTGTCGTCGTCGCATCGGCCTCGCATGCAAAAAAATTCGATCATTTGAACCACCTGCCCATCAAACCTATTCGCGGCCAGGTCTCTTCAGTTAAAGCTCCTTCGGCTAAAGTTTCTTCACCCAAAGCCAGCGACACGCCTCAACTCAAAACCGTCGTTTGTGGAGCAGGCTATATCTCGCCATCACTGGATGGCTTCTATAGCTTCGGCGCAACGTTTGATCTGCATGACCAATCGCCGGAATTAAGAGAGGCTGACCATAAAAGTAATTTGACGATGTTGTCTAACGCTGTTCCTGATTTTGCCAGCACGCTCCCGCCTATTGATGAGTGGCAAGGCAAAGTGGGATATCGCTGTTCAACGCCTGATTACCTGCCGATTGCCGGACCTGCGCCTATTTTTAATGAATATATTAAGCGCTATGCAAAACTCAGAAAGGATAAAAACTGGAAATTCGACAACCAGCCGGCGCCGCTGCACACCGGACTGTATGTCAATGTAGGCCACGGCTCAAAAGGCCTGATCACCGCACCGCTGGCGGCCGAACATCTGGCTTCATCAATTTGCGGCGAGCCTAGCCCGCTACCTCAGGATATTAGTTATGCATTACATCCTGCGCGCTTTATTATCAAATCACTGATCCGCAGAAAAGGATAAGCAGACAACGAGGGTACTTAAGACTCACTCAAATTAGCCGATAGATAGGCCATAACAGGATAAGATAACTAAGCCATCTAATTAGAGCATCTATATAGCAACCCCGGTTTCAGGGGATATAGCACATATGGAGGACTGCATATGTCGTTAATTGTAATCGATCACGGCAACCGGATTGAAACACCGGTGAAGTCGTTATTCCCAGCCCGGGGGGTTGAACAAACATCCCCGACTAAAGCGATACATGACAGTGCTGGACTAGAAAAACGTGTACACGCCGATGGCGAGAGCTTCACCAATATACTGAAGCATGAAACAAAGCAGCCACTTAAAGACAGTTCGTCACAGACTAACAACCCCAATAACCCCTATAGCACCGACGATACCTACAGTGCCATCAACCCTGAAAAACTAAAACCAAGAGCGAACAGACTTAAAGTCGCTCAAGTCATGAGCCACCCGGTGCATACTATTGCACGCGAAGTAACCTTCAATACCGCATGGAAGAGGATGCAGGAATTACATGTCAGCCACTTGATGGTCACGGGAAACAATGGAGAACCTGTCGGCATTATCTCGCACATAGATATTATTGAACACGGTAAAGAGTCGCCTGTCAGCATCGCTAACTATTACACTAAACAGTTGATAGCTGCTTCACCTGACACTGATATATCAGTGATTTCATCGAGCTTTATTGAGTACGAGATCAATGCGATGCCCGTTTTTGATAGCAACAATCAACTGCTTGGAATTGTCTGCCGGTCTGATCTTTTAAGACTGTTAATAAGCGGTTCGCATATCGAAAGCTGGGCCTGATATCTATACTTAACGGCCACTACACTTAGAACCCAGCACACCTGAATCCCGCTTTCGCTGCTTGTCTGATCCGTTAATTTTTCACGTTATTTTTCACGCAGCTTTTCATACAGCACCAGATTGACATCTTCGGTCGCTTCATTGAAAAGAATGACGATCTCTTTACTCTTCAACTTACGCTTTATCTGCGCGACCCGCTGAGCCAGCGATGTTTCCTCAAAACCGTAATCTGTGCCGTCCCGGGTCACAAACTCCTCAATCAAGCCTTCAAGTGCCTCTGCTGAAATCGCCTCTGCCGGAATAATCATAGGACCGGCACACCGAACGATGACAACAATTCAATAAAACCTGCTTCATCTAAAACGGCCACGCCTAAAGACTCCGCTTTTGCCAGTTTACTGCCTGCACCGGGTCCTGCAATAACACAATCTGTTTTTTTCGAGACACTGCCTGATACTTTAGCGCCCAACTGCTGCAGTTTTTCTTTAGCTTCATCACGTCCCATGTGTTCCAGCGTGCCGGTAAGCACATAGACTTTATTCAACAGCGGTTGCGCTTGTGGTTCTGCAACCTCTATCACCGGCCAATGAACACCCGCGTCCCTTAATGCGCTGATCACTTCAAGATTGTGCGGCTGCTGAAAAAAAGTACGGATATGATGCGCTACAATCTCTCCAACATCGGATACCGCTAATAACTGCTCTTCATTGGCTTCAATCAAACCATCAAGATCTCCAAAAGCCTTCGCCAGATTACGCGCCGTCGCTTCGCCAACCTCACGAATTCCCAAAGAGTAGATAAAGTGCGCCAAACTGGTTGATTTTGACTTATCGATAGCCGCCAGCAGATTGTCTGCTGACTTTTCACCCATCCGCTCCAGACCTGCGATATCCTGGCGTTTCAACTGATAAATATCAGCGATGGAATTCAGAAGATCCTTATCTACCAGGGTGTCGATAAGCTTCGCTCCTAAGCCTTCAATGTCCATCGCCTTGCGTGATGCATAATGACGTAGCGCTTCTTTTCTCTGTGCAGAGCAACTTAGCCCTCCACTACAACGCGCTATCGCCTCCCCTTCGACTCTCTCCACATCAGAATGACACACCGGACAGTGCTCAGGAAAAACGACATCAACTACATCATCAGGGCGCTGCTCTACAACAACACTCACTACCTTAGGTATCACCTCGCCAGCCCGACGGATAATCACCCAATCTTTGATCTTTAAATCTAAACGCGTAATTTCGTCCATATTGTGTAAGGTTGCATTGCTTACCGTAACTCCTCCGACGAAAACCGGCTTTAACCGCGCCACCGGTGTAATGGCTCCCGTCCGGCCAACCTGAAATTCAATATTCTCAACCTGAGTGATCTCTTCCTGTGCAGGAAACTTGTGCGCAATCGCCCAGCGTGGGTAACGAGACACAAATCCAAGGCGTTGTTGAAGTGAATAGTCATTCACCTTAAAAACCAAACCGTCGATTTCATAAGGCAGGTTATTACGCAGTTCTGCCATACGTTGATAGTAATCCAGACAACCGTCAGCACCTTCAACCAATTCGAGATAACGGCTGACTTTAAAGCCCCAGCGATGCAACTGCTGCATACTGTCTACATGAGCATCCGGCATAACACCACCCGAAAAAACGCCCACTCCATAACAGCACATCTCCAGTGGGCGTGTTGCCGTAATGCGAGCGTCTAACTGGCGCAGGCTTCCTGCAGCCGCATTACGTGGATTAACGAAGGCTTTTTCACCTTTGGCATTGGCGCGTTCATTTAATGCTTGAAATCCAGCTTTTGGCATATAGATTTCACCCCTTACCTCGAGTCGTTGAGGTATACCTTCGCCTAAAAGACGTAGAGGAATCGAAGCAATCGTGCGGACATTATGCGTAATATTCTCACCGGTAGCGCCATCACCCCTTGTTGCACCACGGACTAATATTCCATTTTCATACAATAGGCTAACGGCTATACCGTCTAATTTAGGCTCGCAGGCATAAGATATAGGCAATGTTTCGTTCGATAAACGCTCGCGAACACGGCGATCAAAATCCCGCAGGTCTTCCTCAGAAAAAGCATTATCCAGCGACAGCATCGCCTTCTCGTGCTTCACTTCATCAAAGCTACTGATCGGTTTGCTGCCGACACGCTGCGTAGGAGAGTCAGGGGTAGCTAGTTCAGGATATTCTCGCTCAATCTGGTTGAGTCTCTGAAAAAGACGATCATACTCAGCATCAGGAACAGACGGCTCGTCTTGCACATAATAACGATAATTGTGCTGATCAATAATCGCGCGTAGTTGCACGACTTCTTTTAACAGCTCAGCCGAAGGCTGAGCATCTTTGGGTAACACAGTATCGCTGGACATGGAGTTTTTTCAGACTATAAAAGATGACAAATTACTTACGAGAGCTATTTACACTGATGATTTACAAAAGTCACTTACGACGATGCCGGTTATGCATTTCATATTCACGGATACGCTCACGATAATGTGCTTTAGTCTGAGGACGCATCACCGAGCGGTTTTCATCAAGCAGATCCCCACCTAAGTGTTTGGATACAGTTTCCGCTGTCGCCAGCATACACTCGAACGCATTTTTCACATCAGCAGGCTCGCTCATAGACATGAAAAAGCTGACACCCGGCGTTGTCATCTCGTCCATATGCTCCAGATCGAATGTTCCAGGATTAACAGCATTCGCCATACTAAACTGTACCGCGCCTTTATCAATTCCCTCTTCAAAACGATGGAACAAACTCATATCTCCAAAGCGCATACCGCAAGCCAAGACTACCTGCAGAAGAGTTTGCCCATCCAGTTGATGCTGCTTACCCACCACGGTTATAACCAAAACTTCTTCGGGCTCTGGTGCATGCTCGCGCGCTTTACGATCACTGCGGGCATGCTCCAAATTATCTTTATCAAACGCGGGGTCTTTATCAAACGAGGTATCGTTCTCAAACAAGGAATCCTGCTCAGGCAAGTGTGCAGCATTGCCCTCCGATTTAAAATGGTGAGCTGATGACGCAGCAGTGTCGTCCTGTGTCGCTTGACGTTCATCTTCAGGTGCCTCAAAAACTTTCACATCAGCAGCGGCAGGCACTTTATCTTCTGAATCAATTTTTTCTTCAGCAATAAACGCTTCCCGGACATCTTCTGCTTCAGCGTGAACCGCCCTCATATCACTTTCATTAGAATAACGATCATCAGTTACAGATTGATCACCGCTCTTATTACTATAATCAGGGGTACTATATGCATCAGTATCTGAAGCCTCGGCTTCACCTGTGGCGGATTTCTCTGGGTAAAAAAACATCTCTTCCTGAGCCGCCGAAACGCTCTCCTCATCATGCTTTTCTGATGCCTGTCGCATTAAGACAGTAATAGGCTGCTCAAGATCAAAAAGCTCAGATGCCTGATCTGATTTTTTTACAGCCTCTTCATCAACGACAGCCCGTCTGACAGGCGAGAGTATTTCTGGAATATCATCAAAAAGCGGATCTAATTCCTCTTGCTGGGTAACTGCATGCTCTGTATTGTAAGTCGCTTTCCCAGCAGTAGCTCCGAGGCTAGAGCTTCCAGCATTAGGCCTCGCATCGTTAGTCTTACCAACGTGCGCCTGGCCTGAAGTGCCCGTCTCAAGATAATCATTCAGATGCTCAAAACCAGGATCAATGCGCGCGCCTGTACCCGCCACATCGGCAGCATGCGATTCGAACGGCTGACTGTTGTAGCTGGTTTGCGTTCTGCTCTGCGTTCTGGCACCACCATTCGGTAGTTCAGGATTATGAGCATCCGCGCTTGGTGCACTTTCTACATCATCCGAAAGACTTCTGTCTATATCAATTTTCAGTGTGTTCCGTTGGCCTTTCATACGGCGCCAACCGTCGAAAATAATCAAGCCAATAACCAGAATCCCACCAATTATCAACCACTCTCTTAAGCCGATATCCATGTTTAAACACTTGCCTCAGAAAACGTGAACTTATTCATACTATAGACCGAACGACTCTACTGAACAATCTACTCAAGTATCTAGTCAACAATCCGATCAATAACCAGATTAACGGGCTCAGACACCTCTTTTACAGCAACCAGCACTGTTGCCGACTGCAAATCACCAGAAGCGGCCTGAGGTTGCCCACTCATCGATATTCTCGCACCAATTTCAACATTGGGATGCAACGACAGTTTCGCCTGCGGCGTCATCGCCATACTATCATCCAACGAAATTGTTGTTGGCAACTCGCCTACGGTTAAGCGAACCGCTGCCACTGGCATACGCCCGCCTACCGGTTTGGCAAAAACAAACACAACCTGATCCGCTGCGATGTTGTCACCTAATTGTGGGTCAATGCTAACGCTCAGCTGTATGCCAGCGGTTGCCAGCTCAGGAACATCCGGAACCGGTTTACCTTGCAGTGCCAATTGCTCTAACGCGCGTTGAATCCCTGCTTTGAGGGAGTCCGCTGCACCAGGCTCTGCATTTTGTAACGCTTTACGCCAAAAACCTACTGCATCTTCGAGGCGATTCTGCTCAAAAGCATCAATGCCCAGCAAGCCCAAAGCGGTCACTTCTAAGGGTTCGCGATCCAATGTCAGCTTTATCTGCTGTCGGACTTCCTCATCCATCTTGCCACCTTTAGCAAAATACAGCCCTTGTGCATATTGACCCATCACGCCAACATACTGTGTAGCATCCTCAGGCAAAACGTCGAGTACCTGCTTAAAGCTGGCAACCCCTTTATCAAATTCCCCCAAATTCATATAAGTTGTCGCCAGAATATACCAGCCTTCGGCATTTCCCGGATTTTCTTCTAACTCATTCAGCAACATCTGGATAGCTTCTTCTACTGTCGGTTGCTCACCATTTTCGAAACGCAACTGATCAGGATGGGCCATACTCATTTGTAACTGACGCGCACTGCCATGCTGAAAATACAACCCAAAAGCGGTAACCGGAATCAGTAAAGCCATCAGTACAACAATGATCAGCTGTTTTGATCCGATAGGCGAAGAGGTTATTGGCAGCACTTCATCACTGGCATCTTCAAGCAGGTTTTTCTCAAGCTCTAATTTTAATTCTTCGTAATCCTCTTGCTGGAGATTCCCGGCCACTCGCTCAGCCTCCAGCTCAGATAAACGTTCCTCAAAAATCTCTATATTTTTACGCGTACGATCAGTATTTATCGCTGTCGATTGAGCTTTTTTGGCCTGTATAAAAGGGACAAATATAAACGACAACGCCAATAATGTCAGAAGTGCAATACCAACCCATAATTGAATCATTCAGCCTTTCCCTTATCCAGCAATGTAGCTAATCGTGTTTTATCTTTATCATTTAACGAATCTTCTTGTTTTTCATTAACTCGCTTGCGTTTTCGGGTTATCAGCAAAACAACCGCAAAACCAACCGCTACCAACACAAAAGGTCCGTACCATAAAATCCATGTACTTGCTGACATTCGCGGTCGATAGAGGACAAACTCGCCATAGCGTGCCACCATGTAATCAGTAATTTCTGTATTTTGCTTGCCTTCTTCAACCATTCGGTGGATCTCACGACGCAAGTCAGATGCTATCGGTGAATTGGAACCAGCAAGATTCTGGTTTTGACATTTTGGGCAGCGAAGCTCATTAGTTAACTGCTGAAAGCGCTCGCGATTAGCGTCATCCTTAAACTCGTAAGTATCAATCGTGGCGTTGGCAGCCAATGATAAAAATAACATGAATACAACAATGATTGATCTCATCCTTACCCCTGAGACTCTGTGGATATTTGCTGTAAAATGGTTTCTAATTTCAACCACACCTTCTCGTCAACAGCGCCCACGTGCTTGTAACGAATCACACCATTAGCATCCAGTACATATGTTTCAGGTGCACCATACACACCAAGATCCAGACCGAGCGCGCCCTGTTCATCAAAAATATTGACTACATACGGATCACGGTAGCGACGTAACCACTCTTTAGCGGCCCCCCGCTCATCTTTATAGTTAATACCATAAATAGTAACGCCCTCTTCTCGTGCAATCTTATTCAGCTGCGCATGCTCTTGCTTACACGTTGGGCACCATGTAGCCCAGACGTTCAACAGCGCGGGTTTACCTTTCAAATCGTTCTGCGTCAGCATCCTGTTATCATCAACCAGAGAAGGAAGATTAAAGTCGGGTACCGGCTTATCAATCAGTGCTGACGGCAGTTCAGTAGGATCAAGACCCAGACCTTTCCAGAACAACGCCCCCATCACAACAAATATGATCAAAGGGATAAAAAGTATAAATCGACGCATGTTAACTACCTTTAGACCGTCACACTTTCACGAGTGAGCATGTTTTCATTAACCGCTTGCTTGGCAACCCGCTTTTTCCGATAACGCGCATCACTTGCTGCCAATACACCACCCAATCCCATCATTATTCCACCCAGCCATATCCAGCGAACAAACGGCTTATATTGAACCCGGATAGCCCAGGCGCCGCCTTCCAGCGGCTCACCCATCGCCACATACAGATCGCCGAACAATCCAGGGTCTATATCAGCTTCTGTCATCACGCTTCCCCGCGCTGTGTAGAGACGCTTTTCCGGATGCATGACAGAGTATGGCTTACCGTTTTTCAAAACAGTGAGTACGCCCATATCCGATGTGTAGTTTGGTCCTTCTACATGCTTTGATCCTTCAAAAATAAAGGTGTAATTCTCAAATGCCAACGTATCTCCCGGCATCATACGAAGATCACGCTCTTCATTATAGATTGATACCAAAGCCACTCCGGTGATCGAAACAGCCACACCCAAATGCGCTAACATCATGGCGACATGACTTCGTGAAAGACCACCCAAACCTTCGGCCAGGGTACGCTTATGCTTAATTTTATTGGTAATATCGCGGAGTACAGAGATGGCAACCCAAAAAGCCAGCACCATCCCCAAAGCAGTTTTCAGCTCAAACGCACCCGCATACATCAACGGGAAAGCCATTCCAAGGGACAATGCCACCACCGCAGGAATACCCAGCTGCTTAAGCAAATAATGAGGTTCAGTTTTCTTCCAGCGAGAAATAGATCCAACCCCCATAAACACCACCATCACACCGATAAGCGGCACAAACAAGGCGTTAAAATAGGGAGGCCCTACAGAAATTTTACCGAGCGACATCGCGTCGATAATCAATGGATACAAGGTACCCAACAACACCATCAGACAGACAATCACTAACAGTATATTGTTAATTAGCAAAAAGCTTTCTCTGGAAACCAACTCGAATGAGGACTCACTTTTTACATGCGCGGCTTTAATGGCGTACAGCAAAAAGGAGCCTCCGACAGTGATGGCCAGTAACACCAGAACAAAAAAGCCACGTTCAGGGTCTGAAGCAAAAGCGTGAACCGAAGTGAGCACACCGGAGCGAACCAAAAAAGTACCTAAGAGGCTGAGCGAAAAAGCAAAAATCGCTAACAGAACCGTCCAACTTTTAAATACACCACGTTTTTCGGTCGCCGCCAGACTGTGCACTAATGCTGTTCCGACCAACCAAGGCATAAATGAGGCATTTTCAACAGGGTCCCAGAACCACCAGCCGCCCCAACCAAGTTCATAATATGCCCACCAACTCCCCAGCACGATACCGATTGTCAGGAAAGACCAGGCAACATTAGTCCATGGACGTGACCAGCGGGCCCAGGCAGAATCCAGGCGGCCACCCATTAATGCGGCAATGGCAAAAGCAAACGCCACAGAAAAACCAACATATCCCATATAAAGCATGGGAGGATGAATGATGAGACCAATATCCTGCAACAGAGGGTTGAGATCGCCGCCTTCCAACGGAGTATTCGTTAATAACCGACGAAAAGGACTGGAAGTCATCAGGGTAAATGAGGTAAAGCCGACACTGATCATACCCATCACTGACAATACACGCGCCACTACATCCAGAGGTAACTCTTTGCTTTTTACGGCGACAGCATACGTCCAGGCGCTAAGAATAAACACCCAAAGCAATAAGGAGCCTTCGTGTCCACCCCAGATAGCACTGAATTTATAGTAGACCGGTAAAGCTGTATTTGAATTATTCGCCACATAAGCGACACTAAAGTCATCAGTCATGAAAGCATAACCAAGACAGAGCATGCTGATCAGTAAAAACAAGAAAAGCGATTTTGCCAACGGCCGCGCATAACTCATCCAGAGCTGATTGCCGGTGTAAGAACCAATTAACGGCACTGAAGCTAAAAGCACAGAAAGACTCAAGGCCAGAATAAGTGAGTATTGCCCAAGTTCAGGAATCATTTATTGAACGCCTCTTTAGGTGGAGTCGGCATTTTACCTGACTTTTCCAATGCATCGGCTACTTCTGGCGGCATATAGTTTTCATCATGCTTAGCTAATACCTCTACTGCCTGGAATACGCCCTGAGCATCCAGCGAACCCTGAGCGACGATACCCTGACCCTCGCGGAACAAGTCAGGAAGAATCCCGGTAAACTCTACCGGCACTGTTTTGGCGTAATCTGTCATCTCAAACTTAACATGCAAACTTTGCTGGTCACGCACTACACTGCCCTCGACTACCATGCCTCCGGCACGAATGCGCGTGTCCTTGGGAGCTTCGCCATTGACAATCTGCAGCGGCGAATAAAACAGATTAATATTTTGATTCAGAGCATAGAGCGCCAGGCTCACTGACACACCGGCACCAAACACAAGAAAGAGAACGAGGATAAGCCTCTTTTTACGTTTCGGATTCATTGAGCATTGTTCTCCCTACGCAGACGTCGAGCTAAATTTTTTATTAACTCTTTACGTGTAAATAACGGCAAAATCAGATTACCGATAAGAATCGACACTCCGATCGCATAAGACAACCAGACATAAAGCCCGTGGCCATCCATTTTAATAAACTCAGAAATTGTTTCGAACTGCACAGTCACCTCACCGGGAAGTAATCAATTCACGCACCCAACCAGAGCGACGCTCTCGACGAATAATCTCATTGCGTAGCCTCAGCATCAAAGACACGCCAAAAAAACAATAGAACCCCAATACCATCACTAACAGGGGCAACCACATCTCAACAGGCATGGCTGGTTTTTCTGTTAAAGTGAAAGTCGCTGGCTGATGCAGTGTGTTCCACCACTCTACGGAATACTTAATAATAGGAATATTAACCAAACCGACCAGGGATAAAACAGAAGCAGCTTTCGCGGCTGTCGTTTCATTATCCATCGCGGCGTACAAGGCCATCACACCCATATAAAGAAACAGCAGGATCAACATTGATGTCAGACGTGCATCCCATACCCACCAGGATCCCCAGGTCGGCTTCCCCCAGATAGCACCCGTTGCCAGCGCCATAACAGCAATGGAGGCACCGATGGGTGCACAGGCAAAAGCCACCATATCTGCTACTTTTATTTTCCAGATAAGGCCTACAGCACCGGCAATTGCCATTAACATATAGCAGGATTGCGCTAATATGGCCGAGGGCACATGAATATACATAATTCGGAAGCTATTGCCCTGCTGATAATCCGGTGGAGCAAAAGCTAAAGCCCAGACAAGCCCCGCCACCAGTAACAAAACAGCAGCAATTAAAAAGCCCGGAAGCAATTTACCGGTAATATCATAACACCAACGAGGGGACGCCAGTTGATAGAACCAGCGCGGTAACCAATTACTTCCTGCCATATATCATCATCTCTTAACCCGTCACAGAAATTCGTACAGCCGCGCTAATTGCCAGCGGTGCTAAAACAATACCCAAAGCCAACATGGCGCCTAATAACGCCAGATAACCCGCCAAAGGCAAACCAGCTACTGCGGCTTGCACTGCTCCTGAACCAAAAATAAGCACAGGAATATACAATGGCAGCACTAGCAGGGAGATCAACACGCCACCACGCTTCAAACCAACCGTCAGCCCCGCGCCAATGGCACCGATCAGGCTTAGCACAAAGGTGCCAATCAACAAACTAACAACCAAGCCGAACATCGCACTCATGGGTAAAAACAACATCACACCCAACAGCGGAGACATTAAGGCCAGAGGTAATCCAGTAGTCATCCAATGCGCCATTACTTTTGCCAGGCAAACAACCATAAGCGGCTGGGGACTTAAAATCACCTGTTCTAAAGTACCGTCGTCATAATCCGAACGGAATATGCCATCCAGTGACAAAAGTGTTGCCAATAATGCCGCGACCCAGACGACACCAGGCGCTACATCCGCTAAAAAAGTCGGTTCCGGACTTACCCCAAGCGGAAATAACGTTGCCACCATTAAGAAAAAGATCAGAGGATTAACCAAATCACTTTTACGTCTGAAAGACAGCAACAAATCTCTTTTTAAAACAGCAGAGAACAATTGGCCCAGCGATATTTCCGCAGAGTTAGTACACAATTCAGCCATCAAGTTCCCATTAATTGGTCAAGATTAATCTTTGTCACGGGCCCACATGAAGTTAAATCATGATGTGTCGTTAAAATAACACTCCCGCCTGCAGCCACATGACCTGCCAGCCACTTTTCTTTAGCAGCAACACCACGCTTATCTATTGCAGTAAACGGCTCATCCAAAATCCACAGCTTGGCGGTATTCATATATAAACGAGCCAAACTTACCCGACGATTCTGCCCTGCTGATAATGAGTGACAAGGCACATCTTCATATCCTTTAAGACCCACAGCATCAAGTGCGGCTAAAATTTTCTCTTCAGATAATGCCGGATGAATAGCACTGTACCATTGCAAATTCTCAACAGGTGTCAACATACCTTTAACGCCTGGCTGATGGCCAAAATAGAGCATGGAGGATAAAAACTCATCCCTCATCTTCGCTATCAGCTCGCCACGCCAGTATATCTCACCTTCAAAATCATTAGAGAGACCGCTGAGTATTCTTAACAGTGTGGTTTTCCCACTACCATTTGCCCCTTCTATCTGCATCAGTTCGCCCGCAGCCAAGGTAAATGCCAGCCCATCAAACAAGGTGCGCTCATCTCGCTCACAAAACAGATCGACAACTTTTAATAATGGCTGCGACAACAACTTCCCCTCAAAATCTGCGTATTAACTACATATAAACTGTATATGAACTGCATATAAAAAAGGTTCACGCTACACTTTATTAATTACTGGCCGATGCATAAACAGGGCATTATATACAAATTAAACTAAGCAGGGGCTTGCTCTTGAGCAGATTTCATATAAAAAGTGTCTATTAATGAGCACTATCACACCACAATCACTGACCCTGCTCGATTCTTCAGGGAATTCGCGTACCACAAGCAGTGAAAAGCTAATACCGGCAGGGGGAACTTTACAAGCCACCGTCAAACAGGTCTCCCAAGATCAGCTCAGCCCTAATGTATTCAGACTTAAGTTAGAAGCCAATAGCGTACTAATGGAACTCAAAGTGCAACAACCCATTACGCAGGGTAGCCAGGTAACTCTGGCAAGATCCACTGAAGGACAGCTCTCGGTTACAATACATGCTAAAAACACCGCCAAGACAGATAA
Organism: Neptunomonas qingdaonensis; assembly: GCF_900113275.1. Taxonomy (GTDB): domain Bacteria; phylum Pseudomonadota; class Gammaproteobacteria; order Pseudomonadales; family Balneatricaceae; genus Neptunomonas; species Neptunomonas qingdaonensis. The sequence continues at coordinate 195,901 of NZ_FOOU01000002.1, forward strand.
CTCTAACGGCGCAGATAAACCTCAAAATAACCGGACTTATCAGACAACAGCAACGCCGGTCATCCGCACTGCCGATGATTCAAGCCGTTTGAATCGCCTTATTCCCACTGGCCAAACTATTAGTGCTCAGGTAGTCACACAAACGCCGGGCCAAACGATTCCGACTCTGCAATCACAAACCCTCACACCCCAGACTAACGGGCCACTGCAGACATCTGCTCAACCTCAAACAACACTTTCCCAACAAGCCCAACCGCCTTTGTTAGCGAACACACCATTACAAACAGTAGCGCCTCAAACAGCACCTAACCCAACAGTGCCTAGTCCAGGAATGCCCAGCCAAACAATACCTAGTCAAAGCCCAACAGTGCCCGCTCAAACGCCGGCACAGGCTTCAGCGACGCCTCTGCCGCTAGCAACGACTTCTCAAACGACTCAAACAACAACTACAACTGCAGCCGCCACCCCAACAACGCCTGCAGCATCACAGACACCGCTAACGTCTCAACCGACTCAGACGCCCCAAACAGCAAGCCAGACAGCTACAACAGCTCAAGCACCATCAAGCGCCCAACCTGCTCCTGTTGCCACTGCTAGTGCTGCTGTCACTACTCATGTTAATACTCCCGTTACTACAACAGCGCCAACCCAGGCACCTCTGGTAAATCAAACGTCTCTGACAACTCTAACAACTCCATCCCAGCCCCAGCCAGCAGCGACAAAATACAGTGCCGACCCCGCTGCCAATATAATGACGCTTAAAATAACAGGGGAAACCGTTTCACTGAAAACATCGGCTAATCTACCGCCATTACAACAAGTCCAGGTATCGCGTAGCACTAACGATCAACTCTTAATCCGCTGGTCACAACCTATTTCATCACCCCCCACCACAGCTGCGCTAACACTCACTTCAAGCCAAACCCAGACCGTTGAAAACAGCATGCGTGAATTACTACCTCAGCAGATCACGCTAACCAGCGGCGTGCAACAAATACTCAACAGCACACAGGCAAGCACTGCCGTCGCTGCAGGCCAGATCGACAAGGTAGTTCAATCATTAATGCTGCTATTTGGTGTACAGCCGGGTGCAGCAGAAGCACAGCAAGCCATTAAACAAAATATTGGTTATGGTGGGCTTTTCACAGAAAACAAACTGGCCAACAATCAAGCTCCGGCTAAAGATATGAAGCAGTTTCTGGGAAAAATGCAGGCATTAGCCGAGCAACTCCCTGATGCGCAAAAGCAGGTCATCCAAACAACGATTGAAAAAATGCTCGCACGCATTACCTCAAATCAATTACATAGTTTGCAACACCGGCAAGAAAAAGTAGAAACAAATGAACGTTTTTTTCAGCTGGACCTACCCGTTCAGAATCAAAACTCACTTGAAAATGTTGAGTTACGCATAAGCCAGCGAAGTCAGAAAAACAGCCGTGAAGAACCTGAAACCATATGGAAAGTCAGGCTACATTTTGACCTGGAAGAATCCGGCAGTATCGACGCAGAACTCAGCTTAAACCAAGAACAAAATGAGATTTCCGCCGCTTTCACTTGCGCCAATAAAGACACGGCCAGCTTCGTCAGAAGCCAACTGGAGAGCTTTAAAACACAACTCACCGCACTCGGATTAACAGTGCCGGCTCTGGCCTGCAGGCAAGGCGAACAAGGGCCACAACAATCTCCTCTGCAGAAACAATTAATAGATATAAAAACATGAATCAAGAAGATGAAATCGACTCAGTCGTCGCCTTAAAATACAACCATGGGTCTTCATCTGCTCCGACGGTGGTAGCCAGAGGAAAAGGAGATATAGCGAAACAAATACTCGAACTGGCAAAGGAGCACGAAATCCATATTCACCAAAGCCCAGAGCTATTAGAAGTGCTTATTCGACTAGAGGTAGGTGACGAGATCCCTGAAGCCTTGTATAGAGCTATCGCCGAAGTAATTGCATTTGCATACAATCTTAAAAAGAAAAAATGACGCATAGACTTTCAATAAGTATTAATAATTACTTATGCTCAATACCTTGATGCGTGTGTAATTCTTTATGCAACAAGGCCATTAACTCCGCTTCCGGCCGCCCGATACCACAATCTTTAACAAGATCATCAACATCCGCGCCCATTTCCATTAAACGAGCCGCCTGATTATAGGCTAAATCACCCGGATCCCTATTCTCAAGTTCTAACTGCTTTTCGACAGTAATATTGAGCTTTTGCTCGATATCGACCAAGCGCTTTCCCATACCAATTGAACTGCCGGTTATCGAACGTATCTCATTACGTAATACAGTAACCAAGGCTTTGTATTGTCGTTCGTGCTGTTTTTGGCGGAAGAAAGTATAAATACTTAGTCCTGCAAACAACATGACCATGACACTTAAGAAAGAGACTACCCACATACTAGATTCTGCCAATACATTGCCCTTATTCACACCAACAACATTTCAAGATACTTATATAACTGAAGATAACCACACATAACTGCACATCACTCAACTCAACGATTGCCTGACGCCAGCTCCAACTGTTTAATCAGCGCATCTACGTCAACAACTGCACAACGCTCTTGCATATAGGTTCCGAGCAACCAAGGTCGATTCTGCTTTTCGGCGTTAATATTAATACTACTGTGCGGTATACGCACCGACTTTTCAACAACATCACACGTCAACGCCCAGCGTTTTCCTTCAAGTACCAGCAGTTCTGCATAACGTGACTTAGCAGGATCATACCTATCGGACAATATCCAACAACCTGTATCTACTATTTGGCTTTGAATAGAACCGCGCGCAAAGCTACCCAGTAACCATTCATAGTTGTTTTCCAGCTGCAATGTCACTGTGCTCAAAGACAAGGCTCCTTCTATGCTTTCAAAGGGTATCGCCAACTTAAGCCCACAGACATTCACCAACACACAATTCAGCTCCCCACCCATAATTAAAGGCGGCTCTGGCTCTGGCTCTGGCTCTGGCTCTGGCTCTGGCTCTGGCTCTGGCTCTGGCTCTGGCTCTGGCTCTGGCTCTGGCTCTGGCTCTGGCTCTGGCTCTGGCTTCAGTGTTTGGGTTCTACCGTTACGATCAAGTACTTTTTCAATCAATACAATATCTTCATCTTCGATCGTTTCGCTCGACAAAGCACTTTCGTCAACCTCAGCGGAATCCATTAAGAGCGCTTCTAAATACTCAAAAACAACCTGATGCTGGCGACCGGACGGTTTTTTATTTCCCATAGCCGATTACCTCTTTTGCTCTATCAAAGAGCGCAACAAACGCGCATAGGCATGCACGCCACGACTTCCGGCATCCAGTGAGGAAGGCACCACTCCCTTCATACTGGCATTTCTGAACTTAGTATCAATGGGTATGACCGCGCTTGAAAGCTCATTAGGGTAGCACTTATTAAGTTCTCGTAAGCAACTCACTGAAGCTTGCGTGCGGCGGTCATAAAAAGTAGGGATAATCGTATAACTTAATTTTTTCTTTCTGGCCCGATTAATCATGCTGATCGTCCTGATCATGCGCTCCAGCCCTTTTAAAGCAAGAAACTCAGTTTGTGTAGGCACTATCAGATGATTACAAGCCGCAAGCGCATTCACCATCAGCACCCCTAATACGGGTGGACTATCGATGAGCACATAATCATAACGACCTTTCAAATGGCGTAATGCTTTAGCTACCTGCAACCCCAAGCCCTGATGCTGTATAGCACGCCGCTCTAATGTAGCCATCGCCGTAGAGGCCGGCATCAACTGGATTTGCTCGACTGACGTGTTGCACAACAGTGAATCAACCTGTTTAGCCGTCACATCACTCTGCGTTACAAACAGGTCATAGACACTGTGATCCAATTCATCCGGATCATAATGAAAATAACTGGTCAATGAGCCATGCGGATCAAGGTCAACCATCAAAACACTGTATCCAACTTCGGCTAATAATCCCGCCAATGTAACGACAGTCGTTGTTTTTCCAACCCCACCTTTTTGATTGGCAATTGCCCAAACCTGCATAGCCTATTCCCGTTATGACTGCGTCTAGATTAACGACAAAAACTGATAACGCTATCAATTAGAACCCTATTACACGGATACTCAGTAACAACTGCCTCAGAGCTTTCCGCGATTCATCAAAAGTGGACCTATATCGTTCAGATCTAAAATATCGTCAGCTAATCCTGCCTTTACAATTGCTTGCGGCATTCCATAGATAGTACAACTAGCTTCATTCTGAGCCCACATAACTGCTCCTGCCTGCTTAAGTAAACGAGCACCCTCTGCACCGTCTGCTCCCATACCCGTCAAGATAATGGCCAACACCTTATTAGCATATACTTTTGCCGCTGCGCCAAATGCCACATCGACACTCGGGCGATACGTCATTCGCTCATCACCTGGTAAAATTCTAACACGGTCAGAATGACGGCTGTCTATCATCACCTGATGCCCCCCCGGTACTAATAATGCGCATCCTGGCTTCAGCTTATCGCCATCTTCTGCTTCTTTTACTTCAATGCTACATTGCTGATTCAGCCGGGTAGCAAAAACGGAGGTAAAGGTTTTTGGCATATGCTGCACAAGCAGCAGAGGGTATGGAAATGATGCTGACAAGCCCGTCAGAATCGTTTGTAACGCCGCAGGACCACCGGTTGAAGCGCCAATAACGACCAACTTGCAGCTATCTGGAAAACTAGCTTTTTTACCTCCACGCTTTCTGGCCAGTAGTTCTGCAGCGCCACTGCTAACAACAGATCCATTGCTAGCAGCAGATCCATTGCTAACACCAGACTTAGCTCCGGTATTGGTAAAGGTGCTTTTTCTCTGAATCGCTCTTGGGTTTTGTTGCTGTTGAGAAAGACTGTCAGCTTGAACGGCTGCCGTCCTGGGAGAGTGAACAACTGAAGGCGGGTCCGCTTTGGGGGGCTGCACTGCGAACGCAGACCGATCATGCCGATGCTTACTTCTGCCAAGCGCGACAATCCGCTCAACTAAATCATTTTGCATCGAATTAGATTTATTAACCCAAGAGCGGATATCTTTTGTCAGATAATCTACCGCCCCAGCCTCAAGCGCCTGTAAAGTAACTTGCGCCCCTTCATGAGTAAGGGATGACAGCATCAACACATTGGTTGGGTTATCACGCATAATGATACGTACAGCATCAATGCCGTTTAACAAAGGCATTTCCACATCCATAGTAACTACATCTGGCTTCAACTGCTTAGTCAGCTCTACAGCTTCACGGCCATTAGACGCGGTGCCGATCACTTCCAGTCGCTTATCGCTTGATAGAAAATCAGTTATGCGTTGCCTGAAAAAGCTGGAGTCATCAACGATTAATACTTTTACCGGCATGAGAACCCCTGCACAGGCAGAAACACACTAAGACGCGTAACGTTTCAGTAGATTTGGAATATCAATGATAAGCGCAATGCGTCCATCCCCTGTAATCGTAGCGCCAGACAAGCCTGGTGTACCATGCAAAATAGTGCCCAATGGTTTAATGACCACCTCTTCCTGACCCACTAATTGATCTACGACAAAGCCAACTCGTAACGTACCTACAGTAAGAATAACAACATGCCCCTGCGCAGGTAATTCGGCATTTTCCTGACCTGCCACCAACCAACGTTTCAAATGAAACAAAGGCAACGCCTGATCCCGAACAATAATAACCTGCTGCCCATCAACAATATTTGTTTTTGTCAGATCCAGATTGAAAATCTCATTTACGTTTACCAAAGGTAATGCAAACGCCTGATCTTCAAGCATGACCATTAAGGTAGGCATAATGGCCAAAGTTAACGGCACCTGGATTGCGATACGCGTCCCCTGTCCCATCACAGAATCAATATGTAGCGTACCATTCAGCTGCGTAATTTTGGTTTTAACCACATCCATGCCTACGCCACGACCTGAGACATCAGAAACTTCGGTCTTAGTCGAGAAACCCGCCTGAAAGATTAAATTAAAACACTCCTGCTCAGTGAGACGGTTAGCGGCTTCCTGTTCAAGCATTCCACGGCTAACGGCAAGGCTACGTAATTTTTCAGGATCCATGCCGGCGCCATCATCCTGTATGATCAATAGAATATGATCACCTTCCTGCTCCGCAGAGAGTATCACCTGACCTTCTCGCGACTTCCCTGAGGCTTCACGAATTTCGGGCGACTCTATACCGTGATCTACTGAATTCCGGACTAAATGGATAAGAGGATCAGCCAGAGCTTCTACTAAATTCTTGTCCAGATCCGTTTCTTCGCCGTGTAATTCAAGACGAATCTCTTTTTTTAAATTTCGGGACAAATCCCGAATCAACCGGGGAAAACGACCAAAAACCTTTTTAACCGGCTGCATACGGGTTTTCATGACAGACATTTGTAAATCAGCGGTTACCATATCCAAGATGCCAAGCGCTTTGCCCATCTCTTCATCTTCACGGGCACCACCCAAGCGAACCAGCCTGTTACGCACCAGCACCAGCTCACCTACCATATTCATGATTTTATCCAGTAAACGCGTATCAACACGAACGTTGCTCTCAGCCGCCACCGGTTTACTGGCCTGTACCGATTGTGGTGGCTGCGCAGTACTGAGCGGTGCGGCCTTAGGGATCGCTTCCGGTTCAACAGCCGGAGCAACCTTAGACTCCACAGCTACAGGACCAGGAGCAGGAGCAGCAACAGAAGAGGCTATAGGACTATCAGTACTGACGAACGCACCCTGACCATGAGACTGTAACTCATCCAACAGGTTTTCAAACTCGTCTTCAGAAATCAGATCATTAACCGAAGACGATACGCTCTCTATTACATCAGGTTTTACGAAAACCCCTGGCGTACCATGCTCTCCATGCAGATCATTCAGCAAGGCTTCAAATTCATCTTCAGTGATTAAGTCATCATCTGCTGATGGCAAATTACTACCCAATTCCGGCAGCACATCATCCAGTAATAAATCAAACTCTTCGTTTGCAGAGGCATGCACAGAATTTTTTTCTTGCGTAAGCGTAGTGTCAACTACGTCCTTCTCTACTGCGGCTTCTGCAAGCAACTCAACAGGCTCGCTTCGCGCTACGCTAAGAGAGGTACTCGCTTTCCCTGCCGCGAAATCAGCAAGGCTTCTCAATAATGCCGGAGAGGCCGGTTCAGGTTCTTCACCAGCACGCACATTGCTAAACATGACATTGACAGCATCCAGCGACTGTAATACCACATCCATGAGCTCAGGGCTGACCTTAACACTGCCATTACGAAGCAGGTCAAACAAGTTCTCGGCGTTATGACAACATTCCACCATTGCGTCCAACTGCAAAAAACCAGCACCACCTTTAACCGTATGAAATCCGCGAAAGATAGAATTAAGAAGGTCTTTATCCTCAGGGCACTTTTCCAAATCAACTAGCTGCTCAGATAGTTGCTCCAGTATTTCTCCTGCCTCAACAAGAAAATCTTCGAGAATCTCGTGGTCAACATCCAAGCTCATTGGAAGCTCCTATTCAAAAACCCAGACTGGAAAGCAAATCATCAACATCATCTTGATCAGCAGCCACACCCGGGTTATTTTTTCCAGCCAGTTGCGGCCCTTCTGCTTCAATCGGATCTTTTTTCGCTTTTTCTTTAGTCTCAACCTGGGATTGGCCGGCATTCAAGCCACTAATTCGCTCAACCTTGGCAGCCATATCCATTAATTGAACCAAGCTACCCTCAACCTGAGTTACCAGTGTGATTACACGTCGGATAAGTTGCCCGGTAATATCCTGATAGCTTTGAGAAACCAGTATTTCAGTTAACTCATGGCGTAAATCTTTTACCGCCATTTCTGATTCTTTAGAAAGCTGATTCGTCCGATCGTAGACACCATGTAAACCTTCAAACTCAGATTCAAGCTGCCCGACCAACGAAAGCAGATCCACAAAACGGCCGCTCTGTTGATCCAGTTTATCCACTAGCGCTAATGACTTATCAACACGATCCATAGTGTCGTGAGAAGTCTTCTCTGTCAGCTCAATAACATAGCTTAAACGTTGAGAGGCATCTGCCATCCCGTGAATGGAATCAGCTTTCCCGTTGCCTGGTTCAGTATGGACTTTTGCATCATCAGAAAAAGATTTAATGGCCTCATGTAATCCACGGGTCAAATAGCCGACCTCATTATAAAAAGCCAGATGCTTCACCTGCTGAAGCTCGTTAATAATGTTCAAGCCACTATTTATATCGCCGCTATCCAGCACAGACACCAGCTCATTCGCTTTAGCCTGCAATAACGCCTCAAAGCCATCCAGCCCCTGAGAACAATCTGCTTCAGACATAATAATTCACTTCCTTAAACAGATTAGCTTCCGATGCGGTCAAATATTTTATCTATTTTTCCTTTCAGGACAGCCGCAGTAAAAGGCTTTATAACATAACCGTTAACGCCAGCCTGGGCAGCAGCAATAATCTGTTCCCGCTTAGCTTCTGCTGTCACCATCAAGATAGGCATACCCGCCATCTTAGGGTCAGCACGAACAGCGCGAACCAAGTCAATGCCTGTCATACCCGGCATATTCCAATCCGTAACCAGAAACTGAACCTCACCCTGCTGCAAAATAGGCATTGCTGTTTTACCGTCATCGGCTTCAACAACATTGGTGAAACCCAGGTCACGAAGCAGATTTTTTATAATTCGTCTCATTGTTGAAAAGTCATCAACTACAAGAATTTTGATGTCTTTTTTCAAGACGATATCCCCCATTCAGAAACATTAAGAGAATGGATCTGATTTAACGTTTATCCTGATTAGAATTTAGACCATTTTTTCAGAAAATGGAGAATTCGGGCATTTTTTTCGAGAGTTTTATTGCCAATCTCTCAGCCGACCACGAAGCCGGTGAGCTGCCTGACTGTGAATTTGACTTACCCTTGATTCACTAACACCCAACACCTCACCGATTTCTTTAAGATTCAGTTCTTCATCATAGTAAAGTGCCAGCACTAGTTTTTCCCGCTCAGGCAGCGAATCGATAGCACTCGCCAGCGCCAGCTTAAAGGCGTTTTTTTCCGTATGAGCTACCGGACTTGGCTCAACTCCAGCCAACTGCTCTCCCGGTCGATCATCACTATCATTGGTCATCTCTTCAAAGCTAAAGAGGCGACTTTCGTGTGAATCTTTAAGCAGGTCATGATAATCCGCTACACTGATATCCATTTCTGCTGCTATTTCGCTATCGGTGGCATCTCGCCCCAGTGCAGCTTCAATTGTCTGAATAGCTTGTGTAATACGGCGACCATTACGATGCACAGAGCGCGGCGTCCAATCACCACGGCGCACTTCATCAATGATTGACCCCCGAATACGAATTCCAGCATAGGTTTCAAAACTGGCACCCTTAGAAGCATCGTACTTCTTGGCGGCCTCAAGTAAGCCGATCATGCCGGACTGTATGAGATCATCGACAATAACACTGGCAGGCAAGCGCCCCATTAAATGATAGGCGATACGCTTTACCAGCGGTGCATACTGTTCAATCAAATCGTGACTTGACGTAATATTTAGCGGGTTATACATGGAGCCCCTTTCCAGACCCGGAATTAAACACCCTGAACCAGCCGTTCAACGAAGAACTCGAGATGCCCTCGCGGAGCATCCTGGACTGGCCAGTCATCTACTTTTTTAGCAAGCTGCCGGTAAGCAAGTGCCGCTTTGCATTTAGAAAAAGCTTTTAAAACAGGAGTTTGGCGACGCACCGACTTGCGAACATGCTCATCATAAGGGATTGAGCCGACGTATTGAAGCGTTACATCCAGGAAGCGATCAGTAACAGTCGAAAGTTTGTTAAACATATTCCTTCCTTCTGTATCTGTTTCCACCATATTTGCCAACACCCTGAAACGAGTCATCCGATAATCACGATTTAATAGCTTGATAAGCGCATACGCATCGGTAATAGAGGTAGGCTCATCGCATACCACCACCAGCACCTCTTGCGCCGCACGTACAAAGCTAATCACCGATTCAGAAATACCTGCAGCCGTATCAATTACCAGAACATCGATCTCTTCGGCAACCTCATTAAAAGCATAGACCAATTCTGCGTGTTCATGTGCACTTAACGATGTCATTTCCTGTGTGCCGGAGCAGGCAGGAACAATGCGCACATTTTCTGTCACATCCAGCATGACATCGGTTAGATTACACTCACCTGAAAGAACATCACTAATATTCTTTTTCGGACGCAAGCCCAACATAACATCGACGTTAGCCAAACCAAGATCGGCATCCATCAGCACAGTCCGCTGTCCCATTTCGCCCAACGCTATAGATAGGTTAACTGACACATTGGTTTTACCAACGCCGCCTTTACCACCGGTGACCGCTATCACTTTAACTGAGTGCTGCTTCTTCATTGTTTATGCTCTGCCCTTATCCAGCCGACGAAAGTGCAGATGTTCCTCCTGTTGCCGACAACGCACGAGTACGCTCTCTTTCCAGTGTTTTTTGTGCAGTAATCACTGCACGGCTCACAAGATCGTTCCGTTGCGCAACTTCAATATCATCAGGCACTTTTTGCCCGTCAGTAACATAAGCAATAGGCAAAGCTTTCTCTACCACCAAAGCCAAGGCCTCACCCAGACTTCCGGATTCATCCAACTTACTGAGAACACAACCATTCAAACCAATACTCTGATAATTATCGTAGGCATCCTCAAGCACTTGCCGCTGGCTTGAACACGAAAGCACCAGTAGTTTTTTCAACCTTACCGAAACGCCGCTCAACATCTCTTTCTGAGCCTCACTCGGGCCCTCATGCTGACTCATTCCAGCCGTATCTATCAGTACCAGGCGCTTACCACGCAACGACAACAACACTTCATCCAATGTATTATTTTCATCAACTACGCGTACCGGTACATCCAATATCCGCCCGAAAGTTTTTAATTGTTCGTGTGCAGCAATACGATAGGTATCAGTCGTGACTAACGCCAGGCCTGCACTACCATGACGAAGTACATAGCGCGCTGCCAATTTACCAATTGAAGTTGTTTTTCCAACACCTGTCGGACCAACAAAAGCAATCATGCCTCCGCGATCGATATAATCTTCACTCATAACCGGCACAGCATCAGTTAATTTAGACAAGGTAATGCGCCATGCTTTGGCGATATCCAGATCGCTTTCAAGACCTCGGATCAGCTGAGCAATCAAGGTATCATTCAGACCCATTCTTTCGAATCGTTTAATCAACTTCCCCTCTACACCAACAGGAGCAGCCTGCTTTCGTTGCGGCGCCTCTTCTACCCAGATTTTTCGGGAAGGGGTCTGCATCTGTTGCTCAAGTAAAGCCTTCAGTTGCTGAATTTCCTGTTGCATGCTCTCGATAGCTAAGTGATCCTGCGACAAAACATCTGGTTTATTGTCCGGCGCTTCTAACGGATCTTCATCATCGAGCAATTCAGCCTTTCTTGCTTCCTGACGGGTTTTTAATGATGCCAGTATTGATTGTAGATCATCTTCATCATCCTGCTCGATTTGAAGGTTACGTTTACCTTCCGCATGATAGGGGGTTTCTTTTTCAGCCTGCTCACTCGCTTCGGCGATACGCATCCGGGCTTGTTTCAGCTCATCGTCCAATGCCTGCCGGCTTCGATCTGCGGTCAGAACACGTACCTGATCTTCCTTACGTTTTTTCTTTTCATATTCGCGTTTAAATTCAGCCTGAGCGGCTTCAAATTCATGCTCATGCGCAGCCACAACCTCGACCCCACCCGCGACCCGGTGGTTTGAAACAATCACAGCATCAGGACCAATTTCTTCTCGTGCCCGACGCATAGCCTGACGCATGTCAGGGGCAAATATACGTTTAACTTTCATAGATAACCCACCTATGATGAGCAATTAACATCGCCAACTTATGCATTCTGGCCGCCTACTGTTGCCACGATGGTAATTTTTTTATTTTCAGGTATTTCCTGATAAGAGAGCACATGTATCAACTGTTCGCTATAACGAACAAATTTCGACATAAGTGGCCGGACAGGCGCAGCGACTAATAAAATAGAAGGCTGCCCCATCATCTCCTGCTTTTGCGCTGCATCAACCAATGAACTTTGCAAACGCTCAGCCATACCCGGCTCAAGCACCATGCCACTTTCTCCTGCTTGCTGACTCTGCTGCACTGAATTTAGCAGCAACTGCTCTAGTTGCGGATCCATAGTAATCACAGGAATCTCCATATCAGAGCCGTTGATAGTCTGGACTATCAATCGCGATATTGCCACGCGAACCGCTGCTGTTAACGCTACAGGATCTTGTGTTCTGGCTACCGCTTCAGATAAAGCCTCAGCAATACTTCTGAAGTCTTTCAGTGGCACCTGCTCCATCAGCAGGTTTTGCAATACTTTTAACAGGCTACTGATCGATAGCTTAGCCGGAACCAGATCCTCAACCAGTTTAGGCGAGCTTTTAGCCAGCATATCTAATAACTGCTGCACCTCCTCATGACCCAGCAATTCATGCGCATGACTCTGCAATATCTGATTTAAATGCGTCGCGACCACTGTACTGGCATCCACCACCGTATAACCCAGCGTCTGGGCCTGCTCGCGCAGCCCTAACTCGATCCAGGTTGCATCCAGACCAAAAGCAGGGTCCTTCACATCAACACCCTTTAACGTACCAAAAACTTGTCCGGGGTTAATTGCCAGATCCCGATCAGGATATATTTCAGCTTCACCTACAATAACACCCATTAAAGTAATCCGGTAAGCTCCCGGCATTAAATCAAGATTATCCCTTATATGAACAGACGGCACCAAAAAGCCCAAGTCCTGAGAAAGTTTTTTCCTCACGCCTTTTATTCTGTTGAGTAACTGACCGCCCTGCAATTTATCAACCATCGGAATCAATCGGTAGCCGACTTCCAGCCCTATCATGTCAACCGGCATAACGTCTGCCCAGTCTAACTCTTTATGTTCAGCAACTGATTCTGAATCCGCTGCGGGCCTGGACTGCTTTTCCTCTTCGCTCGCCAGCGCATCTGCTTGCGCTTTAGTTTTAATCATCCACCAGGCGCTCCCTCCCGCGACAGCTGCAAGAGACAAGAAAGCCACATGCGGCATTCCCGGCACGCTCCCCATAATCCCGAGAATAGCAGCGGCCACAATCAGTGCCTTAGGCGAGGCAAACAGCTGGCTGATAATCTGCTTACCCATATCCTGAGCACTATTTTGACGTGTCACCATAATGGCGGCTGCTGTAGACAACAGCAAGGAAGGGATCTGAGCAACCAGTCCATCGCCGATAGTCAACAACGCATAGTATTCAGCGGCCACCTCAAAAGACAGGTCATGCTGAATCATTCCAATCATCAACCCACCCAGAATATTGATAACCAAAATCAATATTCCGGCAACAGCATCACCTCGCACAAACTTTGAAGCACCATCCATAGAACCATAAAAATCGGCTTCCTGAGTAACATCCTGGCGTCTGACTTTAGCTTCATCCTGATTAATCAGACCCGCATTAAGATCAGCATCAATTGCCATTTGCTTACCGGGCATAGCATCCAGGGTAAATCGGGCACTCACTTCAGAGATTCGCCCCGCGCCTTTGGTAACTACTACAAAATTAATAATCACCAGTATCAGGAATACTATGATACCAACGACATAGTTACCGCCAATAACAACGGAACCAAATGCCTCAATGACTTTCCCTGCTGCATCTCCGCCCTCATGCCCATGAAGTAGAACAACGCGTGTTGAAGCAACATTCAACGCCAAACGCATCAGCGTTGCGACCAGCAAAATAGTAGGAAAAACGGCAAAATCCAGCGGACGTAAAGCATAAATACCGACCAAAAGAACGACGATCGATAAAGCAATGTTAAAGGTAAATAGCATATCGAGCAGAAAGGTAGGCACGGGCAATGTCACCATCGCCAAAATAATCAGCAACAGGAACGGCACGCCAAGGTTACCCTGGCTAAAACCTCGTGCATTACTAAGAAAGACAGCCTTATCCAATACGATCTCGCGTCAAAAAAACAGCACAAAAAAAATAACGCCATTTATTTGGCGGAATAACAACTTATATCCAAATAAATAACACGTTTAGCGTTTATATATGCAATTTTCGAGCCGCGATTTACTCGTGCTGGTAATCTTGAGGAATATTAATATCTTTATCACGCAAAGGAACCGGTTTCTCCGATTGATTAGCCTTAAAACGTTTAAGCTGAAAAACATAAGCCAACACTTGAGCGACGGCCTTATAAAGCGCAGAAGGCACTTCCTGATCTATCTCCGTACTGTAATACAAGGCTCTGGCAAGAGGCGGGGTGGATAAAACCGGAACATCATGCTCCTTAGCTATTTCACGAATTTTCAGGGCAACAAAATCAGCCCCCTTAGCCACAACGATAGGCGCATCACGATCACCTGAAACATATTTCAAAGCGATGGCATAGTGCGTTGGATTCGTAATCACGACATCAGCAGTCGGCACTTCTGTCATCATTTGGCGTTGCGCTATCTCACGTTGCATCTGGCGAATCCGCCCCTTAACTTCGGGCTTTCCCTCGGTGTTTTTCATTTCATCTTTAACTTCCTGCAGCGTCATTTTCAATTTTTCAGAATAATCATGTAACTGAAAAGGGATATCAACCAAGGAGATAAGGATCAAGCTACTGCTGATCACCAGAAAGGACCAACCCACCAATTCAACAGCGTGGGCTATCGCTACCCGTACATCTTGCCCGCCTAATGCAAAAAGCTCTGGTGTGAGAATAGTCAGCACAGTAATAGCAAATGCAGCAACCAAGACAAATTTCGCGAACGCCTTAGCCAACTCAACCAATGCTTTCACAGAAAACATACGCTTAAGGCCCGCTAATGGATTAAGGCGACTCATCTTTGGCTGTATTGAATCCGCACTGAAGTTAAGCCCACCTAACGCTATAGGCCCAATCAACGCAGCCAGAGCCACCATCACCATAAACCCCAGCACCGCCCAGATCATCTCCTGAACTGAAGCACCAAAATGGATTAACATTAAACGACTATCAAACAACTCTTCTCTGCTAAGTTCAAAATTCGCAGCCATCATAGCCGCCGTTCGTTGCGCAGCACTGGTTCCAAAAAGCAGCATCGCTCCGGCAGCAGCCAACAACAAGGCCGTAGCATTAAGTTCTTTAGAGCGGGGGATATCGCCTTTCTCGCGAGCTTCGCGAAGGCGCTTGGGTGTGGGGTCTTCTGTTTTTTCCTGCCCCGTTTCTTCAGCCATCAGATACCTCGATCAATTGCGCGATCACACCTAAGGCATGATCAGCAATTAATTCAAATTGCCCCAAAAAGCCAGACAGGCTGATCCAGGTAATCAGCAACCCCATCACCATAGTAAAAGGAAAGCCAATTGCAAAAATATTCAACTGAGGCGCCGCCTTAGTCATGATGCCAAAAGACAGATTAATCACCAGCAACGAGGTGACTGCCGGCAACGCCATCAACAACGCGCCACTAAACATCCAGGTACCGGCCAACGCAATATCCATAAACTTGATGGCCGCAAAGTTAATCATTGTCACCGGAATAATATCAAAACTCTGAGTAATCACATTTAACATGACTAAATGCCCATTCATTGCAAGAAACAGTAACATTGTCAACATCAGATAGAACTGCCCCAACACAACAACAGAGACGCCGTTAACCGGATCCGTCATAGACGCAAAACCCAACCCCATCTGGTTTGCAATTAACTGCCCACCCACAGCAAAAATCTCAAACATAATATGCAACGCAAACCCAAGCGCTGCACCGATCAGAATCTGCTGCGCAATCAAAACGTAGGTATGCAAGGTTAAACCATCAGCAACAGGGGGAGCAGGCAGTACCGGAACCAGAACGGCAGTGATACCCATGGCCAAACCCATACGGATACGGGCAGGCACCAACTGAGTACCAATCATTGGCATCGCCATTAAAAATGACGCTATACGAAAAAAAGGAAATAAAAAAGCGGATACCCAATGCTCAATCTGCAGCAGACTTATATCCAGCATACGCTACCCGATCATCATCGGTATACTTTCAAAAATTTTATTAAATTGATCCATGAGTTTGGTAATCATCCATGGCCCCATGGCCAGAATAATCAGCAAAATCACCATTAAGCGCGGCAAAAAACTTAATGTTTGCTCATTTATCTGAGTGGCTGCCTGAAAAATTGCTATCAATAGCCCTACCAGCAAACTTGGCACAACAATTACCAACACCAGGGTAATAATCAGCCATATTGCCTCGCCGAATACATCCAGTAATAGTTGAGGTGTCATGCAGAACTCCTAGATTCCGAAACTGGCCGCCAGTGTACCGATAATCATAGCCCAACCATCCACCAGAACGAATAGCATTATTTTAAATGGCAATGAAATAATAACCGGCGAAAGCATCATCATACCCATCGCCATCAACACACTGGCAACCACCAAATCAATCACCAGAAAAGGAATAAAAAGCATAAAGCCTATCTGGAATGCTGTTTTTAACTCACTGGTGACGAAAGCAGGCACCAGCACAGTAAAAGGCACCTCCTCGGACGACTCTACAGGCGGTGATTGCGCCAGACGCAAAAATAAATTCAGATCATTTTCTCTGGTTTGATGCATCATAAAACGATGAAAAGGCAGACCTGCAGCTTCAACTGCCTCAAGGGTAGTAAGTTCTTCATTCAGATAGGGCTGCACCGCCACCTGATTTACCTCTTCAAGCACGGGCGTCATAATAAAAAATGTCAGAAATAATGCCAGCCCAACCATAATCTGATTGGAGGGTGTTGACTGCAAGCCTAATGCCTGACGCAATATAGCAAATACTATAATTATTCGCGTAAACGACGTCATCATCATGATCATGGCTGGCAGGAATGTCAGCATGGTCATCAATGCAAGGATCTGGATCGTCACACTGTAGGTTTGAGCGCCGGCCTCATTAGTTGTCAGGTTAAAAGCCGGGATGCCGACATCAGCCGCCATGGCAATACCCGAAAACAGAAACAATATTATCAGCAAGACACCCCTCATTTAGAGTCTCCTGCAACAATACTTTCTTTCATACTGTCTTTAAGCGTCTTTGCAAATTCGCTTTTGGGCGCTGTCGATATCACTTTTTCAGGAAAAGACTCTAATAAAGAAACATGCCCGGCAGCCACCCCTAGCAGCAATTGCCGATCTCCCACCTCGATCAGCACTGCCCGTTCGCGAGTTCCCAGGGACAAGGAAGAGACTATTTTCATCTTCTGATGAGACTGATGTAAATTGGATACCCGACGTAAAGCCCAGGCGAGTAATAAAATAACGACGACAACCAATGCCAGCCCAAGCAACATCTGCATAATTGCCTGAGATGTCAAAACATCCTGACTAATCGGCGCTGCTGGCTCTATAGCCGCCTCTTTAACTGCTTCCCTGGTCGTCTCCCTGGCTGTTTCTCCAGCCAACTCTCCAGCCGACTCTTCAGCTGCAATAAGCGTACTGGAAAACAGCGCGAGCCCGGCAAACACGTAATAGCCATATAAGTAATTTTTCATTAGCGAAGATGCTTAATACGCTCTTGAGGACTAATAACATCCGTCAACCGAATACCATAGCGATCATTAACGACCACAACCTCGCCATGAGCAATCAGGGTACCATTAACCATCACATCCAGTGGTTCTCCGGCAACCCTATCCAACTCTACAACCGATCCCTGACTTAGCTGTAATAAGCTTCTGATGGAAATATCAGTATTTCCTACCTCCATCGACAAAGTCACCGGAATATCAAGAATCACATCCAATTTCGGATCAGATATCGGTACAGAATCGTCTTTCAACTCATCAAAATCAACAGAGGCAGCTTGCCCCGTTTGTTCCTCTAAAGCAGAAGCCCACTCATCAGCCATTGCCTGCTGATCGGCATCTACCTCAGTATTATCTTTTTCATTACTCATACAGATAACTCTGGCAGTTTATGCATTATTCATGCTTTGCGACTTGGTCTACGATTTTAACAGCAAGATTGCCACGCGATGTTCCCATTTTACAACTGAAGACAGGCACTGAGTTGGCTCTCAGCGTTAAGTTTTCTGGTATTTCAATAGGAATAATGTCACCCGGCTGAAGCGCCAAGACCTGACGCAGGGTAAGCTCTCGCTCAGCAACGCGCAAGCTGATATTCAGAGGAGCGAGCACAATATCTCTTCTCAGGGCTTTCACCCATCGATCATCTTTTTCATTTTCTGATCGCTGAAAACCTGATATCAACAGATCACGTATCGGCTCTAGCATTGAGTACGGCATGGTGATATGAAACTCACCTGTACCTCCCTCAAGATCCACCTGAAAAGTGCTGACAACCACGACCTCTGATGGACTGACGGCATTTGCCATGGCTGGATTCATTTCATGACCTACCCGCTGAAACGACAACTCCATGACGGGCTTCCATGCTTCCACCAAATCGGCAAAAAACAGATCCAGTGTTTTATACACCAAGCGTGTTTCCGTTGGGGTAAAGTCGCGCCCTTCAATTTTTGCATGACGCCCATCGCCACCAAAAAAATTATCCACCAACTTGAACACAAGCTTGGCATCCATAATAAACAAAGCAGTCCCTCTCAACGGAGGAACTTTCACTAAATTCATACTGGTCGGGACATACAGTGTATGGATGTAGTCACCATATTTCATGACTTGCACACCACCCACGGTGACATCTATTGTTTTTCTTAATAAATTAAACAAACTGGTACGAGTGAAGCGCGCAAAGCGCTCATTGATCATCTCAAGCGTTGGCATCCTGCCACGAACAATGCGCTCGTGGCTTGCCAGGTCGTAAGGCCGAACTTCACCGCGCTCATACTCTTCAGGCTCTTCCGCCGTGTCAACATCTCCATCGTCAACACCATGCAGCAACGCGTCAATTTCTTCTTGAGATAAAAGATCTTTAACCGACATTAAGCTTCAGTCTCCCGACTCTACTGCATTACAAAATCAGTAAATAAAATTTTCTCGATGCCCGGTTTACCAATTTTTTCTTGTAAAAACTCCTGAACCAATCGGGTCGATTCCTGACGCAACTTCTCTTTACCCTCAATAGATTGCAAGTCTTCGAAAGACTGAGAACTAAATAGTTCATTCAGACGCGAAACCACTAAAGGCATATGCAGCGTTAACGCATCAACCACATCCTGCTCTCTGCTTTTAGCTTCTACAAAAGTTCTGAGGTAATGGCGTCTTCCATCGGCAGACTTTAACGTTGCCACAAATGAAGGTTTCCCGCCTAATGTACGCACTTTTGAGTAAATCGCTTGTTTACGGACCGGCTCCGTTTCAGCCGCAGAATTGTCAGAAGAAGGTCCCAATAAAAAATAAGCAGCTCCCGCACTTAATGCAGCGACTAATAAGGCCCCGATCACTGCAAATATAATGAGCTTCTTCTTCGACTTACCGCCTTCAACCGCCCCTTCAGCTGTTATCTCCTCTGCCATCCTACCTCCTGCTTATACTAGCCATTAACACGTTAACCAAACGAACACTTTAAATATAACATATAGATAGGATGACTATCGCTTATGCATAATAATCTACCAAAGATAATCCGACACTGCTTTTTTCTGGCATCTCTACATTTTGCTCAGGCACTGACTCATAACCATTATCGGTAAACATCTCTCGCTGCCTGCGGCCCTGCTCAGACGAGTGATCATTAACTAACGACTCACCAAGATCCAACCCCTGCTCTGCCATCATTTCACGCAATCTTGGCATACTTTGTTCAACCGCATCCCTGACATTCGCATGCGGCGAGGTAAAGGTCACACTCACCTGATCCTGATAAATATGCAGCTTCACCATCAAAGACCCCAATTCCGGAGGATCCAGTTGAATCGTCGCCGATTGAACATTCTGATTAGCCGCCCACATTACTCGTTCCGACATCGCCTGCTGCCATCCGGGATGCACGGGTGTCATGCCGGCCGGCATCTGAACCTGGACACCAGAAGCCGGTTTAACCAATGTAGGCTGGTGTGTCGATCCCAACAAATGCAGGTCATTAGACCGATCCCTTGCCGTAGTCGCCTCTTGCGGCTCAGAGGCCCCAGTGGCTAACGCTGAATTACCGAACGGTAACTCTTTCTTCTGCGCTAACGGTACTTGTAATGAAACCGGTTGATTCTCACTGACGCCATCATCAACAGGCAACACTATCGGAGCAGCCGCAGCGGTAACACTCCGCTCCTGCCCCGTACTCATTTTCAATCCCTCAGGTACCTTTAGCCCTTCAGATGTCATGGAGGACTCAGCTTTGCTAATTCGATCACCTTTACGTTGAGCCTCCTCAACAGATCGACTGATAATCGACTCCACGCCGGCACTTTTAGCCTGAGCATTTTCACTTTGAACCTGCGCAGCCGACGGCACCTGCTGTGCTGTCTGAGCTGCCTGCGCGGCCTGAGCGGTCTGGGCTGTCTGCGCTGTCTGAGAGGTCTGCGCTGTCTGAGCGGCCTGAGCGGCCTGCGCGGTCTGAGCGGTCTGAGCGGTCTGAGCGGCCTGAGCGGCCTGAGCTGTCTGAGCGGTCTGAGCGGTCTGAGCGGCCTGAGCGGCCTGAGCGGCCTGAGCGGCCTGAGCTGTCTGAGCTGTCTGAGCGGTCTGAGCGGTCTGAGCGGTCTGAGCGGTCTGAGCGGCCTGAGCTGTCTGAGCTGTCTGAGCTGGCTGAGCTGTCTGAGCTGTCTGAGCGGCCTGAGCGGCCTGAGCGGCCTGAGCTGTCTGAGCTGTCTGAGCTGTCTGAGCTGTCTGAGCTGTCTGAGCTGTCTGAGCTGTCTGAGCGTCTTGAGCTGCCGCTCTGCCAGCTTGGCTAACGACAGGCTCCAACAGAGAAGCCGGTTGCTCTTTCAGACTTAAAACAGGAGCTGCCAAAGCATCACCCGAAGCACTACTTAACGCACCACTCTTAGCAGCAGTATCAGCTACACTCTTAACACTATTTGCCAATCCGGGCTCGACTAAAGAGCTCAGAGTTTCAGGCAAAGAAACAGAAACAGAAGCTGCGCCAATGATATCAAACGGAGGAGGTGAATACGGCAACACAGCGGCCAGGTATGGCAACTCCTGTCCTTCCAAAGGCAAATTAATGCCTTCACCGGAGACCGGCAAGACCGAGCCGCTCTCGCCTGAACTGTTTCCCAAACTCTCTCCTAAATTCTGCCCTAACTTTTCTCCCAAACGCTCCTCCAGGCCCATCTCTTTCAGCAAGGCACTGAATTCGGAGGATACTGCAGCAGGTAGTGAGCCGTTAGCTAAAGCCCCGCCAGATAAGAGCGAACCTTTTATACCTGCAGCTGTACCTATACCGGTACCGCCAACAGGTCCGCCGGACGGCTGAAGAAGCATATTGAGCTGAGTCAGTTGAGAGGCCATTCCATTTTCCACCATTCAAATCTAATACTGATATTGACATTAATACAACTACAGCAAGATCAAGGCCAACTAAACAGGAGCCGATAAAACAACAATGAATTTATAATGCGAACGAGGCACTTAGATATATAGAAGCCTAGCTATAGAAGCCTAGATATAGTTAATCTTATTTAGCTGCGAACGCTCATCTAACTGTTTCTGTAACGCCTTGTCGACCACTTTAGCCTCAGCATCGAGCGCCTTAACGATCAGAGAGTCTATCGCTTTATATTTACCATGCATTTGCGCCCAATGTTGTTTCACAAGCGCTAACTGCTTCTGATTCATTAACATTGATTTTTTATGTTGCTCAATGGCAACCGATATTTTATTCATAAATGCTTGGTAGTTAAGTAATTTATCAACAGACAGGCCCTGCGCACTCGCCTGTCGATAGGACTGCTGATACTCTGACAAATATTGCTCTAGCTGTAGTAACTGCTGCTTATCCGACTCAATTCTCTGAATATGCTCGGCAAGAAAACGCTCGGCGTCTTTTTTACGCTTCTCGGCCAGATCCAACACAACCTTTAAACGGCTTGATCGTTTCTTCTGGCTCATCTGGGCGGCTCGCTGGGTTGTAGTGCCATTGTCAGCATTTTAAGACTCTCATCAACAGCAAAAGCATCCGTCAAACCCTGTTGCAGAAATTGATTCATCGTTGGCATTCTCTCAATCGCAAAATCAGTTCCCGGATCACTCCCTCTGACGTAAGCACCGACAGAGATCAGATCCGCATTTTGCTGATATTTAGAGTATAACTGCTTAAAACGCATCGCGGTGGCCAAATGATTCTGATCAACAATTTGCGGCATTGCCCTGCTGATAGACGCTTCAACATCAATCGCAGGGTAGTGCCCCTGCTCTGCCAGTTGCCGTGACAATACAATATGCCCATCCAGTATTGCTCTGGCAGCATCAGCGATAGGATCCTGCTGATCATCACCTTCGGTTAATACCGTATAAAATGCGGTAATAGAGCCCTTGCCTGTCGCATCATTTCCGGCACGCTCCACCAGCTTGGGTAGCTTAGCAAATACCGATGGCGGATACCCTTTTGTCGCGGGCGGCTCACCTATCGCCAACGCTATCTCCCTTTGTGCTTGCGCATAGCGTGTCAGCGAGTCCATCAGCAGCAGAACACTTTTACCCTGCGCCCGAAAATATTCGGCAATACGGGTTGTCAGCTGCGAAGCTCGTAAACGCATCAATGGAGAATCATCAGCCGGCGAGGCTACAACAACGGAACGGGCTAAACCTTCAGCCCCCAGATTGTGATCTATAAACTCTTTTACTTCCCGGCCACGCTCACCAATTAAACCTACAATAGTGATATCAGCCTCAGTCGCTCGTGTCATCATACCCAGCAGCACAGACTTACCGACACCACTACCGGCAAATAAACCTAACCGCTGCCCCTTACCGACCGTTAGAAGCGCGTTGATCGACTTAATACCCACGTCGAGTGTATCAACGATAGGAAAGCGAGCAAGAGGGTTAATGATCTCACCGGCCAGTGTGGCCGTCTGCTGGCAGTTTAGCGGACCCTTTCCATCAAGCGGCTCGCCTACACCATTCAACACCCGCCCCAGCAAGCCGAAACCGACAGGCACGCCTCTTCCCGCCCCCATAGGAACAACCTTTGCGCCTGCAGAAAGCCCTTCCACCGCATGCAAAGGCATCAGATAGATTCTATCGCCGGAAAAGCCAACAACCTCAGCTTCAATTTCATGCGAGGAGGACAATATGATTAAGCAATTATCGCCAACCGCCACCTGCAAACCAACCGCTTCAATTGTCAAACCAATTAAACGGGTAATTCGACCTTCGATTCGCGGTCCCGGCGCAGACAATGCCGGACTCATCAGCCCCCGAATAGTCTGCGACAAATCAAACTGACTCATCACCCTTCTCACTATCCAAAAGCTCATCAGCAGCAGACGAAGCATCTTCAGCATTTAATCCATGCGGTACGGCCAGTCTGTTTTTCAATTGTGTTATAACATCACTAAAACGGGACTCCATGCAGTAATCAACCACACTCGTATCGGTAGATACCCGACAACCTCCCGGTGATAACTCCGCATCCTCAAGCAACCGCCATCGGTCTTGGTGCTTCTCTGCCAGCGAGGCTAATGCACTCATATCCTGCGGATTAACAGTAACGAGCAACTCACCCGATTGCTTGGGCAGCTGCGCGATAGCTTCAGTTACTGAGGTCTGAATGATGCTTTTATAGTCGCACGCCTGCTGTTTCGTCACTACTTCAGCAATGTGGGTAGATAACTCCACCACCAACGCAGCGATCTGATCATGCTGCTCGTGCAACGGCTGATCCAGTGCCTGCAGCAGGCCTTCAAGCTTCACCAGCTGCTGATCAATTTCCACCCTACCTCGCTCAAGACCCTCAGCATAACCACGCTGATCACCCGCTAGCTGCCCCGCTTCATTACCTGCGACCTCTCCCGCTTTAAAACCTTCCTCGTAAGCACGCTCACGAATCTCCTCAAGCTCGGACAATGTCACTTTTTCAGCAAAAATCTCTTCATCGACAACGGTAATTTCGGCCGCTTTGGGTTTAGCCTTTTTAGTATGAAAACCAACGGTATGCAGCCCATTAACTTCGGGAAGCAACCAGCTTCCCAGAGGCTTTTGCAGCTCTGCAGAATCAAAACGAAAGGGTAAATTATCTGATGACTTCATAAGAACGACCTAGAGCATCTCCTCGCCACCACCACCGAGCATGATCTCACCTTCATCAGCCAGTCGTCGCGCAACCGTGAGTATCTCTTTTTGTGCTTCCTCAACTTCACTCACACGAACCGGACCTTTAGCCTCAAGGTCATCACGGAGCAACTCGGCAGCACGCTTAGACATATTTTTGAAAACTTTTTCCTGCAAGGCTGTTTCAGCGCCCTTCAAGGCGATGATCAATACATCAGTGGACACTTCACGCAGAATAACCTGAATACCTCTATCATCAACATCAATTAAATTATCGAAGACAAACATCAGGTCCTGAATCTGAGTCGCCAAGCCATCATCAACCTCGCGAATACCCTCCATCAACTCAGCTTCTATTGCGCTATCAATGAAATTCATAATTTCAGAGGCTTGCTTCACACCGCCGAGCGTTCTCGACTGACCAGAACGCGCCGTACTGAACTGCCCTTCCAGCATATCATTAAGCTCCTGAAGCGCCTGGGGCTGAATACGATCCAATGCCGCCACACGCATCACGATATCTAAACGCACCTTATCATCAAAAAATCCCAGCACGGTAGCCGCCTGGTCCGGATCAAGATAAGAAGCAATCACCGCCTGAATTTGAGGATGCTCAAAGCGGATCGTTTCTGCAATCTGCCTTGGCTCCATCCAGCGCATGGTATCAAGTCCGGATGTATTAGTACTCATGAGTATTCGGTCAAGCAGGGTTTTTGCTTTTTCTTCACCTAATGCCTGATTAAGCATAGCCCGAATATACCGGTCGTTATTGATGCCGATTCCGGTCTGGTCACTGACCAGATGCATAAAATCAGAAACAACACCTTCCACCCGCGATTGAGGAACATTATCAAGCTGCGACATTGCCTCACCGATCAGCTGCACCTGCTTAGGACCCAGATGCTTCAGCACTTCTGCCGCATCCTCCTCACCCAGACTAATCAGCAAGATGGCAGCTTTTTCAATTTCCGTTAACTCTGTATCAGCGCTCATCTTTACCAAGCCACTGTTTTATCGCCTGAGCAACACGCGCAGGATCTTCAGCAATCATGCTTCTCACCGCATTAAGTTGATATTCAAAGCTTTCATTGGGGGTTGGCAGCAAACTATCCCCACGCTCACCGAAAGTCACTTTATCATCGGCGACCACACCACCATCCAACCCTTCCAGCTCAGCAGCAACATCTCCGACATCCTCATCCTTAGCTCCGGCAACCGTTTTACCTGTAGAGGTCAAACTTTTTAAGATAGGGCGAAGAATGCCAAACACCATCAATAAAACAAACAGAATAGCGCCAACCTGTTTTGCCACATCCCACACCCACGGTTGCATCCAGATCGGGATTTCTTCCTGCACAAAGGGTTGTTCAACCACAAAGGGAGAGTTAATAACATTGACACTATCTCCCCTGACAGCAGCATAACCCACGGCATCCTGAACCAGTATTCTCAGCCTTTGCAGCTCATTCTCTGCCCAGGGAGTTCTGGTCGACTCGCCTGTTTCGCTATTGATCGCAACCAAATCATCAACCACTACTGCGACTGACAATCGCCCAACACGTCCGCTCTGATGCTTTGTATAGGAAATGGAGCGATCCAGTTCGAAATTACGTGTCGCCTGTTTACGATTACTTCCAGGTACTACTGAACTTCCGCCATTACCCACTCCACCCCCGGCCACTTCGGGCACAGCACTCGGCCCTGGCGGCTGATTAGACAAAGCACCGGGAACACCTTCAGATGAGGCAACTCCGACTTTATTCTCATCAACCGTTTGCTCACTTCTCAGCGCAGGCAAATCCGGATTAAACAACTCATCCGTCTGCTCTACTGACGTAAAATCAATCTCAGCAGATACTTCTGCCCGAAACCGCCCTTGTCCGACAACAGGCAGCAATATGCTATTGACGCGATTGAGCAAGGTTTCTTCGACTTTACGCGAGTACTCAAACTGCTTCGCCGCCAGAACCACATCGCCATCTTCATCCCGGGAATTAAGCAGCTGCCCGCGCTGATCTACCACCGTCACATCTTTCACATCAAGCATGGGAATGGAAGACGCCACCAAATTAGCAATCGCGGCAACCTGGCCACGATCAAGCTTACGCCCGGCAAACAATTCTAAAAATACAGACGCACTGGTTTTTCGCTGATCTCTGACAAAAACCGTATCTTTGGGGATAGCCAGATGGATGCGCGCATTCCTGACAGCAATCATACTGGTGATCGTTCGCGCCAGTTCGCCCTCCAGGCCGCGCCGATAACGGGCATTCTCCATAAACTGACTGGCACCCAGCCCCTGGTCCTGGTCCATCAACTCAAAGCCAACCGTTTTATCAACAGTAAAACCTTCCGAGGCAAGCTTCAGTCTTGCCTGATGCACATACTCTTCTGGCACCAGCACTGCACGCCCATCACCCTCGAACTTATAAGGAATGTTGTACAACCTCAACTGCTCTATTACCTGGTTAGCATCTACAAACTCCAGATTAGAGAACAGCACGCGATAGTCGGGAGCTTTTGACCATAAAACAACAGAAAAACCAATAGCAATACTGGCTGCCAAGCCGATCATCAGGCCAAACTGGCGCACGATTGTCAGCTTATTAAAGCCAGACATCATCCCACCGCCTGTTGTTTGCAACGTCATAGTATTGTTATCCATAAAACAGCTCAGCCAAATCTTTTATCATTATTAAATTGGCATCTTCATCACATCTTCATAAGCGGCAACCAATTTATTACGCACCTGAGTCATCGCCTGAAAAGAAACGCTGGCCTTCTGCAACTGAATCATAACCTGAGTCAGCTCGACCCGAGGATCTCCTTGTTCAAAAGCGGTTGCCATACGGCTCGCTTCCATCTGTGTATCATTAACCTTATCAATGGCGTTTTTAAGGAGATCTCCAAAACCTTCATTCTCAACCGGGCGTACTGAATCCAATGTCAAAGATGACGGTTTTCCGACATGGCCAATACCCTGCTGGGCGTCTGCTTTCAACGCTCTCATCTGCATAAGCACACTATTTATGTCAGTTCGCTCAATCATCTTACGCCCCAATATGGCAATTTATTGACATTATATAAAACAAAAAAGGTTAAACAACTGCATCAGACAAATATAACGTCATTATTATGACACTTATTCTTTATCGCACCTTAATATACTTATAGAATGCAAAAAACGAGCCAAAGGCTCGTTTTTTTGTCTGAGTTATCCCATTTCAGGTGGATTCCCATACTTTAAACGTACATGCATTAAAGCCACTGTCATGGCATCTCCCGAGGACGAATAATAAACACCTGCGAAACGGCGGCGATGCTTTACATTCAAACAGGCATTTAATACTTCAGGCGCGCATAATAAGTCTTTTGTGCGGCTTCCCGTGCCTGTCCCACCGTTAATATCCCCTGCTCCGCCAGTAAAGGCAGCAACTGCAAAAATACTTCAGCCGTCACCAGCGCATCTCCCAGCGCCGTATGCCTGCCTATCACATTAACATTGAAACGCTCTGCAATCGCCTCCAACCCGTGGGATTCTTGCTGCGGGTGTACCACGGCTGACAGTAATAAGGTGTCCATGACGGGTTGATCAAATACGACACCCGTTGCTTCCTCTTTAACCTGTAAACAGCGCATATCAAACGCGGCATTATGCGCCACCAGCACGGTGTCTTGCGCAAAAGCATGCAGGGCAGGTAATACCTGGGTTATATCTGGCTGACCTTTTACCATGTCCGGCGTGATACCGTGAATCGGAATGGTGATAGCCGGGATATGACGTTTCGGATCAACCAGTTGCTCGAAGGTTTCTTGACGTAGCAGTTTGCCATTCACAATCCGTACCGCCCCCACCTGAATAATTTCATCGCCACCTGCCGGATTTAAGCCGGTGGTTTCAGTATCAAACACGGTATAGGCCAGCTCACTGAGCAAACAATCCTCGAAAGCACTGCCTTGTGCAGAGGTTTTAAACAGATCAAAATCATAATATTCGGGTCGACTGCCACTGTGCAGAAATGTCTCGGCGGCCAGGGCTTCCTGCGGATTAGCCATCGGTAGCAGGAAGCGGAAAAACATTCGCGATTCTTGCGCTTCACGCTCAAACCAGAATGCACCATCATGACGACTCACCACATCATGAACAGTCAGTGACAGAGTTTCATCTCCAACGCGGATCTGTTCCTGATCCCAGTTCAGCAAGTCCTGAGTATCCATAGTTGGTGCAGACCACACCAGATCCAGCGTGGCACGTGCATCCACCGTCCCCAGTCGTAAACACATTTTGCCAACGCCGCATTCCTCATGAATACGCCCGGCTAAATGCACCAGCGCCTGTAGTAATGAAAAACTCTCTACCTTCAGCCAAAGCGCAGCATCCATTTCAGTCGATGCTATTTTCACGGGTAAAGACGCCTCAATCCGACGTGACGCTGCCTCGACTAAATCACTACCCAGCATATCTTCTAAAGGCCAGCGTGAGCGTAGGTTATGCGTTGAAGATGCCTGTAACTCATCAATCCGTTTACTTAGGCCTTGTATTTCCTCACGAATAACGCCCAGCAAACGCTCGCGCATATCGGCTTCCAAATCGGGATATTCCAACACTTCAACGGCTGCCTGCGCATTCGCCAGCCCGGCGCGACTGCCTTCTGTAAGGCTAAATAACACCCGGTCCTTTTCTGAGTCTGCTTCAAAATCATGAGTAATATTTTCCAGCAATAAGACAAAGCCTGTCAGCTCTGATTGTGCCTGAGCATCGCCAGGCTGCACTTCACTTTCAGGCACTGATTCAGCTTCAGTTATAGATTCAGGTATAGACGGCTCGATACTATTCTCAGAAACGGCCCGCACCGGTGTCATTTGCACTCGCAGTAATTGGCCACTCTGTGTCGTGGTGACAAACTGCGCCGAAGGATGCGACGCACCGCCTTCTAAACGATGCTGAATATTTTCCAGCGCATGTGTTACCAGCTTCCGGTCGAGCACACTGTAAATGGAACGACCTAAGCCTATTAGCTCCAAGCCACCCGCTACCGTTGGGGATTTCGATAAGGCGCGAAATTGTGAACGTGCCCGGTGGTTATATAACAGGATGCGCCCATCGAGATTACACACCACCACGCTTTTGGTCAGTTCCGACATCAGGGCGGCCAAACGACTTTTTTCCAGTTCGGTATTGCGACTGGCCTCCTTTACCCGCTCTGTCATCTCAGTACGCAGTTGTTCACGCTGGCCGACCAGTTGATTAATCACTTCTGTTAGACGCTGGTTTTCAGCACTGCCTTTAGGTTTTAACTGACGTTTCACATCCGTACCTAACAACACCTGCGCTTCTTCTGCCAGTCGTGCCGGCGCGGTCATAAAGTACGCAATAAGGCGTTGTAACACTACCGCGACCACGATCAGAGATACGGCCCACATCATAATCAGTAATAGCGCCCGCGGCCCCACTGCTGTCACTACTGCCGCCCGTTCAGTTTCCTCCAGCGCCGCCCAAATCAGCCCACCGGTTAGCAATAACCAGAGCAGACAAAGTACACCAATAACACCAACGCCGACCGCAATCCGCCAATCAAATTTTCTCATGCGCCCATTCCCAGCATATCTTTTACTTTTTGCGCCAGCTCTTTAGTGGAAAACGGTTTGATCATATAATCATTGGCCCCCATCGCCATCCCTTTGGCGACATCAGTATCATGTCCTTTTGCCGTCAGCATCAGAATAATCATCTCGCTAAACTCAGGGATAGCCCGCAGCGCATGGCATACTTCCAGTCCGGTCTTTTTTGGCATCATCACATCCAGTAAGACCAACCGGGGCTTTTCGACGATAATCATATCCAACGCCTCTTGGCCATCATGCGCCACCAACACCTCATAACCTTCACGCTTCATCAGGTATTCCAGAGAAATCAGAATGTTAGGCTCATCATCTGCGATCAGTATTTTGATACTCATGACGGGTATTACTCCTTAGATTTATTATCTGTCACTCTGGGTATATAGAAACTAAAGCAAGCACCTTCCCCTGCTGCCGACTCCAGCCACAAGCGACCACCAAAATGCTCAATAATCTGCTTGCTAATCGGCAAGCCCAGACCTGTCCCCTGTGGGTGATTATCCATATCCCCGACCTGACGGAATTTATCAAACACTTGTGATTGTTGTTCCGGCACAATACCGGGGCCATTATCCTGTACCGCAACCGTGATACCCTCTGGCGTATCGCTAATGGTCACCTCAACCCGGCCGTTATCCTGAGGGACAAACTTGACGGCATTGGACAACAAATTCAGCATCACCTGCATTAACCGATCTGAATCAGCCCGCACCGTTTGTACCTGCGAATCTCCCTGTACCGTCAACACGGCACCGCGCTCACGATAGCTTTCTGAGATACTGCCGACCGCTTGCTGAACCAATTGAACCATATCCACTGCGCTTTCACGCCACTCTGCGTGTCCGGCTTCAATTTTTGCCATATCCAGCACCTGATTCACCAGACGACTCAGGCGCTCGGTTTCTGCCACCACGATGCCTAAGAATTGCTGACGCTGCTCGAGTAACATCTCATCATCATCCAGCATAATTTCGGACAGGGCGCGAATCGATGTCAGCGGCGTACGCAACTCATGGGTGACCGATGACATGAAATCATCTTTAAGGCTGTCCAGACTTTTCAATTTCTCGTTAGCTGCACGCAACTCGTCCGTGGCTTTCTCCAGTGATCGTGACTTTTCTTCCAGCGCCTGGGAATACGCCCGCAACTGGGAAGTTTCCTCTAAAATACGCAGGACATCATCCATGTCCAATTGCTCCTCCTCGACCACCGACGCGACTAACACTCGTGCCGAAGAGGTACCGACTGCGCCGGTCAGTTGTGTTTCAACAAACTGCACCAACCTAGCATCAGCAGGAATCGCGGCAATCGAGTCCGCCCCCACCTGTTGCGCATAATCGTTAAATAACTGCTCTGTCCGCTCAACGCCCAAAAAGCGCCCGGTCAAACGCTGTAAATCCGGCACTTTCGCGCTACCCTGCCAAAATACCGGATGCGTGGCACTAGTGCGTTCAAATACGTCTACAAATAATAACGCCTGGCTAATCTCCCGCGCATCCGGACGACTCCAGACGGACACCAGCAGATAGGCCATGACATTGACGAACAAACTCCAGAATAGGGAATGTGTCAGATTATCCAGTCCGCTCAAGCCGAGAAACTGTTCCGGCTTTAACCAAACGATTCCCCAGGGGCCGTCTGTCAGAAAACCCGTATCCAGCCAACCTGATTTGGCCAATGAAGGCAGCATCAGCGTATACGCCCAAAATCCAAATCCCAGCAACAAACCCCATAAAGCCCCCTGTCGGGTAGCACCTTTCCAGTACATACCACCCAACATGGACGGTGCAAACTGAGCAATGGCAGCAAAACTAATCAAACCGATACTGACCAGCGCGTATGCATCGCCTGCGATATGAAAATACAAATACCCCAGCAGGAGAATGCCGAGTATCGCCACCCGGCGTATCCCTAGCAATAAGCCGGTCAAATCACCTCCGGAGCGACCGCTAAAGCGTCGCATCTGCAACAACAGCGGCATCACCAGATCATTAGACACCATGGTGGACACCGCAATCGCTTCAACGATGACCATGCCCGTAGCAGCCGACAAACCACCGACAAACGCCAGAAGTGCCAGCGCATGTTGCCCTTCTGCTAATGGCAGGGATATCACAAATAACTCAGGATCAACCGGTGTGTCACCAAAATAGAGCAGCCCACCGAGCGCGATGGGGAGTACAAACAGGTTGATCAATAATAAGTACAGCGGAAATACCCAGGCTGCCCGCCGCAAATGCTGCTCGTCAACATTCTCCACCACCATCACCTGAAACTGGCGTGGCAGAAAAATCACCGAAATCATCGCCAGTAAGATCAGCGCAAACCAGCGTGGGTAGGCAAAGCCCCCTCCTTGATCAAATTGCAGCAAGACTTTTAAATCAGCATTCGCCAGTGCCTGTGCAAAAATATCCCCGACCCCTGAATACAGGCCATAAGTCACAAACAGGCCAATCGCCAAAAACGCCAGCAGCTTGATGACCGCCTCAAACGCAATTGCCGCCACCATGCCTTCATGGCGCTCAGAGTTATCCAAATGACGTGTGCCGAAAACAATCGTGAAACCGGCCAGTATCAGTGCAATATACAGTGTACTGTCCTGCCACCAGAGGTTGTAGCTAGTGTCTACGACCGTTGAACCAACCGGTGCGGTCAGCACCTCGTAACCACTGGCGATGGCTTTTAATTGCAGGGCGATATACGGCACGATGCCAATCACAGTGATCAGCGTGACCAGGCTGGCCAGCAGGCGGCTCTTGCCGTAGCGGCTGGCAATAAAATCAGCAATAGAAGTAATACGATAGGTTTTGGCAATGCGGATCATCTTACGCACCACCAGCCACGCCAGAATCATCGCCAGCATTGGCCCCAGATAAATCGGCAGGAACCAAACCCCTGAATTAGCGGCGCGTCCAACGCTGCCAAAGTAAGTCCATGCAGTACAATAAACGGCCATCGACAGTGCATATACCCAAGGGCTGGCGATGATTGAACGCCCCGCAGCCGCCCGCTTATCGCCCAGCCAAGCCACTGCAAATAATAACAGCAGATAAGCAAACGACGCGGTGATGACTAACCAACCTGATATCATGCTGACCTCATTGTCCGTTGCTTTCCAGCATCCAGGCCAGGGCTATAATCAACCCTCCCCAGATCAGGAACAGACCGGCAGCAAACAAAGGCACACCAAACACTGTCGCTTCATGATCCCACAGCAGCAACAGTGGGAAGTTCAACAATGCCCAGCCAAGCATGAATAATACGATCATTCGCTCAGATGTTCTGGCCTTTAGCATGAATAAACCTCCTCTTGTTTCCTTACACAAAAAAATGAAGGACTAAGCAGCATGACAATTATTTTCAACCGATAAAGTCAGCGACAGAAAAGCAAAAGTTAACGGCTCCCTAAGTGATAATGCAGCTCCAGATGCTTCTTAAATCCTTTAACAATATGAAAAGCATCACGCAATAAATCTCTTTCCATTTTATTCATAGTCTGCAAATCCAGGGTATTAGGCGTTAGATCTACACCCAGTTCCTGCTCTTCTGCACGCTTGATTTGCTGTCGCAGCCTCAGCTGAATAAACAACCCAAGCGCTTCTGATAGATCTTTAGCGTGCTTGTCCTGCATAGCCCCCGCTTCAACCAGCGCTTCTATCCGCTTAAATGTATTCGTCACTACAATTTTGTGCTCAAGCGCCATAGTTCGCACTCCATGAACAATCGGAAAAATCCCTCCTTTTTTTACATCCAACTGACCACGCTCCTTTAAATTCCCAAAGAAGGTCAGCGGCGTATTAAACTCCAGCGCAACTTTTGCAAAGTTTGAATAGAACATATCATTATTTTTAAGCGATTTAAAAAACCAGTTTCTTGCCGCTTTAAACAACGCCGGGTTACCCGCAACGGGCTTGGCATCAACAGCAATAGCCAAATTCATCTGCTCCTGCTCAGTCCAGCTAGAGGACCAAAGTGCCATTTTCTGCGTCCAACTGCTTAAAGAGTTAACCCACTCAGGATTAGACACCATAATATTTCCCGGACAAGGAGGGTAACCAAAGCCCATCAACTCCTCAGAGAAACGATTCATAACTTCTTGCATCTCAGCCCATACAAGTCCGTCACGATAAATAATAGCGTTATCCTGATCGGTCTTCATTATCTGCTCGCCACGTCCTTCCGATCCCATCACGATCAAACAAACATGTGGCTGCATATCATCAGGCACCATAATATCGAATAGCTTTTCCATAATACGGCTATTCATTGCCGACACGAGATCCATAGCGAATCTTGCTTTTACGCCTTGCGAGACAAGCGATTTAATCAGATCATTAAGCCCCTGAGCCGCCGTATGCAAATCTTCCAGCGTTCTCGCCCTCTCGATACGCAAACCGATAACATGAGAATGACTCGAAAAGAAACTCAACACATCGGTCAGATCTACGATACCCACTAACTCATTTTCACGCATCACCACAACGCGCTCAATTTGTTGCTGCGTCATAATAATCAATGCATTAAAAAGATAATCATCCGGATGAACACTAATCAAACGATAGGAAGCTATCTCTGTCACCGGGGTATGTATTGAAATTTCATCCATAACGACCGCATTCAACATGTCGGTACCGGTAACCATTCCGTAACGATTACCTTTTTTAACTAATACACTATCAACCTTACCTTCACGCATCTTGACCGTTGCTTCTTTTATGCTGGTTGACTCCTCAACAATCAAAGGGGCGCTCATCACGCCTTCGCCAACTTGCGCCAGCATAAACTCAGCCATATCCTGAGTTGGCCCGTGCTGCTCTACAATCTCAGTCTTAGCGGCAAGATTTTGCCGGAAATAATCTCCAAACTGAGAGTTACCATCCACTAGTTCCAGCACCACTTTAGTCGGAATAATATTACAAACGGTTTCTTCATCGGCGATAAAATTATGTATTGCTTTACCCTTCAGCGCTGACCAGCCACCAAAATAATCTTCATTTGCATAGTGAACAAAAACATGCTTTTGACGACTTTCATCATCATGCTCTTCGCTTTCTGAAACCTTCCCCTCTAAAACTACATAAACACCCTCAGGTACTGAGCCGGCCTGCATAATCACTTCATCTTTCTGGTAATGCCTTATGGCCAGGGATTGACGCAACAAAGCCTGCTCTTTTTCATTCAGCAAACCAAAAGGCAAGTTATTCATATTAAAAGATGAAGGCATATCTATTCTCCCTTACGCAACAAAAAAGGGCGCATCAACCTTCGCTGATACGCCCTACAGAACATTAAGGTTTAACTCAATATTTTAGTGATCGTGAGCTGCACCAGCACCACGTGGAATACGTAGATCTTCAACAATTCTCTGCATCTCTTCAGATGGAGGAGGAGTCATAGAACAAACCACGAAAGCAACAATAAAGTGAAGTACCATGCCGATTGCACCGAATCCACCTGGGCTAACACCCATGAAGTAATCAGCACTATCACCGCCACCAAATACGAAGTACCACATGTATCCGACGGTAGAAATCAGACCAGCTAACATACCAGCGATTGCACCCTGAGTGTTCATACGCTTGTAGAAGATACCCAGCATCAGTGTTGGGAATACCGAAGCACTCGCAATACCAAATGCCAACGCCACTACCTGCGCCACAAATCCAGGAGGATTAATACCGAAGTAACCAGCAATACATATAGCGACTATTGCAGCTATACGAGCGTACATCAATTCCTGTTTATCAGTGATATTCGGATTGATAACTGTTTTCATCAAGTCATGCGCAATCGCAGTCGAGATTACCAACAACAGACCGGCTGCTGTAGATAACGCTGCTGCTACCGCACCGGCTGCCACCAAAGCGATTACCCAAGCAGGAAGCTGAGCGATCTCCGGGTTGGCTAATACCATGATGTCACGGTCGACATAGACTTCGTTAGCAAACGGCTGTTTAGCGGCATCAAACTCCGCACCTACCATAGCATTGGTAGCCAGACGCTGACCATGCTCGC
Organism: Neptunomonas qingdaonensis; assembly: GCF_900113275.1. Taxonomy (GTDB): domain Bacteria; phylum Pseudomonadota; class Gammaproteobacteria; order Pseudomonadales; family Balneatricaceae; genus Neptunomonas; species Neptunomonas qingdaonensis. The sequence continues at coordinate 231,748 of NZ_FOOU01000002.1, forward strand.
CACGGTTATCGTTTGCATCGTATGCAGGATTACCTTTACCTTCGTAAGCCTTACCAGCCGCATACTGAATTTTGCCGTCACCGTTACGGTCATTCCAACCGATCAGACCAGCATTTTCCCAGTTTGCAAACCAAGCAGGCATTGCAGCATATTCCACACCAGCATTATCCGGACCATTCAATGTCTGGATCAGATTTACACGACCAAAACCAGCAACACCTGGAATAGCAGTATAAAGCAGAGCGATGAAGATCAGCGCGTAACCCGCAGAAGTACGTGCATCCTTAACACGAGGAACCGTAAAGAAACGTACGATTACGTGTGGAAGACCCGCAGTACCACACATCAGAGCCACTGTCAGGCAGAAGATATCAAAGGTGGATTTTGTGCCCGCCGTATACTGAGCAAAACCAAGATCCAAAGACAACTGATCCAGTGTAGCCAGAACTGACATACCTGTGTCCAGAGTCGCACCCAAACCGATCTGAGGAAGGATATGACCTGTTACCTGAGCCGACAGGAAGAACGAAGGAACAGTAAAGGCAAGAATCAATACACAGTATTGAGCTACCTGAGTGTAAGTAATCCCTTTCATACCCCCCAGTACAGCGTAGAAGAATACGATCGCCATACCCAGAATAACACCGGTATTAATATCTACATGCAGGTAACGAGAGAACACGATACCTACACCACGCATCTGACCTGCCACATACGTGAAGGAGATTATGATAGTACAAGCAACCCCAATCACACGAGCGGTGTCTGACTCATAACGGTCACCTACAAAGTCTGGCACAGTAAATTTACCAAACTTACGCAGATAGGGTGCCAGCAACATTGCCAACAACACATAACCACCGGTCCAACCCATCAAGTAGGCAGAACCATCACGACCAATAAACGAGATCAGACCTGCAAGGGAGATAAAGGAAGCCGCAGACATCCAATCGGCGGCTGTTGCCATACCGTTTGCAATCGGATGAACACCACCACCTGCTACGTAAAACTCTTTTGTTGAACCCGCTCGAGCCCAAACAGCAATACCCATATAAAGGAGGAATGATCCACCAATAAACAGGTACGATAACATATCAACACTCATATAAACGCCGCCCTAAGTTAAGTTATTATTATTCGTGAACGTCATGTTTTTGATCGAGCTTGTTCATGCTGTAAACATATGCCCAAATCAAGACGACAAAGACGAAGATTGAACCCTGCTGACCAAACCAGAATCCTAATGGAAATCCAAAGAATTGAATTGCATCCAGTTGATCAACGAACAGAATGCCAGCGCCGTAGGAAACTACGAACCAGATGGCAAGGTAAAACATTATTATGCGCAAATTTTCGGCCCAATAGGCTTTTGCACTCTCACTGACGGTTGACATGGCACTATCCTTAATTTTTTTTTATCGGAATAAGTGAAAGAAGTAGACTTAACAAATTTATCAGAGTGTCACCGCAAACAAATCCCCGACTTTAGTCGGCTAACATTGTTGACACTAAGCACTAACAACGCTGCAGCCTGTATAATTAGCCGGCTGCAGAGCAAACAAGAAAACCCCTTAACATACAACAGGCTATACAAAGGTATAAGCCATGTATTAGGATCTGAGCAGGATTAGGTTACACTTACGTTTAAACATTTAAAGCCAAAGGTATGTCGACATGCTGTCAGGTTGGTCCATAATTCTCATTTCACTCCTGTACCTCGGCCTGCTCTTTAGTATTGCCTACTATGGAGACAAAACTAACAACGGCAAATCTTATGTTAACAATCCCATTATTTATTCGTTATCTTTGGCTGTTTATTGCTCATCATGGACCTTTTATGGCTCGGTCGGCCGTGCAGCCAGCTCTGGCTGGGAATTTCTGGCGACCTACCTGGGACCTATTATAGTTTTTACTCTTGCCTGGCGGGTCATTGAAAAAATGATGCTCATCAGCAAACAACAAAATATCACCACCATTTCAGATTTCATCTCTTCCCGTTACGGAAAAAGCCAGGCACTCGCCGTTTTAGTCACCATCATCGCTGTTCTGGGCACCATTCCGTATATTGCACTACAGCTAAAAGCAGTCGCTATTAGTTATAATGCGCTATCGCCAGGGGCTATAGGGGAGCTGAGTAAGGGAAGCGATACTGCTTTATTCGTTGCCATTCTAATGGCTATTTTCACTATTCTTTTTGGCACACGCCACATTGATGTCACAGAACACCATGAGGGCATAGTGCTGGCTGTCGCTTTTGAGTCCATTATTAAATTGACGGCTTTTATTGCGGTTGGCATCTATATTTCAATGCATGTTTTTGATGGTGCATTCGATACAATTTATAACATCAGCCAGACGATTCAATCCGATTATAAATATCAGGAATATCTGAGTGGCAGTTTTTTGACGGAAATAATTCTGGCCTGCTGCGCTGTTCTTTGCCTACCCCGACAATTCCATGTAACCATTGTTGAAAGCACCAATATTAAAAACTTGCGTACCGCACGCTGGCTGTTTCCCTTATACATGCTTTTACTCAGCGTATTTGTTTTGCCTATCGCGACTGCCGGCAATATATTTTTCCAGGGAGAAAACATTGATGCCGACACCTTTGTACTGATGCTACCACTGGAACTGGGCAATAAGGAACTCGCTACTTTTGCATTTATCGGAGGATTATCAGCGGCGACCAGCATGGTTATTGTTGCCAGCATCACACTATCAACGATGGTATGCAACGACATCATCATGCCGCTACTCTTCAGAATCCCGAGCCTCAGGCTATCTCACAGCAATGATCTTGGAGCGCTGTTTTTGAAAGTTCGGCGACTGACCATCATTGCCTTGCTTATCTCTGCTTATTTTTACTATCGTATTTTAGGTAACCAAGGTCCGCTATCGTCATTCGGCTTATTAGCCTTTGTCGCCGTATCTCAGTTTATGCCGGCCATTATGGGTGGCATTTTCTGGAAAAAAGGCTCTCGCCAGGGAGCGCTAACCGGCATGACTGCAGGTCTGTTACTATGGATCTACACGCTGGTTATCCCGACGATGATTAACGCTAATATCATCCCCTCTGCATTTCTTCAGAATGGCTTATTTGACTACCATATGCTGACGCCTACCGCGCTCTTTGGCATCAACAATCTTGACCCACTGACTCACGGGGTTTTATGGAGCTTACTAACCAATACCACGCTTTACATTCTGGTCTCCATTTACACCTCTCAGAGACTGACTGACCGCATTCAAGCCAGCGCTTTTGTTGATGTATATAACAAGGACCTGACCATACCCTCACGTCAGCATAGCAGCGTGACTGTAGGCGACCTGCAGATGCTAACCGAACGCTTCCTCGGACTAAGCCGCACCCAGCACGCGTTTACCGGCTACGCACTGCAACGCAACGAAGAGCCTCTTCCTGCAGGAGAAAAATCCACTCCCGAACTCAACAACTTTACGGAACGACTTCTGGCCAGGGTTATTGGCGCCTCTTCCGCCAGAATTGTGCTCGCCTCTACTCTTCGCGGACAAGACATGCACATTGGCGATGTCGTCTCTATCGTAGACGAAGCATCACAATCACTGCGTTTTAATCGCTCATTACTCCAGTCAACCATTGAAAACATCGGCCTTGGCATCAGCGTTATAGACCAACAACTTCGACTCGTCGCCTGGAACCGCCCTTATTTAAAGATGTTTAACTATCCAGAGGGGTTAATCTGCGTCGGCCGTTCCATTGAAGAAATTTTTCGCTACAACGCTCTTAAAGGTGAATATGGCCCCGGCAACATTGAAGAACAGGTCAGCAGGCGACTGGAAAGCATCAAATCAGGCCGGCCACACCGGTATGAACGCTATCGCCCTGACGGAACCGTACTGGAAGTAAGAGACAACCCAACACCTAATGGTGGCTACGTTAACACCTACATGGATATTACCCAGCACAAGCGGGTTGAAGAAGCATTACGCGAAAGTGAACACAACATCAGAATCTACACTGATAATGTGCCGGTACTGATTGCCTATCTGGATACAGAACGCCGCTACCTCTTCGTCAACAAAGCCTATGCAGAAGCATTTGGCATGCAACGAGATATGATAATCGGCATGCCTGCTCATAAGGTTTTGCCTGCTGATGAATACACCAAGCGAAAAGATTTCATTCAGGAAGCACTCAATGGTAAACGACAAAAATTTGAAACCTACCTACCCTCTCAAAGTGACGCCAAACGCTTTGCTGAAGTCACCTATATTCCGCATATTGGCGAATATGGCGATATACTGGGGTACTTCACCCTTTACCAGGATATTACCGAACGTCGTCAAGCCGAGATTGCACTTCAAATAACCAACGAAACGCTTGAGCAACGCGTCAAAGAACGCACCCACGCCCTTTCCGTGGTTAACAAAGAGCTTCGCAAAGAAAACACGATACGCGCCCTCATGGAGGACGAACTACGTCAGGCGAAGAGCGATGCAGAAGCGGCTAACCTCGGCAAAACCCGCTTTTTAGCGGCAGCCAGCCATGATTTACTCCAGCCACTGAATGCCGCACGCCTATTTACATCCGCGCTGGCCCAGCAAAGCCATTACACACCCAGCACCACTCAACTGGTAGATAATTTAGACGGCTCCCTCAAGGCCGCAGAAGAATTGATAACTACCCTGCTGGACATCTCCAAACTGGACGCCGGTGCACTGCAACCAGCCATCACACACTTCTCGCTAAACTCGCTTTTCAGCAACCTCAGTGCCGAATTTACCGCACTGACGCAAGAAAAATCACTGTCCTTCCATTACGTTCATTGCCACCAGGTTATTGTGTCTGACCAGAAACTACTGAGACGAATTCTACAGAACTTCCTTTCAAATGCCGTTCGCTATACACAAAATGGCAAGATACTACTGGGATGTCGACGCGATAATCAAAAATTACGTATCGAAGTATGGGATACCGGAGTGGGCATACCACAAGAGAAGCTTCGGGAAGTCTTTGAAGAGTTCAAGCGAATCAACAACCCTAAACACTCCAAAGTTCAGGGTCTGGGCTTAGGGCTAGCCATCACTGACCGCATTGCTAAAATGCTCAAACATAAAATCAATGTTCGCTCATGGCCAGGGCGTGGAACAGTATTCAGCATTACCGTACCTCTGGGAGATCCGGAAAAAGAGGTACAATCAAAACCCGAGCAACGTGGCTGGATCAGAAGCAAATCATTAAATGGAACAACAGCGCTGATCGTAGACAATGAACCAAAAATTCTTGAAGGCATGTCAGCGCTATTACAAGGATGGGGCTGCCAGACCTGCACAGCCGTTTCCATTGAGACAGCTACCGCTCTGTATCTGAATGAAGATTCACCACCGCCGGATATCGTATTAGTGGATTACCATCTTAATGAATCAGATACCGGCATCATGGCCCTGGCTGCACTTTATGAAACCTGGAATACCAAGGTGCCCGCTCTGGTTATCACCGCGGATAGAACCGATGAAGTAAAAAAAGAAATAGACGATTTTGGTGCTCAATTACTCACCAAACCAATAAAACCGGCAGCACTGCGCGCCATGATTAACAAATTAACGTCAGCCAACCGAGTTACATAAATAACGCTCATAAAAAAGCACCCGCAGAGGGTGCTATTAATCTGGTCTATTTCAACAAGCTTAATTAAAAAAGGCTTATGCCATATCTGTACGCGGCGGATCTACACTCAGTCGTTGTGCTGCAATAACCGCCTGAGTCCGACTATGGACGCGCAACTTGCGCAGAATAGCGGTTACATGCGCTTTAATGGTGGCTTCTGAAACATTCAACTCGTAAGCAATCTGCTTATTCAGCAAACCCTCGGTAAGCATAGTCAGCACTCTGAATTGCTGCGGCGTTAACGAAACCAATGCTGCTGCAAACTTACGCTCTTCTTCACTGACATCAACCGTTCCGTTCTCGGTAATATCGCGCGGCAACCATTCCTCACCTTTTAAAACAGCAACAATAGCTTCAGAAATAGTTTCAAGCGGAGCAGATTTAGGAATAAAACCTGAGGCGCCATAATCCATCGCGCGCCTTAAAACACTCACCTCTTCACTACCTGAAACCACCACCACGGGCATGCCCGGGTTTTGTCCACGTAAAAATACCAATCCAGTAAAGCCATGCGTTCCGGGCATATGCAGATCCAGCAACACCAAATCGGCATCGCTATGCTGAACAACAGCTTCCTGCACGGCAGCCAACGAATCGGCCTCTACAATTTCAACACCCTCGATCGCCTGCGTAACCGCTTGGCGTAATGCTGCACGAAATAATGGATGATCGTCTGCAATAATGATTTTACTGGCTAGCTGCATGCTTTATCCCCCGGACGCTGTGACGCCCTACTACATTATTTATTCTTCGATACTTACTGATATTACCACCTATAAATGCAAAACTCCCCCTCCAGATCAACTGGAGAGGGAGTTTTCTTACATTAAGCGTAATTCAAACTACTTTTTACGGTTCATGCGGTGTTCGATCAGGTCATCAACAACACTAGGGTCTGATAACGTAGACGTGTCACCCAAAGCATCAAAATCATCTTCTGCAATTTTACGCAAAATACGACGCATGATTTTGCCTGAACGAGTTTTCGGCATACCAGGCGAGAACTGAATCAAATCCGGAGAAGCAATCGGACCGATCTCTTTACGAACATGCAGTCGCAGCTCTTTCATCAACTCGTCTGATTGTTCAAAGCCTGACTGAAGCGTCACGTACACATAGATACCCTGACCTTTCAGTTCATGCGGATAACCAACAACCGCCGCCTCTGCAACAGCAGGGTGAGCTACCAACGCGGACTCAACCTCGGCAGTACCCATACGGTGACCAGATACGTTGATAACGTCATCGACACGACCAGTGATCCAATAGTAACCATCCTCGTCACGACGCGCGCCATCACCTGTAGTGTAATAACCTTTGTAGGTTGTGAAGTAGGTCTGAGTAAAGCGTTCATGATCACCCCAGATAGAGCGACTCTGACCAGGCCATGAATCTTTAATAACCAGATTTCCTTCAACCGCGCCTTCGAGCTCATTACCATCTGCATCCAGCAGTGCAGGCTGCACACCAAAGAATGGACGAGAAGCAGAGCCTGGCTTAAGTGCTGTAGCACCCGGCAGAGGCAGAATCATCATGCCGCCCGTTTCAGTCTGCCACCAGGTATCAACGATTGGGCAACGACCCTGACCCACAATACGGTGGTACCAGTTCCATGCTTCCGGGTTAATTGGCTCACCAACCGACCCCAGGATACGCAGGCTCGACAGATCAGAATCACCCAACACATCTTCACCCTGCTGCATCAAAGAGCGGATAGCCGTTGGCGCTGTGTATAACTGATTAACTTTGTGTTTTTCAATAACGCGACCAAAACGGCTGTTATCAGGGTAATTAGGCACACCTTCAAACATCACTGAGGTACCACCGTTTGCTAACGGCCCGTAAACAATGTAGCTGTGACCTGTTACCCAGCCAACATCGGCTGTACACCAGTAGATATCACCGTCTTTGTAGTCAAAGGCAAGTTGGTGCGTCATGGCTGCATATACCATGTAACCACCGGTCGTATGCTCCAGACCTTTAGGCGCGCCGGTAGAACCTGATGTATAAAGAATAAACATCGGTGCTTCAGCTTCCATCTCTTCCGGGGCACATTCTGTAGACGCTGCAGCAACTAAACCTTCATACCAAACGTCAACTTTTTCGTTCCAGGCAACATCCTGATCAACACGTTTAACAACAATGACACTTTCAACGAGTGCCGCTGCTGCAGGATGCGTTAATGCTTTATCAACATTTGCTTTTAGCGGAACAACCTTACCACCACGCAAAGAGTAGTTAGATGTAACAACCACTTTCGATTGAGAACCTTCAATACGTGCCGCCAGCGCTTCTGGAGAGAAACCACCAAAAACGATAGAGTGAACAGCACCAATTCGCGTACAAGCCAGCATAGCGACTGCCGCTTCAGAAATCATCGGCAAATATAAGGTAACTACATCGCCTTTTTTAACACCCTGTCCTTTCAGGACATTGGCAAAACGGCAAACCCGCTCGTGCAATTGACGATAAGTAATACTTTCAGATTCGCTAGGATCGTCGCCTTCCCAGATAATGGCGACTTGATCACCGCGAGTCTCCAGATGACGATCTAAACAGTTATATGATGCATTCAGGGTGCCATCTTCAAACCAGCGGATAGAAACATTATGCGGATCAAAAGTGGTGTTCTTTACTTTAGTGTACGGCTTGAACCAATCAAGACGCTTCCCTTCTTCGCCCCAGAATGTATCAGGATCATTGATAGACTGCTCATACATTGCTTCATATTTTGCATTATCAATATGTGCCTGCGCCGCCACTTCTGGACTGACTGGATATACCTTTTCGCTCATGCTGATGCCCTTAGCTTGCTTGTTTTAATTATATATCCGACTACTTACCCATTTATTATAATCTTCTAAGGGATCGACATACGGATTTAGAGTCTAGATTTATACCCAACCGGAGCCTCAACTCTGAATTAGACATTGGTCTATTCAGACTTATTCAATAGTCTAATTAAATACTAACACATTGATATTTATCATATTTTTTAAACAACCATCCATTAGTTACTTTGCCAACAACTTATCCAGATCCAAACCAGACTCACGAATCTTGGCCAGTTTATAACGTAATGTCCTAGGACTAATCGCTAATCGCTCCGACGCCTCTTTTCGACTACCCCCGGCGGCTTTCAATGCATCAATTATTAACTGGAACTCATGCTGTCGCAGATCATTGCCTAATTTCCCCACATCATCGACTTCATGCCCTTGCGTGTCGGCTATTGTCTGCAACGGACTTTGCATGGGGCTATTTAAAGAGCTATCTAAAGAGCTATCTAAAGGGCTATTTAAGGAGCCCTGCAAAGAAATAGCCCCGCACATCATATGAAGATCAGCCGGCATGATGATATTCCCCTGCTGCAGGATCAGTGCCCGTTGAATCACATTGTCCAACTCGCGCACATTGCCAGGCCATTCATGCTGAGATAAAGCAGTCTCTGCCTGCGCGCTGAAACGTACGGCTGAACGCTTCATTTTCAAACAATGCTTTTCTAACAAACCTTTAGCAAGCGGCACAATATCAGCTCTGCGAGCCCGAAGCGGCTGCCACTGTAACGGAAACACATTCAACCGATAGTATAAATCCTCCCTGAATTTGCCTTCAGCCACAGCATTCTCTAGCTGGCGATTAGTGGTAGCGAGCACGCGAACATCCAGTTTAATCACACCCCTGCCACCGACCCGCTCGACCTCTTGCTCCTGTAGCACCCTTAGCAACTTAGCTTGCAGTCCAAGATCCATCTCGGTAATTTCATCTAATAACAGCGTACCGCCATTGGCTTGTTCAAACTTACCCGCCTGACTGGCAACAGCACCGGTAAAAGCGCCTTTTTCATGGCCGAATAACATCGCTTCGAGCATATTCTCCGGGATTGCCGCACAATTAATGGCAATAAATGACTTGTCGGCGCGCGGCGACTGATCGTGAATATAACGCGCCAGCACCTCTTTTCCTGTCCCTGATTCACCGGTAATCAGCACGGTAGACGCTGTTTCTGCAACACGTCTCGCCAACTGTAGTAACTGCACACTGCTGGCATCGACCGCCACCGGTTGCGCCGTGTTTGCAGACACGCCGCACGCGTACTCTTTAATCGTATTAATAAACAGCTCCGGCTCAAATGGCTTCAGCAAATAATCCACCGCGCCGTTACGAATAGCGTCCACGGCCTTATCCACCTGACCAAAAGCCGTCATCAATAAAACGGGCGTTCCCGGCAAATGCTGTCGGATATAATCCAGTAAGGCATGCCCGCACATACCAGGCATATTGACATCAGACACCACCATATCAACGCTTGTCTGTTTTAAGCGCACAATAGCCGATTCGCCATCCTCAGCTTCAATGGCGTCAATCCCGGCCAGCTCAAGGGTATCAACCAAGGCCTCTCTCAGGTCAAAATCATCCTCAACCACCAGTACCGTTAACGACATCATTCCCTTCCTGTTTCTATTTCTGGTTTTTGAATATACGGTAGGCAAAACTGAGCCAAGGTGCCGCTTCCTGGTTTAGACACGAGCGTGAATTGTCCATGATGCGCCTTGGCTACCACCTGAGCGACCGCCAGTCCAAGACCCGTGCCATGCGACTTGGTCGTAAAAAATGGCTCGAGCGCACTGGCGACCGTTTCAGCATCCATTCCCGGCCCCCTGTCTGCTACGCACAAAATGAAATTTGCTGCGTCCACATGTGCCTCTATCAGCAAAGGATGGCTATTACCCGCTGCCTGTAACGCATTGTTCACCAGATTCAGAATAGCACCGATTAAGATTTCCTGATTGCATTGCAGCCGATAACCCGGCGCATTGTTCAACAGCTCACAATCGGCATCGTATTGCGCCAGAGGAACATCCAGCACGTCATCGATTGATTGAAATAACTGCTCAGTAGAGATTTGATCTTCGAGCTTTGTTTCACCCCGGGCGAACAGCAACATATCTCTGACCTGATGCTCCAGATGCAACAAACGGGATTTCACTTTGAGTGCAAACTTAACGCGTTGTTTATCGGTAATCGTGGCTGCGCCTAAATGGCTGGAATAAAGCAGCGCCGCTGATAACGGCGTTCTTATCTGATGCGCCAACGACGCCATCATCCGTCCCATTTCAGAGAGTCGTTGATATTGCGACAAACGCGACTGCAGCAATCGGGTTCCGGTCTGATCTGTCAGCAACACCAGTTGCCCCGGTTCATCCAGCATTGCCCGCGTCAGAATACTGACACGCCGGCCATCTTTTAATGAGATCTCGTGTCCATCATCATTTTTCGGCGCAAAACTACGCTGGATCACCTGCATCCAGAGCTCACCCAGCAACGGCTTGCCGAGTAAGTCTTCGGCCGCCGGATTACAGTCGGATACGTACCCCTGATTATCAATCAAAATCACCCCGGCGGGTAACAAGTCAAGCAGTTGACGCATGCGCACGGCTAACAGGTCACCATGCGCCATTTCGCGATCTCTGCCCCGTTTGATTCTCTCTAACTCATGGCGTGTTTGCGCCAACTCATGTTTGAGGCGCTCAATCTCAGCCGCGGAGGCTGTATCGCAGGATTGCTTTTCGCTCATGAATCTGACAACCGTTGAATTTTATATTTACGCATTTTCTCTACCAGTGTGGTGCGGCGAATCATTAACATCGCCGCCGCACGCGCCACAACAAACCCGGTTTTATCCAGCGCATCACTAATCAATGCCTTTTCGATAGATTCCAGATACTGCTTAAGATCGATGCCCTCATCAGGAAGCGCTATTGCTTGCTCCTGACTTTTAAAAGCAGAGAAAACTTCCTCCTGGCCAGAGGAACCGGCAGTCATCATGCAATCCTGCTCGCTGCCACTCTCCAGCTGAAACGCGTTTTGTGATTGATAGCGGGTTGGTTCAGGTTCAGAAATATGCCGGCATTTAGCCGGAAGTTCCGAAACACCCACCACCCCATCAGGATGCATAATAGCCAGACGTTCGATAAGATTTGATAGCTCACGTACATTTCCAGGCCAGGGATGACGTTGCAACGATTCCAGCGCCGATGCATGGAAGCGTAAACGACCCAGCCCTTGTTTCTCCGCCCTTTGTGCCAATGTCTGTAACAACATCACCACATCCGCTTTTCTCTCACGTAAAGGCGGCGTTTCAATAGGATAAACGTTGAGCCGGTAATACAGATCCTCCCGAAATGTGCCGTTGAGAATCATCTCTTCCAGATCTTTATGCGTCGCGGCAATAATACGTACATTAACGTCAATGGTTTTACTACCGCCGACACGTTCAAAGCAGCGCTCCTGCAAGACCCGCAGTAGCTTCACCTGCATCGCTAATGGCATATCGCCAATTTCATCGAGAAACAAGGTGCCACCATCCGCCATCTCAAAACGTCCGGCGCGGGCGTTGATAGCCCCGGTGAATGCGCCTTTTTCATGACCGAACAACTCACTTTCGAGTAACTCCGGCGCAATAGCACCACAGTTGACCGGCACAAACGGCCCTTGCGCCCTTTTTGAATAATCATGCAGGCTTCGGGCGATCAGCTCTTTACCCGTGCCTGACTCCCCGGTGATCATCACATTCACATCCCGGTCGACCACCCGCATCATAGTTCTTTTCAAACTATTCATCGGCTGACTTTGTCCGATAAGCTGAGGAAACAAGGGCTTTTCAGACAGCCCGGAGCGCTTCACACCCCGCACAACCTGTGCTTCGTGTAACAGGTCGGTTAAGACATGTTCCGTCAATGGACCATCCAGCACGCGCAATAGCTGCACCTTAGAACGCTCACTCAACTGTTCAACATCATCCCAGGCTTCCAACAAGCATAACGATGTCTGTGCATCTTCCTGTCGAAACGATGTAATGAGTTTCTCCAGTGAGACAGGTAATAAGCAGCGCCCGATAAAAGCCACGTTAAGGTCTGGCCGAACATGATTATTCTGAAACCACTCAACAAAGGTCATCACCTGATGTGCAACACCAAGAAAACTGAAAATAGAACTGACAGATTGCCGACGCTGATCATCGTCATCAACAAGCAATACATTCATCTGAGAGGGTGTGTTCATAAACCACTGCAGCCATGTCATTTTTTTGACAGTTTAGCAGAAGAAAGCGGTTTCACAAGAAATGCGCCAGAATAATCGTTATTGGCCAGACCCTCACGATAAGCCACTGCCAAATAGTTGGCGGGCCGTTGAAATTGCATTGCCATAACCAACGCATAAAAAAACGCTTTCATGTTCCCATCAAAGCGCTCAAACCAACATTACCAAACTTACCTATATGTTATGCAGCAGGCACTTCCATCCCATTCCAGCCCGACTTTATCTGTAGCATCAGAGTCATAACTTCCTGCACTTTTGCTGCATCATTAGTACGGTTGGCCTGCAATAGGGTGCGGATCATGTAGTCGTACAAGGCATCCAGATTTGTCGCTATCTCACCGCCTTTTTCATGATTCAAAAAGTCTTTTAAACCCAAAATAATATCGTTCGCTTTGTTAAGTTGCTGAGTGCGAGCACTGATCTCTTTACGCTCAATCGCCCCCATCGCTTTAGCCATCGCTGTTAATGCGCCATCCACCAGCATAGAGATTAACTCTTTAGGCGAAGCCGTTTCTACAGCAGATCGCAGGTCTACGTTTTTATACTGCTTCAGGGCATTCAAATTGACACTCATTTCTACTCACTCCAACGCGTAACTATTATAAGTTTGCTATAAAAAGATTGTGGACAACCATTATGAGCAAGCATAAAGCTCCCTATACTCAGGAACAGCAGTAAAGCTGATTAAACCTGAGCAGAGCAATAAAGCCGCTCTAAACCTGTGGAAAATAATAAAGCCACAATTTACATAGAATTTAACTCGTTGCCGTAAACGGCAGACGGTCTACCAGGCCGGTTAACGAATCACCGGTAGTCTGAAAACTGGAAATAATACGTTCCATTGCCAGATACTGCTGCGTTAAACGGTCAGTATAAACGTCCATTTTACGATCAAGGCTTACCTGATCATCTTCAATACCATCGAGCTGGTTATTGATATTATCTTCACGGGTTTTAATCACCCCGCTACCCGATAAAAAACTATCAAATAAGGCGGATAGCTCCCCGGCAAAACCTTTGGAATAGGTAAAGCTGAAATCTTCTGCAGGCGCACCCGCCCTGACTGTGAAGTTAAGGCCATAAGGATCAGTATCAATCTTAGGCAGCAGCACATTACCGGAACCAAAAGCCGCATCGCCATTAATGGTTCCGCTCGCATCCGACCCATTGGTTGACACTGATGCCGTCGACAAGCCACTCGCTGCAGCGAACTCTACACCGGATGTTGCAATAGCGACCTTAGAAGTAGCGCCGAATTCGCGCGAGGCTAACTTGAATTCGCCACCGCTTTCAATCACCACATCAACAAAGGCTTTTGCCTCTTTCAGTGTCGCATCATTATTAATCAGCGATTGCATTTCTGTACGCAGATCATCGGCGGTGGCAAAACTACCCGACAAGGTCAGCTCACCTGACGTCACACCATCCACCGTTACCGAAAAAGTATAATCTCCCGGCGAGGCGACTGTATCCAGCGGTAACGCTGGCGCAGTATCGCCTACAGCAGAACCTTTGCTCGGTGCCGTGGTAATTGCTCCGCTATAAGTACCCGCAACAGTATTTGTCGCATAACTACCCACACTGACATCCACATAACTACTCGTAGACGAGGTTTGCGGTGCAAAAATGGAGGCGACTTTATCGAAATTATCCGCAATGGCTGCATCAAACTCTTTATCGACTATCTCTAACGTACCATCCAGTTGCGTGCGGATACCGATATTAGTCAGCGCATTGAACTCGCTGACACCGGGTACCGTTGTAGAGATAATATTTCTGATACTATTCAATAAAGTTTTTGCTGAGCCGTCTGTCGCCAAATCACCCCGCGAGGTTTCATTAGTTTCAGCGTTAGTACTAATGCCCGTTAAGGATTTCGCTGTCTCATAAAAGGTATTGTAGGCCTCGACAAAACCACGAATGGCATCTTCAGCGGTATTTTTATCCGCTGAGATGGCAAAGGTGAACTTATCACCCGGGCTTGCTTTGTTGATGGTAAATTCAAGCCCCTGAATCACATCTTTGATCTCGTTACTTTCACGAAATACGGTTAAACCGTTCACCTTCAGCTCAGCATCATTACCCTGCTGCGTTTCTGTCACATTGGCACGCAAGGTTTCATTAAAGGCAAACATGTTATTAAGATCAGGGTCGTCGGCAGAAATGCGCAGTGCGTTGTCTTCACCAGAAGGGGCAGAGATCATTAACTGGTAGTTACCATCAACTAATAAGACCGATGCCTGTACATCTGAATCAGCGCCATTAATTTTATCGGCAATATCCTGCAAAGAATCGTCGCTTGTGATATCCAGCGTCAGCGCGGTTTGGTCTTCGTTTTCTGCAAAAGCGATCGGGTTATCATTATCAACACCGTCATATGTCCAGGCGCCAAGGCTAATGGTTAGTGCCCCGGACACGTTAACACTGGCATTTTTATCTTCAACTGCCGTGTTGATTGCCAATGCCTGAGCCTGTGCAACTTCAATCACTTCGATTTGATAAGAACCGGTTTGCGCATCAGCATCCAGTGCTGCTGGCGTAATAACATCGGTTTCCGGAAAGGATACGGAGCGGGCATTGAAGGTATCGTTATCGGATAAAGGCTCCAACATTGACTGGAACTCAGCCAGGCTGCTTTTTAATATGCCATAGGCTGAAATTTGCGCATCAAGCGTCTCTTTTTTAGAATCCAGACGCCCTTGCTGAGGGGCTTTTTCTACCTCAACTAACTGTTTAACCAGCGAAGTGGTATCGATACCTGAGCCACCACCCAGTGCGGAAACGAAATTGGTATCCATAACCTACTCCTTGATGCTATTCAGGCATTTTCATTTAATATTAAACCCAACATCCCGTCGATATGCTTAGCGAGCTTGAGGGTTTGTTCCGACGGGAACTGACGAATCACTTCGTTGGTTTCGGTATCCATGACCTTAACCACCATATCATCGGTATCTTTATCGATGCTGAAATTAAGATTATGCTGGCCCTTGCCCATAAACTCATTCATTTTATCTAATACGTTCTGCACTTCTTCAGCACTCATTTTCTGAGCGTCCTGCACTGACTCGGATTGCGTAGCTTGCGTATTAACACTGTTTACCAGGCCAGTTGCCTGGGCACTGCTTACTGAGGAACTTCCTTGAGAGCTGTTCGTTTGTTGGCTGGTAGCCGTTTGCACACTCGCCGCAATATTACTGGCATTCATTGATTCAATTGACATGTTAACCTCCTGAGCCAGATTTAACGCCAGCCCTTTAATAAAAACCCTTAAACCGATTATTAAATCTATCCCTTAAACCGACCCTTAAATCTAACCCTGAAATAAAGAATCCCCCACCAGCGGTGGTGAGGGATTTTAATTGGCTGGTGATTAAACCCCGAAGCCTATTACTGCAGCAGCGACAATACCTGCTGTGGTGCAGCGTTAGCCTGCGCCAACATTGCTGTACCTGCCTGCTGTAATACCTGTGCCCGACTCAGGTTAGCGGATTCAGCCGCAAAGTCAGCATCCATGATACGTGATTTAGCTGCCGATACGTTTTCTGATACGTTTGACAGGTTGTTCACGGTAAAGTCCAGACGGTTACTCACCGCACCGAGATCACCACGGGTTGAATTGATCTGTTCTAGAGCTGTATCGATAGTACCAATTGCTTTTTGAGCGCCCGCAGCAGTAGAAATGTCGATACTCGCGACTGAACCACCTACAGAGTTGGCATCAGACTGATTGGTTTCCAATAAACCTGATTTAGCTGCAACGCTTGACCCATCTGGATTAAACTTAATTGAAATATCGCTACCATCATCACTAGTGAGCTTAATTGCGCTAGTGTTACCTGTATTAACTGAAGCCGCTAAAGCAGCTGCAGTGTTCGCTCCTTCACCAAAGGATATTGGAGCATTCGACTCTAGAACTAGGACTCCACCTTGAATCTCAGCAGTAACACCGTGTGTATTAGTACCTGTATTTATAGTTGAAGCCAGAGTTGTTAACTCAGCCTCAGTTGCAGCAGCAGGGTCTGTAATACCTGAAATATCAATATCTGAACCATTAATGCTTAAATTATCACTGGCGGTATTCAAAGTTGTGCCTGTAATTTCTCTAGACACATGTACAGAAGCCGTAACACCTGCATCAGCATCATTAATCGCCGCAACTTTTTCGGTGACACCTGTTGAAGATGAAGCACCTATTTCAACGCCATTAATGATCAAGTCTCCTGCAGCGAAGGCAGTAGCATTAACAGCCGTACCTTCAACCTCACCAGCAGAACTACGCTCATTCAATCCTAACGCAGCCAAATCTGTAGCGTTCCCTTCAATCGTCAGCGCTTTGCCGTCATCACTAGAGAGCAACAATCTAGTTTCAGTTGATGCCGCCAACGTACCTGTAGCTGCAGCAGAATCTGTCACTGCCAATTTGGCTGCCCCATCACTGGCCAAAACCAACTTACCCTCATCGTCAGTAGAAGCAACAATAGTTCCACCGGTAGTATCATTAATTTTAGATACCAACTCGTCCATGTTATCCGTGCCTGTAATGGTATATACCTGATCTGTACCATCTCCCATCGTAGCAGTAAGTGTTAATGTATCTGTACCAGCTACCAGAATACCGCTGCCTTTGCTTGTGGCAGTTTCTTCTAGGTATGTAGATGCAGTAACACCTTCAACAGCATTAAAGGCGGCAACTAAATCTTCAACGTTTGTGCCTGCCGCTGATTGATCATAAGCTCCAAGTGCATGCCCATTAACCTGTACATCACCTGCCAACATGGTGATACTAGCTTCTGTAATTGAAGAGCCCATCACATCACCAGAAACACCACCGCCCAAGCTCTTAGAATCCATCTTACCTATTTCCAAAGAAATCGTCTGGTTCGCTTCAGCACCCACCTGCAGATCAACTTTTCCTAACGTACCATCGAGAATATTCAGGCCGTTAAAAGACGTGGTCTCAGAGATACGGTCCAGCTCAGCGACCAGCTGTTTAACCTCGGCATCCAGAGTTGAACGGTTACCCGAATCGTAAGTACCACTGGCAGACTGGATAGACAGTTCACGCATACGCTGCAGGATGTTGGTAGACTCATCCAATGCACCTTCAGCGGTCTGAATCATTGATGCACCGTCGTTAGCGTTACGTACCGCCTGGTTCAAACCATTTACCTGAGAAGTCATACGGTTGGCGATAGACAGACCTGCGGCATCATCTGCAGCGGAGTTGATACGCTTTCCGCTTGTCAGACGTTCCATAGAGGTGTTCAGGTCGTTCTGAGACATTGTCAGGTTACGCTGAGCGTTAAGTGACATAATGTTTGAGTTAATTACCATAGACATGAGGCTTTCTCCTATCAACCAGATTTATCTGGTTGTTTTTGTGTTCGTTACCGGTGTACTGCTACTTTAAATGTGGCATCGTCACCGGGTATGTTTAAGCTATCGACCAATGGTTTGGTTGCTTTAGACTTTATTTTAAGTTTCTTTTATGGCAGCGTTCTGCCTCGCTTACGTGATCTATCGGCGCTTTTGCGCGCTGCTTTAGGAATGCTTTTAGAGAAAATGTGCAGCGCTTTTTAAACGCTCTTTAAGCACTTAATTCATGTTGACAATGGAATTTTTTATGCTAAGAATGACACAGCAACTACTTGATTTAACAAAAGAAATACAAGCCTCTGCAGAATCAGAAACGTGGGATAACGTGGCAAAACTACAAATTAGCCGCGAGAATTTAATAAAAAAAATAGAGCAATTACCCACACCTGAGGATGAAAAAACATCCCTCGCGATTGAGGCGCTGATTATCGAAATACAAAAGGTAGACGCACAGATAATGCCCAAAGTGGCTGAGCAGATGCGCGCCTTAAATGAGAACAGAAAACAGACCAACCAGGGGAAGAAAATGACAAAGGCTTATCAGTCGACCCGATAAGCCTTATATGAGTGTACCGGCATGAATGCAACGGCGTGCGCCAAGGAATTTACAGAAAGGAACTTACAAAAAGGAGCTTACTGACCCAGCTCAGCTTAATGTAACAACCGACCCGTTAGTTAATATAGTTAAACAGTGACAGTGCAGATACGCGCCCGAAGGTTGCCTGAGCAGCCGACAAGGTGGCTTCTTCTAATTTAAACAGGCTAATCGCAGAGGCCAGATCGGCATCCACCAAACTGGATATTGCCGACTCGGTAAACAACTTAAAATCCAGATTAGAGCTGCTCATAAACTCCAGTGAGCTTAAGCGCGAACCTAATGTCGCGACCACCTCGCTGTTACGGTCCGACGCTTGCTTAAACTGATCCAGGCTGGTGGCTACCAGCTCGCTCAACTCATCACGCTCTGCCTGACTACTCACCGGTTTATTCAAGCCCTCTGCCAGATCCATAGCTACATCGAGAATGTTTTTCTTTTCTGTTGAGACGTTAAACGTCAATGTATTGTCTGTAGCACTCGCCGGAGCATTCAGCTCAAATGCCATTCCGTTAAAGTCGATCGAATCACCCGGTGTAAAAGAGGTTGAGGATACTATTTCGTTTCCGCCGCTATCACTTATTTGATAACTGTATGATCCGGAAGGAATAGGAGCGTCTTCTGTGACTGCAATCGTAAGGTCACCCAATCCTTTGACGGCCTCGTTGAAGCTTGCTTCATCTTCGGTCGACGCAAAAGATACATTACTGACAAAAGGCTCTGTCGTGGTAACACCGCTTTCGTAATCAAAGGCCTCCTGGCCTGTCATGGTCACGTTCAGGCGATCATCGACTGACTCAAACAGGTACGCACCTGAATCGTTAGACGGCATAAACAGCTCAGAACCTACCTGTATCTGCCGCTGACCATCGTCGCCCTGGTATGCGTAGCGTCCATTTTCCAGAACATAGGGCTTAGTCGAACCCTGACTACCCGAAAACAGATATTCACCTTGCGAATCCTGCGTATTCATCAGGCCAGCGACATAGCCCGTTAGCTGGCCAAGCTCATTCGCGATAGATTTTCTGTCCTGGTCCTGCAAGGTTCCATTGGCGGCGTTCAGTGTCAGCTCGCGCATGCGGTTAAGCGCGATATTAACATCATCAAGAATCGTTTCTTCTAACGCCAAACGGCGTTCGGTAACATTGATGTTGTCATCATATTTTTCGTACTGCGACAATTCACGCTCGAGCTTCACAACCTGAGCCGCTGCGACCGGGTCATCCGAAGGAGTCTGCAGTTTTTTACCCGTCGAGACCTGATCTTGCAGCCCAGCCAGTTTTGACTGTGAATTCTGCATCTGATCTATCGATTTAAAATACTGTTGCTGGGTTGAAATTCTCATCACTCAGCCTCCCTGGTTAAATGCTATTAAGCAAGCTATCAAATAATGTTTGCGATGTTTTTATCAGTTGAGCTGATGCTTGATACGCTTGCTGAAACTGTACTAATTTAGCCGCTTCTTCATCGAGGTTAACGCCCGAGACACTCGATTTTGCCGTCACGGTAGAATCCAATACGGCTTTATTGGCCTCCATGGTGACTCGTGAACTTGAGGTGCGTGTGCCGACACGTTCGATCAGACTGCCGTAAAGATCCTGATAAGCGCCACCATCAAAAATATCTTTCTGCTGCAAATCGGATAACGCTAACGCATTACGGTTATCGGATACACCATCTTTATTAAAGCTAAAACTGAAGCGATCTCCGGGGGTTGGCAATCCCTCTACGACAACATCATATCCGTTTAACTCAATCGTCTTGCCCACCTCATAATCACTACTAGACAAGGCCTGTGGGTTAGACGGTTCGCTCATGTCATAAACGGTATAGGTCATCACTGAGTCGGCAACTGACGCATCCGGGTTATTAAATACAATATCGATAGGCGGATCGAGTTTATTACTAGCGGCCATTAAAACATCGGGATCAGTTACCGATACTGTCGCCACACCTGAACCATTATTATCACTATCAGGGGTGACTCTTACGGGCGACGCTAACGCCAGTTTTCGACCATCCTGAAGCTGTAACGACAGGTCTTCTGCACCCGTGCGTACCGGCTGAATCAGGAAGGTGTCGCCATTGGACAAACGCGTATCTGTTTTTAAGGTAACTTTCATGCCATCTACCTGAAAAGATAATGTTTTACCATCGGCATCCAGATAAAACTCGCCCTCCTCATCAACGGCGGCTAAAGCATCTGCCGTAGTAGCAAAACTGGTGGCAGGTAATTCTGGCTTAACTTCTGCCAGTTGATTAATACGCATCTGTTTGCCATCACTATTACGGATCAGCGTAATACTGTTATCACTGTCGTACGTCAGTTCGTAATCGGAGGCCTGTAGCTTGGAGATATCCTGAATTGATACGCCACTGGTTGCCCGCATACTCGATTGGTTATCTGATCTTGAAGATATCCGGCTATATTGCTGCGCAGCCGAGTTAACATCTTTAAACAGATCGCCGCCCAGTTCATTATTCAGATCCATACCCGCACTGTGCAGTGTATTCATACTCTCGGCAAAACCAATCGCCATGCGTCCTAATTCATCGCGGGCATCATCCAGCGCTTCGTCCCGGTATTGCAGTAGTCCGCCGATACTGCCGCCGCTCAGCTCATCCGTAACGGTAATCTTTTGACCTGAAATGATGAGCGCCAGGTCATTCTGCGAACTATCCGGATCCCCTTGTAACGACTGCATCTGGCTGGCAGAAGTTCCCACCACCAGAGGCTGGCCGTTACCGATAAAGACACTAAACTGTTCGCCCTGCTCCAGGACTCTGATACCGACCATTTCAGATAACTGGTTGGTGAGCTCTTCACGCTGATCTTTAAGCTCGTTAGCGGGATTACCGGATGATGTTGCCGTCTGGATGTTATCATTTAACTCGGCGATGCTGCTCGCCAATGAATTAATCTGGCTGGCGACATCATCCATCACACCGTTAATGGTGGCACTTTGACGACTGATATGCGCATCCAAATCATTGAAACGCTTAACCACGGCGTCTGATTGGGCAACAAACAACTCCCTATTGGCAATTGAAACCGGATCATCCACCACATTTTGTAATGCACTGAAGTACTGATCCAGCGCATTAGATACACTGGTTGTGTTAGTAGCGAGCAGGTTATCTAACTCGCCGGACATATCCGCATAGGTTGATGTCTGATTATAAGAGGATAGGTCAGACCACAGCTGCTGAGTCAGAAACCGGTTGGTGATGCGATCAACAGAATCAACCTGCACACCCGTTTGGTCCGGCAGTGTGGAAAAAGTAGCAATCTGACGACTATATCCGGGTGTATTAACATTGGATATGTTCTGACCCACCGTCGACAGTGCCGACTGATTCGATCGAAGCGCCTGATTACCTAAATTCAACAAATTGAAACTGGACATGATTTATCTCCGGAGAGTGGCACTGCAATAGCACCAAAACCTCATACTTATCTTCTCTATAGCGGCTAAAGATCAACCTTCTTTAGGTGTGTTTAGCCCCATTGCCAGAATGCGATTTTCGAAAATGGTGGTGATCTTGTCTGCATAGGCAGGATCGGTCGCATACCCGGCTGCTTGTAGCTGCTGCAGGTATTCACGTGGATCGGCGGCTAACTCTAATGCCTGCTGGTAACGCGGGCTGCTTTGAAGGAAATCAGCATAATCTCTGAAACTCTGCTCGTAAGAGTCGTATGAGCGAAACAGGGCCTTTTCCTGTTGCGCCACCCCATCACGATATTCCAGTGTATTCACCTGTGCCCGCTCACCATCCCAGCGCTTATCCGCTTTAATATTGAATAAGTTATTGCTGCTGTCGCCCTGAGCATCGCGAATAATATGCTTGCCCCATCCCGTTTCGAGCGCGGCCTGCGCTAACAGTACTTTGGGATCGACTCCCAGTTGAGCCGACGCCTCTTCAGCCAAAGGCAGCAAAGCGTTGACGAAGGCTTCTGGCGAATCAAATCTATCCGGCAAATTGGCTGTCGATGCTGTTGTACGTGATGCGGCGACCTTCTCTGCTAATATCTGCTCAACGGTTTGAGTAATCGGCGTAATAGACGGAGGCACTTCGGTTTTAGTGCTATTCAGCCCTTGTATCGATGACACAGTAACACCCGCACCCTGATCAAATGCGCGGTTCAGTAATCGCTCAGACTCCGAAACCGGACGCGAGGTTTTATCATCGTCATCATCGCCCATACGTACATTCAGCTGATGGCTTAACTGTCGTGCCAGCACATCTGCCAGGCCAATGCCGTTACTTTGCGACATCTCCTGTGTCATCTGGTTATCCAGCATGCCCTGATAAAAACCGACATTGCCGCCGCTGAACACATTATCTTCACTGAAGGATGCATTCGCCTCGCGCATACTCTTCATGACCATGCTCAAAAACATCTGCTCGAATTGCTGTGCAACCTGCTTGAGCGCTTCCGGCGTATCGGTTTTTGCCTGCTGTTTGAGCTTTTGCAGACTCCCCATATCGGCATAAAAATCAGGATTGTGTTTTGGATCCGTATTGATTGCCATGATCAGATCACTATCAGTTCGGCTTTAAGCGCACCCGCTTGCTTAAGCGCTTCCAGAATGGCCATTAAATCACCCGGAGCAGCACCTACCTGGTTTACCGCTTCGATAATCTCTTGCAATGATGTGCCCGGCGAAAACTCAAACATATGCCCTGAACCCGCATCCACCTCTATACCGGTACGCGGCGCGATTACTGTATCGCCTCCCGCTAAGGCATTAGGCTGATTCACATCCAGGTTTTCTGTGATGGCAACGGTTAATCCACCGTGAGTAATAGCAACCGGCGATACACGTACGTCCTGCCCTATGACAATCGTACCGGTGCGCGAATTGATAATGACTTTAGCCACCTCTTTAGCCGGTGTGATTTCCAGATTTTCCAGTACAGAAATAAATGAAACGCGTTGCGATGCATCTCTTGGCGCTCTGACACGAATCGATGTAGCATCAAGCGCCGCCGCCGTATTCATGCCCAGCAAAGCGTTGATCTCTTCTGAAACCCGTCGCGAGGTCGTGAAGTCAGGATGATTAAGGTTAAGAATCAGGCTATCACCCTGCGAAAAGGCATTCGGCACGGTACGCTCAACTGTCGCACCATTAGGAATACGCCCTACACTGGGCACGTTTAATGATAAGCGCGAGCCATCCTTACCTTCGACACCAAAACCGGAAACCACCAGGTTACCCTGCGCCATTGCATAGATTTGGCCATCAGCACCTTTCAGCGGCGCCATCAGCAAACTACCACCGCGCAGACTTTTTGAATCACCAATAGAGGATACCGTCAGATCAATGGTTTGACCGGGTTTGGAAAAAGGCGGCAACTCTGCATGGATAGCGACGGCGGCTATATTTTTCGATTTAGGATCTATGGTTGAAGGGATAGCTACGCCAAAATTGTTCAACATATTTCTGAATGTCTGCGATGTAAAGTTAGCCTTATCACCGGTACCATCCAAGCCGACCACCAGGCCATAACCCACCAACTGGTTATTACGTACGCCGGCTACTGAGGTGATATCTTTTATACGCTCAGCCATTGCACCGGATGAAAACAACAATGTCATGAGTAGCAATGTAACAAGCTTATTGATCATGTGATTCATCACTTATACCTTTTTTATTTAAACGCAATCGTTCAAAAGCATTCTAGAACGGCCACAATGGGCTTATAAAGAACCGAGTTAACCACCCCATCACATTGGTGTCATGCACACCGCCGGTACCACTGTAGCCAATTCTGGCATCTGCCAACTTGGTGGAGGGAATCGTGTTATCAGCAGCAATATCCTGAGGACGTACCAGACCGCTGATCTGAATATATTCATCGCCCTGATTTAACTGCATCCATTTTTCTCCCCTGACAGACAGCACGCCATTAGGCAGCACTTCATGAACCGTTACGGTAATGTCACCACTGAGGCTATTGCTCATATCCGACGAGCCTTCACCATCAAAGCTGTTATTTGAAGAGTCGATGTTTGCACTCAAGGGCGCACCAAACACTGACAGCGCATTACCCAAAATCGTTGGCTGGGGTATCGATAACGAGCTTGTTTTGTCTGCAGTTGTTGACGCCGATTTAGATGATTGGGTTTTTTCGCTGAGGACAATAGTAATGATGTCTCCGACGCGATGCGCCCGGCCATCACCGTAAATATCCAGATTAGTCGCGGCATTAAAAATTGAACCATCAATCGGTTTAGGTTGTTGCAATTGCTGCGGTGCTACCGGTGCATAATAAGGGCGATCAGGTTTGACGGGCTTGTTTACACAGCCCACCAGCACGATAGATACACTTATTAACAAAACAACTTTTTTCATGATGCTTTTCATAAGTCCGGTCATAATGATCCTGTTATAAGAGTGCTCATTGCCACCTGCATAAAGTCCTCTGATTAAATCTACGGCTTAAAGCTGCTGCGATACATAAGAGAGCATTTCATCAGCGGTAGAGATAACTTTGGAGTTAATCTCGTAAGCACGCTGGGTAGTAATCATATTCACCAGCTCTTCCACCGAATTCACATTCGACGCTTCCAACATCCCCTGACGTAAGATACCTGTACCCGCTTCACCCGGCACGGCAACTTCCGGCACACCACTGGCTGCCGTTTCAATAAACAGGTTCTGACCTATCGCTTGCAGGCCTGCCGGATTGATAAAGCCGGCTATTTCCAACTGGGTGATATTAACAGGCGTAGCACTGCCGGCAACAACGGCGGTTACTGTGCCATCAACTCCCACCGTAAAGGTCTGAACCTCGTCAGGTAGTGTCACAGCAGGCTCGACTAAGTAACCCTCGACTGTAACCAGTTCATTATCGCTATTTAGGTGGAATTGTCCGTTACGCGTATAGCCGATTTCACCATTAGGCATACTGACCTGAAAAAAGCCCCGGCCATTGATCGCTACATCAAACGCCTCATCAGTAACCTGCATCTCACCCGCTTGAAAAAGCTTTTGCGTACCGACAACCCGCACGCCATTACCCAGCTGTAAGCCTGAGGGCAGTTGCGTACCTTGTGCAGAATCCGCACCCGGTTGACGCTGAACCTGATAGAGCAGATCTTCAAAAACGGCCCGGTCTTTTTTAAAACCAACGGTACTGACGTTTGCCAGATTGTTGGAGATGACTTTGAGCTGTGTATCCTGTGCTGACAATCCTGTTTTAGCGACAAATAGTGCACCGTGCATTGCTATCTCCTAACGCTGCTTAGCTTAAAGAAAGGATTTGAGTCGCGGCGGATGAGTTCTCTTCCGCGGTTTTCATCATTTTTATGTTCATTTCAAACTGGCGTGACAAGCTGATAATGCTGGTTAACTCATTAACAGCATTAACATTACTCGATTCAAGATAGCCAGAACGCATCTTAAGATTCAGATCTGCAGGCTGAGCAGCGTTCGCATCCACATGCATTAAACCATCAAGCCCTTTGTAGATAGACTGCTGATCAAGATTAACCATTTTTATCCGATCAACCACGGCAAGCTCGGCTGCCGACTCACCTGCCGGACGGATGGTGATCGTGCCATCGGAACCAATTTCAACTTGTTCTGCTTCCGGTACGGCAATAGGAATGCCGCCGTTACCCATAACCGGCAATCCACTGCCTGTGACCAACTGATTAGCGGCATTGAGCTGCAGCTCACCGGAGCGCGTATAAGCTTCATTGCCGTCTGGAGCAATCACCGCCAACCAGCCACCGCCGTCGACTGCCACATCTAATGTCCTACCCGTCTGAATAAAGGTGCCGGTCGTGGTATCGGTTGCCGGACGCTCTGTCATGGCATAGACACGACTCGGCAAACCCTCTCCAAACACCTGCATAGCGCGCGCCTGAGCCAGATCTGTTTTAAAACCGGTGGTACTCACGTTGGCGAGATTGTTAGCGTGCGTTTGTTGCGCAAGCATATTTTCACGTGCGCCGCTCATCGCTACAAAAATAACTTTATCCATAACATCATCCGCTGTAAGTGATTGCCGTTTTTATTCTATAACAAGGTAAATGCAATCCACATGCCAAAAAAAAGAGCCGCATAAGCGACTCTTTAAATAAACAACAAAAAGTAAGGATCAGATCTGCAAAATCGACTGAGTTACTGTGTTCAACGTTTCCAGTGTTTTTGAGTTAGCCTGGAAGTTACGCTGGGCTTCAATGAGCTTCACCAACTCTGCGGATAGGTCTACGTTTGATTGCTCCAATGAAGCGGAGTTTAACAAACCATTCAAGCCTGTCCCCGGAGGATTAAGCAGCGCACTGCCTGAGGCAAGTGTTGCAGTCCATTCCGTATCACCGCTTGACTGCAATCCTGCCTGGTTTTCAAAAGAAGCAATAGCCACCACACCAATTTTAAGCTCTTCGCCGTTACTGAATGCGGCTATCATCTCTCCTGTACCGGCAAATGAAACACCGATAAGGTCACCTTTAGGGTATCCATCCTGATCAGACGCTTTAATAATCGAGTCAGAAGCAAACTGAGTAGAACCTGCAAGACTCAGTGTTACCGTGTTAGTTGGATCCGCAGGATCGGCACCTGAAATAATCAAATCAGGCACAGCAGCACCGGTACGAATCTCTTCTCCATTGATTTCTGAAAGGATACCATTGGTTGGATCGTACTTGATGATCACGGGGCCTGGTTCAGTACTTGAACCAAACCCTGGATCGTTTAACTTACCGATATCTAACGCTTCTTCGCCATTAAGATAAGCGTACATGCGGTATACGCCATCAAATGAATTATCACCGGCTATTGTATAATTAGCGGAGATATCAGTATCCGGCGTGGCTGAGAACAACGCATTACCTGATACTTCAGCGAATGTTAGCGAGTTATTACTCAATTCAGACTCACTCGCTTCTGGCTTAAATTCCACTCTGATTGAACCGAACTCCCCCTGATCAGGATCCCAGCTTACCGACTGTACCAATGGGTTCGCTTCAATAATATCAGACTCCCTATCACGAATAGCCAACGCCATCGACTCCGAGTCCAAGCCAACAGCACCGGTTGATATTTTGATATCAACACCTGCTATTTTCACTTCATGCTCTTGTGATGCAGCATAACTTCCACTTATAAACTCGTAATACTGCTTCTGATTACTCGATACGAAGCCCTCTGAGTCAGTCGCAGAAGATGGAATAATATCGCCTGCTGTATCAGTAACCAATACGTCCCCGTACTCAATCGCTTCAGATGCCGTTAAAACTTTAAGCTTGCCTGTAGTAATATCCGCGCCATCAACCCGATACTCAATATCAAAAATTCTTGGATCATTCTCCTCCGCTTGTAATTCTTCAAGCTTGGCGTCGCTTAATCTATAAATAGTCACAGCACCATTCTCGGCAGCGTCCGTCGCTATTTCGAAATCACCTAATGTACCCGCTGCTTGATCTGGCAGTGTCAAGGCAACACCAGAAACATTGATATCTATCCCAGCAGCCGCATCATATTGGCTGTACTCTTGTTCTGGCCTTTGTTCGACAAAGTTGTACTTGATGGTGTGCTCATTACCCAAACTGTCATAAGTTCGCACTGTCGTACTATAAGTGTATGAACCCGCAGCATCTTTATCATAATTTGGCAGCAATGTGGTTGCATCATTCCTGGCGTCAATATTGAATGACAGATCCATATCACTGGTAGCTTTTGGCGGGTATTCTTTCTGATTAACGGCCAAATCACCTATGGGCAAACGGTTCTCTTTTTCATCCAAACCGTAACCCTGCAGACGCTTCCCATCACTGGAAACAACATTACCTTCTTTATCCAATTCAAATGCACCAGCACGCGTATAGGTAATACCGCCTTGCTGATCGTCCAGCTGAAAGAAGCCAGAGCCATTAATCGCCAGATCCAGATTATTGTTAGTAAACTCTAACGTCCCAGAGCTAAAGTCCTGAGCAATGTTAGCAACGGTTACACCGGATCCCGGCGTGTTACTGCTGCCCGCCCCCACAACCGATGCTGTATAGATATCACCAAACTCAGTGCGTGATGATTTGTAACCAACCGTACTTGAGTTTGCAATGTTGTTACCTGCGACATCAAGCATGGTCGATGATGCTTTTAATCCTGTTACCGCGATATTAAAACCCGCCATGACTATATCCTCTCATTAACCTATTTGCTTGATGTCATTAATACTGACCGAACCTGCACCGGTATTTACTTTCATACCAATACCGTTTTGTCCTAATGTCACACTGTCTACCCGATGGCCGATATAGCTTTCTGTCGGTGTATAAATGCCATCCTTATCGGTTGCTTCCACTACGACGCGATACTTACTTTGCGGATCGCGATCGCCTACCTGCCAGCTAAAGTTATGATCACCTGAAGTTTTAGACCCCATTGACCAACTATCCACTACGCTGCCCGCTGCATCATAGATAGACACGCGCACATCTGAGGCGCTATCAGGCAAGCTTAGTACACCTTCAATGTTCCCTCCACTATCGAGCACGGCGGCATCTGTTTTCACAAACGCGGTCTGCCCCACCATAGAGGATGCCTGTAAAGCCGCCTGACTGGTTAATAAGGCGCTACTCATCTCCGTCATGGTCGTGTTGAGGTTATTAATACTCTCAACTGAACTCATGTTAGAAATCTGCTGCATAAAATCAGCGGTATCCGCCGGACTGGTAGGATCCTGATTTTTCAGCTGCGCAATCATCAACTTCATAAACATATCGCTGTCTGACTGAGACTGCGTTTTACTGTCAGAAGTCGACTGATTTGCCTTGTTTATCTGCTCATAAACCGACGTTGCATTTACACCGTTGATATCAGCCATGTCGCGACCTCAACTCTTTTATATTAAAATTTAATTACTGACCCAGCGTGAGAGCACGCTGCACCATCTGTTTTGCTGTGTTCATGATTTCTGCATTGATCTGGAAAGATCGTGATGCTGAAATCATGTCCGCCATCTCTTCAACCACATTCACGTTTGGGTAATGCACATAGCCTTTTTCATCGGCTAACGGGTGGCTGGGATTGTATTCGGTACGCAATGGCGCCTGGCTTTCTACGATACCTTTAACCTGCACGCCCTGCCCGGGTAACAAGCCAGAATCCATATTGGTTACTTGCTCTAGCGATGGTTCCTGCAATGCAAACACCGGTTTACGCGCTCTATAGGTTTGATCCACACTGGAACTAACGCTATCGGCATTGGCCATATTACTGGCGGTTGTGTTCAACCTGATGGTTTGAGCACTCATTGCTGAACCCGCTATATGAAATATATTTGCCAATGACATACTTATTCACCCTTAATCGCGCTGGTTAGACCTTTAAATTTACGGTTCAGAAAATCAAATGAAGCCTGATAACCTAAAGCGTTTTCTGTATAACGAGCCATCTCTTCCTGCACATCCACCGTATTACCATCTACAGCTGGCTGCATCGGCGTGCGAAACATCAACTCTGCCGCAAAATCAGGATGGATAACGCTATCGTTATGTGCAGCATGCGTATTCACCATTTTCAGTGGCGCCTGATTTTGCTGAGTCCCTTTTAAACCCTGCACATCCTGCAGCACACTCTTAAAATCAATATCACGAGCCTGGAAATTTGGCGTATCAGCATTAGCAATGTTATTCGCAATAACTTCTGCACGCGTAGAGCGCAGTGCAACTGCGTCATCGTGTATCCCTAATGCTTTGTCAAAACTGATCGCCATACATCACCTCATACTGTGTAAATAGATTAAAGCAATG
Organism: Neptunomonas qingdaonensis; assembly: GCF_900113275.1. Lineage (GTDB taxonomy): Bacteria > Pseudomonadota > Gammaproteobacteria > Pseudomonadales > Balneatricaceae > Neptunomonas > Neptunomonas qingdaonensis. The sequence goes on from NZ_FOOU01000002.1 coordinate 262,243, forward strand.
TCTATGCCAAACACACAAAAGCGCCGTACAACAGGAGATCGCGAGGAATAAGAAGTTATTTGCCAGGATAGAAAATAAAAAAGCGGCACTCGATTGCCGCTTTATTTTGCCGCTTTGTGTTGCAGTTCTCAGGCTAGATCGCCTGGTAAATAATGCCCGGGCGGCAATGAATCATTTTGTAACAATCAGCTAATCCCGCCAGAGACTCAGATGCACCCAACAGCAGGTAGCCGCCAGGGGTGAGCTGTTTATGCATTTTACGTAAAATTTCTATTTTCACTTCTGAAGAAAAATAGATCATCACATTTCGACAGAAAATAATATCGAATTGCCCCAAACCGGAATACTGACCTAACAGATTAATACTTTGGAAACGAACTCTGGATTTTATATCAGGGTTAATGGTCCAGGAACCATTGATATTCGCTTTAAAATACTTCTGCAGCCGCTCCTTTTCAAGGCCTCGCCCCAACGCCAACATCTCATATTCACCTGAGCGAGCTTGCTGCAAAACACTTGACGATATATCTGTCGCGATAATCTCCTCTCCCGACAAAGAGAAGCCCGGATTCGCACGTTTATATTCATCAATAATCATGCTCATTGAGTAGGGCTCTTGTCCGGTAGAGCAGGCAGCCGACCATAGGCGTATTTTTTGACGGCTTTTCTTTTTCCTTATTTCAGGCAAAAGCTTATTTTTAAGAATATCGTAGGGGTGTATATCACGAAACCAAAGCGTTTCATTAGTCGTCATCGCATCGATAACTTTATCTTTGAGCTGATGACCCCCGGGTGTTTCAAGCTGCTGTACAAGGGAAATCAGATTATCCAGCGAGTTCTCATGCATGATTTTCCCAAGTCTACTCTGCACAAGGTACTGTTTATGCGCTGCCAGCAGTATCCCGCAGTTTTTTTCCAAAAACTGACTAAACACAACGAACTCATTCGGCGTTATTTTGAAGGCGCCTACACGCTCAGTCATCACTATGATTCCATTCTATGACCGTTGCTCAACTGTTTTTATCCGTTCAATAACCACACTCGCCAAATCATCAGCATTGAACTTAGCTAAAAAGCCATCCGCACCGACCTTTTTCACCATGGAGACGTTAAAGCCTCCACTCAATGAAGAGTGCAGCACAATATGCATTTTATGCATTCGCGGATCTTCACGAATCATCGCTGCGAGGGTATATCCATCCATTTCCGGCATTTCAATATCTGATATCATCATTAAAAATAGCTCGGTAACATCATTGCCTTTCTCTGCCAGGTTATTAAGCATGTCCCAGGCAACTTTTCCGTTATTACATGTTGTTACTTTAACACCCAGATCTTCAAGGCTTCGCTGCATTTGCTTGCGTGCTACACTCGAATCATCAACGCATAAAACATGATGTGCTTTCGCTTTAACCTTCATTTCCGGCGTGGCCAGCGCTTCACTGACTTTTGTATGCATAGGATATATGTCTGCCAGTATTTGCTCCACGTCGAGAATTTCAATCAATTTATCTTCAAACTCAAACACCGCAGTCAGATAATTTTCACCGCCAATTTCTGCAGGTGGCGCCATTATCTGATCCCACTGTGTATTCAGAATCCGGTCAACTTTTCTCACCAGAAAGGCCAGCGTACGGGTATTATATTCTGCAACAATTAAAAAGCACTGCAGGTGCTCTTCATTAGGGATACCGATACGCCCTACCGCTTCAGAAAGATCCAGAACGGGTATCGTTTCACCGCGAATATGTGCCATACCTTTAACCGAAGTTGTCTGTCGGGGAACTTCCGTCAATTTAGGACATTGCAGCACTTCTCGTACTTTAAATACATTAATACCGTATACCTGATCGGTTTCAAGCGAGAATAATAAAAGCTCTAAACGGTTCTGCCCTACCATTTGAGTACGCAGGTTTACAGTATCTAGAATACCTGACATCATCTATACCAAATCTAATGCCACTGTAACAGTGACACCACGACAACCATCCTGTACGAATTCAGGAGCCACCGTGAGTTATTTTCGAATAATGCCCGTTATCGGCACGCTCATTATTATATTAAGTTCTTTTTTACTACCCACACACAGCATAGCTAACTCTTTGCAAACCACCCTGGAAGCACAGATCTATAAGCATTTCAAAGCAATGCATCCTGAATCTCATATTAATATAGTCGTAAACCCCATTAATGATCAGGTAAATAACAAAAAATGTTATGACTTTTCTATTCCACTACCTGCTGATATACCGTCAGGAGGGCGTTTATCAATCAGGGTCAGCTGCACGGCTCCTGATACGTGGAGTGTTTACGTAACGGCCCGGGTCGACATACTCTCGATGGTTGCTACTGCTAAGCGCCCCATCCTCAAAGGAGCATCCCTGAGCGCCAGAGACCTGCACTTTACACAACAAAATATTAGTACATTAAACCAAAGCTATTTTACAAAACCCGAACAACTGCTGACCTTGATAGCCCGCCGTAACATAGCCACCGGTACACTGCTCACCTCCAATTTATTAGTGATTCCTGAGCTAATCAATCGCAATGACAGTGTCATTATTGAAGCCACTATCGGCACTCTTTCCGTCAGAACACAAGGCACGGCACTGGACAGTGGAAGGTATGGTGAGCAGATCCGTGTTATCAATAACAAATCACAGAAAGTGATCCGCGCCTATATAAAAAGCAGAGGCGTCGTTTCTGTCTCGCGGTAGCTATTAGATGAGTGTCTGTTTATAATTAAGCCAATATTAATTAATTAGAAAATTTTTTCACTTTACCCCTAAAGTTTTGCAATTCAGAGCCGCTAATTAACGTATACATAGATTTTGAGGGTAGAAAAATGGCTATTAATCTTAACAGTTCCTTTTCGCAGCAAGCGTTGAGTGCTCGTGAAAAGATTAGCACCCAGCGTAATGACGAAGGTGCGGCATCGGTTAGCAACGCCGCAGCCAAACCTGTTTCAAAAGATACCGTCGAGCTCAGCGACACCGTCAAGGTAATGCAAGCGGCTGACGCAAAAATTGCCAACACGCCCGATATTAACAGCGAACGTGTTGCCAGCCTTAAAGCAGCCATTGATAGTGGTAGTTATAAGGTCGATGCTGAAAGTGTTGCGCAGAAGATGATTGATTTTGATGCCATGCTGGAGTAACTCGTATGACTGATCTCTCTTCTACACTCTCTGCCATTGATGCCCTCGCCTACGAGGGCATTAGCATTTTAGGCCGCTTGAAAGTACTACTGGATCAAGAGCTAGAAGCATTGAAGTCACGAGAGATTGATTTAATCCATAGTATCAATCTGGAAAAACAAGGCGTTCTCAGCCAATTTGATCAAAACAATCGTTCCAGAGCGGAACATCTGATCCAAACAGGCCTACCTGTTTCTAAGGATGGCTTGGATTCTTTGATTGCGCAAACCCAGAATAAAGCACTGATCATACAGTTTACAAGCCACTGGAATGATCTTGAAACAATACTAAAAGCCACTATGGATGCTAATCAGCGAAATGAGCAGGTATTGATGCGCAACAGCCACAACCTTGATAAGTTACTATCAGTCTTGCGCGGACAAAAACCCAGCAACTCTTTGTACACAGCTAAAGGGGCAAAAGGGAATTACACCGGCCAATCTCATATTGGCAAAGCCTGATCCTATTCATAGCCACGTTAGACGGATACTCCCCGCTATCGATACAAGCGTACCGGTAACCTATATACCTCGCTACTCTTCTGTCTATTTCCAAATAAAACCCAGAAAAACTGATGATTACTTTTCAGCTTAATAAAAAACCCTTAATATACCGGATCTTAAACGTTACTCTTTGATCAAACATTTTTTAGCTATAATTGTTTATCTATTTTTGTCTCAGTAGCTCAGCTGGATAGAGCAGCCCCCTCCTAAGGGGCAGGTCGCAGGTTCGAATCCTGCCTGGGACACCATACAGCATTCCTCACAGTGCTCATAACGTCCTACCTCCCTTGCAACCACACATCCTGTAGCCTAATATCAATTCCTATGCGTTCCGGTACGTTCTCTCAAAATACCCCCAAACTAAGGGGTATTTCTGGGGGTACTTTCGGTATCTAAAAAAAAGTACCCCCAAACAGGGTATTCAGCCGACAAGGAAAGGTTATCAAAATGGCTCTGACTCATAAGCAAATACAGGCAGCAAAGCCACAGGATAAAGACTACAAGCTATTTGATGAAAAGGGCTTATATTTGCTTGTGAAGCGAAGCGGTGGGAAGTATTGGCGCATGAAATACCGCTTTAACGATAAAGAGAAACTACTATCAATCGGCGTTTACCCTGAAATCACTTTAGCTAAAGCTAGAACGGTACTTAACACATCAAGAGCATTGTTAAGTGATGGTGTTGACCCACAGGCTCACAAGCAGGCAGCCAAGGCCACCAGTAAGCGAAATGCTGAAAACAGCTTTCAAGCAATCGCTCTTGAGTGGTTCGCCAGTCACATGAAAGACAAAGCCGAAACACACAGAGTACGGGCTAAGCGCATGTTAGAGGTTGACCTTTTTCCAGTCATTGGAAGTAAATCGATTCAAGAAATCACGGCTCCAATGCTATTAATGGCACTAAGAAAAACCGAGCTCAGAGGCGCAGCGCAAACAGCACAAAGAGCCAAGCAGTTAGCCGGACAAGTGTTTAGATATGCCATAGCCACCGGCAGAGCAGATCGCGATCCTACCCCTGATCTTAAAGGCGCATTAGCACCTACAACTACAAAGCATTATTCAGCACTGACCGAACCTAAAGATGTTGGTCACTTGCTGGTGGCCATTGATAGCTTTAAAGGCACTCACACCGTTAAAGCCGCCCTACAGCTCTCAGCCCTGTTCTTTTGTCGTCCTGGGGAAATACGCCACTTGAAGTGGAGCGATATGAACCATGATGAACAACGCATAGAGATTACAGCCAGCAAAACCCACCAGCAACACATAATCCCACTAAGTAAGCAGGCGCTTAAAATCCTTGAAGAGCTTCATCCGATAACAGGGCGCAGTGAATATATATTCCCATCAGCTAGAGGCATGAGCCGCTGTATGTCGGAAAACGCGCTAAGAGTGGCACTTAGGACAATGGGATACGACAACGAAACCATGACACCCCACGGCTTCAGAGCAATGGCAAGAACACTCCTCGATGAGGTCTTAGGCTTTCGTGTAGAGTGGATAGAGCAACAATTAGCTCATGCGGTAAAGGATGCAAACGGCAGAGCTTACAATCGCACTAAACACTTAAAGCAACGCACAGACATGATGCAAAGGTGGTCAGACTACCTAGATCAGCTCAAAGCCCAGGCATTAGCTGGGAACGTGATAACTGCTAATTTCAGAAAAATTAAGTAATAAGTAAGCACCCAGCGGTCTTATTCTTTGCCTTTATGTGTTGACACCGATGCCCCGTTTTGGCACTATTTTCCCATTCTGTCGAGGTATGGCAAAATGAAAGCCCTTAAACATACAAGTTACTTTAATTAAGCTCGCCCTGTGCGGGTTTTTTTATGCCTGTAATTTGAAAACCTTTTAATCAAACCTGCTTCGGCGGGTTTTTTTATGCCTGAAATTCACACACCAACCCAACCAACCTGCTTCGGCGGGTTTTTGCGTTTATGCGGAGAAAAACAATGAAACGATTTATTAATCGACAAGAAGTCCAGAAATCAACTTCTCTTTCTAAATCAAATCTATACAAAAAAATCAAAGAAGGAACATTCGTGAAACCATATAGCATGGGAGGCTCTCGTGTAGCGTGGCTGGAAAGCGAAGTTCAAGCGTGGATCCAAGAGCGCATTGATGAAGCAGGGAGGATTTAAATATGAAAAAGGAACTAACAGCCACCCCGACAGCGGTGACCAACAATAAAGCAAAACCATTACCAAAACAGACCATCGTACTTAAATACCTGATAACAAGGTCACTTGTTCAACTAGAGGCCTTAAGCAATGTCAGCCTCGAAATCGTCAAGCCTCTTGTTAAGAATCACAAGGAGATGAAGCTATGACCAACACTATCAAGATAAAACACGCCGGACACGAACTGCTAGTTGATAGCCGCATCATTGCCGAAAAGTTAGGCGTAGATCATAAAGCCACGATACAGGTAATCGATAAGTACAGCTCGCAAATTGCACGCTTTGGAACTCTCCCATTTCAAATGGCGAAGTCTAAAGGCCAACCCACACGCTTTGCTTTACTCAATAGATCCCAAGCCGAGTTCCTGCTCACTCTTACGCGCAACACCCCAGAAGCAATAGAACTCAAAGTTCAGCTAATCAAGGCGTTTGATCAAGCGCGTGATGCATTGGAGGCAAGCGGTAATTACATTCCCTTCTATCACGCTGCTCATGATAGCCTCCAAACTTTGGTGGATAAATCAGGCAGCTCAACACCCGCAAACATTCACCACATGAACCTCGAAAAACTAATCAATGCTACCTTTTGTATTCGCCCGGGCACTCGCCACCACCAGACAGCAGAGGTCAGGCTAATGGTCGGGTTAGCAATGGCTATGGCTAATCGCGTATATCAGCAAGCATTACAAGAGGGATTTGATCACAAGAAAGCCTATCAGGCGGTAAAAGGCAAGCTCAAACAACTATCAACCGGCTTTAATGGACTGGAGGTATCGGCATGATGAGCATGATTAACGCCCTACTATTCGCCCCCGTTCGTTTTACGATTCATAACGTAGGCCTAATTAGTTGGACTAAGCACCCACACGCTGGAACACAACTAGGTAATCAGCCCTCAAAACCACATAAACCAACTGCCCATAAAAAGATATGTTTCATCGTGTTAGGTAAAATGGAGCGGAAGCTAAAGAAAACTCATCCACAAGACCTTCCTAGCTTGGCATTGTCTCGCAGCAATCCGACCCACCCTAATTCACAATTAGACACCTTACCAAAGTACACACCTAATACCCGCACCTTAAAACGCTACACCGCAGTTTCAGTCAACAACCTGATCAACCGCTACAGCGTTACCGCTTACAGCCTAAGCGAAGCCAGAAGCCTATTACCCGCCTTTACGGTGGTCACTAGCTGGACACTTGTGAAGGAGCTGGCTGAATGACTGTTATTCACAAACCGCAAGCCAAAGTCACTTTACACCGCCCCCTCTTTCTTGTTGGCACATATACTGGCGACCAAATACCGGGCTTTGGTACAGACAAAGCTTTAGGATATATCTATCTGCAACACATCAGAAATCAGGGCGGAAAAAACCACGGACTCCTTCAAAAAATCGCTTTAGATATTATGTCAACGGGTACAGAAAGCGATAAGAAAAAATCCCTAGTCCTTGGAATTTCCTATCTACTTGAACGCTGGTTTGCTGATATGGACAAGAAAGACGGAGAATACCTTGATCGACCCACCCCTGATGACTTGCTGATACGGGCTAGTGATGGCCTTAAAGGCAAGACGCCCTCCCTAATACTCAAGGGGTGATGAATGGCCAGTCGTGACAGGAAAAGTACGAAGCGGTTTGCAGGGATTCCTTTCTCTGTATTGCAATCTCAGCAAGGCGCGTCTTTAAAAGCCGCAGAGGTCAAGCTATTGATAGACTTATTGTTTCAATTCAATGGCCATAATAATGGCGTACTATCCCCTTGCCTAACGTTAATGAAAAAACGAGGCTGGGCTTCTAGCTCACTGTATCGAGCATTTAGATCATTAGAGGATAAGGGTTTTCTAGTTGTCACTAGGCAAGGCTGGAAGGTCAGAGGACGACCAACACTAGTGGCTATTACATGGAACGGAATTGATGAGCCCAAAGGCCTTGAGTATGACAAAGACATAAAGCCCAACCCTGTACCCTTGGCTTATTGGTGTAAGGATAAATCGACATGGAAACACAAGCCCAAAGAAAAAACTTTGTAGAATTATGCTCTCCACTGTGGAATAGGTCTGGACGGTTAGTACTCCTATATGGAGTGGCTGACCTTATTACAACAACTTACCTATTCCATATAGGAGATCTATTAGGAGTTTTTAGGACTTTCTCTTCTCCCGTATTGGAGAGTCTTATATATAACCATACCTATACACTTTAAATTACAGGTTACCTATATTTAAAAACATACAAAACTAAACTGATATAGGCCAGAACACTGACCGGCATATCAGGACTTTATAGATGATGTTACACAAAACCCGACAGTGGCTACGTCACCGACTGATCCAAATACCTAAGCATAGAATGACACCACCTTTGCTCATAGGACTGATACTTGATATGAAGCCTATGAAATGTTTTCCAATGTAAACCTTTCCTCTTTTGGGAACCCCGACCCTGTTTATAGTTCTCAAAGATACGCTCACCTAACTGATGCTTTTGGCTGATCGCGTTATCCATCGCCCCTTGTTGCTGCGAAGCATAAGGGAGCTTGTGGCAAAGCCTACATTTAAAATTACTTTGTGGCGCATATAACAACCCGACACGCTTATGACAGCAAGGGCAGCTAAACCATAACCGTGTTCCACCAAAATGGCAGGGCGTGCGTGTTAGAGCGACTTCTTGCTTAACAGAATATGCCTCATCCTCTCCATCGACCCGGTAATGGAAAACCAGCTTATCGTCGTAGCCACGAAACAAGATATCTCCACGCAGCCGCCCACCCAAACGCCACTGTAACGCTCCCACACCACCGGGTTCTAAGAATCCCTGCTTGCGCATAAAACGGATATCAAGACGCTTTACCGTTTCAGTAGTCGCCTTACGATTCCACCCAAACCCCCTACCACTACCGATACCCCCCATCTTCGCCCTCTCGATTTTTTATCCTAAATCATTAGGCAATTATCCCCCTTAATATATCGATACTGCCACTAAAGACGCGCTTTTATTGACCGTTTTTTAACCATCGAATAAAAAAACAACTTTCACGGTGTATATCGTATTAAGATCAATTGCCTTCAATGCAGAAGAAGCCCCCCCCCTAGATAGTGGCAGGCGGCATAAGCCATCGTCTACTTTGATCAACCAATTAATGTTGCGCTCGGTGCGCTGGAGAATAACAATGGATGAAGCGAAAGCACAACGAGTAGTAAAGCTGATGAAACAGATTCAAAACGGGGAACTAAAGCGCAAGCCACAGGTACAGATAGACAAAGAAAAACGGGAAGCAACAGCGAAGTATCACAAGACCAAGTACAGAGCTTAAATTTGATACTTGTATTCATACAGAAAAAATCTATACCATATTCTATTCACGACGCAGGGAGCGCTGACTATGAGCAAAATAAATTGCCTGACACCCTACCTAATCTCAGGGCAGAGATTAAAGCTTCATATGGAACAAAATCCACCCAAGTCATCTCTACAGAAAGATGACTCCAGTAGATCAACAAAACCCCATCCTCTGATTGATAAGCCATCAGCCGAAACACCTTCGAATCCAAAACCCGATTAATACTTCCAAAATCAGTAACGCCCTACTTCGTTCCAATCAAGGCAAACGTACCACTTATGATCCGGTTAATTTACGCCATTCTCATATTACTACCTACGATAGCTGAAGGCTCAAACCACTTACAGCTAACTAATCATAAGGAAATACCCATTAAGACGATTTTAATATCCAGACTATATGCGTCAGCTTCATCAATACAAGCTCTGGCTACACTATATAAACCATATCAAGCACAAATAAACTTTAAAAGTTTATGATCGCAAAACCAACAAGGCGAGGCCTTCATGAGCGAAATTAGAGATAGAATCATTCAGAAAATGCACCAGCATCGCCTTAAACAGGTCGATATCTATAAACGAATGGGCATATCAAGAGGCACAATAAGTCAGTGGGTGAACGGCTTTAACACGCCGACAGGTGATAACCTGGTAAAGTTGGCCTCTCTTCTTAGATGCGAACCTAAGTGGCTGGCGTTTGGTGGTGATGAGAACCCAGCACATCCACGGCTTGAATCGGGCATTGTTGATAGTGACTATATAAAGCTATCGCAACTTATCGAGTTTGAGCGCGTCCCCGGCACAGGCGTTACCGACGTTATTCAGTCCGAAGAAAACAAACTACTCTTCACCAAAGCTGCGTTAGATAGCCAGGGTGTTAATGAGGATAGCGTTGTTTACTGTTTTGTCCTAGGTGACGCAATGGAGCCACGACTGCCGGACGGGTCTACAGTGGCGATAGATACGTCTAAAACAGCTATTACAGACGGTAAGCTATACGCTGTTGACTATTCCGGAATGTTGCGAGTAAAGCAGCTCTACCGGATACCTGGCGGAATTAGAGCAAGATCTACGAACGGAGACTATGACGATGAAGTAATAACCGGCGAGACTCTTAATGATTTTCGCGTGATAGGGAAGGTGTTTTGGAGTGCCTGCTTTCATAATTAACCATCTATCCCAGCCTTATTAACAAAATAGGTAACGCTCAATGTTATCGCAGCAATCGCGCCCTTGTCTGTCAAACGCGTTCTGCAGATGGGTGACAGCCTAGATAGTCAAGACTAAGTAACTAACCCGTTAGGCGCTAATTTCGCCGCTTTGGGTGGGTCTGTTCCGCTGTTTATGGATAGTGGTGGATCGAACTATATTGAGGTGTTTGAATGGACAAGTTTTCAGATAGGTTGAATAAAAGGATGAGGGAGCTAAACCTCAACCAAGCGGCTATCTATAGACGTATCGGTGTATCAAGAGGCACGATAAGCGGCTGGGTAAATGGAACGATGTGTCATCCCAAGGGCAATAATCTTGAAAAACTCGCCAAGGTATTAAAGTGCAGCGTGAAGTGGCTTGCCTTCGGTGATGATGATGATCAGCCCGGTGGTGATATAAAGCCAGGTGATGATAACTTTGCGTTAGTCGATTCGTTCAATAACAACTCAGGTTATCCGGTACACCAGTTAATTATCGATCAATCAGGAGTCGCAGCTAACGCTATTAAGGTTTTCAGCGTATCAGGCGACACTATGGCCGATACTTTGCAGAATAGTGACACGATACTAATTCACACAGCCGCTAACACCCCTTTAAGCGGCAATCTATACGCGCTCATGCTAGGCGACGAGATTGTAAAAAGCGTTTCATACGACAATTAGGGGGTTTGTGGCGTGTTGTGTGTGATAACGCCGATAAAGCCCTTTATCCCGACGAAGTAATAGCAGATCATGATATTGGTTCGATCGAGATACTAGGCCAGGTTATTCGGCTGATCGATAGAGCCATGTAAACAGCGCAATAAATAGGGTTTATATAACCGCCAGATGACCCTGATTATATGGGGTAGAAGGTACTAAAGTTGGTCAAACAGAGACAAGGTTGCGACAAGGGATAGGTCAGATTTGGACACACCCACAACCCCCTACCCCTAATAAAACTCACTTTGGGCATAATCCACCAGTTAGCTTTTGATAATGCTAAACAGTAACAGCCTGATTACCCCTAGATCACTGCTAGACCACCCTAAGGTTTAGCTTCAAGGCAACGGTAAGGCTTGCGGGAGATAAGGACGAGATTGCCACAGCTTCGAAACCTTATATTGGTTATGCCCTACCTGCTGGCATTTATTGACTTTGAAAACGTATACAGTAATGGCAATTACCCGTTACTCAATTTAAGGATTGGATCAAAGTAGATCGTTACCGAGATCACGATATTAAGTTCCAGCCGGTTTCTGTTTTTAATTTTAGACACGTATGAGTATGTCTAAGTGGGATGGTGTTCACTAGTAGACACCGAAGAGATTGCTATCCCCTCCCATTATACAAACGACAAATAGGCAAGGGATTAGATATTGGAAGATATTGAAGAAAGGCAGGCAGCCTTAAAGCATTAAAAAAGGATATATGGCAAGCAAACAATTGAACCACCAGCATGACGCTGTAATGGCTCTCAACGGCTGGCGTGTTCAAGATATACAAACATCCGGCTTAAAGCTAAAAATACCCCACGATTTCAGAGAGCAGATGATAGATGGATATATGACCGCCCAAGGTGAGCACATACCACACCGAAGCATTGAAAGAGATCATTAACCCCTCAGAGCTGATGAGTCATAATATAACTATTAAAGTTTGTGACATGTCACGCCCGTCTATCATTCGTGACTTGGATGATAATTAGGGTTATTAAGAATGCGAAACGTGGCACAAAATGCCTATAACCTGTCCCCTTTCATCTTAATAGCCTGTAAGTTAAGACATCAGCAATCAACCGCAGGGAAGCAAACATGTTGGTGATAACGTTAAGAGATGGTGAAAGCCTCTACATTGGAGATGACATCCGCATTGAGATGGATCGATGTATTGATGTATTGATGTATTGATGTATTGATGTATTGATGTATTGATGTATTGATGTATTGATGTATTGATGTATTGATGATGGTAAATCTACACGCCTTAGGATTGAAGCGCCTAAAGATGTCATTGTTTTACGTGAGGAGCTAACTAAGGATAGTTTTTTTGAGGGTTTATCAATTGATAGAGGCAATAGCTCGCTTAAGGGCAAGGCAATTGCAGAGGAAACATAGAACACCGCCTTAATGGGCAGTTTTTTTGTGCCTGAAATTCCTGATACCGCCGTAGTAGCTAAAACTTGAACCGACAGTCTCAACTAGAAAATTTTAGTTAGATCTGGCAGTCCGCTAAGTGCCAAAAGGAGTCATAGAAGTATTTATGGAGAACCTTCTTATAATAAAAACCTCCTCTCGTGTCTCTTTAATTAAATTTTTAGTGGAACAAAATTTGCTACTGATCTATTAGTGCACTTTTTCTCAATATACATGAGAAAAACGGCAGGGAATTGCAGTATACCGGCAGCGGGTTTCCGGTATCGATGGATTGACAAGAGCAAATAGGGATGCAAGATCATGGATATATCGAGTGTTAATAATGCGGCTTCAATCAATGCTATATCGAATAAATCGAGCGCGTACTTAGAAGCAGTTAGGCCAAATCAACACGAAGCGAAAGTATCAAATAACGTAACAATATCTGAGGCAGGGAGAACCGCCGCAAAATATGATATGGAAGGCGACCGTTCAAACTATCCCCCTTTAGAAATGTTTCAAGTACCTGCATGGTTAGGCGATTACTCTTCTAGTATGGAGTTACTCGACGAAATCAACCAATATAGCCCGTATGTAGCACCGACGAACGGCGTAAAATTAGCGGAAATTCCGAAACAGTACCGAGACGAGTACAGTGAAATTGTTCGACGTAATTATCATCAAACTCTGATAAATGCGGGTGTAGACACTTTCGAGAAACATTATGAGTCTGTGATCAATAAAAATCAGAGCCATATCCTCGAAAATAATTTTAAGCATATGATGGATAATGACCCACGGGTTATTGCAATGCTGAATAACCGATAAGCTTTTATGTGTAAGTCACGCAGTCAAACGTTAAACCATATATATTACGATTTACGTTTTGGCTGCTTCGGGTCGACAGCGACTTAAATGGATCTGAGTCGAACAAGATCAAGCGTTTAGGCAGGTGGGTGCCAAATCAATTATAGGCTAGTCCTTCGGGAAAGTGCGCCCAAGTAGTCGTATGCGAAACTTTCGTACACCTTCCTAATCCCCACAAACCAAGGAAATTGGATAACCACCAGCTCAAACCCAATAACCCGCTTAATATTTTAAGCACCTAATTTATGGGGGTACTTCTGGGGGTACTTCTTGATAATTATAAAAAACAATTGTTTTAATTCAGCTACTTAAAATACCTATGCGGCGGTTGCCTGGACACCACTTCCCATTCCTCCAACACTCCCAACAGACAATCATTGAGCAGCTTTTTTTTTGTCGCTAGGACTTACATCACGGTTGAATTGCTCCATTGCCTATTTCAGCAATGCGCCTAAACTTCCATCCGGTAGGTTATCCAGCGAGGTGCTACTGCACTCTTTCAATATAGCCAGCTTCTGCATTTCTTCAGAAGTTAATTTCATCCGCTCGGCCAAACGCAAATATCGGCTCACCATTTTTAAACGTTCTTCACGTCGCAAGGTCTCTTGCTTTGCCGACTCTAAGAACAGCTGCGCAAGATTTAATAAAGCGCGTGAGTTCTTCGGATCGTTCTCAATCGCTAAACCAAAATAACGAATGGCCTGCGGAATTTTATCCGCCAGATAATGTTTAACGCCAAGTCGATTCACTCTGTTACTCATTTCCGGATCGTGAGCATTCGCCTTAGATTTTTCAGGCAGCGGTTCGGCCTGTTTATCCAAAATAGGCAAACGGTCACCTGTAATGTCCAGAAGCTCTCGCTTAATATCAAGAGGATGAGGCAACTGCTCAGCAAACTTGGTGGCCTCCCCCATATGACGGTTGGCGTCATCCAGATCACCGAGGTCTTGACTCATCTGACTTCTCAACAAAGCCGATTTTACCTTCAGCGATCGATCCTTAGGGTATTGATAGCTCGCCGTATTGAGCAACTCATCAAATTGATTACGCAGCCCTATCTGCTCACGCTCAGGAAGCTCAGCCATTTCCAGACGCTTAATATTAGCCAAACGAAGAAAAGGCTCCGGGGATCGATGGCAACTATTACGCCCTAACGAAATTGATTTACGATAGGCTGTTTCCGCCAGCTGAAGTGTTTTTGTATAGACGGCCACTCGCCCCAACTCCATCTGCCTCAACAAACTCAGGGGTGATTTTTGGGTAGCGCTGCTTAAGGTATCCTGTACAGGCAAAAGATCACCTTCATATTCCAAAACTTTGGCTAACAAATCATATATCGGTAAATATAACGGGAATTTTTTTTTAAGTTTTATCAGCAGTGCTTTTGCATCTGTGTATCTGTTCTGGCCTACATAAGCCTCAGCCAGACACAAGCCACTTTCTTTTTCATTTTGTTGGTTTAAATGTTGCCTGAAGAATTGTTCCGCTTCTTTAAAGCGGTTCATTTGAAGTAATAGCCGGCCTTTAACAAGCTGTACATAATCATAGTCACTGCCGGACAACTCCACCTGATCACATAGTTTAACCGCCAGGTCAAGCTGCCCACGTGATACGGCCGCATCAACATCGCGTAACGCGTCTTTACGGAACATCAAAAAATCCAGCCGATACTTGAGCTCCTCCATTGTAAACGGCTTAGTCAATAAAGCATCAGGCTGGCTATCAATGGCATGTAAAATCACTTCCTGAGAAGCATCGCTGGTCATGAATATCCAGCACGCACCGGGTTTGATATAACCCAAATAACGCGACTCCTCCAGCAACTGCATTCCGGTGAGGTGGTCACTACTGTTATGTCCAAGCAAAATGATATCGAAAGAACCTTCCTTGATAAGTTCTAACACCTGGCTATTAATGGTGATGGCCTGAATATTAGATATACCAAGCTGCCTCAACATATAAACAATAGTCGAGCGCATGTTACCGCTGCTTTCAATCAACAGGACACGCTTAGTGGAGTAATCTATTTTCGGCAGGTGCACGAAACCGGTGATCCTTTTGCAACAACAACGATTATATTCACACTAGTATAAAAGCCAATGACGGCTGGGGGAAGAAGACACGCTAACAGACAAAAAAAAACACCAACGAGGGTGAACACGCGGTGCTTAATACAGTTCTATGCTGTGGTTAACATCTTATCTGCAGATACACCGGGCACACATGATTTAAATCAAAAAAAATGACGCTTTTAGTATTTGTAGACTTTCGGATAAGCAGCCCACACTTGCATTTTCCAGTACACTGGTAGAAAAAGAATCAGAGTTGAAAGGAATATGACGACTACTTTTATTACCCATGAAGATTGTGCTCTGCATAATATGGGTCCGGAACATCCGGAAAGCCCAATCAGACTGCTCGCTATTCGTAAAGTGCTTGAAAGAACGGGATTAATTCAGCAATTAGAGACTATGCAGTCTATCCATGTGACCCCTGAGCAAGTGGCGCTGGCGCATGCCGCGTTACATCAGAAGCGCCTGGAAATGAAGCTCCCGGATGAAGGCATTGTTTACGCGGATGAAGATACAGCTTTATGTCCTCATTCACTGCATGCCGCCAGCCTGGCTGCAGGTTCCACTATCCTCGCGACTAATCGGGTACTGGCGGGAAAAACCGACAATGCGTTTTGTGCGGTAAGACCTCCCGGGCATCATGCGGAACACAACACGCCGATGGGTTTTTGTTTCTTTAACAACGTTGCTATCGGCGCAATGCAGGCCTTACAGCACCCACAGGTAAACCGCGTTGCTGTAGTAGATTTTGATGTACATCACTGTAACGGAACCGTTGATATTTTTAAGGACAAACCTGAAGTATTAGTCTGCTCTACCTTCCAGCACCCTTATTACCCGGAAAGATATTGTGATATTAAACGGCCCAATATCGTAAATTGTCCAATGCCTGCGCACAGTGATAGCGCCTTCTTCAGAAACATAGTGGAGAAAAAATGGCTGCCGGCATTACAAAATCATAAACCTGATATGATTTTTATTTCAGCGGGCTTTGATGCGCATCACGAAGATCCTATGGCTGATATTAACCTTAACGAGGATGATTACCGCTGGGTTACCAAGCTGCTAATGGATGTGGCCCGAGTCTACTCACAAGGCCGCCTGGTATCTGTACTAGAGGGAGGCTATAACCCTGTAGCGCTCGCTTTCAGTGTGGAAGCACATGTGGAAACACTTGCAGGTTACTAGTTCGCAATAACATCCAGACAGACATAAAAAAGGCTGCTCAATGAGCAGCCTTTTTATTTACTTAAGCTCTGGTTGAGCTAAATCAGCCAACAAACTTGATCATCACACCGGCAGCAACGGCAGAGCCGATAACACCCGCAACGTTTGGCCCCATGGCATGCATCAACAAAAAGTTTTGAGAGTTCGCCTCAAGACCCAGTTTATTCGATACACGAGCAGCCATAGGCACTGCCGATACACCCGCTGATCCGATTAATGGATTGATTGAGTTACCCCCCGCCAGTTTATTCATAAACTTAGCCATCAATACACCCATTGCGGTACCAATACCAAAGGCAATAATACCCAGTACCAGAATACCTAATGTCTGTATATCAAGGAACTTATCTGCTGATAGTTTAGAACCCACAGAAAGCCCAAGGAATATAGTAACGATATTGATCAATGCGTTCTGAGCAGTATCACTCAGACGATCAACTACGCCACACTCACGCATCAGGTTACCGAAACAGAACATACCTAACAAAGGCGCAGCATCCGGCAACAACATAGCGACCAGTATGAGCAACGACAATGGGAATAAAATTTTCTCTAGCTTAGAGATATGGCGCAGTTGCACCATCTTAATTTTACGCTCAGCTTCAGTCGTTAAGGCGCGCATAATAGGCGGCTGAATCAATGGGACCAACGCCATGTAAGAGTATGCAGCAACCGCTATAGCACCCAATAATTGTGGAGCCAACAAGCTCGCTACATAAATAGCCGTTGGGCCATCAGCACCACCGATGATGCCGATAGCAGCAGCATCCTGGATACTGAAATCCATAAGCCCCAGGCTTGTCAAAGCAACCGCACCCAAAACAGTAGCAAAGATACCAAACTGAGCTGCCGCACCTAAAAACAATGTTTTAGGGTTAGCCAGTAATGGACCAAAGTCAGTCATTGCCCCGACACCCATGAAGATAATCAAAGGCGCAGCACCTGACGCTATCGCAACTGTATAAAAGTTATACAGCATGCCATTACTGAAGTTGTTATCATTTGCCAGCAAGGTTGCAGCAGCATGAGTACTTGTATTAGAGGTATGGTAAGCATGCAAAATATCATGCGGATCGATACCAGAAATGCCGAGTACAGACGCTATATTCGCTAATAATTCCGGACTCGCAAAATGCACAGCGTTCTCAACAGCAGAAAACGCCAGCCCTGCTTCAGGAATGTTCGCCAGAATACCACCAAAGCCTATTGGTACAAGCAATAGCGGTTCGAAGTTTTTACGGATCGCCAGGTACAATAGTCCCAGACCAACCAAAATCATGACTAGCTGCCCAACAGAAATATTATATATTCCTGAAGCGAGCCATAGGTCGAGAAGCTTATCCATTTCGGTAGACCCCTTACGCCAGAGTAATCAGCGTATCACCGACCTGGACTGCATCGCCGTCTTTCACGTCAACAGAAACAACAGTACCTGCTCTCGCTGCGCGAACCTCTGTTTCCATTTTCATGGCTTCGAGAATCACAATCACATCACCTTCCTGCAGAGCCTGGCCTGGAGACACCTGAACTTTCCAGATGTTACCTGCCAATGGTGCAGGTACTTCTTCACCAGAAGTAGGCGTAGCAACGGCAGCAGCAGGAGCGGCAGTTGGAGCAGACGCCGGAGTGATAGAGGAAACATCTCCACCTTCAGCAACCTGAACAACGTAGTTCTGGCCATTCACAGTAATTGTATAAACTTGAGGTCCAGTATTTTTAGGCGCAGCCATAGCTTTAGCATCCTCTAATGTAGGGGCAGGTTCAAACGCGTCAGGGTTGCCGCGATTTTCCAAAAATTTCAAACCAATCTGAGGGAATAACGCGTACGTTAATACATCATCAATTTCATTTTCTGCTTTAGCCAGGGTTAAACCTTTTTCTGAAGCTAGTGCACGAAGTTCCGATGTCAATTTTTCAACTTCAGATTCAAGCATATCCGCAGGACGACATGTCAGTGGTTCTGCACCATCCAATACGCGTGCTTGCAGTTCTGCGTCGTAAGGAGCCGGAGCAGCGCCATATTCTCCTTTGAGAATGCCTTGAACTTCTTTTGAAATGCTTTTATAACGTTCGCCCATCAGGACATTAATAACCGCTTGCGTACCAACGATCTGGGACGTAGGAGTTACCAGTGGGATATAACCCAGGTCTTTACGAATACGAGGAATTTCAGCCAGCACTTCGTCAAACTTGTCTGAAGCACCTTGCTCTTTAAGCTGGCCTTCCATATTAGTCAACATACCGCCCGGAACCTGAGCAATCAGGATGCGTGAGTCTGTTCCACGCAGAGAGCCTTCGAATTTAGCATATTTCTTACGCACTTCACGAAAGTATGCAGCAATGTCTTCAAGCGCTTCAAGATTAAGCCCTGTATCGCGATCCGTACCTGCCAATGCAGCCACGACAGATTCGGTAGCACTATGTCCGTATGTCATCGACATTGAAGAGATAGCCGTATCAACACGGTCGATACCCGCTTCTACTGCTTTGAGGATCGTCATATCAGACAGACCCGATGTTGCATGCGCATGAAGCTGAACTTCAAGATGTGTCTGCGCTTTAAGACGGGATACCAGATCAAACGCCGCATAAGGCGTCAGAATTCCCGACATATCCTTGATAGCGATTGAATCCGCACCCATATCTTCTAAGGTTTTAGCATACTCAACCCACATATCTGTGGTGTGTACCGGGCTGGTAGTAAATGAGATGGTTCCCTGGGCATGCTTGCCTGTTGCTTTCACTGCTTTAATCGCAGTTTCAAGATTGCGAGGATCATTCATTGCATCAAAGATACGGAAAACATCCACACCATTAATAGCAGCGCGCTCTACAAACTTATTTACAACGTCATCTGCATAATGGCGATAACCCAGCAGGTTTTGACCACGTAACAGCATCTGTTGGCGGGTATTTGGCATAGCCGCTTTTAGTTCACGAATACGATCCCATGGATCTTCTCCGATAAAACGAATACAAGAGTCAAAAGTTGCACCGCCCCAGCTTTCCAGGGACCAGTATCCAATTTTGTCTAGTTTCTCTGCAATGGGTAACATATCGTCGATACGCATACGCGTAGCGAAGAGCGACTGATGAGCATCACGTAGAACTACGTCAGTAATACCTAGCGGTTTCTTAGCATCGGACATGGGTAAAAGGCCTTCTGTCGATAAATGTGCACGAATTTTATAGTTGTGTATCGCTTCTTATGAACGATATTTATGTACAGCAGCCGAAATTACTGCAACTAGTTCATCACTTCCTTGCTGCACAGCAACAGTGGGAGTTGGTCTAGAAGAGGTGGCTTTTGGCTGCGCTGCCGGCTCATATTTCACAACCAGCTTTGACATGTAAGTTGTTACAACAACCAACAACGTCAGGAACGTAAACACAAAGCCCATACCAAAGACCATCAGTGTAAGGCCTTCTGATAACAGATTATCCATCTGTGGCTGCTCCTAATATTGAGTAATGAAAAGTATGTATAAACCCCTAATACCGACGAGTCTCTTCTTAAAATGGAGTAAACGACGATATAAAAAAAATTTATAACAGAGGCAATTAAACCTTAAAAGGCAAGCTGTAGCAACTTTACCTCAATGTTTTAGATTAACTTTCGTCGATACATCCTTAGATTGTCGACAATATTATTAGCCAATAGAATCAATAAGATAATAAAATGTAGAGAGAAAACGAGCGTGTCGATTAGACCAACGGACGAAATATTTTTACGTGATCAAAGCCTTTTTCCTGCAAATTTTGTGCATGCAAGCGACTCATCACTCCTTTGTCACAATACAACAGATACTCTTTATCTTCTGCCCACGTGACAGCCGCTGCCTCAAGTTCATAAAAAGGAACAAGGATAATTTCACACCCAGGCATGTTTAACGGCTTCCGCTCTTGCTCATTGGGTGCGCGCACATCAACAATCACTTGATTCTCAGAGACTTTACTCAGCGCTTCAATATCGTCCTGAATATCCAGATTTTCAATAATTTCATCTATCTGCATTTTTTGTGAATTCAAAACCGCCTGATTAAGAATATCCATATTCAGGCACGCTTCTTCTTCAAGGACTTTGTTGAGTTTTGCCTGCGTTGTTGGTCTGTCAGAAATAACACCGCAATACTCCGGAATCATTTTAACAATATCAAAACAACCCAGCATTTTTGTTTTATCAACAATCTCTTGTTTATCCATGGTAATCAGCGGGCGAATGATTAGTTTTTTTGTTGCCTGATCTATCACGGTCAGATTGGGAATCGTTTGACTGGACACCTGCGCAATACTTTCACCGGTAACAATAGCGTCAATCTTCATGAAATCCGCCACCTGCTCTGCGGCACGCATCATTTGCCTTTTCAGCACAACGCCCATATGTGAATGATGAACATTTTGTAATATATCACCCACCACTTCATCAAAAGGTACGGAAATAAATCGTACTCTGGCTGATGATCCATATTGCTGCCAAAGGTGTAAAGCAACCTGCTTAACACCTATTTCATGCGCTTTTCCGCCAAGATTAAAAAACAAAAAATGCGTTTTTGAACCGCGCCTCATGGTCATGTATGAAGCAACCACAGAGTCAAACCCACCCGAAATCAGAGACAACACCGCCTCTTGAGATCCCAGCGGATAACCGCCCAGCCCTTGAAGCTGCTTCTCAACAACGTAGAGGTTAGATTCACGAATCTCCATATCAACATAGACATCTGGCGTATGAACATTGACACCGGCTGATTCAGAGTGCTGCAACAAACCGCCGCCCACATATCTTTCCAAATCGACAGAGGTAAAGTCATGCTTGCCATGGCGCTTTACCCGCACCTTGAAAGTCTTACCCTTGATACGATCAACATAGAGAGGCAATGTTTTTTCAAAAACGTCCTGAAAATCACCCAGCGGATACTCAGCTACCTGAATAAAAAACGCCACACCAGGCGTTTGCTGCATAGCACTACAAACTGCTTCATATGATGCCAAAGACTCTTGCGGCAATACGACTTCGATCTTATCCCAGAAACCACTCACGGTGATATTGTCTGAAATACGCTTCAGTTGTATCTGTAAGTTGTTTTGCAATCTTTGAATAAAACGACGCCGCACCGGACGACTCTTGATGGTAATTTCCGGAAACAGTTTGACAATGAATTTCATAGCAAAGAACTTTTTTAATTGAGGAATTTAATTGAGCAACTTGATTCAGCTGCCTAATTGAGGATCTGTACTTAGTAATACTACTGAAGGGAAAGTGGTGCGCCCGGCACGATTCGAACGTGCGACCGCCTGGTTCGTAGCCAAGTACTCTATCCAGCTGAGCTACGGGCGCGCTTACACTTTATGGTACAACCTGACAATTCACTATATCTTTAGTGGTGCGCCCGGCACGATTCGAACGTGCGACCGCCTGGTTCGTAGCCAAGTACTCTATCCAGCTGAGCTACGGGCGCGCTAACACTAAAACAGTAAATCTTTACAGCTTTTACAACATCGATTTAAAAGTCTACTGATCTTTAAATCGATTCACATCGTTGACTGGTGCGCCCGGCACGATTCGAACGTGCGACCGCCTGGTTCGTAGCCAAGTACTCTATCCAGCTGAGCTACGGGCGCAAATGGCGGTGAGAGAGGGATTCGAACCCTCGATAGAGTTTCCCCTATACGCCCTTAGCAGGGGCGCGCCTTCAGCCACTCGGCCATCTCACCTTGTCAACGGCGCGTACTATACAAGACTGATTTTAAAAAGAAAAGGAATAATTCTAAAAAAATCAATCTTGTGTTTCAGTGCTGTCTTTTTCGCCATCTTTTTCACGCTGAATACGATCGTAAATCTCTTCACGATGCACGGCTACATCTTTTGGTGCATTAACACCAATACGTACTTGATTACCTTTTACACCTAAAACGGTAACGGTGACTTCATCACCTACCATTAAGGTTTCACCAACGCGGCGAGTTAAAATTAACATGTTCGGATCTCCCAATCGTCCCTTAGATACAACCAGCCATTACAGGCAGCATAAGCCACCTGATGATCACAAAGATCCGGCCGACTCTGTGAACTCACACTATAGACTAATTATTTACCGTCGTCATTCACTGACAGTATCTGCTTTGTCTAATTCAAACGCCGAATGCAGACCGCGCACAGCTAATTCCAGGTATTTCTCTGCGATGACTACTGAAACTTTTATTTCTGACGTAGATATCATCTGGATATTAATGTTTTCACTGGCCAATGAGTCGAACATTTTGCTGGCCACACCTGCGTGCGAACGCATACCCACTCCTACAATCGACACCTTAGCGATCTTATTGTTCCCTACGACTTCTCTGGCACCAAGCTCAACAGCGATCTTGCGCAGTATCTCTTCGGCACGAGCATAGTCGTTGCGGTGCACTGTAAAGGTAAAATCTGTGGTTTGATCCGCGGCAACGTTCTGCACGATCATATCAACTTCGATATTCGCACGGCTAATCGGCCCCAGAATTTTTGAGGCAACACCCGGGATATCCGGCACGCCCAACACGGTAAGTTTGGCTTCGTCTCGGTTAAACGCGATTCCCGAAATAATTGGTTTTTCCACTGTATTCTCTTCCTCTATCGTAATCAGTGTTCCCGGGCCATCTTCAAAACTAGATAACACACGCAAAGGCACCTTGTACTTGCCTGCAAACTCGACAGCACGAATTTGTAATATTTTCGATCCCAGACTCGCCATCTCCAACATTTCTTCAAAGGTGATCTTCTCAAGACGCTGCGCGCCCTCAACCACTCTGGGATCCGTTGTATAGACGCCATCTACATCAGTATAGATCTGACACTCATCAGCCTTCAACGCTGCTGCCAGCGCCACGCCGGTCGTATCAGAACCTCCTCGACCCAAGGTTGTGATATTACCCTCAGCATCAGCCCCCTGAAACCCCGCCACAACTACCACACGCCCGGCAGAAAGATCAGCCTGTATACGCTCAACATCAATGTCCTGAATACGCGCTTTGGTATGTGCACTATCGGTCAGAATACGCACCTGACTTCCTGTATATGAGCGCGCAGCAATGCCTCGTTTTTCCAGAGCCATACAAAGTAACGCAATAGTCACCTGCTCTCCGGTTGACAAGAGGACATCCATTTCGCGCTGACTGGGCTCGTCCTGTATATCTTTTGCCAAAGCAATCAACCTATTTGTCTCACCGCTCATTGCCGAGACGGCTACGACCAAATCATGTCCTTGCTCACGAAATCGTTGCACTTTGTCTGCAACAGCTTCAATTCGTTCAACCGAACCAACCGAAGTCCCACCATATTTCTGTACAAATAGAGCCATGCCTATCAGCCTCCATCAGCTATCTTAGTAGCCCTATATAATTAGTAGCCCTATATAATTAGTAGCCCTATATATTTGCTATCAACACTTTAACGCTTTCAAGCACAGCAGGTAATGCGGCACAATCCACACCACCACCCTGCGCAAAATCCGGACGACCACCGCCCTTACCACCCAGCTTAGCGGTCAGATCACGCACCAAGTCACCCGCCTTAACCTGACCGGTCAGATCCTTGGTAACACCTGCCGCCAAACTGATTTTTCCTTCACTCTCTGTGGCCAACACAACAACGGCCGACCCCAGCTTATTTTTCAATTGATCTACGGTATCGCGCAACGCCTTAGGGTCGGCGCCTTGTAGATTTTCAACGAGTAATTTAATACCGTTAATCTCAATTGCTTTTTCAGCAAGATCACCACTTTTTGCCGATGTTAGCATCATTGCCAAACGTTCTATCTCTTTTTCGAGCTGGCGATTACGTTCAGATAAAGCGCGCACTTTATCGACAACGCTATCACGTGAACCTTTAACCAACGCAGAGATCTCTGCCAGACTACTCTCATTAGCCGCCACATATGCCAGAGCGCCCTGCCCTGTCACCGCTTCAATACGACGTACTCCTGCAGCAATCCCGCCTTCCGAAACGATCTGCATCAAGCCTATATCACCGGCTCTCTGCGCATGAGTACCACCGCACAGCTCAATAGAGAAGCCATCAGCCATGGAGAGCACACGTACCTGATCGTCGTATTTCTCACCAAACAGTGCCATCGCACCACTCTGTTTGGCCTGCTCCATGTCCATGACATCCGTTTTAATTTCGGCATTGGCCAATATCTGAGCATTTACAATCGACTCCACCTGCTTTATCTCGTCAGCCGTCAGGGCTTCAAAGTGCGCAAAGTCAAAGCGAAGGCGCTCGGGATCTACTAAAGAGCCCTTTTGCTGAACGTGCTCACCAAGTACAGATCTCAATGCCGCATGCAACAGATGCGTTGCCGAATGGTTGCAGGCCGTAGCCCGTCTTGCCTGCTCATCTATCTGCGCAAAAACTTTATCGCCGACAGATAAAACACCCTCAACAAGCTCACCATGATGCAAGTGACTTTTCGCTTCTTTGGTGCAATCTTTTACCAAGAACTGCCCCTGATCCCAGCTTAAATGGCCTCGATCACCTACCTGACCACCGGATTCGCCGTAAAAAGGCGTATGATCCAATACCACAATACCACTCTGACCGGCGCTGAGCTGATGCACCGCCTCACCTTCGACAAAAAGAGCGACCACTTCTGCACCGCCCTCCAGATGCTCATAACCGATAAATTCGGTCACGCCATTCAAATCAAGCTTATCGTTGTAATCAACCGCAAAGCCGCCTGATGCCCTGGCACGCTGACGCTGTTGTTCCATCGCCAGCTCAAAACCATCCATATCAAGGGTAAGCTCATGCTCACGGGCAACATCAGCTGTTAAATCGGCTGGGAAGCCATAGGTATCATATAATTTAAAAACAGTTTCACCAGAGATAACATCTCCTTCAAGACCGCTAATTTCTTCAGTCAGCAGACGCATACCATTATCCAGCGTCTTAGCAAACTGCTGTTCTTCTTTTAGCAGAACACGTTCAATCTGCTCCTGCATTTTTCCAAGCTCAGGATAAGCATCGCCCATCTCCTTGACCAATGCAGCAACCAGCGTGTTGAAAAAAGGTTCTTTTGTGCCGAGCTTATTACCATGACGAATAGCGCGACGAATGATTCGACGCAATACATAGCCACGTCCTTCATTCGAAGGCGTTACTCCGTCAGTAATCAAAAACGAGCATGAGCGAATATGGTCAGCAATAACCCGTAATGATTTATTATCCAGGTCATTTGTTTTCACTGCAGCCGCAGTTGCTTTCAGTAAATTCTGGAACAAATCGATTTCATAATTACTGTGCACACCCTGCATAACAGCGGCGATACGCTCAAGCCCCATACCGGTGTCAACAGACGGGCGTGGTAACGCAACCATCTCTCCACCGGCACTGCGGTTATATTGCATAAAAACGACGTTCCAGATTTCAATATAACGATCGCCATCTTCATCAGGGCTGCCGGGCGGCCCACCAAATACTTCTTCACCATGATCAAAAAATATTTCAGTACAGGGGCCGCATGGACCGGTATCACCCATTGCCCAGAAATTATCTTCATCAAGTTTAGAAAAACGTTCCGGGTCTACCCCAATCTCTTCTTTCCAGATACGTTCTGCTTCATCATCTGAATGATGCACTGTTATCCAGAGTTTCTCTTTTGGCAGCCCCATAACCTCAGTTAAAAACACCCAGGCAAAACGAATAGCTTCAGGTTTGAAATAATCACCAAAGCTAAAATTACCCATCATCTCGAAAAAGGTATGATGGCGGGCTGTATAACCTACATTTTCAAGATCATTATGTTTACCACCAGCGCGAACACAACGCTGAGCTGTAGTCGCACGACTGTAAGAGCGCTTGTCATCTCCCAGGAATACATCTTTGAACTGCACCATACCGGCATTGGTAAACAGCAGAGTGGGGTCATTCGCAGGAATAAGAGAGCTAGTCGCTACTATTTCATGCCCTTGTTTATTGAAATAATCCAGGAAAGCCTGGCGAATCTCGGCACTTGTCATGTATTTCATATGGATGAATCGTTCCGCTGGCTGGTTACATACTTAAAAAAGCCCAATTACTGAGCAATTCACACGTAAAATGGCGAATAAGTATATATCGCGACCGGAATTTGTTCGAATCTTTTTGTCAATAGATGAGGAGATATAAAGCAGAAATTAGTCTATTCGGTATCACTATTCACAGAATTAATCGCATATTTAGCCTGTTCATAGCTAAAACCGCGACTTAACAAATAGCGCATCCTTTTTTCGTAAAGCTTTCTATCCTGGGTATCCACTCCCTCTTTAAATTTCCGTTGGCATAAGCTCGCCGCCAGTTCAAACCAATCAAGTGCCTGCTCCCGGATACAGTCTTTCAATAAGGTTTCGCTTAACCCTTTACGCTTACCATCCTGCAGTATCCTTAACAACCCATAGCCTTGGCCAGCCTTGCTTCTGACCAACATCTCCGCAAAACGCTGATCACTTTGGTAGCCATTGGCCTGACATTGATCTAAAACACTTGCTAGCTGAACTGCATCATATTTATCACGATACTTGTGTTCAATTTCTGCCCGGCTATATTCTCTTCGTGCTAACAGTGAGATAACAGCAGATCTGATTTCTGCTTCGCTTTGCATCTTTTCCTCCATAAAAAAAGGCCGTATAAACGGCCTTTTATCAGATAGCTCAACTTTACAGATCCGGCTTTACAGATCTAGCTGTTCAGCATCTTTTTTTTCTTCACGGACAACCACCTGAACGCTAAGCAGCTTCTCACGGAGCGCGAGCTCAATCGCTTCTGCTGCTTCAGGATGCTCACTCAGATATTTAGCAGCATTTGCCTTACCCTGACCAATTTTATCGCCGTTATAGGCATACCATGCTCCGGCTTTATCGACCAAACCATTTTGCACACCTAAGTCGACAATCTCGCCCATACGGTAGATACCCTGACCATATAGAATCTGAAATTCAGCCTGTTTAAAGGGCGGAGATACTTTATTTTTAACAACCTTCACACGCGTTTCGTTGCCGATAATTTCATCGCCCTGCTTAACAGCGCCAATGCGGCGAATATCTAAACGTACGGATGCATAGAACTTAAGCGCGTTCCCACCGGTTGTCGTTTCCGGACTACCAAACATCACACCAATTTTCATACGAATCTGGTTGATGAAAATCAACATGCAGTTTGAGCTTTTCACATGGCCTGTCATTTTACGCAGCGCCTGCGACATCAAACGTGCCTGCAAGCCCATGTGCGAATCACCCATCTCACCTTCAATCTCGGCTTTAGGTGTGAGCGCAGCAACCGAGTCAACGACGATCACATCAACGGCATTGGAACGAACCAGCATGTCACAAATTTCCAGTGCCTGCTCGCCCGTATCCGGCTGTGATACCAGCAACTCATCAACATTTACGCCGAGTTTTTCAGCATAATTGGGATCCAGTGCATGTTCAGCATCAACAAACGCACAGGTTTTACCCTGCTTCTGTGCTTCAGCAATAACTTGCAATGTAAGGGTAGTTTTACCAGAGGACTCCGGCCCGTAGATCTCTACTACGCGTCCATAAGGAAGGCCACCGATGCCCAAAGCGACATCCAGACCTAATGAGCCAGTTGAGACAGCCGGGATTGCCTCACGTGGCTGATCTCCCATGCGCATAACAGCGCCTTTACCGAATTGACGTTCAATTTGTGATAAAGCGGCATCAAGCGCTTTTTTTCTGTTATCGTCCATATTCAACCCTTTACACTGCCTGACAATAATACTGTATGTATGGACAGTATATTACGACATCTCTGTTGAATTGCAAGTATCTTATTCACTTCTCCGGGACTTCTGAAAAAGAGTTATCAACAGAGCTGTAAATAACAGTTATGAAGAAGGCTTATGATGAAGAGTCATGTTAAGCGCTATGCAGACAGTCAAGCACCCCCTCAAGGGCCTTTTGTACACTCTGCTGCCTGACGCTCTCCCTATTGCCATCAAATTTGTTCAGCAAGGTTACTGTGGGCTTTCCCTGCATTGCCCAGGCAAGCCATACAGTACCCACTGGTTTTTCTGCGCTGCCGCCACTGGGTCCTGCCACACCACTAACAGCAACGGCAATATCCGCTTCACTTTTTTGCAACGCGCCTTCCGCCATCTGTATAACAACCTGCTCACTGACAGCACCGTAAGTTTCAATAACCGCAGGATCGACACCTAACATGGTATGCTTAGCTTTATTCGAATAAGTTACAAATCCACACTCAAGCCACGCCGAACTCCCGGCTACAGCAGTGACTTCCTGCGCGATCCAGCCGCCGGTACAAGACTCCGCTGTCGCCATACTCATACCACGCAACTCCAGCTCCCGGCCTACTTTCTCCGCGATATCCAACATTCAGTACACCTGCTTTTAACTTATTTTTCAGCCCTGTATTTCACTGATCATTGCGGCTTTACAGCGTTTATATCAGTAAAAATCTGATGCTATTATTGCGTAGCGACAGACAAGGATACAATCCCTTGCTCAAATAAAGCTTAACAAACGCCTGGCAGATAGTTACGCAGGAAAGTTGTTCACAAAACAGACTATGTGATCACACACATAAAAAAAGGGGAGCAAAGCTCCCCCCAAAAAAAACGACCGTAAAGGTCAGACCCAAAGACTTAACAAACTAACTAACTGACTAGCAGCCCTTCTTGCTTAACTAGCAGTCCTTCTTTCTTAACAAACAGATAGGTTTCATCCAGCGCTTTACTAAATATCTCGACCATTTCGTCGATCTGCGCTTCTGTCACAATCAAGGGAGGACAAAACGCGATAGACGACCCTGCTACTGCACGCGTAATCATGCCGTGGTTCTGACACGCCTGCTGAGCAAATGCCCCCACCACACCACCATTAAACGCCTGACCGGTTTGTTTGTTAGCAACCAATTCAACGGCGGCGATCATGCCTTTACCACGCACTTCACCTACCAGTGGATGCTCACAAAATTCTCTAAGTCGCTTCTGCATATATTCACCCAGCACTGCGGCTCTGGCGAACATGTGATCCCGTTCGTAGATTTCCAATGTTTTCAGCGCAACTGCACATGCCACCGGGTGCCCGGAGTAAGTATACCCATGACCAAAAACACCGACCGACGCACTTTGTTCGATCATCGCCTCATACATATCTCCGCGTATAACAGAGGCACTGATAGGCATATAAGCCGATGAAAGCTGTTTAGCTAACGTCATCATCGCGGGCTTTTTAATTCCCATGGTTGTACAACCGAAATCATTGCCGGTACGGCCAAACCCTGTGATCACTTCATCAGCCCAGAAAAGAATACCGTACTTATTCAGTATCGCCTGCACCTTTTCATAATAGCCCTCTGGCGGCACGATCACGCCGCTGGCACCGGTAATCGGCTCAGCGATAAAGGCGGCGATTGTGTCAGCACCTTCCTGTAAAATCAGTTGTTCCAGATTGTTAGTGATACGATCAACAAACTGCTGCTCAGTTTCATTAGGAAGAGCACCGCGATAGTAATGAGGGGCATCCGTACGCAAAACGCCTAGCGCTTCAAACGGCAGATCAAAATGTGTATGGTTAGGCGGCAAACCTGTCAGGGAAGCAGCCGCCACTGTTACGCCATGATACGAGCGTTCACGTGCAATAATCTTGAACTTCTCAGGCTTACCAATCGCATTAAAATAATAGCGAAGCATTTTGATATGCGTATCGTTAGCATCACTTCCCGAGTTACCAAAAAAGACCTTGGCATTCTCAACAGGCACCATCGCAGAAAGCTTTTCAGCAAGGTCCATACCTACTTGATGCGTCTTGCCGCCAAACATGTGTGAAAAAGACAGCTTGCTCATCTGTTCACTGGCCGTTTCTATCAACTCACGGTTGTTATAACCCAACGATGTACACCACAGACCTGCCAGTGCTTCCAGGTATTTCTTACCATTGTTGTCGTATACATAAGCTCCCTCTCCACGCTCAATCGTCAGAGTCTGGGTCGCTTTAAAATTAGTCGTCGGGTAAATAATTTGACTCATCACATGTCTCCTTGAAACATCATATCGATCATATCGCTGCAAAGTTGTTACAACTTTGTGGCAAGCGCGTCATCATTTACATGAAGTTTTAGCGGTTCAAACCGCCTATACAGATATATTTAGTTTCCAGATAATCATCCAAGCCATATTTGGAGCCTTCACGCCCCTGACCAGACTCTTTCATACCGCCAAAAGGGATCACTTCAGAGCTGATAGCCGTTTCATTCACGCCAACCATGCCATAATCAATACCTTCTGAAACACGCCATACACGCCCCATATTTTCAGTATAAAGATACGCAGCCAAACCAAATTGAGTGTCATTGGCCATGGCTATCGCCTGCTCTTCAGTACTGAATTTAAACACCGGTGCGACCGGGCCAAAGATCTCTTCACGGAAAACGCGCATTTTATCTGTCACGTTAGTCAGAATAGTAGGCTCATAGAAACAGGCACCTTGCGAGCCAGCCTGGCCGCCGATTACAACCGTTGCACCCTCGGCAACAGCGCTTTGCACTTTCGCGTGAATTTCAGTTGCTGCCTTTTCTGTAATAACCGGGCCATGAGTAGAATCCGCGTCCATACCATTACCCACCCGAAAGCCTTTTACTGCCGCCGCAAACTTCTCAATGAAGGCGTCATAAATACCTTCCTGTACCAGAATACGGTTAGCGCAAATGCAGGTTTGGCCTGAATTGCGGTATTTAGCCACCAATACACCCGCCACAGCAGCATCCAGATCAGCATCATCAAAAATGATAACAGGCGCATTGCCCCCTAACTCCATAGAGGTACGCTTGACTGTATCAGCACACTGCTTCATCAGTAATTTACCAACAGGCGTAGAACCGGTAAAAGTCACTTTTTTAACGATGGTGTTTGATGTCATCTCACCACCAATCGCCTGCGCATTAATACCCGGCAACACACTAAACAACCCCGCAGGCAATCCTGCACGATTCGCCAACTCAACCAGCGCTAACGCAGACAAAGGCGTTTCAGCGGCAGGTTTTAAAACCATCGCACAACCGACGGCAAGCGCGGGGGCCACCTTGCGCGCAATCATGGCATTGGGAAAATTCCATGGCGTAATGGCGGCGACAACACCAACAGGCTGCTTAACCACAACACCGCGGCGATCAGCCGTACTTGGGATGATATCGCCATAAACACGCTTACCTTCTTCAGCAAACCACTTGATAAATGAAGCGCCGTAAGCCACTTCACCCCGCGATTCAAATAATGGCTTACCCTGCTCAGCGGTCATTAAAACAGCCAGATCTTCTTGATTATCAATAATCAGGCTATACCAGCGCTCCAGCAATTCTGAACGTGTTTTAGCAGGTAATGCTTTCCAGGAAACCATCGCTTTTTCAGCAGCGATAATTGCACGGCGCGTTTCATCGGCGCCTACACTGGCCACATCAGCAAGATGCTCACCCGTTGCAGGGTTAGTCACCGCAAAGGTTTCGCCTTTATCACCATCCACCCACTGACCATCAATATAAGCCTGTGTTTTAAGCAAAGTGGAATCATTTAGTTGAATTGTCATGCAGTTCTCTCCGGCTATAAACAGCTTAAAATCGCGCTATCTATTTATGTTGAGTAGTTATAGATCAGTTTATCTTTGGGTTATATAATCATTTCCATACGTTTACATTTGAATATGCAAATGTAAACACCCTCGATTACTCTGCCTGAGGTTGTCACTCCTCATGAAATTGATCGTAACAATGGGTTTTAACGAAATAAATACTAAATATGGATCGTAAAAATGGGTCGTAAAAAAGTAGCGCTTTCCAGGCAACTCGCTGATATCGACTTGCGCTTACTCAGGGTATTCCAAGCAGTCGTTGATGCCGGGGGGTTTACCGCAGCGGAGATTCGTTTGAATCTTGCCAACTCCACCATCTCAAACTACATTTCGGATTTGGAGACCCGTTTGGATATGCGCCTCTGTGATCGTGGTCGCGGCGGCTTCAGCCTGACCGATCATGGACAGGTTGTTTATGATGCTACGCTGGATCTACTCGATGCTATCGAGCAATTTGGCCAGCGCGTTAACCATTCGCACAATCGCATCTTCGGACATCTTCACCTTGGTTTTGCAGAACACATGCTAGGCGTTCACAACTCATGCATTGTCGACGCTATGCGCAGCTTTGCCGAACAAGCCCCCGATGTGCGTCTACAAATAAGCACAATGGGGTCGGATGAGGTCACAACGGCCGTACTGGGCAAGCAAGTCGACATCGGCATTACTGTTTTGCCACAGAATTACCTCGAACTGGATACTCTGACGCTGTTCGACGAAGAGATGCTGCTGTATTGCGCAAAAAGACACCCTCTCTATACAAGAGAATGTGCCGACATCTCTCCAGAAGAACTACAACAATATAAATTTGTTGAATCACCCAGGCTAATGCCAGGCAGAGAGATCCACCCAGACATGAAGCTCTGGAACAAACAGGCCAAAGCCCACCACCAGGAAGCCAGAGCGACCTTAATCCTCAGCGGCAACTATCTGGGCATCCTGCCCCGTCATTTAGTCAGTAATTGGGGGCTAACAGATCAGATGCGACCACTGCTTACTGACACTTATGCCTACACAAACACCTTTACAGCGATCAGACGCAAAAAAAACAGTAACGAGACTATCAGTACTATTTTCTATAAGTGTCTGCAGCAGTCCATTGATAGCAATCACCTCACCTGACCTGCCAGTAGCGGCACCCTTTATTTAAATCACTGATCACGTATGACAAATACTGAGCAATCAGCATGGCGCACCACTTTTTCTGCCGTATTACCCAGAAAGTAACTGGCGATGCCCGGCCGCTTCGCCATCATCAGAATAGCATCTGATTGCTGCAACTTAGCCTCTTCAATGATGTGGTCATGTGCCGCCCCCTGGCGGATATGAGTGACGCAGGTCACATGCGCAGGAGCAACGGTTTGAATCAGATATTCAAGCCGCTCAGTGGCATCTTTTTTATGTTCAGCGTAGGTTTTATTATCCAGATAAGGATAGCTACCCTGATGTATTAAGCTCTGGTCCACATACAGCAGATCGATTTGTGCTTTGTTGCTACCGATGAGCAATACCGCCGCTGCCATCAATCGGGAAAACTGTTCTTCATGGGCCAGGTCGACTGGAATTAAAATATTTTTAAACATTATTTTTCCTTTTTAACCCATTACTTTGTTGGGCAACCAAAGCACAATTTCAGGAAAGATCATACATAGAACCAGAACCACTAAATTAAGCATAATAAATGGTGTAACTGATTTATAAATATCCCCCATGCCCACACCCGGCGGAGCGATCCCTTTAAGATAGAATAATGCAAATCCATACGGGGGCGTCTGTACCGCAATCAGAATATTGATAATCATCAACACACCAAACCATATGGGGTCATAACCCAGAGACACAGCAATCGGCGTAAACAGCGGCGCGCACATCAGGACGATAATAAACTCATCGATGATAAAGCCCAGCAGTAACATAATGAGCTGAAACATGATGATGATCATAATCGGAGGCAGATCCAGCCCACCAGTAAACTCGGCTACCATGCTCTGAACGCCCATCAGCAGATGAAAGTTACTGAATACTGAGGCTCCAAAAATTATCCACATCGCAACACTGACTAAAATAGCAGTCTGCAAGCCTGCCGCCTGAAACATTTCCATTTTGAAACGTTTGAAAAGAATCGCCAGCAAAATAGCACCTACGACACCGATAGCTCCCGACTCGGTGGGTGTAGCGATACCTGTAATGATACTACCCAGTACCGCCACGATAAGCAGAATCGCAAAAAAACCATCACGCGCAGTTCTGAATTTTTGTTTTGCGCTCACCGGAGCGATGTCATCTTGTTCTTCTAACAGAGGAGCTCGCTGTGGATTAAGGCGGCAACTGATAATCACGTAGGCGATTAACAGACATATCATCAATAGCGCAGGAACCATTGCACCCAAAAACATCCGCCCGACAGAGTTTTGCGTTGATGCCGCAAACATGATCATAGGAATACTGGGTGGAATCAAAATACCGAGGCCACCACCCGCCATTATCACACCTAAAGCCAGGCGTTTGTCATAGCCACGCTCGAGCATTGGCCGAAGCGCAATACTGCCAGATGTCATAATCCCGGCACCGATAATACCGACCATGGCACCGATCATTGAGCAGACTACGATTACGCTGATTGCCAGTGAGCCTCTGACTTTACCAATCAGCATCTGACTCGCATTGAACATGGCATCACCGATGCCCGACTTTGTCAGCAATTGACCCATATAAATATAAAGTGGGATAGCCAACAGAATAAAACTGAAATAGGTTGCTTCAAGCGTTGAAGGAATAACGTTATAGATCCCGTCGCCCCAGGTCATATATCCGATAACCATGGCGATACCGCCCAGCGCCAAACCTACCGGCGCACCTAATGCAAAAAATATCAGGATACAAAACAACAAAACGCCCGTTAATAACTCAATTCCCATCATCATTCTCCTGCTCAATTAGCCTCTGACCGGTAAACAGGTAATACAGATCAAGCAGCATATCGCGACCCAGCTGAGCCATAAAAAGACCACAGGCAATAACCATCATCACCCAGAAATGGAACATAGGTGGCGCCCACTCACTTTGACGGCGATAATCAAATTCAATAGCTTCTTCATATTTACCAAGACTTATATTGATAATGACCAGTAAAAAGAAGATACCTAGAGAGAAAGAGATCAGGTTGAACACACAGCGGGTTTTATGGGAGACGCTCAGATAGAGAATATCAACGTTAATATGTGCCCGCTTTTGCTGAGCATATGCGCCACCTAATGCGGCAATATAACCAAACAAAAACAAAGAGAAATCAAAAGCCCAGACAGTAGGCTGACCAAGAAAATAGCGCGAGAAGACTTCGAATGCGACGACAAAAGCCAAAATAGGCATCAAGTAGGAGGCTGCTTTACCTGTCAGCATAACGACAACGTCAATACTGCGGCATACACCCCTTAAGAAAGTTGCAACCATGAGTACACCTGTAAGATAAAAAGAGGTGGAAAACCACCCCTTTAAATGTTGAGACGAATTACTGATTCTTTCTCATAATATCGATCAGCTGCTTACTGTATTTATCCTGTTCAGCATACTCATCCCACAGGCCAGCACCGGCATCCGCCCACGCTTTTTTATCAGCATCACTCGGCTCAGGGCTCCACAACAATCCTTTAGCTTCCATTTCTGCAACCGCTTCAGCTTCCCATGTTTTAGATTTGGTTAACTGCTCCTGAGCATGATTTTCTGTCGCTTTTTGCACAACAGCCTGCAAATCTTCTGGTAACTTTTTCCAGGCACCACGATTTACAACGATCGGTAACACCTGAGCACCGGCCAGAGGCAGACGGTACATATACTTAGCGACTTCCACATGGTTACCATCACGATGGTCGATCATGTTGCTGCCGATAGAACCATCAATAACACCGGTTGCCAGGCTGGTATAAATTTCGCTCCACGCCAACGATACCGGCGATGCTCCCAGGTTACGCAGGAATTTACCATAAGCACCCGGCGCACGAATTTTCAAACCCTGAAAATCAGCTACTGAATTGATTGGGTTTTTAGTGATGATATATACCGGTGGCTGGATATACGGTTCAAGCCACACCATACCCTGGGAACCATAAGCCTGTTTAAGGACAGCGTCCCAACCTTGTTCGTGGAACAACGCATTCAATTTTACAGGGTCATCGGTACCGCCCGGCAAACCAATTTCTACTACACCTGCCGGAAGTTCACCAGCATGCATTGATTGAAAAGGCGCACCCATGGTGATCAGTCCGGATTTTACCGCACCCAGCAAGCCGGCAGTCCCGACGCCTTCACCTGAGAAAAGCACCTGCACTGCAATCCGACCATCAGACATAGTCTCGATATCTTTAGCCAGACCTTCATACAACTCGCCAAAAGCTGTACCACGGCCATACAGGTTGCTGAAACGCCAGTTATGTTCAGCGGCTGCAACATCGGCAGCAACACCCAAACCCAGCGTCATCAGCAGTGCTGATGCTGAAAGTTTATTCTTTAAACTTTTTAGTGTTTTAATCATGATTAGTATCCGCCAACATTTAATAAGTTATTATTCAAAAACAGCTCAACGCCCATCAAAAATATCCTACAGACAAAGCCGGGAATTTAAATTCGCTCCCATCTACGTAAACGTTTATTTAACATTACGTATTAAATACTTAATTAATTTCTGGTACTTTACCCGATGTGCACTGAGTCCTCATAGTACGCTCATTTGCCTTACAATCCACTCTTATATAACCACAGCAAGAAGCCATTAACGACATGAAAAATTTTTCTCTGGGCCAGATTGGTGACTATGAAATCAAGCAACTTAGAGTGTTTAAGACGGTGGTTGATTGTGGTGGCTTTAGTGCAGCAGAAACCCAGTTAAATATCTGTCGTCCGACCATTAGTATTCATATAGCCAACTTAGAATCCAGGCTAAACCTGACGCTGTGCAAACGTGGCAGATCAGGATTTTCACTGACCGATGAAGGCACTGTTATCTATGATCAGACGTGTAAGCTACTTGAGCTGTTAGAAAGCTTTCGCAACACCATCCATAATCTCAGCACCAGTCCCTCCGGGCAGCTGAAAATCGCCCTGAGCGACACTTTCAGTCTTGATCCGCGTTGCCGTCTTTCCGAAATAATTAAAGAATTTTGCCAACAAGCCCCCGATGTAGAGCTGACTACCGATGTTGAGCACATGGGTGATATGGAAAGAAAAGTACTCAATGATGAATTAGACATTGCCTTTATCCCTTACCATCGGCAGTTGGAAGGACTAAATTATATACACCTTTTTACCGATATTAATTATCTGTACTGCGGCCGGGACAACCCACTCTATGAGTTATCTGAGGAGCAGCTAACCGAAGAGCTTCTTCATGGTTCTCGCATGGTGCATGCGGGGCTAAAACCTCATGAGGAAGTCTACCAGCAGCTATCCAGCATGCACCTTACCGGGACGGCTTATCACTACGATTCACGCATTGCCATGGCCTTATCCGGGCAATATATTTGCTTTCTGCCCGAATCCGTAGCGGCCCCGCATATCAGTTCAGGCGATTTAAAAGCCATTGCGACCAAAAGCAAATTCTTTTCTTTAGGCGTTGCCGTCATCAGCAAAAAATCAGCCCAGCCAACCCGTGCCAAAGACCTCTTTCTAAAAACGATTAACAACGTCTTTATTGATGCCGAAACCGTCGCACCTTATTGAGCTCTTTGAATCCCCCCTTCAGTCCAACTTCTGAGTATTTCAACCTTGCGTTATTTTCCTGTATATCATTAATGACTCTTCAGTAAAAACCAACATCTGACTAAAAATATCCCCTACTAGGTATATCCACAAAGATCACCTGCCAAGTATCTTACGATTGTCGGCTACCTTACACTTTGCAACCGATCTACCCATCTGAAACACATTGATATTTTGGGTATTTACAGATTATTTCGTAGCCAAGCATCACCTGCTACCCGCAGGCCACATTACAGAGGTTTATTATGGCAGCACCATCTCATACCACGTCTTACTACGCCGCCTCGGCCAACGATAAGAATATACGTCCGACGCTTGAAGAGCAGATCAATGCTGACATCTGCATCATTGGTGCAGGTTATACAGGACTATCAACGGCGCTTCATTTGGCCGAAAGTGGTTTTAACGTTGTTGTACTGGAAGGAAGCCGCATTGGTTTTGGCGCATCGGGGCGCAACGGCGGGCAGATCGTACATAGCTATAGCCGCGATATCGATTTTATTGAGAAGCACTACGGGAAAAAAACCGGCACCGAAATGGGCAAAATGGCCTTTGAGGGCGGCAGAATTATTCGTAATTTTATCAGAAAATACAATATCCAATGTGACCTCAAAGAGGGCGGCATTTTTGCCGCGTGCAACACTAAACAATTGCAAGATATGGAAAGCAAGAAAGCGCTCTGGGAAGCTCACGGGCATACCCAGCTAGAGATGCTGACGGCTGATAGCATTCAGGATCACATTGGTTCCAAACGTTATACTGGCGGTTTACTCGACAAGAGCGGCGGCCATTTTCATCCTCTTAACCTCGTCCTGGGTGAAGCCGCAGCGCTGGAATCACTCGGCGGTGTTATTTATGAAGACTCAAAGGTTACCCGTGTTGAGGAAGGCAGCAAGGTGAAAGTGCATACCGCTAAAGGATGCGTGACAGCAGACTTTGTCGTCGTCGCCGGAAATGCCTACCTCGGTGACTTGATACCCAAACTTGAGCAGAAAGCGATGCCATGTGGTTCTCAGGTTATTACCACTGCGCCTTTGAGCGAGGCTCAACAAAAAGATTTACTGCCCCAGGATAATTGCGTTGAAGACTGTAATTATCTTCTCGACTACTTCCGCCTGTCTGGCGATGGCCGTCTGATCTACGGTGGCGGTGTTACCTACGGCGCTCGCGAACCCGAGAAAATAGAGTCACTGATCGTACCAAATATGCTGAAAACCTTCCCTCAGCTAAAAGGGGTAAAAGTAGACTACGCCTGGACAGGTAATTTCCTGCTCACCTTAATGCGTCTGCCGCAGTTTGGCCGTATCGGCAGCAATATCTATTACGCGCAGGGCTACAGCGGTCATGGCATCACCTCTTCTCATTTAGCCGGAAAAGTACTCTCTGATGCCATTCAGGGCCAGGCAGAACGCTACGATATCTTTGCCAGCTTGCCACAATACCCATTCCCCGGTGGCCGAACATTCCGTATTCCTTACACTGCGATGGGTGCCTGGTATTACACAATGCGCGACAAATTTGGTGTTTGATTCGCCAGTAAAATCGGTACGCCAAATCGCTTAACAACTATAAAAATATGTCCAAGGTATTTTCATGAGTACAGATATTGCTCAGCCAGGCATTGATAGCAGCACCGCTGCAAATGCCACACAGCAGACAGTAGAGGGGGTTAACAGCCCGCAAAAGTGGCTGCTGTTTTATGGTGGAATTATGGCTTTTTTTGCCTATCTTTCCACTCAGCATGTGGAAGGCGAATCCTATGGATTTTATAGCCTGTTACCGGCACTTCTTATTCTGTTTGTCGCGGTGATTACCAAAAAGCCGTTAGAGTCAATTTTTGCCGGTATCATCGCGGGACTTCTTCTGCTCGACCCTGGCAACCTGGTTAACGCTATGGGTGACCTTTCAATTTCCGTAGTCATGAATGAAACTATCGCCTGGATTGTGCTGGTTTGCGGCATGATGGGAGGACTGATTAACATGCTGGAGCGCGGTGGCAGCGTCCTTAGCTTTGGTGAAATGCTGGCAGGGCGCATCAAAACCCGGCGAGGCACTATGTTAACCACCTGCGCACTCGGCATCATGGTATTTATCGATGATTACCTGAACTCTTTAGCGGTTTCAGCATCGATGAAACGCCTGACGGATCACTACAAAATATCCCGCGAGAAGCTGGCCTTTCTAGTTGATTCTACAGCCGCTCCTGTCTGTATCCTGGTGCCGGTATCAACATGGGCTGTCTACTTTGCAGCCCTGCTTGAGGAGAATGGCGCGACCCCTGCAGGCAACGGCATGTCACTGTATATCGAGTCAATTCCGTTCATGGCGTACGGCTGGTTAGCGCTGTTAGTTGTCTTTCTGGTCGCTGCGGGTATTCTTGGTGACTTCGGTGCGATGAAGCATGCCGAGAAACGTGCTCAGGCAGGCCAACCCATCCCATCAGGCATTCTGCTCGACGGCTTCGACACCTCTAACATGAAGAAAACCTCTTCATTCGTCGGCCTGATCAACTTTTTATTACCGATGGCTGTCCTCGTGGCTGCCAGTGTCTACTACGATATTGATCTGTTACTCGGAGCACTGGTTGCTTCGATGTTTACAATGGTGATGTATTTCTGGCAACGCTTATTAACCTTCGGCCAATTAGTTGACTCCATGCTGGACGGTTTCAAAGTGATGCTGCATCCCATCGCCGTAGTATGCGCGGGCTTCATGGTCAAAGAGATCAACGATCAACTGGCAATGACACCCTATATCATTGACTCGCTCACACCATATTTGTCCAAAGAGATGCTACCTGCTTTAGTCTTCGCCTCTATGGCTGCAGTGGTGTTTGCGACGGGCTCCAGCTGGGGTGTCTTTGTGGTCTCTTTACCCATCGTAATCCCAATGGCTATCTCCTTTGATATGTCGATGCCGCTGACCGTTGGTGCACTGCTCTCTGCATCAGCTTTCGGCAGCCACGCCTGCTTCTTCAGCGATTCAACCGTACTAACCTCTCAGGGTTCCGGTTGCACACCGATGCAGCATGCACTGACACAAATTCCGTACGCTCTGATCGCTGCGGCACTGGCGTTCACTTCATTGTTAATCATGGGCTTTGTTATGGCGTAACAGTCAAAAAAGCCCAATAA
Source organism: Neptunomonas qingdaonensis (assembly GCF_900113275.1). Lineage (GTDB taxonomy): Bacteria > Pseudomonadota > Gammaproteobacteria > Pseudomonadales > Balneatricaceae > Neptunomonas > Neptunomonas qingdaonensis. The sequence continues at coordinate 303,455 of NZ_FOOU01000002.1, forward strand.
AAACAATAAAAAACAACAAAGACAATGCCTCTTTATCGTCATCCCATCAGCAGATAAAGAGGCGTTTTTTAATACCCCAGCAAACTTTCAAGATCGTCATGAGAATACAATCAATGCTGTTAACAATTCAGGATGGCCCGGGGTTATTAATGCAACAGCCGTGACCTATGTACTGACTCCCGGTGATGATTCAGGGTTTAGAATTCATAATTCAAAGTTGAATAGATGACAATTAGAAGTTTAGATTTTAAAGGGGACTTTTTCGGCCGTGTTAAGTTCGGTACAGAGCGCATCCAGATAATTGATCTCACGACTCAGCTCGCGGGTAATATTAATCAGAAAAACCACAAAATCGGCTGGAAACTTTTCACAAACCTGATGAAATAACTCTGACGTAATTTCCAGAAGGCAGGTCTGCTCTGCTGCGATCGCAAAGCCTCTGCGCTCATGCAGACCAATCATACCAACAAACCCGATCTGCTCTCCGGGTTTAAAACAACGAATATAAACTCTCTTTTCGCCTTTGGGCCGTGAAAATCTGACTAATCCGCTGAGTACCACATAGAACTGGGTGGAATCTTCGCCTGGCGAGAAGACAGTTTCGCTCTTATCGTACTTGTTAATTTTTCCTTCGCTCAATAAAAACTCAAGACAGGCTGGAGCCAACGCGCCAAACATCGACAATTCCTGACAAAAACCAAGCGGAAAGATTTCATTAACATCTGAATAGGAGAGACTCTGCATATTTAACACCTAACCTTGAACTAAATTATAGCTCATAAGAGTCGCAGCAGCGCCCAACCTCCTTGTTTACCACCCCACCTTTAAGCGACAAAAATGAGTCTGCTTCATATAAATAAGACAACCATTTTCCGCATTTATATCCGCACTAATAGTGAACCATCAGCCCTTTGTTTCCAAGCCAATATTGACAGCAGGTTATCACCTGCTTAATGTTTATCAAAAACATAGATAAGAACACCTCACATAAGCAAACATTAACCAAAAGCCATTAAAGAGCAACATCGTGAGCAAGATACAACTTAAAGGACAGCTGAGCGATATCGACCTGCGCCTGCTGCGTATCTATAAAGTGGTGGTTGAAAGCGGTGGTTTTTCAGCGGCTGAAGTTGAGCTCAATATCAGCCGCGCTGCTATCAGCATTGCCATGTCTGATCTCGAAAGCCGTTTAGGATTCCGGCTTTGCCAACGCGGTCGCTCAGGTTTCTCACTGACTGAGGAAGGAGAACAGATCTACCATTACACACTGCAGTTGCTCTCCTCTATTGAAGACTTCCGCACCCAGGTAAACACCTTGCACACTCAGCTCAAAGGTGAGCTTAATATCGGCATTACCGACAACCTGGTGACGATGCCACATATGCGCATCACCAACGCTTTATCTGCGCTGAAAACACAGGGGCCTGACGTCACTATAAATATCCGCATGGCCCCACCCAATGAGATAGAACTCGGCATCCTTGATGGTCGTCTGCACATTGGCATCGTGCCTGACTTACGTGCGTTAGCGGGGCTGGAATATTTCCCGCTTTATCAGGAAGAATCGCAGCTTTACTGTTCTAACGAGCATCCCTTATTTGCAATCACAGACAATAACATAGGCAAATTAAGCCTCTGGGATGCAGTCGTGCCTGCTTACGCACAAACCCCTGAAATCAAAGCGTGCCATCAACAACTGACATCGACCGCCACCGCTACCGACAGAGAAGGGATCGCGTTTCTGATTCTCACCGGACGCTATATCGGCTATTTGCCGGCGCATTTGGCAGATCAGTGGGTTCAGGCAGGCAGAATGCGCGCCCTACTCCCTGAGCAATATCATTATTCAACGCAGTTCTCTGCTATCTCACGCAAAGGTGCACGTTCCAATTTGGTGCAGCAAACTTTCCTTGAGTATTTGACCTCAGAGCCTGCTTCATCAAAGCATTAACCACGCATGCAAGCGGCATAACTGATGTCAATATGGCTCAGACGCCAGCCCATGCTAATAATCTGGTCCACATAGATGGCACATTGTTAATTCGCCTTGACTGATAAAAAACGGGTACTCTGAAAAAAACCGGGTGCTCTGAAAAAAAGAGGCCATCTGAAACAATTCAGATGGCCTGCAAAATTGGAGATGAAAACAAAGTAGAGCAAGGAGCAGTAACCTGCTCCTTATAAACAACTAACTCGGGAAGGCGAAAGACACACCTTCACGCACACCACTTGAAGGCCAGCGCTGCGTAATCGTTTTACGTTTAGTGTAAAAACGTACGGCATCAGGACCATAGGCATGCAGATCACCAAACAGTGAGCGCTTCCAGCCACCAAAGCTGTGATAAGAAACAGGAACTGGCAGTGGTACATTGATGCCGACCATACCCACCTGAATGTTATCCGAGAAATAACGTGCGGCTTCACCATCACGGGTAAAGATACAGGTACCGTTACCGTATTCGTGATCATTGATCAGTTGCATCGCTTCATCCATGGTATTCACACGGACAACCTGTAATACCGGACCAAAAATTTCTTCCTGATAGCTCACCATTGCAGGCGTTACACCATCAATTAGCGTAGCACCGACAAAGAAACCTTCTTCATATCCCGATACCTGTGGGTTACGCCCATCAACAACAATAGTGGCACCATCTTTCTCTGAGCTGTCGATATAACCGACCACTTTCTGCTGGTGTTGGCGTGTAATCACCGGACCAAAATCATTACTGCTATCCGTTGCTGCACCCACTTTTAATGACTGCATCGCCGCACTCATTTTAGCCACCAGCGCATCTGCTGCCTGATCACCTACGGCAACCGCGACAGACAACGCCATGCAACGCTCACCAGAGGAGCCAAAAGCAGCACCCAACAGCTGGTTTACCGCATTATCCATATCGGCATCCGGCATCACGATCGCGTGGTTTTTAGCGCCTCCTAAGGCCTGACAGCGTTTACCATTCGCATTAGCTGTGGTGTAGATATATTCGGCAATCGCGGTTGAACCAACAAAACTCACCGCTTTAACACGCACATCTGTCAGCAGTGTATCAACGGCTTCTTTATCACCATTGACAACGTTCATGACGCCATCCGGCAAACCGGCTTCCTGTAACAGCTGCGCGATAAACAAAGTAGAACTTGGATCACGTTCAGAAGGTTTCAGTACGAACGTATTACCGCAGGCAATCGCCATCGGGTACATCCACAACGGCACCATGGCAGGGAAGTTAAACGGCGTAATACCGGTCACAACACCCAGCGGTTGAAACTCACTCCAGGAATCGATATTCGGGCCAACATTTTTGCTGTGTTCACCCTTAAGTAGCTCGGCAACACCGCAGGCATACTCGACATTCTCGATACCACGCTGCAACTCACCTGCTGCATCATGACTGATTTTGCCGTGTTCTTCACCGATCATTTCGCAGATTTTATCCGCGTTTTGTTCTAATAACGCTTTAAAACGAAACATCACCGCAGCACGTTTGCCAACCGGTGTGTTACGCCACTCTGGAAATGCGGCCTGAGCCGCTGCAATCGCTTCTTCTACGGTTTCTTTTGATGCCAACGCAACCTGTTTCGTGGCTAAACCTGTCGCTGGATTAAATACATCCTGACTACGTGCCGCATCGGTACGCATTTCACCGTTTATCAAATGGCCTACAATTGTCATCTTCTTTCCTCAAATTTTTATTATTGCGAGCTTATGCAAGTTCGTTAATCGACTCACCGAGCGCATTAATTACGTTATCTATTTCTGCATGCTCAACGGTAAATGGCAGACCCAACTGAATAGTGTCACCACCACAACGCACATAGAAACCTTTTTGCCAACACTTCATCGCAATCTGGAAAGGACGCAACGCAGGCTCCCCAGGAGCAGATTCTATGGTTAACGCGCCAGCTAAGCCGTAGTTACGAATATCCGAGACATACTTTGTACCCTTCAGGCTATGCAACATTTCCTGGAACTGTGGGGACACAGTTTTGACTCTTTCTACCAGCTTGTCTTTTGCCAATATATCCAGTGAAGCAAGGCCAGCAGCACACGCTACCGGATGTGCCGAATAGGTATAACCGTGCGGCAACTCGAGCATGTATTCTGCGCCACCTTCTTGCATGAAGGTGTCGTAAATTTCCTGCTTAGCAACCATAGCTCCCATAGGAATAACGCCATTAGTCAGCTGCTTCGCTATCGTCATCAGGTCAGGTACGACACCAAATTCTTCTGCACCGGTATTAGAGCCCATGCGGCCAAAACCAGTGATAACCTCATCAAAGATTAGCAAAATATTGTGCTTATCACAGATCTCACGCAAGCGTTTAAGATAACCAACCGGTGGCGGAATCACGCCGGCAGAACCTGCTAACGGTTCAACAATCACCGCCGCAATATTAGATGCATCATGCAGTGCCAGCAGAGCTTCTAGCTCATTGGCTAAGTGCGCTCCGGTTTCCGGCATGCCCTTAGTAAATAGATTCTCTGGCAGCATGGTGTGTGGCAAATGTACCGCATCGATTCCCTGCCCATACAGTACCCGGTTACCCACAATACCACCGACACTTACGCCTCCCCAGTTAACACCGTGGTAACCCTTAACCCGACCGATAAAGCGCGTTTTGCTCGCCAGGCCTTTCTTACGCCAATAGGCGCGGGCCACTTTCAATGCAGTTTCAACAGATTCAGAACCCGAACCGGTAAAGAAAACACGGTTCAATCCTTCTGGCATTAATTCAGTAATGCGATGCGCCAGCTCAAATGATTTTGGGTGTCCGTATTGAAAGGCCGGAGAGTAATCCAACTCTTTAACCTGACGGCTTACTGCTTCTGCAATTTCCGGACGGCAATGCCCTGCACCACAAGTCCACAGACCAGAAAGACCATCAAAAATTTTCCTACCATCAGCTGAGGTGTAATAGTTACCTTGTGCAGAAACAATCAGGCGTGGATCTTTCTTAAATTCTCGGTTGCCTGTGTAGGGCATCCAGTGCGCATCCAGTTGCGCCTGGGATAAACCGCAAAGAGCCCTTTCATCATTATTCTTATCCATTCGTCACCTCATTTGTCGGCAGAAGTTAGGTATAGCCATGTATTAATCTTGAATAAGCCCTTTCAAATTCTAAGCGCTGTCAGATTTATTTGTCTATTATGAACCTATATTTAGGTTATTAAATTCAAATTTTTTAAACTTATCTTAAGCTTATACTTACCTAAAAAAGATAAAAAAGCCCGCATGGTAGTGATTGCAAAGCTATTTATTAACACGCTAAATACAGTGAATTTTCATTCAGGTTTTAGGTGTTTCTCATGAGCAAAACAACAACCCAGACTGGTCAACACTCAGCAGCACTCTCTCTTTTCCACGCTATGCTTTTATTAAAAGAGAATCAATACCGCCCACAAAGTGGCTGTCGCTGTGAGAACCGGCACCATGGGAATCAACAATTACTTTGGTGGCGATATGACCGTTCCGTTTGGCGGCTTTAAGGAGTCAGGCAACGCACGAGACAACTCACTGCACGCAATGGATGACTACACCGAGTTAAAAACCACCTGGATTGAGTTTGAATAGCGAGACCAGATAGTCTCGCCGGATCTGTAAAACGATATAAGTACACAGATCCGCTACGACATTTTTCTGTACTAAAAGAATCGATCACGCAAAGAGTAATACAACATACCCACCACCAACCCTGGCCAACGTAATAATGTGCCTCCCGGGAAATCAGGCGTTGGAACTTTTGCAAACAGGTCAAATTTTTCGCTTGAACCGCTGACGGCTTCTGCCATTAATTTCCCGCCCAGGGTGGCCAACGCAATCCCATGCCCGGAATACCCTTGAGCAACAAAAACATTATCATCAATCCGTTCAAAATGCGGCATCCGATTGCGTGTAATGGCGAGCGTCCCTCCCCACGCATAATCGATTTTGACAGCAGCCAGCTCAGGGTAAACGTCAAGCATGTATTTACGCACAAAACCACGAATATCCTGAGGAAAGCGAGTGCTATAGTTTTCGCCTCCGCCCCACAACAAGCGTTTATCTGCAGAAAGCCTGAAGTAATTAACCACAAATTTCGAATCGGCAACGGCGACATCATCACGATTAATCTGACAACATAGCTCAACGGGTAGCGGTTCTGTGGCCAGCATAAAGTTATTTATCGGCATGATTTTGGCGGCTACGCGCGGCTCCAACTTACCCAGATAGCCGTTGCAGGCCAGCAGTATATAGCGTGCTTTGACGATACCGTTGGTCGTATTAACCTGGCCATTTTTTCCGCCTTCATAATGACAGACCCGGCTATTTTCATAAATATCAACACCTGCTTTTACGGCCGCTTCAGCAAGCCCCAACGCATAGTTCAGCGGATGCAGGTGCACACCTTCACTCCAGTACTCGCCGGCATAAAAATGATCAGTTCCCAGCATGCTTTGCACTTCATCACGAGGCAAATAACGAATAGCTTCATACCCTAAGACCTGCTGTTTATGCTCAACCGATTCCTGCATAGAGGATACATGTGACTTTTTTGCCGCGACATGCAGCACCCCCTTCTTCAAGTCACATCGGATATCGTGTTTTTTTATAAGCTGTTTTACTAACGCCACTGAATCAACAGACATATCCCACAGTGCCCGTGCGGCAAACTCACCTACTTGCGTCATCAGAGTTTCATGATCCATATTATGACCGGGACATACCTGGCCACCGTTACGCCCCGAAGCCCCCCAACCAACACGTTCTGCCTCCAGCACAGTGACGCTATAACCTTTCTCGGCAAGATGCAGTGCAGCAGACAATCCGGTAAAGCCAGCGCCAATAACACAAACATCACTACTGATTTCGCCTTTTAACTCATCGTTAAACACACAGCACTCTGCTGTTCTGTTTACAGAGTCAACATAGTAAGACGACTCATAGCCAGTCACACTCATTTCAATGCCTCGTCTAAAAGAAAAAAAACAGCCTGAAAGCCACGTATCAGCCTCATGAAAAAAAGCATTTAAACCGCTGATTTAATCACTTAATTTGATAATAAACTATGATTAAAATAGCTATATGAAAATCACAAAAATGCTTTTAAAATCAAGTAAAATCCCTTGATAATAATTCAGGTTAGTAACGCAAGTTAATAACACAGCGGGTTTGACATTGCTTATCATAAGGGTGATTAAAAACGGCTTGCTGATACGGGCTATACATTCAGCATTAACACTCAGGCACGACACATAAAGGTGATTTATGGAAGCCGTAGAAAAGTTCCTCAAAGAGAACGCCATCATCGAAGTAGAATCGACCCTACCAGATATGACAGGTAATGCCCGCGGTAAGTTTTACCCTACAAAAAAATTCCTCGCTGAGAAAGGCGGACGCATACCAGAAACAGTACTGGTTCAAACCGTCACCGGCGACTGGGCAGATAACCATTACGACATCGTTGATGCAAGTGATCGTGATATGATTCTGCTACCAGACCCCGATACCCTGAGAATCGTTCCCTGGGCCGCTGAACCGACAGCCCAAATCATCAACGACTGCTATGATACGCAGGGCGGACTGCATCCCCTCGCATCCCGGACCGTACTGCGAAAAGTACTCGCCCTCTTCGAGAAAAAAGGCCTTCGCCCGGTCATTGCGCCGGAAGTAGAATTCTATCTTATCCAGAAGAACACAGACCCTGATTACGAACTCAAACCGGCTACAGGCCGTTCTGGTCGCCGCGAAACCGCACGTCAGTCTTACAGCATAGATGCCGTCAATGAGTTCAATCCCATCATTGATACGCTATACAGCTACTGTGAAGCCCAAGGGTTAGATATCGACACTCTGATTCATGAGTCCGGTGCTGCTCAGATGGAGATCAACTTTCTGCATGGTGATCCGCTCAAACTAGCCGATCAGGTATTTGTGTTTAAACGCACCTTACGTGAAACCGCCTTAAAACATGGTGTATATGCCACCTTTATGGCAAAGCCTATGCAGTCAGAACCGGGCAGCGCCATGCACATACATCAAAGCTTAATTGACATTAAAACCGGTAAAAATATTTTTACGACAGAGAATGGTACTTTCAGCGAAGCGTTTTATTACTATCTCGGTGGCCTGCAAAAATACACGCCCAATGCAATCAGTTTCTTTGCGCCTAATGTTAATTCATATCGCCGTTTTGCACCGGATATTGCCGCGCCAGTCAATATGAAATGGGGAATAGATAACCGTACAACAGGCTTACGTGTTCCCAAATCGGAATCCGAAGCCACACGGATTGAAAACCGCTTTCCAGGGTCTGACTCCAACCCCTACCTGGCAATAGCCGCAAGTTTGGCGTGCGGATACCTTGGCATGAAAGAAAAATTACAACCGACGAAACCCACCTACGATGCCGCCGCCGAAGAAGGTGACAGCGTTGAACTGGCCCGCTCTCTTGAAGAAGGGTTGCGTCTGCTCGAAGATTGCCCGGAATTACGTGAAATCATGGGTTCGCGCTTCATCGATGCTTATATCGGGGTAAAACGCGCAGAGTTCGAAACCTTCCACAAAGTAATCAGCTCGTGGGAACGCGAGTACTTATTGCTTAACGTGTAACCCGTTGACAAAATACAGAGCACTGAGGAGCACCAACCGCCAACAAGACGAGATCAAAACTCTCGATACTTTCTCTACTTTCGTTACTCTAGATACTTCCAATGCCCTCAATACGCCCGTTATCCTGCACCTCTGGCTACGGGCTTAGGGCTTAGGGCTTAAGGGCTTACCTGTGTTATAAACGCCATCCCCAATACTTCAAGAAGCCTGGAAAATCACGCATGTCCGAGGTTTGCCGTGCCCACGGCTTAATACTGGTATAAAAACTCGGGCCATCATCGCCTACCATACCGTAACGCTTATCCACACCGACACGTGAGTCGAGTGCCCACCAACTCACTAACAAAAACTCGAATGGTTTATATACACCACGCACATAACCATTTTCAGCCCCGCTAGTCTCAAACATCGACTCAAACAGTGCAGACTCAGGCCCGCCAGACTCCAACCCAGCAGGGCGAGGCAACTTATCCAAATCACTCATCGGCCGCAATGTCAGTGGCTGTAAAGCATATTGTGCTATCACTTTATCCAATGGCAACACATCAATATGATTCACCCGATGCGTTTCATCCTGTAAATAAATAACTAATTTTTCGTCATCAGCTTCACCCAGCTTGAGTAAACCGGGCAAAACAGCGCCATAAACAGATTGCTGATGCGTGTTCCAGTTATCAGGGTAGGCCTCCTTAGGCAGGTAATTCGTTGGTTGTATCGCCAGATAACAACCACAGGTATGCACCGTAGTGAACAAAACAGCTTGCTGCTGACTGTTAAGTGTAACCACCAGCAACAGACCGACATTCTTACCCGTGGTTAAATTAAACGGCAGCAAACTAAAAGGGACTTTTTCAAAATGCAGGCGGTATATCAGATTTGTGTATTCTCCATTGGCGGTTTCAAATGAACGCTTCTCGGTATAAACCACCGCCTTAGTTGGGTTTATCGTCAGGGTCACTCGCCGGGCTTCACTAACAATTTCAGGCTGGCCGATTCGGTTATAAGAATGCCGAGGCCGCTCGCTCACTATAACTGGCATATTCCGGGAGAACGCATCAGTACCCGAGGCTGCAAAAGCAAGCCTTGGCAGGTTTTCCTCGAAAGCTAAACTGGCACAACCTCCTAATAAAAAAAGAGTCATAACAGTCGCAATTTTTAACAATACAAAACGATATAACATGCTATTGATCCATAAAAACACGATGACACATCATCACCGTACCAGATTACAAAACATCTCTCTGGCAGAAACTGTTCATCCGACTAATGTGTGCCAAAACATTGCCATGATGGTTCTACAGGAACTTACAATAGTGGACCTGTACAAACCGGCTGTAACTGTTAATTTATCAATCCAAAGCTGAATAAAAAACACCTGAGTAGCTAGATGACTCCATTAGATACATTATTGCCGACCGCATGCTCGTTTTTTGCAGGGCTTAAAATGGCAACAATCGGGAGTTAGCGATAGCGATGAGGAGCAGTATGTACATTCCAAGTAATATGAAGATGGATGACTTATCCACCGCTCACGATTTTATCGATGAGTTTGGTTTTGGCGTTATTGTCTCCGACTCATTAACCGGTACACATCTGCCTTTTGTTCTACATCGCGATGAAGGAGACAATGGTGTGCTTTATAGCCATTGCGCCAAAGCCAACCCGCACTGGAAAGAACTCGACAATAAAGAAGTACTCATCATATTTTCGGGTCCGCACAGTTACATTTCACCTAGCTGGTACGCTCAATCACCTGCAGTACCTACCTGGAACTATGCGGCTGTTCATGCCTACGGCATCGTTTCTCTGCTAGACGATAAACAAACGTTAGACGCCGTTGAAGCGGTGGTTGGTCAATATGAGCCCGGGCTTTTAATAGATAAAAATATCATTAGCGACGAATTCTGAGACAAGATGCTGCCAGGCATTGTGGGCCTCAAGGTCGAATTATCAAATATTGAAGGCAAACTTAAACTGGGGCAGCTACGTAAAAAGGAAGATCAGGTCGGCGTTTATAACGCCCTCACTCAATCCAGTAACCTGCAAGATCAAGCACTTGCGCACTATATGAAAAAGATCAATTCAGGCACCGGTGGTACTTGATATCTAACGTCTCTTCTTAAGGCTGGGCTGGCTCATATTCTCTAGCTTCTAATGATGAATTTATCTCATCTAAATGGTTAAAAAAGATCTCTTGTTGCAACGCAATATCAACCCTAGAATGCACTTCTATTTTACTACTATCCTGACATAGAGGGCACTTTCAGCCACTCATGCTGATAGCTAATCACTGACAGACTTGTAGAGAACGCCATGACCAACTTAGATGAATTCAGACAAAATTTCGTACCTACCTATCGTGAGCCAGAAAAGGACTATTTCCTGCGTTTGGCTACGGAATACAACAAGCTAATTAAGCGTGAAGCACGCCAGGCGCGTAAAGCCTATTGGATCAATCTACTATCAACAGCGATTAAGCCAGTAGTTAGCAAGCCTAACCTGCTGCACTCAAGCTAATGTGGCTATATCGATGCAATGAGAAAAGCGGAGCTGAAAAGTATCCGCTTTTTTTGTGCCTTAAATTCAACACGACCTACCTTTACCTGCTCTCACACACGGCTCAAGCAACCGCTGAAATCTTATTACCGGAAGAAATATAAGGAAGACCGCTAACTCACCGCTCTGCTCTTCAAAAACGCCGCCATCCAACGCGCTACTTCACAAGAATCGGTGGCTGCACCAGGCTGGCGCAGTGTGGCTAAGCCTTGCTCCGCTACATCAAGGGGGACAACCTTGCCTTTGCGTGCGTTGACCAATACGTCTTCAAATTCCAGCGTGAATTCCGGATGCGCCTGAATGGTGAGTATCCTGTCATCATAGATAAGGCCTGCATATTGGCAGAAGTCAGACGTCGCAAATACCTGCGCATTAGCCGGCTTGTCGATTACCTGATCCTGATGCATGGAATTAATCGTAAATGAGCTTTCGCTTGTTGGGATAAAGTCAAACTCACCGGTCAACTCATAGCGCTGCAAACCCACACCCCAGCCACCGTCATATTTATCCACTTTTCCATTAAACGCTTCGGCAATTATCTGATGCCCAAAGCAGATGCCGACCATCGGTTTATTCTCGGCATGAATCTGCAGGATCAGCGCTTTGAGCTTTTGCATCCAAGGCAGATTCTGATATACGTTAAACTTTGAGCCTGTAATTATCCAACCGTCACACACGCCGGCATTCTCAGGAAACTCATCTTCGCGCACATCAAACACTTCATATTCGAAGGCGCAGTCTGCTTGGTTAAACAGCTGAACAAACATATCCGCATAAGAGCCAAATGTGCCCAGCAGTTCATCGGGAGTAATCCCCGTTGCAAGGATACCTAATTTCATTTTATGACCCACCACTTCGTTCTTTCTCGATTATTACACACTGTTTATTGGAGCAGAAGCTTATGAAAAGCTTCTGCTCTTTGCTTACAAGCCACTTACAAACGCTTCTTTTGCAGCGCTATTCATGATTAGACAGCAGTTTTGTTTGTCGTCTCATTTGATACATCGCCGCCAATACACCCAAGGCGACAATCGCGATCATGATAGTCGCCAGCGCATTCACTTCCGGCGTCACACCCAAACGAACTTTGGAGAAGATCACCATGGGTAAAGTGCTGTTGCCAGGACCGGATACGAAACTGGCAATAACCAGATCATCCAAAGACAAGGTAAAGGACAACAACCAACCAGAGATAAGTGCCGGAGCAATCAAAGGCAAAGTAACCAGAAAAAACAACGTGGAAGGTTTTGCCCCCAGGTCCATTGCTGCTTCTTCTAAGGTTTCATCGATTGACGCTAAGCGGGATTGCACAATAACGGCGACATACGCCATACAAAAGGTGGTATGAGCTATGATAATCGTTCCGGTACCGCGTCCTGATGGCCAGCCGAACATGCCTTCCATTGCAACAAACAGCAGCAGTAAGGACAAACCGGTTATCACTTCCGGCATCACCAGTGGCGCCGTTATCCAACCCGATAAAATCATCTTGCCACGGAAACGCCCCATACGGGATAAAACAAAACCAGCCATCGTGCCCAATACCACAGCCAGGCTGGCACTGACCAGTGCAATTTTAAAACTGACCAACGCTGCATCAATAATCTGCTGATTATTAAACAGCTCGGTATACCATTTGAGAGACCAGCCACCCCAGACAGTGACCAGCTTAGACTTATTAAAACTGTAAACAATCAGGGATATTATCGGTGCGTAGAGGAAAACAAACCCCATAATAGCCGTCGTATTGAGAAACAGTGAGCGACGTTTCATGAGTGCGCCTCCTCTTTACCCTGAGCGTTTCGGATAAGCATAATCGGCAGCACCAATACCACCAGCATAACAATAGCGACGGCCGAGGCCATCGGCCAATCCCGATTAAGGAAGAACTCATCCCACAGTACCCGCCCAATCATCAGCGTGTCCGAGCCACCCAGTAATGCCGGTATCACGAACTCACCGACAGCAGGAATAAACACCAGAATACAGCCGGCAATGATCCCTGGAACAGCCAATGGTAAGGTGATCATAAAGAAACTTTGGAGTGGACGTGCCCCTAGGTCTTCAGCCGCTTCCAGTAGGGTCAGATCCATCTTTTCGAGTGCGGTATACAATGGCAGAATCATGAAAGGCAGATAGGTATAAACAATGCCGATATACACAGCAAAGTCAGTCTGCAACATCACCAGGGGTTGATCGATAATGCCTATGGATAATAAGAACTCATTCACAACACCATTCTTTTTCAGAAAACCCATCCAGGCGTAGACGCGCAACAGGAATGACGTCCAGAAAGGCAGAATCACCAATGCCAGTAAGACAACACGAGTTGAAGGCTTGCTGCGTGCGATCAGATAAGCAACAGGGAAACCGACAATCAGTGCAAAAAATGTGGAAACAGCCGCAATTTTAACCGAATTTATATAGGCATCCAGATAAAAATCATCTTCTATGAGATAAAAATAATTACCCAGATTCAGCTTAAAGGTGGCATACGCCTCTTCAAGGTCCCACTCAAATATCGCCGTGTATGGTGGTATTGCAATCGCAGATTCCGACAAGGATATTTTGAATACCACCAGAAAGGGAATGAAGAAAAAAACACCTAACCAGAGTGCAGGAACGGCAATAACGCCTAAGCGCCCCCAGTTCACACTTCTGAAAATATTATATTTCGCCATCCCCGATGCAGATTTATCAATCCATGCAGCCCCTGTTGAAACACTCATGATGTCAGCACCACACTGCTATCTATCTGCCACGAAAGGTAAACTTTATCATGCCAGGTAAATCGAGCCCCCATGTCCCGCACAAAGTTCGGTTGGGTAACACGCACATCTTTACCACTGGCCAAACGTACTTTAAACACGGACAAGCTACCCATGTAGGCGATATCTTCAATAACACCTTCAATCCAATTATTCGCCTGCTCGGGTTTATTACGGCTTATTTTTATTTTTTCGGGACGTATCGCCATATGTACCGTCTGGTTAGGTGCACAGCTGATACCATGATTAACAAAAAATTCAGCTCCCGCTTCTTTAGAGCGTATGCGTACACTATCCGGAAGATCTTCAATTATCTGCCCTTCGAACAAGTTCACCGAACCGACAAACTCGGCAACAAAACGGCTATTCGGATATTCATACACCAGGTGCGGCTCGGCGGTTTGTACAATCACGCCATTATTCATAACGCCGATTCGTGTTGCCAGCGTCATCGCTTCTTCCTGGTCATGCGTAACCACCACGAAAGTTACGCCTAACTGCTCCTGGATATTAATTAATTCAAACTGAGTTTCTTCACGCAGCTTTTTATCCAATGCGCCGAGCGGCTCATCCAGTAGCAATAGCTTTGGGCGTTTAATCAATGAACGCGCCAAGGCAACACGCTGGCGCTGCCCGCCGGATAGCTGATTAGGCTTTCGCTTACCCAGATGTCCCAACTGCACCATATCCAACATTTGATCAACGCGCTGTTTAACTTCACTACGCGCCACACCTTCACGCTTCAGACCAAAAGCAATGTTATCGGCTACCGTTAAATGCGGAAAAAGCGCATACGATTGAAACATCATATTGACGGGGCGATTCCACGGCTGAACACCCGCCATATCAATGCCGTCTATCAGAATTCGGCCACTACTGGCGGATTCAAAACCTGCCAGAATACGCAGTAAAGTACTCTTGCCTGATCCAGAACCACCTAAAAGACAAAAGAGTTCATTTTTATAGATATCCAGCGAGATATTATCTACCGCCGTAAACTCTCCGAACTTCTTGGTTACATTTTCAATTTTAAGAAACGGCTCAGCGCCTTCCTGTTTCCATAATGGTATTTCAACAGAATTCGTCTTCGACGACGTGTGCAGTTCGCTATGTTGGGACAACGTCATAACAACCCCTTGGCTATTTATTCTTCTCAGGGAATCTCTAAATAAGCCCAGAAGCCAGGCAGCTTTGTCAGGTTGTTATAAAACCAACCGAAGGCTTATTTAGAAACTCTTAAATATGTTTGATATGTTGAATAAAGGGGTGAATATTTCACCCCCCTTTTTAGTCAGCAATGACTACCAATGTTAACGGCCCGTTTTAATACCACTCCATGCACGCGTTAACAGACGGTCAAACTTGGCTGTATGTGCATTTTGGGTGAACAGGTTTGCCTTTACTTCATTTGAAGGATAAATACCCGGGTTGTTACGTACTTCATCAAGCAACAGAGGCTCTGCGGCGGTATTCGCTACGGCGTAATAAACATAGTTAGAGATACCGGCGGCGGTTTCTGCTTTGAGTACAAAATCGATGAATTGGTGAGCAGCGTCAGGGTGTGGGGCATCAGCAGGAATCGCCATCAGATCAAACCACACTAAGGTGCCTTCCTTTGGAATCGCAAAACCAATGACGTTACCCTGGCCTGCTTCTTCCGCACGGCTCTGAGCCTGCAGGATATCGCCGTTATAACCCAGCGCTACACAGATCTCACCATTAGCAAGGTCAGAGATATATTTACCTGAGTGGAAATACTTGTAACTATCGCGTACTGAGTTCATCAGCTCAGTCGCTTTTTTTAGATCAGCCTTTTTCTCAGAGTTAGGATCCAATCCCAGATAATTCAGCGCAATAGAGATCACCTCAGCAGGTGAGTCAAGCAGACCGATACCACAATCAGCTAACTTTGCAGCCACTTCCGGTTTAAAGATAAGGTCCAATGTATCAAACGGCATATCTCCCAGGCGCTCTTTAACCATCGCTTCGTTATAACCCAGGCCAATCGTCCCCCAGGCATAAGGTACGTTGTGCTTATTATCGACATCGTGACGGGCAATTTTTTCCGTCAGGACGCTATCAAGGTTGCCGTAGTTGGTGAGTTTAGAACGATCAATCTCTGCATAAATACCCGCCTGAACATGACGTTCTAAAAATGCCCCTGTAGGTACAACAAGATCATAACCGGTACTACCAGACATCAACTTGGCTTCTAATACCTCGTTAGAATCATAAACGTCATAGTTAACTTTAATACCTGTTTCCTGTTCAAACTGAGCAACCGCTTCAGGGTTAATATAGTCTGACCAGTTGTAAATATTAAGAACCTGCTCTTGTGCAACAGCAGCGGTAGAAAGCGTAATCGCCAAAGCAGTGACTAAACCCAGTTTTTTAGGACTCATTAATATTCTCCATCAGGCAGTGCCTGTCTTAACTAAAAGTTATCTGAAACTCGTGTTATCTAACTTCAGCAACAGCTTTGTATCGATTAACGTGCAAACCTCAAATACAAAACTATCTCTTATTATTTTTTATCTTTCTGACAATCCTTGCAGAAAACTTATCGTCCATGTAAAAGCATTCCCATCAATTTACGCTAGCTCGGCTTTCAGGCTAAATACCCACCGGGGGGTATTTAGCCGAAAGTATCAGCGCTATTGGTTACAACTCTTGATTACAGCTCTTAATTACTACTACTTATTACAAGAGGCCAAGATACGCTTCGTACTCGATATCCGAGATCTGCTCATGTAGCTTTCTTTGCTCTTGCCGCTTCGCCGCCGAATAAACACGAATAAACTCTTCACCAAGATACTCTTTCAGTACATCGCTTTTAGTAAAGATGGCAGTGGCATCATCCCATTTGATGGGCAAAACCAGGTTGTCATCAGTTTCTGCAGTTTCCGCATTCGCATCCCCTTTAATTGGGGCCGGTGGTTGCAACTTGTTTTCGATGCCATAGAGCGCACCGCCCAAAATTGAAGCTAACACCAGATAAGGGTTAGCATCAGCACCCGCAACACGGTGCTCTATACGACGAGCGACTGGCGGGCTTTCTGGAATACGAATAGCGACCGTACGGTTTTCATATCCCCAGCTTGCATATGTAGGCGCATGAGCACCGACCATAAAGCGGCGATAAGAGTTCATATGCGGAGCAAAGGTCAACATGCCATCTGCCATCGTATGCATTAAGCCGGCAACCGCATGCCTCATCACATCCGTTCCTTCTTCGCCGCCATTGTCGAATACATTCTCACCCGCTTCATTCAGCAAGCTGAAGTGAACATGCATGCCGTTACCGCTTTTTTTAGCGTAAGGCTTAGCCATAAACGTCGCGGAATAACCCTGCTTTCTGGCTATCCCTTTTACCAGACGCTTGAACATAATCGCCTGGTCGCCGGCCAACATAGGGTCGGGCACATGATTCAGGTTTATCTCGAATTGGCCAGGGCCAAGCTCAGAAATAATAGTGTCAGCAGGAACGCACTGGATATCGCAGACTTCACGCACTTCGGTAAAGAAGGCTGATAAGCAGTCCATTTCATCAATCGAGTAGCAGTCTGTTTCAGACAGACGACGTCCGTGCCCTTCAATTAATACCGGTGGACGCGGACGCTGAGTTTCTTCGGACATCCCGTCCATCAGATAAAACTCAAGTTCTGTTGCAACAACAGGCGTCAAACCCAAGTCTTTAAAGCGCTTCACAACACCGCTTAACACCTGACGTGGATCTGCACCAAAAGGCGAGCCGTCGGGGTTAAACATCATTGCCAACACCTGGTCGCGCGGAGAATCTGCCCAAGGCACAGGGATGGCGTCATCATGCACCGGCATGCATACGCCATCACTATCGCCTGTTTCAAAGACCAGGCCGTTTTCCAGAACGTCATCGCCCCAGAAATCAAATCCAAGCACGGAACGAGGCAACTTCACACCTTCGTCCATGACTTTATATAAAGCACTGCCCGGCATACGTTTGCCGCGCAAATTACCGTTTAAATCTACAATAAACAGATCAAACTCATTACCCTTTTTAGCATTCATAGCAAATTCTCGCTCAACATCTTTTTTATACATTTTTTAATGAAATAATATGTACATAGTTTCACATAATCACTTCAAGAAATAACTATATTTTGTGATCACAAAGAACAATATTCTTGTCATCGGAAAAATAAAACAGCTTCATTACAGGCTTTACTAAAAAAATCATACACCTTGTTTAGTGATCGCATTAGAATAGAAAAAAACAGCCAGAACCAAAAGCGATTATGGACAAGAAGTCTCCTATTAAAATCACATTAACTGAGCGCGATGGCGCTGTAACTATCACCCAGTGGGTATATGAGACATTAAGAGGCGCCGTTATGAACGGCCAGATACTACCGGGACGGTCGTTAACGATACGCGAACTAGCAACACTACTCGATGTCAGCCCCATGCCCATCAGAGAAGCGTTGCGCCAATTGTCCGCCGAAAAGGCACTGGAAATTCAGGGAAACCGTCGCGTCATGGTGCCTAAAATGACCGCCATGAAATTTACTGAACTGTACGAAGCGCGTATCGCTATCGAATCGCATGCGGCTGCCAGAGCGTTACCTTATATTGATAAGGCTCGCTTCATGCGGCTGCGTAGTCTTGATCAATTGATTAACATAGCCCAGGAAGAGAACAATCTTGAGCAGATCAGCATACTCAACCAGAATTTTCACCGCTTGCTGTATACCGCCAACCCGCACCAGGTAACACTGCCTCTGATTGAAAGCCTGTGGTTACAGTTAGGGCCATTCATGCGGTTAGCCACCAGCAAACTGGAAGAGCATTACCTGATTGACCGGCATAATGAAGCCATGACGGCCATCGAAAACCAGGATGCGTTCGCTCTACAGCTTGCCATCACGGCAGATATTCGTGAAGGAATTGCCTTTGCCGGTACCCCCGAGCTTTTACACAGTTTTATCGAACAATCGCACATGGCCGCCCACTAAAGCATCCCTTCCCCTGTCCATTTTATAACCAGCATACCCAGATCAAAAACGTGCCCGCAAGCGTATCTGGCAAAACCCTTACGCGATTTTTAGTCAGCTTTTTTATTGACTTTTAAATTTTGTGATCACAAAATAACGAACAGTCACGGAACAAACGCCGATTAAGACATCCCATTTTTATGATCACATTTAATGGTATCAATGTGATCCCTTATTACGCTTTCAACTGCGGGTGAAAGTATTCCGGAGAGCAAGATGCACACCGATAAAGAAAATTGTTCATCAATCACAACAGAGATTCAGTCGCTTGATGCTGAGCACCATTTGCACCCGTTCACGAATACCGGTGCCCTCAACAAAAAAGGTGCGCGTATTATTACCAAGGGAGAAGGTGTCTATATCTGGGACAGCGAAGGCAATAAAATTCTCGACGGCATGGCAGGCCTGTGGTGCGTCAACATGGGCTATGGACGTAAAGAGCTGACAGAAGCAGCGACCAAGCAGATGACAGAACTGCCCTTTTACAACACCTTTTTCCAGACAACACATACACCCGTTGCTGAACTTGCCAAAGAGATCGCCAGCATTACTCCGGGCGACCTTAATCACATCTTTTTTGCGAACTCAGGTTCTGAGGCGATCGACACCATCATTCGCATGGTGCGCCACTACTGGGTGATTAAGGGCAAACCTTACAAAAACATCCTGATTAGTCGCGAAAACGCCTATCACGGCAGCACCGTCGGCGGAACCAGCCTTGGCGGCATGACAGGCATGCACAAACAGGGGGCTCCTTTGCTACCTAATATTGAGCGTATTCGCCAGCCATACTGGTACGGTGAAGGCGGTGATATGACAGAAGAAGCGTTCGGCATCGCCTGCGCACAGGCACTCGAAGAAAAAATTCTGGCGGTGGGCCCCGACAATGTTGCCGCCTTTGTCGGCGAGCCGATTCAAGGCGCGGGCGGTGTTATTGTTCCGCCAGCAAACTATTGGGCTGAGATTCAAAAAATCTGTAACAAATACGATATTCTACTGGCTGCTGACGAAGTCATCTGCGGTTTCGGCCGTACAGGCAACTGGTTTGGTAGCGAAACGTTAGGTATCAAGCCGGACATTATATCAATGGCTAAAGGCTTATCGTCTGGTTATTTGCCCATCTCAGCCGTTGCTGTGGGCAATCGTATAGCGAATACTTTTATTGAGCATAATGACGACTTCAACCACGGCTTCACCTACTCTGGCCATCCCGTTGCGGCGGCGGTTGCACTGGCGAATATCCGCCTGATGAAAGCAGAAAACATTGTCGAATATGTCGCTAAAGATATCGGCCCTTACTTTCAGAAAAAGTTACGCGAAGCACTCGCAGACCATCCTCTGGTGGGCCATATTGAAGGGGTTGGATTAGTCGCGGGGATTGCCCTGGTAAAAAACAAGGACACCAAAGAGTTCTTCCCGGGCAATCTGGATATCGGCATGATCTGTCGTGATCATTGCTTTAACAACGGCCTGATTATGCGTGCCGTGGGTAGCCGTATGGTTGCTTCACCACCACTGATTATCAGTCACGCTGAAGTGGATGAGCTGTGCGAAAAAGCGCGTCTTTGCTTTGATCTAACACTGAAATCCGTTAGCTAGAGAAACAAGAACGAGTAAATAACAGCACTGTTAAGGTGCTGTTATTTATGCTGTTATAGTATTCTTTTACAGATAGCTACATACGCTTTTACTTATACAGTTACATACGCTATTACTTATGCAGTTACTTATTCAGCCACTGACTCTCTCTTCCTTAAGAAATCTGCTACTTTTATCGTATTACAGGCGTCTATTACCCCAAAAAACCAAGGATAAATCGAGCTTATGAATCATAAACCCAGCTTAGACAGTACCTCGGCAAACTGGCAAAAAGACCTTGCATACGTTATCGACCATATACGCTTACGTAATTTTCCTAAAGCATTAGCGGACCTGCTGGCGACACAATGCAATGTCAGCTCTATCCTGATGGTCACTTACAAAAAGTCGTTTAAACCTATCATCCTGCACCCGACAGACCCTGCTGAACAAAGCCCGACATTACGCACCTATATCAATCAGGCCTATGTTCTGGACCCTCTTTTTAATGCGATTCAGGCAGGTATCAACCCAGGCCTTAGCCGCCTTATAGAGATAGCCCCGGATTCTTTTGAAACCACTGAGTATTACCAAACTTGTTATAAGAATTTTGATTTGATTGATGAGATCAACCTGATTATTGAGTTGGATAACGAGGTTACCTGCACCATTTCACTGGGGCGTAACTCAAGCTTAGGAACGATTACACGCGCAGAGTTAAACCAGTTAAAAGAGATCTACCCGATCATCAACTCATTGGTCCGACAATTCTGGCTCTCACAAAGCCAGGAATACGTACAGTATGAAAAATCAGAAGGCGCCATGAAACAAGCGCTGGAAACTTTTGGCAGCGGTGTATTAACCCGTAGAGAACAAGAGATATCGGGACTGATTTTACGCGGGCATTCATCTAAGGCGATTGCCGGCAAACTGAATATCAGCCTGGGTACCGTCAAGGTTCACCGTAAAAACATCCATACGCGCCTCAGCACTTCGACACAATCTGAGATATTCACTTTGTTTCTTGCCCACCTGAACGAACTGGAAGCCGCCGCGCCAAGCGCCGAAGCGACTCCTGTGTAAAGTCCGGCGTAAAGTCCGCTGTAAAGATTAACGCAGCCTGGGCTGCGCTAATTTATGAGTGGTCGATTGCCACCTTATAGCCGAATCCAGACATTTTTCAGCTCAGTGTACTTTTCTAAAGCATGCAAGGATTTATCCCGACCATTGCCGGATGCTTTAACACCGCCGAATGGTACGGTTGAGTCACCTTCACCCCAGGTATTCACCCACACCATACCACTGTGAATTTTACGGCTGACGCGGTGTGCGCGTGAAAGATTAGCTGTCCACACAGAAGCACCCAAACCATATTTAGAATCGTTTGCTAACGCAATCGCTTCCTCTTCTGTTTCGAACTCACATACCGCGAGTACCGGACCAAAGATCTCTTCCTGTACAAAGGTCATGCCATTGTGCGCTTGTGAAACGATGGTCGGTTTGGCATAAAAGCCTTTACCTTCCTGATATTCAGGCAAGCCGCCAAGCAACACTTCACCGCCCTCTTCCTCAGCTGAGCGAATAAAGCGTGCCACCGTATCTAACTGCGCCCGATCTACCATTGGCCCCATATTGGTGGCAGGATCAAGTGGATCACCCGGCTGATAACGGCTGGCGGCTTCAATCAGTGCCGCTATAAACTCCTCTTTAATGCTTTTCTGTACATATAAACGAGAGCAAGCAATACAGACTTCACCCTGATTTGAAAAGATCGCTGCTGCAGCGCTTGCGGCTGCTTTCTTAACATCCTCACAGTCAGCAAAAATCAGGTTCGGAGATTTACCTCCCGCCTCCAGCCAGACACGTTTGAGGTTAGACTGGCCCGCATACTCCATCAACATGCCCGCAACCCGCGTAGAACCGGTAAAGGCCAGTACGTTCACATCGTTATGCAAGCCTAATGCTTTGCCGGCGGTATGCCCAAAGCCCGGCAAAACGTTGAATACACCATCTGGAATACCCGCTTCAGTGGCCAACTCTGCTAAGCGCAAAGCACTCAGCGGTGACTTTTCAGACGGCTTCAGAATAACGCTGTTTCCTGCGGCCAGAGCGGGAGCCAGTTTCCATGTCGCCATCATTAGCGGATAGTTCCACGGCGTGATCGCCGCCACGACGCCTACAGGCTCATGGCTGATCAGCGCCAGCGTATCTTTTCCTGTTGGGGCGATTTCACCGTAAAGCTTATCGATGCATTCCGCCGTCCAGCGGATGCAATCGATGCTGTCTGGAATATCGATAGCGGTCATTTCCGCAATGGACTTACCCATATCCAGAGTATCCAGCAGAGCAAACTCATCTTTGTGTTGTTCCAGCAGATCTGCCAACTTGAGCAAAATACGTTTGCGCTGTTTTGGCTCAAGTTCTGACCACACGCCAGAACGATAAGCCTGCAGCGCACTGTCTACCGCCAGATTAACGTCAGCTTCATCGCAGCTGGCAACATCGGCTAACCATTGCTCGGTTGCCGGATTCATACAGGGAAAGGTTTCGCC
The DNA here is from genome assembly GCF_900113275.1 of Neptunomonas qingdaonensis. Lineage (GTDB taxonomy): Bacteria > Pseudomonadota > Gammaproteobacteria > Pseudomonadales > Balneatricaceae > Neptunomonas > Neptunomonas qingdaonensis. Next base: position 326,536 of record NZ_FOOU01000002.1, read on the forward strand.
ACTCACCGCTGGCTGAAAACGCCCATCGATATACGCCTGATGGCGAAAAGTCAGGGACTCGCTTAACGCTTTCCACTTACTAAGATCTGTCATTATCAATTCTCTCTACTCTGATCGTGTTCTGGTCATGTTCTGTTCGTGTTCTGGTCGCATTTAGCGTATCAAAACCTATATAAATACAGATAACAGCCAGTCTACGAGAACCCACACAAGACAATATATACACCGGAGTAGGTAGCGCTAACCCAGTACCTACTTCAAGCTACCTACAGAAGGGTATATAAACTGATCGCTACTATTTACAAAATAAGAACCGCTATGACTCATACATTTTCTAAACAAAAAGGTATTTACAGATGCAGGATCTCCCCTTGAAAAGAGTTTTTACAGGTTTAACGCTAGCTTTAGTCATCAGCAGCACTCAAGCTGCCGAGGTATCAGGTACTGTCGGTTTTACCAATGATTACCGTTTTCGCGGTATTTCTCAGACCTCAGGTGATGCCGCCATTCAGGGCAGCCTTGATGTCGCTTTTGAAAACGGCGCCTATGCAGGCATGTGGGGCAGTAATGTTGACTGGGGTGATGACGCCAATATTGAAATCGATTACTACGTAGGCTTCAGCAACGATATTAGCGACGACCTGAGCTATGACGCCTTTTTTGCTTATTACACCTACCCAGGTTATGAAAGCGCCGATGGTGACTACGCAGAGGTAAGTTTCACCCTGCTATACAGCGGATTAAACGATCTTGGGGATATTGCTGCTACGTTTGCTTACAGCAACGACTATTTCAACAGTGGGGATGATTCAAAATATATCGCACTGGATTACAGCTATGGCGTGACTGAAAACATCAGTCTGGACCTGCATGCAGGCCATAGTTTCGGCGCCGCATGGGACGGCTATGGTTACGAGGATTACTCCATCGGTTTATCAGGCAGCCTGGCTGGGCTAGATCTGGCGGTTAACTACCTGAGCAACACACTGGATGTCGCTAAAACCAACGACTCCGACGATAACACCGTGGTCTTCAGCGTGTCTCGTTCGTTCTAATTGCTTAGCTGTAAATAAATAAGTTAAGCCTTCTTCAAGAATGCACTTGGCCGCCTGCTCATCACAGGCGGCCTTTTTTCTTTATGCTATTTTATTCGCCGCAAGCACATACAGGTATTCCAGCGCCAGGGTTGCACCTGCCAATGAAGTGATCTCGGCATGATCGTAGGCCGGCGCCACTTCAACAACATCCATACCGACCAAATTCAGACCCTGTAAGCCACGGATAATCTTTAATGCACAATCAATACTGATACCAGCCACTACAGGCGTACCAGTGCCCGGAGCAAACGCCGGGTCCAGACCATCAATATCAAAACTGACATAGGCTTTTTTATCGCCGACACGCTGCTTGATTCTCTTCAGTGTTTCAGCAGGCCCATGTTCACCGACCCACGCCGCATCCAATACTTCAAACGGATGATTTTCAACCGTATAAGCGGTACGAATACCTATTTGCAGTGAATGCTCTGTATCGACCAGACCTTCCTGTACGGCATGATGAAAAATAGTGCCGTGATCATATTTACTACCGCCAGAATAAGTATCGGTATGCGCATCAAAATGAATCAAGGCTAGCGGACCATGCTTTTTGGCGTAGGCTCGCAAAACAGGCAAGGTAATGAAGTGATCCCCGCCGAATGTTAAGGCACTTTTCCCTGCATCCAGAATCTGTGAAATATGCGCTTCCAGATTGTCCACCAGCGTTTGTGGCTCACCGTGTTTAAACTTCACGTTACCTGCATCCGCAACATTCAGATGATCATCCAGCGCAAACGTCCAGGGCCAACGTGCGCCTTCCCACACCAGGTTGACGGAAGCCTGACGCACGCCTTGAGGCCCAAAACGCGAACCTGATCGCCCCGATGTCGCCATATCAAACGGCACGCCACTGACGATGACTTCAGCATCACTTTGCGATAATGTCGTCAATGCCGGAAACTGCATAAACGTCATTCCCATTGCGCCATATAACGGCATATCCGCATCGGCTACCGAAACACTTTCATTAGCAACAACATCATTCGAACCAGACATCCACTCTTCCTTATCTATCAAATTTAATTAAGTAAACATTAAAGAAAGCATAAACCCTGAAGAATCATTAGTTAAATGCATAGTTATAATATATAAATGTATAGGATTAATACTTAATAAAACGAACGACATAAATGAAATCACTGCGTCAGTTTGATTTAAACCTGTTAATTATCTTCGAAGCACTGATCAGCGAGTGCCATGTTAGCCGTGCCGCCGAAAAAGTATTTCTCAGCCAGTCGGCAATGAGCCATGCACTCAACCGTTTACGCCAGTACCTGAACGACCCATTGCTAGTCAGAACCGAAAACGGCTTACAACCCACACCACGAGCACTGGAAATGCTGCCCGAGATACGCAAAGCGTTGCAGCTCATCGAGCTTACGCTCAAGCCCACTGAGCTTTTTAAAGCGAGCAGCAGCCAGCGCACTTTCAGCATTGCCAGCACCGACTATTTTGAATCAGTGGTTTTTCCTGATCTGGTAAGTCATCTGCAGACGATTGCTCCGCATGTCAGGTTACAGATAGAGATGATCAGTGAAGATGCATCATCCTCCAAGCTGGAAAACCGTCAGGTGGACCTGGTTGTCGGCATGGACGCTTCAAAAAAAATACCGGCTCATCTGATTGCTGAGCATTGGATAACCGAGCAGCTAGTCTGTCTGGCGGGTGTCGCTAATACTGAGGTAGGTAAAAGCTTATCAATTCAGGAATATATTAATCTGCCGCATGCAGTATTCTCAGATCTGACTGGCGACCATTCCAGTAGTATCGATAACTGGCTGAGCACCCAGCAGCTATCGCGCCAATCGATTGTGCGCACCGTTAACTATATGGCTGCCGCACGCATCGTCGCGCAGACATCCGCCATCATCACGCTTCCCTCTCATATGGCGAACCTGTTCAGCCAGATGCTGGCCGTGCGTGTCGTCACACCGCCTGAAGGAATGCCGGGTGTTGAAATGACGACTATCCACCACCCTCTGTTCGATAATGATCCCGGGCTAGTGTGGCTTAAAGAGCAGATTTCTCTTCTGGGAAGGCAACGCAGTAGCTCTTTAACTTAATGCTCTATTCCTCTATCAACTCCCTAACTAACTCTCTAATCAGCGCCCTTATGCACTCTCTTAAGAACCGGGATCAAACTTACCAATCGCGTTTAATCGCCGTACCATCGCGAAACGCCTGGTACCAGGCAGCGGAATCCTGCATCTCTAAATCATCATTCAACGGGGGGTACGCCAGCCCTTTTTTATGACAAAAGTCTGCCATATCAGGGAAACTCCACTCAAACAGGGTATCTGTAAATTCGTCAGGATCGAGACGTGATTCATCATACAAACCGGCTTTCATACGCTGATTTTGCGCTTCTACCATGATAATACCGGCCGCCGTGGAAACATTTAACGAACCCACCATGCCCATCATAGGGATCAGAATATGCTGGTCCGCCAACCCGGCTGCCGCATCACTAACCCCTTCCTTTTCCGAACCCATCAGAATCGCGCAGGGGATGGTGTAATCCACATCCCGATAGTCCACAGCACGATCAGAGAAATGCGCTGCATACACTTTTAACCCTTGCGACTTCACCTGCTGTATCGCCTGCTGACAACTCTCATGGCTGATCGTTTTAACCCAGCGGTCACTGCCTTTTGCCGTGCCCTTGAATATATAACCTGTTTTGGGTGTTACGGTATGCACATAAGGAATACCCACAGCATCACAGGTACGAATAAGAGCCGCCAGGTTTCTCGGCTTATGTACCTGATCAGTGATCAAATGAAGATCAGGCTGACGCCGCTCAAGGGTAGAAATCAGTTTCTGTTTACGTTCCGGTGTCATTGCTAAGCTCTGAAGTCATATTGGATGCGATATTTTAACGAAAACAAGCAGACTTAACTGCACTACAGTCTTTTATAAACCCATTTAGTCCTATATTTTATGAGTACTATCGAAAAATTAATCCTTTCATAATACTGATACAAAACACATTAATGAGGCTTGCTAGCGTCTATTATGCTTAGATAAATCAATTTCATAACGTTGCTAAAGGAAGGTTCACATTGAAACATCCTCTTTCCGTTACTGAAGCCATCGCCCTGATACCCGATGGCTCAACTATCATGATTGGTGGCTTTATGGGTGTCGGCTCGCCACTCAATCTCATCAAAGAATTGGTTCGTCAGGGTAAAAAATCCCTGTGCGTCATTGCTAATGACACGGCTCAGAAAGGCATGGCCATTGGCCTGTTAATTGATGCCCACTCGGTTAATAAAGTGATCGTATCCCATATTGGTACCAATCCGGAAACCCAACGGCAGATGATTGCAGGGGAGCTGGAAGTAGAACTATCACCCCAAGGAACGTTAGCAGAAAGAGTACGTGCAGGGGGATACGGTTTAGGCGGCGTATTGACACCTACGGGGGTTAACACGCTTGCTGCAGACGGAAAACAACTCATAGAAGTCGATGGTCAAAGCTTCCTGCTAGAACGTCCGTTAAAAGCTGATTTTGCATTAATTAAAGCACAACAATCCGACTACTTCGGCAATCTAAGATATCGTCTCACCGCACAGAACTTCAACCCTCTGATGGCCATGGCTGCAGAACATGTCATCGTCGAAGTTGAAGAGATGCTCCCTGTCGGCTGTATCCCTCCTGACGACGTACACACACCCGGCGTGCTGGTTGATATGATTGTGAAGAGCGAGGCCAAAGCATGAACGATAAAGAGATTATAGCCCGGCGAATCGCACAAGAAATTTTACCTGGTTCTTTAGTTAATTTAGGAATTGGCCTACCGACTATGGTAGCTCAATATGTAGACCAGGCAGCCAGCGTATTCTTTCAATCCGAAAACGGCGTGATTGGTGTCGGCGGTTTCCCTGAAGGAATGGAGAACCCCTCCTTAACCGATGCCGGCGGTAGCTTTATTGGCGTATTGCCTGGCGCTGCGGCGTTTGATAGCGCTTTTTCCTTTGGTCTGATTCGTGGCGGACATCTGGACATGACCATATTGGGCGGACTTCAGGTGGATGAACAAGGCCACTTGGCAAACTGGATTATCCCCGGAAAAATGGTCCCCGGCATGGGTGGCGCAATGGATCTGGTGACAGGTGCCAAACGCGTTATTGTCGCCATGACTCATAATGCCAAAGGCAAGGCAAAAGTCGTCGCATCGTTAGCATTTCCAATGACAGCCGACCGCAGAGTCGACCTGATCGTAACGGAAAAGGCCGTCATTCAACCTACTAAAAATGGCTTACTACTCAAAGAACTAGGCCCAGGATGCACACTCGAGGAGGTTATTAGCCTGACGGATGCCACCTTGATCATTCCTGACGACCTGCCGCATATGCAAATCTAACTAGCTATTCGCGGCTTCCGATAAGCTCAACCCCAAAGCGATTCTCATTTGAAAATCGCTTTGGGGACTCAGCGTTTACTGTGCGACAGCATCATCACAGCTTCAATGGCAGCGCTTAATATCGATCACATATCTAACGCAAACTTATCTAACGCTAACCGGGCTATCCGCTAACAAATTTTCAAAATCCCACAGATAAGAGGCAAGCATTCCTGCAGACGGGAACAAATTTTCAAAATCCCACAGATAAGAGGCAAGCATTCCTGCAGACGGGAACAAATTCACGCTATTACATGTCTACCCGTTTTAATGGAGAACCAAAAACATGATGACAAAGCTGAAAGCTTACCTGGAAACCTTTATAGCCTTCGATAGCGAACCAGACAGAGAACCACACACTTTGCTTTCTGTCGCTTCTGCTGCCCTGATGATAGAGGCACTACTATCAGACTATGAACGTAAACCGGAAGAACAAGCAACCATACTCGCACTGTTAAAGAAGCGCTTTTCCCTAGATCAGACGGCGGCGGAGGAACTGCTTAAACATGCTGAAAAAGCACAGCACAACGCGACCGATTATTTCCGCTTTACATCGCAGATTAACAACAGCTGCACACCTGAGGAAAAGGTAATATTGATCGAAAACCTATGGCGAGTTGCCTATGCAGATGGCGAACTGCATCATTACGAAGAACATTTTGTACGCAGGATTGCCGATCTGATCCATGTGTCACACACAGACTTTATTACAGCGAAGCTGAGAGTCGCAGACGAATAGTCTACGCTAAAGGCGTCTTTGGCTTGTCCTGATAAGATAGAAAAAACAGTTAATGGGAACTGCGCAACAATATAGCCGGCTTCAATCGCAGTCGATGCAACAGATAGGTTGCGCCAGAACCAAGCGCTAAAGTACTTACCGCTATTGCTACGATTGCTCCTAACCAAACCAAATCTGCAGAGGGTAATTTAAGGCGAAACTCAAGTAAAGGTAATGCTATGGCAGAGCCGAGTAAGACCGCAAACACTGAGGAGATAAGAGCAAGCAGCATATATTCCAATTGCAGGCTACGCCTGATGGTTGCCATTCTCACACCAAGGCTATGTAAGATAGTGGCTTCATATATTTGCCGGCTTCTACCCGCAGCCATAACGCTTATTAAAACCAGTAGACTCGCCAACAGGCTGACACTCGCTACCACAGCAAGCCCGGAGCCAGCCTTACCCAGAACTTGACGGGCTACCTCCAATAGTGAAGCAGTGCGTACCGTGATAACGTTGGGCGCAATCATGGCAATACGGTTTTGTGCCGCTATTGCTTGCTCGTCATCGACATATACGGCGCCAACATGTCTTGTGATAAATGGATCCAGAGCCTCCTTTGAAAGAATGCCTTCAAACCAAAACCGGGTTTGCATGCCCTTTTGACTGTAAATTGCGGCAATCTCTGCGTCAAAACTGCTTCCCTGGAGTGCAAAAGAGACCAGATCGCCCACGCGTAAACCGAGCTTTTTGGCTTCGCGATCCTCAAACGCGAGTTTGGGCAATCCGCTAACAGGTTCTGACCACCATGCACCATCGACGATAGTGACATCATCGATGTTATTGGATAAATAACTCAGCTTGTAACGTTCCTGAGAACTGTCACGCCGTTGATTTTCATTTAGCTGATTAACGTCACTTAGCTCACGACCGTTTAACGCCTTAATGCGGCCTCTGACTAACGGTGCTATCTCAACTTTTTTCACACCTGGAAAATCCTCAATAGCATCAACTACCACGTCAACCTGATCGTTTAAGAGATCGTATAACACAAGACCGGGAGATTGTTCTGGAATGGTATCGTTTAGCGTACGTAACAACGAAACGACTATTAAAGTACAAGCCACTAAAAGGGTTAAGGCAGAACCTAATGAGATTAACGACGTTCGCAAATCATTACCCGGTCGGTGTAAGTTAGCCAGCGCCAGCTTCAACGCCAAGCGTCCTCTCATCAACGGGTGATGTTCCATTAACCGTGCCCAGCGCCTAATACCTCGCACGACTAAATCAAGAATCAACAATAGTGCAGCTATCACTATGACAAAACCAACCGCAAACACGGTATCTGGCAGCACAAGCAGAATCATGGCAACGATTAATGTAGCGCACGCTAAAGTTGCTAACCACCATTTACGGGGCAGCGGCATGCCTTTCTGCGCCAGGCCACGAAAAAGTGATGCCGGGTCTGTAGCGAGTGCCTTACCTAGTGCGGGTAAAGCGAAACTATAGGCTGTCAATAAGCCGAAAGAGAAAGCGATAATGCCTGGATAAAACAGGTCGCCGAAGTTAATACTTATTGGGATCTGGGACGTCACAACCGAAGCACCGACTAACGTCAGTCCACTACCGATCAAGACACCCGACAAGCTAGCCGCTCCGGCAAGAATCGCGATTTGCAAAAGATAAACAATAGCAAGACGGCGGTTGCGCAATCCAAGTGCGCGTAGCGTAGCGATAGTTTTCAATTTACCCTGCAGATAGGCTTGTATACTGTTAAACACACCCAGTCCGCCAATAAACAAAGTGCTGAAGCCTATAATCAGCAACCCTGAAGCAATCTGACCTAAACGCTCTGAAAGACGTTGGCTACGATCATTAAACGTTCTTACTTGCCAGGTGTCGTCCGGAAATGCAGCATAAAAATTTTTTCTCCATGTTTCTGCTGACTGATCAGTACGCAAACGGTATTCATAATCTATCCGACTGCCGGGCTGGATTAGACCCGATGCCTGCAGCGCCTCAGCACTCAACAAAACGGGCGTTCCCCGCCAGTCAGCATTCAGGCTTCTATCAGGTTGTTTGAGTACAAGCGCCCTCACTTTCATTTTTAGCGCGCCGACAGTTACGTTATCGCCAACCTTAATGTCGAGTCGATTTGCCAGCGTTGGATCAATGGCAACGCCCCATTGATCATCAGTAAACGCTGTGATCTGCGAAAGTGGTCTGGATGGCTCCAACACTAAGCCACCGTACAGAGGGTACTGCGCATCCATAGTTTGCAATTCAATTCGCAAAAAACGATCGCTTTCGGTTCCAAGCATGCTATCTACTTCAGTGACCATTGAAACCACACCATTAGCTTTGATCCAGTTCAGTGCTTCCTCGGTTAATGGCTGGTTAGTAATCACCTGCAAATCTCCACCCATAATTACACGAGTATCAGCAAGCAAACTAAGGTTTACCAAACGATACAGACCACCCGTGGCTGATAACAGGGTTACTCCCAACACCAGGCAGGCGAAAAACACCCACAATGACTGACCACTCGAACGAAGGTCTCTGCATGCAAAATCAAACAGAAAGCGCATGATCCTGGTCCTCAACTAACTTGCCGCTTTGAAGACGCACGATGCGTTGGCAGCGCCGTGCAACTTCATCATCATGGGTAACCAATAGCAGAGTTGAGCCTGTGTCCTTGTTAAGAGAAAACAACAGTTCGATGATGCTTGCACCGGTGACTACATCAAGGTTTCCTGTTGGTTCATCTGCAAGTACCAATTTTGGTTTGTGTACTAATGCTCTCGCAATAGCCACGCGTTGCTGTTCTCCACCAGATAACTGCGCAGGATAGTGCTTTTCACGTTCAGCCAGACCAACCCTATCCAGCATTTTACGGGCGAGTTGATAGGCGTTTTTCTTTCCTGCAATTTCTAGTGGGAGTGCGACATTGCCCAGAGCAGTAAGACTCTGAACTAAATGAAAAGACTGAAAGATAATACCTAGCTGGTCGCGACGAATATCAGCTAAGGCATCTGCATCTAACTTATTGAACTTAACCCCATCCAGCATGATATCGCCAGAAGATGGCTGCTCCAGACCTGCAAGCAAAGTCAGCAAGGTTGTTTTACCCGATCCGGACGGGCCGACTATTGCCAGCGTCTCGCCTTCTTCAATGCTTAGTTGAGCGTCATTTAATACACTCAATTGCGCCTGCTCAAGCTTATAGTTCATACAGAGATTCTGTAGTTTAATCATTGCTTACCCGATAAGTATTATGAGAGAGCTCTCTGTGAATGAGTCGGACTTCTCGCTAATCCATAGCAACTTTTTATGAGCAAGAAGCCATACTAACTATGGCTTTGCTGTTGCGGCCAAAAATGCCGAAACTGCCAACTGAACCTTGCGTAACCGTAACCACACCGTTTTCAATTTCAGCACCCGATACGATGATCATGCCACGCTCACTTTTCAATACCTTAATCAGTATGGCTGTTTCATAGAAAAAGGTAACGTACTTGTGCTTTGTGCAGACGCTGGATTACCGATCATCTCATCATATGGCGATTCGTGTAGCATTTGTGAAGCCAATATATTCAGGCCCTCAAATACATCCCGGATCTGCTGCGAGCTGGTAAAACGCTTGGGACTGTTGCCCTCATATACCCAGCCGGTGCTATCACCTACGCTAAGTTTAACAAGGTAAACGTTCATCTCATAAGAATAGACTGTCAGCATATCTACCCTGGTGGGTTGCGACTTAATATCCTTGATGCAAAATTTAGTCTGTTGCATAGACTTTCCTCAGAGCGAATCAATTAGCATTAATTTTGTACGTTTCCCTAAGTGAATTGGATCAACATTTACTGTTATGGTCAGCTTTTATTATTGTTAAGTCGTTTTTCGTTCACCATGTTTAACAATTCACCCGCAGCAATAGCATCTGACATTGCGCGATGATGACGCTGCATATCAATGCCAAAATGCCTCGTAAGGTTTGCCAAAGAATAAGAGGGCAAGCCTTTATAGTATTTTCGCATCTCTCGTACCGTACAAAGTTTTGGTCGACGGTAATGCCGCTCTAAACGAGTAAACTCTTCTTTTATGAAGCCATAATCGAAATTAACATTGTGGGCGACAAATACACATCCGTTAGTGAACTCATCGATAGCATCTGCTACTTCAGCGAATAATGGTGCATCAGCGACCATGTTGTTATTAATACCCGTGAGTGCTGTGATATTTTGTGGGATGCGTCGCTGGGGATTAATTAAAGATTGCCACTGCGCCACGACTTCGCCGCCAATCATTTTAACAATACCTACCTCGGTAATACGATGATGTTGCGCCCTGCCGCCGGTTGTCTCTATATCGACAACCGCATAAGGCTGCATTGGGTCGATCGTCCAATTCACATTAGTAATGCGTACATCAAAGCCTAAGCTCTGAAGTTTTTGAATGCTGAGGAGTTGATTGCGACGCAGTTGATCACCTTCTGATTTTACTTCTTCAAAACGCAGCCTTTCATTTTCAATCAGCATTAAATCGGGAAATCCATCGCTCAAATTTTTCCAGTCCTGAGTCATGGCTTTCAGTAGTGATAACAGTGCGTCCAGATTACTGTGATTAATAAGCAAAATAAGGCGCTCTAATATATTTTTGCGCCATCTGAATATAATATTGCTCTGGCCATAGTATGTTGCTGCCGACAGAGAGAGCTGTTGAATCAATTTCGCTTTCGAATCCGTGCTGTTAAGCCGCATGTCAATATGGACTGAGGCGAGCTCATAAAACTGATTCGTTTTAAGTGATGACGGCACATGCTCAAACTCATTAGTTAAGCCTAACCCCTCTAGCTCGTATATTTCATGCCAGAAATATAAGCCAAATAACGCTCGCCAAATTTCATTTTCGGTGCGATAGGCTTTGCACTCCCGTTGCTCATAATAGGCGACGACTCCCCGCTCAACCGCGCCTTTATGCATTTCATCAATGAGCAGAGTTTGGCTGTTTTCACGCAACATATCGGTGAGTACGCTGGTACGCTTTTTATGATATTTACGCGCCAAAAAGTCTTCAGCAAAGGCCAGTAAATCCTCAGACAAGGGTGCGTCGATCATACGATTGAGTTCGGTTTCTACTTCGTCTGTTAAACCTAGTTTATAAGCCTCGCGTGCCCATTTTTCTTGCGCAACGCCCGTGTTAATTGTTTTTAAAACATCAATGGCATGAATTGCATCTTCTTTGAGCAGCTCGCAAGCCAATAAAAATTTTACTTTAGCGTCCAGCTCATTAGCTTTAGCGCCTATCGGGCGAGGTAAACTTTCAAGATTATTTAGAATAAGCGAGCGATTCAGCGGATGACGCTGTGCCCGTAATTCATTGTATAGAGAGTGCAAATCAAATGCTGATTTCGCGCTGTCAATGTCAGCGAATCGTGCCATTACCTGTGCTTGCTCCTTTCGGGTACGCATAACGCCCAGGTCGCGCATGGAAAATTGATTCAATGTGGAGCGGAAATTGCCAAAGTACAAATAAAGGAAGTAGCTAATATGTGTTTCAAAATTGCCTTGCCAATAAGACTGTGCAACGCTACTTGAGACGACTGCGTCTAGCTTAGATGACTCTAAAATACAGGTGACTAATATCGATTTAGCTTGTGATTTTTTATATACCAAGGCGGGCTTTTCAGTAAAACCAGTTTCATTCAATTCGTCGATAATTTGAATGATCTCACCTTTGGTGAGGTGTTCAATAAACGTACTTACTTTGCTTGATTCGAGGGGCTTAAACCATCTTTGTTGGAATAAAAATTTAAAATTAGCAGAAATATCTTCAACCTCTTCGTAGGTATAAGACGTCGGCTTTACAAATATAGATTTACGGTTAATAAAACGAACAATCAGGCATTGTTGTGATTTCGATAGCCCCATGAAGTCGTGGATGAATTGTTTATCAGCACTACTTAACAACACCTCACACGGACCCATCACAAATTTTAAAAATTCATGGAAATGGCTCAAATAGTAGAATGTAGGTAAAGATCGCAATGTCAGTATGCTCTATGTAAACGTCATCATCTTAAAGACGAGCATACTAAATAACTGTTTTTATATACAGCCTTTATTCTGATTCAGGCGCGTATTCATTGGACTTTTTGTTTGCTAACCCATTTAAAATAATCCACCAACCCAGGTTGATTTTGCATAGCGCTGAGGTTGTTGAGTTGTTTAGCCAGCTCCATTTCGGTAAAGCGTTTATGCAGGCCGGTGTGGCATTGTCGACAGATATTAATACCCGCAGCAAGTTCAGATTTGCTGTAGTGTTTTTTGAAAAACGTACGACGATGCATTTTCTTTGGGATCAAGTGATGAAAAGTGAGAAAGGTTTCGCGCTCGCACAAGGGGCAGAGACCAAAACCTGTCCTTCTTGGAATTTCCCCGGTCATCAATGCGGCCAACTTATCATTTTATTCGTCTGGACCTAATCAATTTTCACTGATCCTCGAGAATAATAATATGCAAAATTTCAGGCCCATGAGCTCCCTGAACTAACACCCCTTCTATATCGGTTGTGCCACTCACACCCGATATCAGACACATATTTCGCGGCGTCTCTCCCTTTTTAGCAATCTCATTTGCTATCAGGGCATAGTCATCCATATAGTGGAGTATTTTTGATTTTGGAATAACGGCAATAAGGTACAAGGGTAAAAAGTTCAGCAGGATGGGCATTTCTGTGCTTGAGTGAACAACAAACGACCCCGTTTCTGCAATACCGTACTCGGCCCAGCATAAACCAACCGTGTTATCTTTTTGAATATCTATATCCGTAGAGATACCCTGCCAATTCAGCTTTTGCAATCTATCGATACCCTGTACTTTAAGCTCTTGAGGTAAAGAATATTTACCCAGAAATTGATTGACCGAAGCGGGCAAGTCATCAAGTGCAGAAATCTTTTCACAGCTAGTGCCGATAACCAAACCCGCTTCAATGCGAAGCACTAATGCTTCAGTTGCATCGTCAGATGAAAGCTTTGGTCGGGCGAACTCACTTTCTTTTAGGATTTCAAGAGCTTCTTGCTGAATGGTCTCTGCATCCTTTGTGATGGTTGGTGTCGCATTTTTAATCGCACTAAAAATACTGGCTCTGCTCATATCACTTTTTTGATTATTCATTATTTATACACCATCACTTTTGGCTTTTTTCATCTTTCTATATTGCTGCATAAACGTTTTTGATTCTGGTTCAATCAAATCACGGTTACGGGTCCAACCCGACGTCAGTGGCATATATTTAATCCACCCCTGACGGCTGAACAGCTTCATAAAGACAACTCCGCAAGAACAAAACAATTGAAACACCCTTGGCCTTTTAGCCAACGCGGCAAAAGCTTGGACAATAAAACGGTTGGTTAACGGTTCATATTTCTTCTGCCAGGAGCGTGCTCGCAGCGAGCGTATTAATTTAGGGAGTGGGATATTAACCGGACAAACCTCTTCACAGCGCCCATTGAGTGTGCAGGCATGAGTCTGTTTGTTGGCCACTTCAAGGCTGTCTAAATGAGGCGTCAGAACCGACCCCATCGGCCCGGGATAAACTGAGCCATATGCATGACCACCAATATGTTTGTATACCACACAGTGATTCATGCATGCTCCGCAACGGATGCAACGCAACATCTCCTCCATGCCATCAGCTAACATTTTGGTACGCCCATTATCGACCAGGACAATATGGCATTCTTCAGGCCCGTCTGCATCATTAGCCCTTTTAGGCCCGTTATGGAAGGTGATGTATTGTGTGATTTCTGCCCCGGTAGCCGAGCGGGTCAACAATCGCAGTAAAGGCACAGCATGAGCCATTGACGGGACTAACTTTTCAATGCCTGCTGTCACTATATGAACTTTAGGCGGCGTTATCGTGAGTTCAGCGTTACCTTCATTGGTGACTGTGCACGTTGAACCACTATCAGCCAGCAAAAAGTTAGAACCACTGATACCTATATCTGACGTTAAGAATTTAGTACGAAGATCCCGACGGGCACTTCTGACAAGATCAGTAATCTCTTCGGAATAGGTTGGATCTAGGTGAAACTCCCTAAAGAGCTTGACGACATCTTCTCTACTGCGGTGCATCGCTGGCCAGACAATATGAGAAGGGGGATCACCCGCAAGCTGAATGATATGTTCTGCCAGATCCGTTTCGATTCGTTCGATTTCTGAATTATCAAAAGCATGTGTTAAGCCAATTTCTTCACCCAGCATAGACTTACTTCGGGTGACTTTTTTAGCCTTGTGCTGACGACAAATATCCAGAACAATCTTAGTCGCTTCTTCACCTGTACTCGCCCAGTGAACAATCGCTCCTTGAGCCAACGCATTTTTCTCAAACTCAGCCAAATAATGATCCATATACTTAATCGTATGATCTTTGACTTTTTGCCCCTGCATACGTGCATTTTCAAACTCGGGGAAGTTAGCAATCGCTTCGGCACGCTTCTTTTCGGCTTTATCAGTCGTGCGCCGAATAATCATTTTCAAATCAGGCTGCGCTAAAGCCTTGCTAACGTTCTTGTAAAAATCTTCAGGCTTATTAACTTGCATCTTTGCCTCCTGAAAGCTGTGGCGCTAAACCAGCCAGAACTTCAGCGGTATGCAATGCCTTTATTTCCTTGTGCCCTTCCCGATTGAGCTTACCCGCCATATTCATTAAGCAGCCCATATCACCACCGAGCAGGTAATCTGCTTCAGTAGCTAATACATTTTCGATTTTTTCGGCGACGATCTCATTAGAAATATTCGAGTATTTCACACAAAATGTTCCACCAAAACCGCAGCATTCGGCATGACCATTAAGAGGGTTATGCTCTAACCCTTTCACTTTTGACAACATCTTTCTGGGCTGTTCATAAACATGAAGAGAACGATATCCTGAGCAGCTATCGTGATAAGTATATGATCCCTCAAGCTCAATACCTGTGGGTTCGAAGTTACAAACATCGACCAGAAAGGAAAGGAGCTCATGCGTTATATCTGCCAAATGCTGCGCCCTTGCGAGCCATTCTGGCTGATCTTTAAAGACTTCGACAAAATTCTTTTTGATCATTGCTGCACATGACCCGGAAGGGACAACCACGTAATCAAAATTTTCAAATTGCTTAATCGTTTGATAGGCAATCTGACGTGTCCCTTCATCATCACCTGAATTAAAGGCGGGCTGTCCACAACAAGACTGGAGTTCTGGAACCTCAACATTGCACCCGGCTTGCTCAAGTAATGTTATTGAAGCGAAGCCTATAGAGGGGCGCATTGTATTGACTAAGCAGGTAACAAATAGCCCTACTTTCTTTTCGGAGATATTCAGGCAATCAATTGCATTAGATTGCGTTCGATCAGTATTACTAATTGTTTGAGACATTTACCCGCCCTTGTCAACGAAGATGTCGCTATTCTTATTTTGTTATAAGTCAGTTCAGGTATTTACCCAACTTCTCAATATGACTTTTAATCTAATACAAATAATGATTGAAAGCTTACTAAATAACAATAACGCCTATTCAAAAGCAACAGCAGGTATTTACACTAACTGGTCTTACCATTAAATCTCCATAGCCAAGGCCCTGAGATGAAATCCTGAATAAGCCTATACAATCTTTATACTCTGCATAATCCATGAGGACACTGACAAATTAACCTTATTATTCAAGCTAGAATCAAACAAAAAAACGAATCATAAGATTCAGCTATTAAGCTACTGAATTAACACTATTAATTTGATAAGAAAAGGTGAGTTCGAATCGCCGGCCTCTAGCATGTCAAAGTCGATTACCTGCTTTTTTGCGAAGGAAAAGAACAGACACCTGCAATTAACTGAATCTGCTTTGACCTTGGCGTCAGGCTTCATCGCCTCATAGCCGCTGACGATAGCGGTTTAGCGGCTGATTTGGTAACCTGCATCACTTGTTTTGATCTCCTTTATTAGCACTAGATTTCCATGCACTTATGATCAAGCGCCGGGGCTGGCTGAACAAAAAAGTGTAACTTTTTAATGAATACACATGAAACAACATGAACACAGCAGAAACAGTCTGACTCAACAAGATAATAGCTAACCAATTGTTTTATATAGGCATAATAGATTTATAATGAGTAAAAAAACAGCTAAAACAATAGCTACAAAGCCTGAACACACACCGATGATGCAGCAGTATTTTAAAATTAAAGCTGAACATCCGGATCAGCTGGTTTTTTATCGGATGGGGGATTTTTACGAGCTATTTTATGATGACGCTAAGCGCGCATCAGCGTTGCTCAACATTTCACTGACGGCGCGGGGAAAATCAGGCGGCAATCCGATTCCTATGGCGGGTCTGCCTTATCATGCGGCCGAAGGCTATATCGCCAAAATTGTCAGCGCAGGCGAGTCTGTCGTTATTTGTGAACAGTTTGGTGATCCTGCCGCGAGCAAAGGCCCCATGGAACGCAAGGTTGCGCGTATCGTTACACCGGGCACCTTAAGTGACGAAGCTTTTTTAGATGAATCCCGCGATAACATATTATTGGCGATCTACGCCTCCCAGTCACGCTATGGCGTTTCTTTAGTCGATATCAGCACCGGGCGTTTTAGCCTGATGGAGCTTGAGGATGACGAGTCATTACTCGCTGAATTAGAGCGCCTCAAACCTGCAGAAGTGCTGTATAACGACGACAGCAATCTGGGCCAACTACTCAAAGGGCGTAAAGGCATTCGCCCGCAAGCCCCGTGGAATTTTGAACCGGAAACCTCACAGCGCTTATTGTGCCAACAGTTCAACACGCAAGATCTTGAAGGTTTCGGTTGTGCACAGATGCACATCGCCATTGGTGCGGCAGGATGCCTGCTGCAATACGCAAAAGACACGCAACGCTCTGCTTTACCGCATATCCGTCGACTACAGATAGAACAACGATCTGAAACCGTTATTCTGGATGCAGCAACACGCCGCAATCTGGAAATTGATCAGAACCTGGCCGGCGGGCGCGAAAATACTTTATTAAGCGTGATGGATAACACCGCCACGTCGATGGGTAGCCGGCTGTTGCGACGCTGGTTAAACCAGCCCCTCAGGGACAAAAGTACATTACTGCAACGCCAAAGCTCGATTCGCTGGTTGCAGCAAAACTATCGCTATGAATCCCTGGCAGAAACACTCAAGGGGATAGGCGATATTGAGCGTATTTTATCACGTGTCGGGCTGGGTTCTGCACGCCCCCGAGACCTCGAACGCCTGAAAGATGCTTTGCAGCGTCTACCTGAACTGCAAGCGTTACTCGTCGATGAACATCGTGCACCTCATATCAATGCATTATCAGCGTCGATCAGTGAATTCCCGGAACAAGCCAGCTTACTGAAAAAAGCCATTATGGATAACCCTCCCGTGGTGATTCGGGATGGCGGTGTTATTGCTGAAGGTTATGACGAAGAGTTAGACGAGCTGCGCAATATCAGTGAAAACGCCGGCGACTATTTGATCAAACTAGAGCAACAAGAACGTGAACGCTCGGGCATATCCACACTCAAGGTGGGATACAACCGGGTACATGGCTACTTTATCGAGATCAGCAAAGGCCAGGCGGATGCCGCACCTGCTGATTATATTCGCCGCCAGACACTGAAAAATGCTGAACGCTTTATCACTCCCGAACTTAAAAGTTTTGAAGACAAAGCACTCAGTGCTAAAAGCCGCGCGCTGGCACGTGAAAAATCCTTGTATGAAGCACTCATAGCCCTATTAGCAGAACAGCTTCCTGCATTGCAGGATTGCGCACAGGCACTGGCAGAACTGGATACACTCAACAACCTTGCCGAGCGGGCTGATACACTTAACTTTAACGCCCCTCACCTGCATGATACGCCACAGCTTCATATTATTGCGGGACGCCATCCGGTCGTTGAGTCGGTCCTGGAGTCACCCTTTGTTGCCAATGATCTGTCACTGGATCCCGAGCGACGCATGCTGATCATCACCGGCCCAAACATGGGCGGTAAATCCACCTACATGCGCCAGGCGGCACTCATAAGCTTGTTGGCACACATTGGCAGTTATGTGCCTGCTGAAGTGGTCAACATTGGCATTATGGATCGTATCTTTACGCGCATGGGCTCTTCGGATGATTTGGCCGGTGGGCGATCTACCTTTATGGTAGAGATGACAGAAACCGCTAACATTTTACACAATGCCACTGAAAACAGTCTGGTGCTGATGGATGAAGTGGGCAGAGGAACCAGCACCTTCGACGGTTTATCCCTAGCGTGGTCTGCAGCAGAGTTTCTGGCGTTACAGATTAAAGCTTTTACCTTATTCGCCACGCACTATTTTGAGCTTACCGCGCTTCCTGAGCAGCAGGAAGGTGTCTTTAACGTTCACCTCAACGCTCTGGAACACCAGGACAGCATCGTTTTCATGCATGAAGTTCATGATGGACCCGCAAGCCAGAGTTACGGTTTACAAGTGGCACAACTGGCCGGGGTGCCTGACCACGTGATCGCTCAGGCAAAACAAAAACTAATTCAGCTGGAAGCCGATTCTGTTGTATCAAGCAAGCGTGCTGCACCGCCACCGCCCATTCAGGATGATATGTTCAACTCACATACCCACCCGGCCATCGAACAACTAAAACAGCTGGATGTGGACAATCTCTCTCCACGTGAGGCACTGGAACTGCTATATTCATTAAAAAGTAAACTTTAAGGCACTCTTTAAAGAAGCCAAATAACAAAACTATTTACAAAACCAATGGCAGTCCTAATTGCCAGCCGAAAAAATATGCGTGGAGGTAAATAATGACCTATGTAGTGACGCAAAACTGTATACGCTGTAAATATACGGATTGTGTGGAAGTCTGCCCGGTAGATTGCTTTTACGCAGGCGAAAATTTTCTGGTCATCCATCCTGATGAATGCATAGATTGCGGTTTATGTGAGCCGGAATGCCCTGCGGAAGCGATTTTCTTAGATGATGATGTCCCGGAAGATCAGCAGATATTTATAGAGATAAATGCTCAACTGGCAGAAAAGTGGCCCAATATTACCGAGCGTATTGAACCCATGGAAGATGCGGAAGAATGGAAAGACAAGCCTAACAAGCTTGCCCTTCTCATTAAATAATCACGAGTAGATGACATAATTAACAACGATTATGCCAGTAAGTCTTCGCTGCTCAGACCGTTTTTCTCAACAATTTCACGCAGCTTACGCAACGCTTCAACCTGAATTTGTCTGACACGTTCACGTGTCAGACCAATTTCTGTACCCACCTCTTCCAACGTGCTCATTTCATAATTACGCAAGCCAAAACGGCGTGATAAAACTTCAGCATGCTTGTCTGGAAGCATATCCAACCACTTGTCGAGATTACCACTAATATTGGTATTCTGAAGCAGCACTTCAGGATCCGAGGTTTCTGTGTCAGCGATAGTTTCAATGGCAGACTTATCGGAATCACCCATAGGTATATCAATGGAGGTGACTCGCTCATTCAGCCTCAGAACTTTCTGAACTTTATCTACAGGCTTACTCACCAACTCAGCAATTTCTTCAGCTGTAGGCTCATGATCGAGTTTCTGAGACAGCTCACGTGCAGCGCGCAGATACACATTCAGCTCTTTGACCACATGTATGGGTAATCTAATCGTACGTGTTTGATTCATGATCGCACGTTCAATCGTTTGTCTGATCCACCAGGTGGCATAAGTAGAAAACCGGAAACCACGTTCAGGATCAAATTTTTCGACGGCACGAATCAGACCAAGGTTACCCTCTTCAATCAGATCCAACAAAGTCAGACCACGATTAATATAACGACGCGAGATTTTAACCACCAAACGGAGGTTACTTTCGATCATTCGCTTGCGCGCTTTCATATCACCTTTTAACGCAAGTCGGGAAAAGTAGACCTCTTCTTCAGCACTGAGTAGCGGTGAAAATCCAATCTCATTAAGATACAGCTGAGTCGCATCTAAAGACTTGGCATTCATTAAATCTTTATGTGCCAAACTACCGCGTCCACGCCCACTGTTGAGAAACTCAGGTTCGTCATCAACAGTCGCCTCTGTATCCATATCCAGATTATCGCCATCATCAGAATCGAGTAACAGCTCTTCTTTTTTCTGCTTACTTTTTTCGAGAATCGTCATCACCGTCATCACCTATCTAGCACTATCAAAATTAATATGGTCTACCTTTTGGGTAGATATCGTAGCGGATTAACTGGCTTACCATCCTTGCGGATTTCGAAATGAAGCATCGTGCGAGTTGTACCGCTATTACCTATTTCGGCAACTTTCGCTCCAGCATTAACATTTTCGTTCTCTTTTACAAAAATATTACTATTGTGAGCATAAGCACTGAGGTATTCCTGATTATGATTAATGATTATAAGATTTCCATAACCCAGTAAACCGCTCCCCGCATACACGACTTTTCCTGCAGCAGCGGCATACACTGGCTCACCTCGCTGCCCTTCCATATTAATACCTTTATTAACATTACCCTTATCTGAATAAGTACTGATGACCCTACCTTTTGCTGGCCATTGCCAAATCAGATCTTTACTCGCTACGGGTGCTGATACAGGTTCTTTTTGATGTACTACTGTTGCGGACGGCTGAATTTTTTCAGCTTGAGGATCAGGAGTGACAGTTGGGGGCGCTGTCTGCTTTACACCCGACTCCCCCTTAGTCTTCGTAGATGCCACTATGCCAGGCGCCACTTTTGCAGCGGCAGTAACGGGACCTTTCAAATAGAGTGTCTGACCCGCATTAATTCTGAAGCTCTGGTCTATATTATTAGCGCGAGCCAACTCACGGTAATCTAATCCGTAGCGCCATGCGATTGAATACAGTGTATCGCCTCGTTTAACACGATACGTTGTCGGTGCGTTCCGATACCTGGAAGACCTGACCAGCTCCACTTTATTATCAAGCGCACTGGAACGGTCACTCACGGGGGCATATCCCGAGGCGCACCCTTGCAACATCAGAAGCATTACGCTTATCAGAATGATTTTTATTTTAATCTCTTTGCTATTCTGTCGGATATACACAATTTATCTGTTCGTTGACTGGCCTCTTTCCATCCACAGTACAATTACTACACCTAATATTAATAAAGCAATGGATGCCATCATGAAAGAGTCCTGACCACTTAACGCCTCATAGACAAAAGGAGACACGTTATCCTGGGCTAATGGTACTTGCTTACCATGGCTATTTAATGTGTAGGCCGTCGTGTATTTCCAGGGCCAGACTTTGTTTAATGACCCCAGAAGAAAACCAGACATCACAGCCAATGTTGGCATTCTGTGTGTTGTAAATAACCAATTCAGTAATCGGGAAAAACTTAATAAACCGACAACACATCCGGCGCCGAATAACCCGATGATGGCTAGCTCAGCATCTTTAATCGCTTGCAGTACCGGAGCATACATTCCTAATAACAATAAAATAAACGAACCCGATATCCCAGGCAGAATCATTGCACAAATCGCGATGCTGCCTGATAAAAATACCGTCACTGCACTCACCGGAATCTCTGTAGGGGTTAAACTGGTAATTAAATAGGCTAGCACTGCCCCCGTCAGAAACAATGTAATATAGGTAGAGTCCCAATGGGGAATATGCCTTGATATCACCCAGGTTGACGCCAGAATCAGCCCGAAAAAGAACGACCAGAGCATAACGGGATAACTGGCCAGCATAAACAAAACGATATTGGCAAACGTCACCAGGCTGATAATAATTCCGCTGAGCAACGTCAGTAAAAAATTACCATTAACATGCTTCCAGAAAGCCCGTGGCCCTTGAGAAAATAACACCCTGACTGCATCAAGATCAAAGCGGCGAATACTGCCGATCAGCTCTTCATAAATACCCGTAATAAAAGCAATGGTTCCGCCTGACACACCAGGAACGGCATCGGCAGCGCCCATCAAAACGCCTTTGCAAGCCAAGATAAAATACTCTTTTAAGCGACGCTGCTGGCTCACAATATCTATCTCCTTATCGTATTGTTCCGGCCAATAAAGGCACGAACTTAACATTCTCAATAATATGGGTATCAAAAGCCATCTCATTTACCCGAATGACCAGCTTTAATTGTTGCTGAGACTGCCCCACGGGAATCACTAACCTTCCACCAATAGCTAACTGAGCTAACAGCTCTTCAGGGATCTTTTCCGGTGCGGCCGTTACCATGATGCCATCAAAAGGAGCTTTAGACGGCCAGCCCATACCACCATCCGTATGTTGGAGATAGATATTTTTCAATCCCATCTGCTGGAAGCGCTCCTTCGACTTGTCTTGTAACTGCTTAATTCGCTCCACTGAATAAACCTGATCTACCAGCTGCGCAATCACCGCGGTTTGATAACCAGACCCGGTTCCGACTTCCAAAACACGCTTCAGAGGACCGGCAGCAAGTAGTAACTCTGTCATTTTCGCCACAATATAGGGCTGAGAAATCGTCTGATTAAAGCCGATAGGTAATGCGGTATCTTCGTAAGCACGGTGAGATAGCGCCTCATCAATAAAGATATGACGGGGCGTTTCTTTGATAACAGCAAGTACCTGCTCATCCGTAATATTTTGTTCCCGAAGACGCGTAATAAGACGATCACGCGTTCTTCGTGAGGTCATACCTATACCCTGAAGACGGATATCATTCACTGAAGATCCTCCAACCACTCTCCCAGACTTTCCATACCTGCATACAAGGTCATATCGATATGTAAAGGCGTAATTGAAACGAAACCTTGTTCAATCGCATGAAAGTCGGTTCCCGGCTCTTTATCTACCGCATCGCCAGAACCAGCCACCCAGTAACGTATTTTTCCCCGCGGGTCCGCTACGGCCACGGGTTTCCCAGCCGCGGCCCTGTGGCCTAATCGTGTAATATGAATACCCTTGATTTCAGAAAGCGGCAGATCCGGCACATTAATATTCAATACGGTACGCGCAGGTAATTTGAGTTTTTCAATATTCATCAGTATATTTTTGGCGACAGCCGCCGCTGTCGCATAATATTTCGGATCATGACTGGCTAATGAGATAGCGATCGGCGGCAACCCTAATGCCCGTCCCTCCATCGCCGCAGCAACGGTACCAGAATAGATAACATCGTCGCCCAGATTAGCGCCTGCATTTATACCCGATACAACAATATCAGGCAGCAT
Organism: Neptunomonas qingdaonensis; assembly: GCF_900113275.1. GTDB lineage: Bacteria > Pseudomonadota > Gammaproteobacteria > Pseudomonadales > Balneatricaceae > Neptunomonas > Neptunomonas qingdaonensis. The sequence continues at coordinate 349,967 of NZ_FOOU01000002.1, forward strand.
GCCAAATAATCCGGAAATCCCCATATGAACACAATCAGTAGGGGTGCCATTCAAGCTGAAAAATCCATTGTTTTCATGCTGATGCGCATCAACGGGACGAGACAAGGTTAGTGCATTACTGGCACCGCTACGATTTCGGTCAGGAGCAACGATCTGCACCTGAGCCACTTCAGACAATGCCTGCGCCAGCGCTTCCAGCCCTGGAGAAAATACGCCGTCGTCATTGGAGATCAGAATATTCATAATTATTTTTCTTCTGCTTAGGTCTGTAAAGTCTCACACAATTCCCGCAATACACTAGTCGCAAAAGAACCGGCCGGCAACGAAAAGCTTAATAGCCATTGCCCATCCGACTCTTTAATAGCGCGCAGCCCTTCAGGTACTAATCTTAACGCTCTGCGTTCCTGTTGCAATCCCAAGTGCTCCAAACGCTCGGTTACACTCCGCCAAGGGTCCACAATACTGTTTTCCCATGCAGCGGCCTGATCAGCCACAAGAGTCGTACCTCTTCCCCAAAGCGGCCCACTCAAATGTACATCAAACGTTTGCAACCTTGCTATGAGCGCATCATCGACTGCTTCAGCCAGAAAATGACTACGCGAACCATTCAACATCATGATATCGCCTGGCATAATTTTATCCCATAGTCCCTGCTCAATTCTCTGGGATGCTATGTGATTAAATAGCCAGGATCTGACGGCCGAAATATATAAGCCTTTTTTGTGACGCTGGCGCTCTTTAAACTCGCCATTAATCATCGCCAGACCTTTAATCAGGTTTCCACCCTCCCGGCCAAAACGTTGCTCACCAAAGTAATTCGGCACACCTGTTTTAATGCTTTCAAGGCGTTCGAGGAATTCACTTTCATGGGTCAGATTTCTCAGCCGGATAGTAAAGCGGTTACCCAGCAAGGCGCCTAATCGCAATTTCCTCTGATGGCGCACCGACTCAAGAACTTCTATTGAATCGCCACCAAACAGTGCCCAGTCTATTTTACGCGTTATCGGCAAACGAACACTAAACCACTGCTGAGTAACCGCATGACGATCTTTTTTCCCGGCATAACCGACATCTTTAATGGGAATCTGACAAAACTTAGCCAGCAACTTTGCTACCCAGTCGGTATTTTCACCCGTTTTGCGAATCAGAAGAAACTCGTGCTCGCCTTCCCCTTCTGCAACAAAAGAAGGGATTTCAACCACCTGAAAGTCCTCAGGTAGCTGACGAATAACAGCCTGACTGATTGGCTTAGTGTTCAGATAGTGATACTGGGTTGGCAGGTCCATTATTAATTCTCAATTTCTTTGGAAGGAGGTTCAACCAGCTGATAAAACGTCTCACCTTCGCGCACCATACCCTGATCACTACGGGCACGCTCTTCAATAGCAGAAAGACCTTTTTTCAGATCAGTCACTTCAGCCTCAAGCTGCCTGTTACGCATCTGCAGACGTTCGTTTTCTTCGACCTGTTCACCAATCTGTTTCTGCAAATTTAATATATGCATAATATTGGCGTCACCAAACCAAAGACGAAACTGCAGTCCCAAAAGTATGACGAGTAATAATGCAATAAACCAGCGAAACACAATATGCCCCTGAGCCTAAAAACAAAACCTAAAAACAGAACTTAAAAACAGAACTTAAAAACAGAGTCTAAAAAGGGGGCCGAAGCCCCCTTCTGAAGAGATACAGACGTTACGCCTGACCTTTTATTTCCGCAAGCCCGTTATAAATAGCCTTAGCACCCAGCTCTTCTTCAATACGCAGCAGACGATTGTACTTAGCAACGCGATCAGAACGGCACAATGAACCCGTTTTAATCTGTCCTGCCGCTGTACCCACTGCCAAATCAGCAATAGTGGTATCTTCTGTTTCACCAGAACGATGTGATATCACCACAGTGAAACCCGCATCTTTTGCCATTTTAATAGCATCCAGCGTTTCAGATAACGAACCGATCTGATTAAATTTAATCAAAATGGAATTGCCGATATTCTGTTCAATACCACGACTCAGGATTTTTGTGTTAGTAACAAACAAATCATCACCAACTAACTGCACCTTATCGCCAATCTTCTTCGTCAGATATGCCCAACCATCCCAATCAGACTCATCCAGTCCGTCTTCAATTGAAACGATGGGGTAGTTTTCGGTCAGCGCTGCCAGGTAATCGCTGAAACCTTCTGCATCAAAAACTTTGCCTTCACCGGAAAGATCATACTTGCCATCTTTGTAGAATTCAGAGGCTGCACAATCCAACGCTAACGTGACATCCTTGCCTAACTCATAACCTGCATTTGAAATGGCTTCTTTAATAACAACCAACGCTTCTTCGTTAGATGCAAGATCCGGTGCAAAACCACCTTCATCACCCACAGATGTACTCAAACCTTTAGCTTTCAACACAGCTTTCAATGAGTGGAAAATTTCAGCGCCGCAACGCAGGCCATCTGAGAACTTAGTGAAGTTGACGGGTTGAACCATAAACTCCTGAATATCAACGTTGTTATCAGCATGCTCACCGCCATTTATAATATTCATCATAGGCACCGGTAATGAAAACTGCCCCGGGGTACCATTAATTTCGGCAATATGTGCGTACAGTGGAATGCCTTTTTCAACAGCCGCCGCTTTGGCTGCAGCCAAAGAAACTGCCAGAATCGCATTGGCGCCTAAATGCTCTTTATTTTCAGTGCCATCTAACGCCAACATAACATTATCTAATGCGCGCTGATCGGTAACATCCATTCCCATCAGGGCATCACGAATAACACCATTGATAGCCGCTACTGCTTTCAAAACACCTTTGCCTAAGTAACGGGATTTATCGCCGTCACGCAGTTCTAATGCTTCACGGGAACCAGTAGAGGCACCGGAAGGGGCACATGCAGAACCCACAACACCGGACGCCAGAATCACGTCTGCTTCTACCGTTGGGTTACCTCGTGAATCCAGTACTTCGCGTGCTTTGATATCGGCAATCTTAGCCATTCTTTCTCTCCAATATTCCTAAAACGATGAAAATCCCGGCACGGACTCTTACTGACGGCGCGCCTGTTCAGCTAATGCTGCTTCAATAAAACCAGTGAAGAGTCCATGTCCATCACGAGGAGATGACGTGAACTCGGGATGGAACTGACATGCGACGAACCACGGATGATCAGGCACTTCTACCACTTCGACAAGTTCACCATCTACTGAACGTCCTGCAATACTTAATCCAGCTTCTTCAAGAATCGAAACGTAATTATTATTTACTTCATAGCGATGGCGATGGCGTTCAACAATATCGGTGCTACCGTATGAACGAGCGGCCGTAGATCCCTCTTTAAGATGACACTTCTGTGCACCCAGTCGCATAGTGCCACCCAGGTCAGCGCCAGCAGTGCGTACTTCGACATCACCTTCTTCTGTTGTCCACTCGGTTATCAAGCCGATAACAGGGTGCTCTGCGTGTTTATCGAATTCTGTAGATGTTGCACCTTCTAGTTTGGCAACATGACGCGCGTACTCTATAACAGCGACCTGCATTCCCAGACAGATACCCAAATACGGTACTTTGTTTTCACGTGCATACTGAACCGCAGAAATTTTGCCTTCCACACCGCGTTCACCAAAGCCACCCGGAACAAGAATCGCGCAGGCATCTTTAAGTATTTCTACGCCCTCACGTTCTACACGCTCGGAATCAATATACTCAATACGTACTTTTCTGCGCAGCTTGATACCGGCATGGGAAATCGCTTCGATCAGCGACTTATACGCATCCAGCAATTCCATGTACTTTCCAACCATGGCAATCTTAACTTCGCCATCCGGATGAAGATGCGCATCGGCAACAGCTATCCACTCACTCAGATCTGCTGTTGGCGCGTCCAGATTGAAACGTTCAACAACGATATCATCCAATCCCTGATCCCAGAGCATTTTAGGAATATCGTAGATAGTTTCGGCATCAGGCATAGAGATAACGGCACGTTCCTCTACGTTAGTAAACAGCGACAACTTACGTCGTGCTGAATCAGGAATGGCCTGCTCTGAACGACATACCAGAATATCTGGCTGAATACCGATCGAGCGCAGCTCTTTAACTGAATGCTGGGATGGCTTGGTCTTAATCTCACCGGCGGTGGCAATATATGGCACCAGCGTCAGGTGCATAAACATGGCGCGGGAGAAACCAACCTCTGCTTTCAACTGACGCACAGCTTCGAGGAAGGGTTGCGATTCTATATCACCCACCGTCCCACCAATTTCGACAAGTGCTACATCAACATCGCCAGCACCTTCAACAACACGACGCTTAATTTCATCAGTGATATGCGGGATCACCTGAACGGTGCCTCCCAGATAGTCGCCACGGCGTTCTTTATTCAGTACGTGTTGATAAACACGTCCCGTCGTAAAGTTATTACGTTTATTCATAGTAGTACGAATAAATCGTTCATAATGCCCAAGGTCAAGATCCGTCTCAGCCCCATCTTCCGTAACGAACACTTCCCCGTGCTGGAAAGGGCTCATCGTACCAGGATCGACATTGATATAAGGATCAAGTTTCAACATAGTAACTTTTAAACCGCGCGCTTCTAAAATAGCTGCAAGCGAAGCGGATGCGATGCCTTTGCCCAAAGAGGACACGACACCACCTGTGACGAAAATGTAACGCGTCATGTGGAACCTGTTTTAGCTGAAAGTGAGGAAAAAAAACTAACCAAAGATGGGGCTACAGGGTAGCAAAGAAAGGGGCTCGGGACAATCAGAAAGGTTCCCAACTTAGCGAGAATCCCGGCGTGTCAGAAGATGTGGCATTCCACCCTTCACAGATACAGATTCCAGGTAGAGCAACGATCTCGTCATCCACCATACAAACCGGCCAGTTTTGTCTCTGCCAAGGAGGAATGGAGGCTTCCTGGAAGAGCTTTTTAAGCGTCTTTCGCCCTCGACCAACGGGCCGGCAACTCATCCCCTCAAGCCTTTTAACACAAACAACCTTATCTAGCACTTTAAGGCGATCACTCCCAGCCTGACAAGACTCTACCGTCAAAACACCCCCTTTCAGGTCAATACGCCCCTCGTACAACGGCAGCCTTTCGATACATTCCTCATCTGTTGCCAGGGAGCACAGGTGCAGGTTGCCTCTATAGCGACGTAAAAGGGCCGATTTCAACGTAAACTGAGGGTTTTTGTCGGCGGCTGAGTGAAAAAAATCCTGATCCACCTGCGCAAGCTGAATCTCGTTCAACGTATCGCCCTGAAGATTATAAACCCAGCGGCGAATGAGCGCTTTTCGCTTATGGGACGCAACAGAGGCCAGCAAATCACCATCAAGCGCACATTTACCCAGCAACAGCCCAGCTAACTCCTGATCAAGATACTCATCAAGCATCTGTCGCTCATGCCGCAACAGTTGACTCGTCGCTGATAGTCGCTCAACCACTGCGGGCCAGCGCTCCTTTAAAACCGGAAGTACCTTTAAGCGCAAGAAATTTCTATCATAAAGCGAACTTTGGTTACTCGGGTCTTCTATCCAGCTTAACTGCTGCGCACGCGCCCACGTCTCCAGCTCAAGCCGGGGAACCGATAGTAGCGGACGTACAATGTTATTGCCCCCCAGCATTCTACTCGAGGGCATTCCCGCCAACCCATGCAAACCACTACCACGAAGCAAGCGAAATAAAACAGTTTCTGCCTGATCATCTGCATGATGCGCCAGAAGCAGTACATCACCTGCCTTTAGAAAATGACTAAACGCCGCATACCGGGCATCACGCGCTGCCGCTTCGCTGCTATTTTCCGGGAACACATCTATTTGAGTGAACGGAAGCGCAAGACTCTCAGCCTGCTTTTGGCAAAAAGCCGACCACGCATCAGCACTTTCCTGCAAATGGTGGTTAACATGGAGTATGTGAAGTTTACAGGAAGGGAGATGTGATGCTGCCAGATGCAGCATCACAATTGAATCCAAACCGCCACTTAAAGCGATAACCCAGCGTTTGCCGGGGTAAGCTTGTATTGATTCTAAAAAAGCAGATATCAACGCCTGGCGGTTCATTACTGCTGCTTTAAGCAGATGTTAACCCGTAAGACATCAGGCGCTTGTAGCGACGCTCTAATAACTCATCAACAGACAGCTTATCTAACTTGCCTAATGTGTCGATTAACGCTTTCTTCAGGTTGATACACAGAGCTTCAGGGTTACGGTGTGCGCCACCCAATGGCTCTGCGACCACTTTATCCACCAAGCCAAGTTCATGCAGGCTACCCGACGTGATCCCCATCGCTTTAGCCGCATCAGGCGCACGCTCAGAACTTTTCCACAAGATTGAAGCACAACCTTCAGGAGAGATCACCGAATAAGTAGCGTATTGAAGCATCACCAGCTCATCGCATACACCAATAGCCAGAGCGCCACCAGAACCACCCTCTCCGACTACGGTAGAGATGATCGGCGTCTTAAACTGAGACATTTTTGCCAGATTAAAAGCAATCGCCTCACTCTGACCACGCTCTTCTGCATCAATACCAGGATAAGCGCCCGGTGTATCAATAAACGTCAGAATCGGCATTTCAAAGCGCTCTGCCATCTCCATAAGACGCAACGCCTTACGATAACCTTCCGGGCGCGGCATGCCAAAATTACGACGTACTTTTTCTTTGACTTCACGGCCTTTCTGATGACCAATAACCATCACGGGCCGACCTTCCAGACGTGCGATACCACCAACAATGGCGGCATCATCAGAAAAATGCCGATCGCCATGAATCTCTTCAAAATCTTCAAACATCAAGCGTACGTAATCCAGCGTATAAGGGCGCTTTGGATGACGCGATAACTGTGAAATTTGCCATGCAGAAAGATTTGTGAAGATCGATTCCGTTAAACTGCGGCTTTTTCCTAGCAGCTTGGTTAGTTCATCAGTAATGTTAATCTCTGTACCATCACCAACTAGCCTTAACTCTTCAATTTTGGCTTCGAGCTCTGCGATAGGCTGCTCAAAATCCAGATAATTCGGATTCATTCGATTCTTTCCGCTTAACCAGTAAATAAATATATCAAATTCAATCTGCCGATTTTACCGTTACACCGACAGGATAACCACCCTGATCAGTACTCTAGTATGATGCTTTCGTCGCCAAAATGATCTTTCAGGGCTAAAATCAACTCATCCGAAGGGTTTACCCTCCAGCTATCACCCAGTTTGACCACCCCTGAAGCATCATCCCGGCAATACTCTACGGCAACAGGAAGTCCTTCCGCAGAGCGATAAGTTTGCAAAACCCCTTCAAACTGCTTCAGATGACGAGCAGACAGCATTTTTTCAGCCGTTTTAACTTTGACAATCTGAGCATACTGTACCCGGGCCTGCGGAATGCTCGAGAGCTTATTGCAACGAACTTTAAGCCCCCCGGAATAGTCATCCTGGGTCACTTCACCTTCCATAATGACGATCGTATCTTTAACCGCCCAGTCACGCGTCTGCTCATACAGCTCACCATAAACGGTGATATCAATACGCGCCGAGCGATCATCCAGCGTCAGAAAACAAAGCGAGTCGCCACGCTTGGTCTTTTTAACGCGCTGATCAACAATCAGACCGGCGATCTTTTGCTGCCGGCCTCGCGCAGGCTGCAGATCCACTATCTTTTTCGAGACGAAACGGCTCAACTCTTTTTCGTACTCATCAATAGGGTGCCCTGTCAGATACAAGCCCAGCGTATCTTTTTCACCTTTGAGGCGCTCTTTATCCGACCAGCGACGTACATTAAGATATTCTTCGAAAGGATCGCGTGGCTGCTCCGATTCGACCTCACCAAACAAGTCAAATATGCCGGAATCCTGATTTCGCTCACTCTGATCAGCAGCACGCAGCGCATCACCTATAGCCGCCCATAATACAGAACGATCCGGCCCAAGCTTATCCAGCGCACCCGAGCGAACTAACGCCTCAAGCACACGCTTATTGAGTTTCTTCGCACCCACACGCTTACAAAAATCAAAGAAGTCTTTAAAATCACCCGCACCATCATTGCGCGCTTTAACGATCGCTTCGATGGGCCCTTCACCGACGCCTTTAATCGCTCCCAAGCCATATACGATCTGCCCTTCAGCGTTCACCGTAAACATATAGTCGCCAGAACACACATCCGGCAAGGCTGGCGGCAATCCCATGGCACGACAATCTTCAATAAAGATGACGACTTTATCGGTGTTCTGCATATCCGCCGACATAACCGAGGCCATAAAGGGTGCCGGATAATGTGTTTTCAGCCAGGCAGTCTGATATGACACCAGCGCATAGGCAGCGGAGTGTGATTTATTGAAACCATATCCGGCAAACTTCTCTACCAGATCAAATATGTTACCGGCGAGATCACGATCAATATTATTCTGCTCACAACCAACCAGAAACCCTTCACGCTGCTTCGCCATCTCTTCAGGTTTTTTCTTACCCATGGCACGGCGTAACATATCGGCACCGCCCAGAGAGTAACCCGCCATCACCTGAGCAATCTGCATAACCTGCTCTTGATAGAGAATAATCCCATAAGTAGGCTCTAATACCGGTTGCAAACTATCTAATTGATAATCTGCGTGCGGCCATGCCATTTCTGCACGCCCATGCTTACGGTTGATAAAGTCATCAACCATGCCCGACTGAAGAGGCCCAGGACGGAACAGCGCCACGAGCGCGACAATGTCTTCAAAGCGGGAAGGAAGCAAGCGACGCACCAGATCCTTCATGCCGCTGGACTCTAACTGAAATACAGCGGTTGTATTGGCTGATTGCAGCAAATCAAAAACCGTTTTATCTTCCAGCGGTATTAATGAGATATCGAGAGGCTCTTTCCCTTCTTTGGCTCGAATAGCATTAATGGTCTTCATCGCCCAATCAATGATAGTCAGTGTTCGCAAACCCAGAAAGTCAAACTTAACAAGGCCTGCTTCTTCTACATCATTTTTATCGAACTGAGTCACTAAACCGTGACCTTCTGCATCACAGTAGGTTGCTGAGAAATCAGTGAGTTTGGTCGGTGCGATAACAACACCACCTGCATGCTTACCAACGTTCCGGGTTACCCCTTCGAGTTTATAAGCCATCTCCATAATTTCCTGAGCTTCCTCACTTCCTGCTACAAAATCGCTTAATGCAGGCTCTTGCTCCATCGCTTTGGTCAACGTTATGCCGACTTCAAACGGAATCAGTTTTGATAGCTTATCCGCCAAACCAAACGCTTTACCTTGCACACGCGCAACATCCCGCACAACCGCTTTAGCGGCCATGGTACCGAAGGTAATGATCTGCGAAACAGCATCGCGACCATAAGTCCGCGCTACGTAGTCAATCACCTGATCACGATTATCCATACAAAAATCGATATCAAAATCGGGCATAGAGACACGTTCCGGGTTAAGAAAGCGCTCAAATAGCAGGTCATATTCGAGCGGATCCAGGTCGGTAATCTTTTGTGCATAAGCAACCAGTGAACCAGCACCCGAACCACGCCCGGGTCCGACAGGAATGCCGTTATCCTTAGCCCATTGGATAAAGTCCATGACGATCAAAAAGTAACCGGGAAACCCCATCTGCGTAATAATATCGAGCTCAAACGTGAGTCGTTCATCATACAGTTTGCGTTTTGCTGCATACTCCGGGTCATTTTTATCCAGCAGTACTTCTAAACGCTGCTCCAGACCATCTTCAGAAACCTTACAGAAGTACTCATCCATCATCATTCCGGCGGGTACCGGGTATTTCGGAAGATAGTAGGTACCTAAATCCAGCTCAATGTTACAGCGCTTGGCAATTTCCAGCGTGTTTTGTACGGCGCTGGGCAGATCAGAAAAAAGCTCAAGCATCTCTTCTGAAGTGCGAAAGTATTGCTGTGCAGAGTAATTCTTTGGCCGTCGAGGATCTTCCAACGTGCGACTCTGGTTAATACAAACACGTGCCTCATGTGCATCAAAGTCGCTTTCTTTAAGAAACATGACTTCGTTGGTAGCAACCAACGGGCAGTTTTTTTCCAGGCCTAAGCGCACACTTTCGGCAATAATAATATCTTCACCAACGCGTCCGGTTCTTTGCACCTCAAGATAAAAGCGTCCTGGAAAAAGCCCCATCCACTCATCGACAAGGCTGTCTGCCATCCCTTTCCCAGACAACATCGCGCGGCCGACCTCACCCTCTCTACATCCGGACAACGCGATCAAGCCTTCTGATTTTTCAATCAACCATGACTTTTTCACCAACGCTTTGTCCAGAATAAAGCCCTGCCCTTGTGCATAAGCTCTGGAAATTAACTCCATTAAATGCCGATAACCGAGCGCGTTCTGTACCAGCAGAGTGACACGATAGGGTTCTGCTTCATTATCAGTTTCATTAAGCACTAAAATATCTGCGCCACATATTGGCTTAACACCGGCCCCTGTCGCCGCCTTGAAAAACTTCACCAAAGCAAACAGGTTCACCTGGTCTGTCATCGCAACGGCAGGCATACCCGCCTCTTTAGCCGCCGCCACTAAACCTTTGACGCGCACTAAACCATCAATCAGGGAAAACTCAGTATGTACACGCAGATGTGCAAATTTTGTCGTTGGCATGCTCTGTCCCGTTATCTCACTGATGTTTCAAGTAGCTGTGCCACTGGTCGAAAGGATTTTCTATATTCAGGAAGAGGCCCATATTTTTTCAAAGCACTCATATGCTGAGCTGTCGGATAGCCTTTATGCTTGTTAAAAGCATATTCCGGATATTGTTCGTGCAGCAGATACATTTCACGATCGCGCACCACTTTCGCCAAAATAGAGGCCGCACTAATAGCTGCCACTTTGGCATCGCCTTTGACAATAGCTTCTGAAGGATAGGGAAGGTCCGGGCATCGATTGCCATCAATCACAACATAATCAGGATTAACATTCAGAGACATGACTGCTCTTTTCATTGCCAGCATACTGGCGTGCAAAATATTTATTTGGTCGATTTCTACAGGTGATGCCGATGCGACGGCCCAGCATAAAGCCTTCTCCATAATCTCGTCATATAAGGCTTCACGTTTTTTTTCAGAAAGTTTTTTTGAGTCCGCCAAACCAAGGATCTGATTATCCGGATGTAAAATAACCGCGGCGGCTACTACATTACCCACCAGAGGCCCCCGGCCTGCTTCGTCAACACCGGCCACACGAGCATACTGAGAAAAATCCAGCATTAAGGACGACTGCATGTTATCACTCCTTTTTGCTTTAACAGTGAGATAACCGCATCTGCTGCCCTTTCATCGGCATCCAGCTGGATGGTTTTATTAATTTCAGAAAAGCGCACATTTAAGTGTGACTGATAAGCCGTATCCTCAAGCGCTTTTTCCATTTCACTTGCCAGCCTTTGCGGCGTCACATCGTTTTGTAGTATCTCTGGCACCAACTTCTCCCCCGCAAGAATATTAGGTAATGATACATATGGGGTTTTTATCATGCGTGAATAGATAGCATAGGTTAATGGCGACATTTTATAAGCGACTACCATCGGCTTTCTCAATAGTGTCGCTTCCAGTGTTGCCGTGCCTGATGCGATTAAAATAGCATCGGCTGCCGCCATGGTTTCTCTGGATTGGTTGAGTAACAATCTGACATTCAAATCAGGAAACTTCTCATCCAAAAGCTGTTGCAACCAAACGCGGCGCTTAAGGTTTGCTGCTGGTAAAAGAAAGGTCATATCAGGAAATTTTTGTCGCAATAACTCAGCAGCCCCTAAAAATGGTTCCGCTAAATATTTTAACTCACTTGATCTGCTACCTGGCAATATCGCAACAACCTTGCCCTCACCCGACAGGTTCAAGTTACTACGAGCATCCAGCAACTGATGATCGCGTGCTATCAGATCCGCTAAGGGATGGCCAACACAAACAACATACTGTTGTGTCGGTTGATAGTACTGAGCTTCAAATGGGAACAGTGATAACAGCAGATCTGCTGACTCTTTGATTTTGTATATACGCTTCGCTTTCCAGGCCCATACGGAAGGACTGACATAATGGACCGTCGCAATACCTGCCGACTTCAAGCGCTGCTCTAGAGTAAGATTAAAGTCCGGTGCATCAATACCAATAAAAATATCAGGCGGGTTAGCAATAAGAGCAAGACGAAGCTTCTTCCTGATCGAGAGAAGCTCGGGCAGACGTCCCAGCACCTCAACCAGCCCCATGACAGAAAGCTTATCCATAGGAACATCAGAGACGAAGCCCTCAGCACACATCAAATCACCACCGATACCGTAAAAAACGCTATCCGGATAATGCCTTTTGATTGCCTGAATCAGACCCGCTCCAAGAATATCGCCCGAGGCCTCACCTGCTACCATCGCAATTCGTAGCTTGGTCACTATAGCCTCCTGATAGCCTGCTAGCGAATAACTCCCCGGGATGAGGATTGTAGAGAATAAATTAATGGAAGTATTTCGGCAGTATCTAATGCCATCTCGGAGAGTCGCTGCAAGGCTTGATCTACCGTCAGTTTTTGGCGGTAAATTATTTTATAGGCCTGCTTAATCTGCCTAACCATTTCAGGTGTAAAGCCACGTCTCTTTAGTCCTTCAGCATTGATCCCATGGGGCTGAGCCGGATTTCCCGTGGCCATCACATAATCAGGTACATCTTTTAATACAACAGTACCGGCACCACACATAACGTGAGAACCGATACGACAGAATTGATGAACCGCAGTAAAACCACCCAGTATAGTATGACTGCCAAGATTTACGTGCCCGGCAATAGCTGAATTATTCGCCATGATGACATGATCCCCGACGATACAATCGTGGGCAACATGCGCATATGCCATAAAAAGATTATGACTACCGATTTTAGTCAGGGAGTTATCCTGAACGGTACCCCGGTGAATGGTACAGCCTTCACGAAATACATTTGAGTCACCTACTTCAAGGTAGGTCAGCTCACCTGCATACTTTTTATCCTGACAGTCTTCGCCAATTGATGAAAACTGAAAAATACGATTATCAGAGCCAATGCTTGTTGCCCCCTTAATAACCACATGCGAGGCAATGCTTGTTCCTTCGCCGATAATGACATCAGGCCCAATATAAGACCAGGGACCTACTTCAACGTTATCTGCGAGTATAGCTTTAGGATCAATAATTGCTCGTGGATCTATCACTTTTCACACCTTTCGATCAGCACATAGGATAGTAGCTGAACTAACGATATCACCATCAACCGTTGCTTTCACCGCAAATTTCCAAATTCCACGTTTTTCAGACAGAATAGTTGCCTCTAGTTTAAGCTGATCTCCAGGCACTACCGGACGCTTGAAACGCAATTTATCGGAGCCGACGAAATAATAGATTGAACCGTCCTGCGGTGTTTTATTCATGGTTTTAAAGCCCAGAATACCGGCAGCCTGAGCCATCGCTTCAATAATGAGTACGCCGGGCATCACGGGATGCTCAGGAAAGTGCCCATTAAAGTAAGGTTCATTCACAGTCACATTTTTTAGTGCGACGATGGACTCACCCGGCACGAGTTCAAGCACTCTATCAACCAATAAAAACGGGTAGCGATGAGGGAGGTACTCCCTTATTTCTTTAACATCCATTATCTGTTTTAACCTTCACTAGAAAAATTTTTAACTTGCTGTTCTAACGTGGTAATACGCTTCGCCATCTGATTCAATTGCTTAAAACGAACGACATTTTTTTTCCAATCACGATGTAGTTCCTGCCCCGTTCCTGAAGACAACACCTGCCCAGGCTCAGTAACGGACTTGCTAATCAGGGTCATCGCTGTAACGTGAGTATTATCGGCAATTGTTAAATGCCCTACTATGCCGCTTAAACCGGCGATAGTACAACGGCTGCCAATTCTAGTGCTTCCAGCGATTGCCGTACAGCCCGCAATGGCGGTTTGTTCACCAATCACCACATTGTGTGCTATCTGTATCTGATTATCGAGCTTCACACCATCATGTATATAGGTATGGTCCAATGCACCCCGATCTATCGTTGTTCCCGCACCAATCTCAACATCCCGTCCAATGCGTACACCGCCAAGTTGATGTATTTTAACCCAGCCCTCTTTCGCTGGGGCAAATCCAAATCCATCGCCCCCCAAAATCACACTTGAATGAATCAGACAGCCTTCACCAATCTGTACATTGTCATACAACACAACACCTGCCTCCAGGCGGGTATTTCTGGCGATAACACAGTTATTTCCAATCACCGAATTGGCGCCGATATACACACCGGACTCAACCACTACGTTATCACCAATGACAACGCCTGGACTAATATAAACATCCGTACTGATTGAGGAGGACATACTAATAGAAGCGGATTGATCTATATAGGGAGAACAAGGAGCGCGCCAATCGAACAGTTTTGTCAGCTGTGCAAACGCCAGATAAGGGTCGCTGACGATGATCGCTGCACAGGGTAGATTTTTGGCATACTCTTCAGCGACTAATACAGCCGTAGCGCGTGTTGTAGCCAAACGAGAAACATACTTTTTATTCGCTAAAAAACTTAACTGGCTTGGTTCAGATGCGTCAAGTGTGTTCAAAGAAGAAACACTCAAGTTGGCATCGCCCAACAACCTCCCACCAACACGGGAGGCTAAATCAGACAATAAATACGTTGGCACAGTATTGGACATTATTACTTATTAAGCTGCTGTATTACGGACTCTGTAATGTCGAAACCTTTAGCCACATAGACTGTCGCTTTTTTGGCAATCACCACATCATAGTTATTATCATCAATGATTTTTTTAATAATTTTATCAAGTTTTGGACGCATATCATTGATGAACTCTTGTTGACGCTCAGCCCCTTTTTGTTGCAAAGCCTGGCCACTGCGCTGATACTCTTCAAACGCTTTCTGGAACTGTAATTGAGCTTGTCTCAACGCATCCTGCGACATTGATGCGCCATTCTGCTGGATCTTCTCGCGCAAGGATTTTGCCTGTTTTTCAAGCTCTAACACCCGCTTCTGCTCACCCTGAAGTTCTTTCTTCAAAGTCTCACGAAAGCCACTCGCCGCATTTGACTTAAGCAAAGCCTCTTCATAGCCTAAAACAGCCACTTTATCGGCCAGAACAACGGGTGCAAATGCAACCGACACGCAAATAGCAATAATCTTTAGTAACTTCATATTGTGTTCCTTAATTTAGAAGCCAATTTTAAAAGCTTTGTCCAAGAGAGAACTGGAATATTTCAGTCTCATCACTGGCTTTTTCATTTAATGCTTGAGCGATTGAGAAAGATAATGGACCCAATGGCGATAACCAGCTGATACCCAAACCTGCAGAGTATCTTAACTCTTCAAACTCAACCCCTTCTGAACAGAGAGAAGCAGCCGATGTTGAACTCAAGCAGTCTGTCGTAAAGACATTTCCGGCATCAACAAAAAAGAGTGATCGCCAGCTACTCTTATTTTCTATAAACGGCAGTGGGAAAATAAGCTCCGCACCACCCACAACCATCATATTGCCGCCAAACGGATCATCATTTGAGTCACGTGGACCCAAGGAATTGTTGCTATAACCTCTGACTGTTCTTAAACCACCGGCAAAGAAATGTTTGAAGAATGGATAGGTATTATCACCATAGCTTTGAGCATAACCAAGACGCCCTTTAAGCCCCAATATCCAACCCGAATCAGCAAAGAATGGCTTATAGTATTTGGCCTGATAAAGTGCTTTATAGTAACTTAAATCACTACCCGGAATAGATACTTCCAGGCTGGCTTGATGAGAATAACCACTCGAAGGAAAAAGTGAACGGTTTAAGTGGTTATTATTCCAGGCAAGCGTACCCTTAAGATTCAGGTATTGATTACCCTCGGTATCGATAAATGACTGTATTTCATCTACCGGTACCTCATCATTAGTATTCACTTCAATATTTTCGATACCCAGCGAAAAGCTCAAACGCTGAAAGTCATCAATCGGATAACCGAATGTTACACCACCGCCGTACTCGTCCAAAGAATAGCTACTGACATCATCTTCTTCAAAGTCGCTTTCCCGATAAAAGACATCAAAACCACGACTGACACCATCAACGGTAAAGTAAGGATCCAGATAGTTAAAACTGGCCTCTTTAGTGGTCGAACTATTTGTCAGATTGAAGCCAACTTTTTTACCCGAACCAAAGAAGTTATCCTGCTGAACACCCAAGTCTAATATAATCCCATCATTTTGCGAAAAACCGATACTCGCTGTAAACTGCCCTGACTGTTGCTCTTCAACCGTATAATTCAGATCAACCTGATCATCTGTGCCAGCCACCCGCGAAGTTTCTAAGTTAACGGAACGAAAGTACCCGGTACGATCCAGTTTTTGCTTAGTTCTTTCGATATTACTGGTAGAAACAATCGCCGCTTCCATCTGTTGCATTTCACGACGCACAACATCATCGGCTGTACGACTATTGCCGCGAACGTTTATGCGTCTCACATAGGTTTGCTTACCGGGATCAACAAAGAACTTAAGCGAGACCGACTTATCCTCTTCATGAACACTCGGTGCCGGATTAATATTGGCGAACATATAGCCTTTATCACCCAGCATTTTTGACATAGCGTCTTGCGCATCAATCATAGCTTTACGCGAAAACACATCGCCTTGTTTAACCGAAATCGCACCTTTCAGAGCTTCCTCTGCGATGACAAGATCTCCGGAAACATCAACATCACGTATGGTATATTGCTCGCCTTCATGAATATTGACGGTAATAAATACATTCTTTTTATCTGGCGTAATTGATACCTGCGTTGAATCTATCGCAAAATTAACATAGCCCCGATCCATATAATGCGAACGCAGGCGCTCTAAATCAGCAGAAAGTTTCTCCCGGGCATAGCGATCATCTTTAGTATAAAACGACCAAAAACTTGGAAGCTTAAGCGAAAATAATTTCTTTAGCTCCTCATCTGAGAAGGTGCTGTTTCCAATAATATTGATATGTTGAATCGACGCTATACTGCCTTCTTTTATATCAATATTCAGTGCCACACGATTTCCAGCCAGCGGCTCCACTGATGTAGAGATAGCCGCGCCATAACGCCCCTGCCCAACATACAGGCGCAATAGATCCTGCTCAATTTGGTCTAATGCAGATCGCTTGAAAACATCCCCTTCACGCAACCCTGATTGTGACAAGCCTTTTAACAGGTCTTCTTTCTTCATCACCTTATTACCGGCCAGCTTAATAAGGCTTATTGAAGGCCG
This sequence comes from Neptunomonas qingdaonensis, assembly GCF_900113275.1. Taxonomy (GTDB): domain Bacteria; phylum Pseudomonadota; class Gammaproteobacteria; order Pseudomonadales; family Balneatricaceae; genus Neptunomonas; species Neptunomonas qingdaonensis. Next base: position 367,204 of record NZ_FOOU01000002.1, read on the forward strand.
CTCTTTAACCGTCAAGATCAAATAACCGTCTTCTCTGGCGATACTTATATCTTCAAAATAGCCGGATTTGAAAAGCTGCTTAGTCGCCTCAGCCAGATTGGCTTCATTCACCATGTCCCCGGATGCGATGGGGAAATTCCTGAAAACAACACCCGCTTCTACCCGTTGAACACCTTCCAGCCGAATATCCTGCACCTGAAATGGAGCAAAGGCGGCATTTACACTACCGGCCAACAAAACCAAACCAAGTACAAGTCCAAATTTATTCTTCATGAAACCTCTTCCCAGTCAAAAGCCGCTGCTTTTTACAGGCGCATAAAATCATTAACGATGGCCAGTGTCATGAGCGACAAAAGCAAAAACATACCCAACTTAAATCCAATTACCTGTATTTTTTCACTCACCGGCCGACCGGTGATCAGCTCAATACTGTAATAAAGCAAATGCCCACCATCTAGCACAGGGATCGGCAGCAAGTTCAAAACCCCTAAGCTAATACTCAGATAAGCAAGAAAGCTCACAAAAGGTTCAAACCCAGATGCGGCAGAGGCGCCCGCCACTTTAGCAATGGTTATCGGGCCACTCAAGTTTTTTACTGAGATAACACCTTCAATCATTTTCCAGATCGAATCCAGTGTCAAACCCACCATATGAACTGTTTTATTAAACGCAGCACCCACAGCTTCAATAGGCCCGTATTGAATATTGCGCAGCATATGCTCAGGCCATTCAGGCGCTTTTACGCCTGCACCAATAACACCTTGAACAGCACCGTCCTCCAGTACTTTTCGCTCAGGAGTGACGCGCAACACCATAACCGTTGCATTGCGCTCAATGGTCACTTCCAATAGCTGATCTGGAGATTGCTGGATTATATCCACCAATGCCATCCAATTATCAATTCGGGTATCATTAATTTTCTGAATAACATCGCCAACCTGAAGGCCGGCCTGATCGGCAGCTCCATTAGCAACAATCTGTCCTAATACAGGCTTAACTTCAGGCCGGTAAGGGCGAATACCCATGGCCGATAATGGAGATTCTTTTTCAATATCAACATTCCAGTTATCTAATGCCATTGTATACACTTTAGGGCTAGCTGTAGCTGAACTGATCACCGACACAAACAATTGTTTCGATTCACCGATATGTGAAGCAAAACGTAAATTAACTTCATCCCACGAGCGAACAGGATAGCCATCAACCTCGACGATTTCAGCGCCTACAGGCATACCGGCTTTTGCGGCAATAGAGCCCGTTTCTACAGATCCTATCACTGGAACGACCGCACTAACGCCGACAACAAACATCATCCAGTAAGCAAAAACAGCGAAGATCAGGTTCACCAAAGGCCCTGCGGCAACAATGGCTATACGCTGAATGACAGGTTTGTTGTTAAACGCTCTTGACTTCAGATGCTCGGGGACAGTGCCTTCGCGCTCATCCAGCATCTTGACGTAACCACCCAAAGGAATGGCCGAAATAGAGTACTCTGTGCCGTCTTTACCTTTATGCAGCCATAATGATTTACCAAACCCCACGGAAAACCGAAGCACATCAACGCCACAGCGACGGGCTACCCAGAAATGCCCCCACTCGTGAATAGTAACTAATATTCCGAGGGTAACAATGGTAGCCAGAATCGTTTGAATAATTTCCATCTATGATTCACACAATTGGCAGGAAAGTTAAACCGAGATAATACAAAGGTGCTGCCGCCAGAATACTGTCTATGCGATCCAGCACCCCTCCATGACCCGGCAAAATGGTACCGCTATCTTTAACGCCTGCATGCCGCTTCAGTAAGCTTTCAAACAAGTCGCCCATGACTGATACGAGCCCGACGACAAGACTTAATAACATTAAATAGACTACTGAACTAAGCGTGAGTTCATTCCACCAGGAAAAAGCTAAGACCGTCAACCCAACGGCTACCAGACCACCATACATACCTTCACGCGTCTTCCCCGGGCTCACATGCGGCGCGAGCTTAACCCGACCCCAACGCTTTCCAGAAAAATAGGCACCGATGTCAGCAGCCCAAACAATCAGCAGAATCAACAGCAGCCAGGCATTACCCGACTCCAGTGCCTTTAATTCCACCATACTCAGCCAGGCAGCCGATAGTAACAGAACACCGCATAAGGTTCTGACTAAAGACTTTTCCCATAGCCCTGAGGTTGGATACCGACAGATCCAGAAAATTGCCATTAACCAAACAACAACGGCCGGCAACAGAACGAAGTAACCATGGCCTGTTTCGTAAAACCAACTACTTATCCCTATGGCCACAAGAACAAAAAAACAAAATGCTAAACGATGAAGGGATTTTTTTAAGCCAGATAACAGCGCCCATTCCCATGCACCAATTAGAGTAACCAACGCGAAGAAAATAGCAAAACCCATAACCGGCAGCAGAAAAACCCCGCACAAAACTAAAGGCGCAAGTATCGACGCAGTAATTATTCTCTGCTTAAGCACTCGCTTCTGCCTCTACCTGGGCACTGGTTTTACCAAAACGGCGTTCACGGGTACAAAAGTCCCGAATCGCTGTTGCCAATGAGTTTTTATTAAAGTCAGGCCAATAATCATCGACAAAATAGAACTCCGTATATGCCATCTGCCAGACCAGAAAATTGCTGATCCGGTTTTCGCCTCCGGTTCTTATACAAAGATCCGGCTTAGGCTGTTCATGCAGCATCACATAGTGATCAAAAACGGATTCGGTTATATCTTCAGGCGCGCAGCGCCCTTCAACACAGTCTTTCGCCAGACGTTGCGCGGCCTGCACTATGTCCCAGTGCCCACCGTAGTTTGCTGCAACATTCAAGGTCAAAAGAGTATTATCTGCTGTCAGCGCTTCCACTTTTGCTATTTTTTTCTGCAGCGACTCACTAAAACGCGATTTATCTCCAATCACATTTAAGCGGATATTATTTTTATGAAGCTTCTTCGCCTCTCTGTTCAGAGCCAAAGAAAACAACTCCATAAGCCCGCTAACTTCTAGCTCAGGCCGTTTCCAGTTTTCACTACTGAATGCAAAAAGTGTCAGTGATTGTATGCCATATTCAACACACCCTTCGATCACACTACGCACGCTATCCACGCCAGCTTTATGCCCGGCGAGACTAGGTAAACGACGTGCCTTAGCCCAACGATTATTGCCATCCATAATAATCGCTATGTGTTTAGGCAACACTTTATCAATCGGAATATTTAATTTAGCATGTACTGACATATAGAGAGGCAGACAGGCCGGCTCACACCAGCCCTCCTTCTAATTTTAGATTTCCATCAAATCTGCTTCTTTCTTTTCAAGCAGACTATCGATTTCGGCTACATATTTATCGGTCAATTTTTGTATATTATCTTGACCACGGCGCTCTTCATCTTCCGAAATGTCTTTTTCTTTCAATAGTTCTTTCATATCATTATTAGCATCGCGACGAACATTACGCACCGACACTCTTGCTGATTCAGCTTCCTGACGCGCCTGTCGAATATAAACCTTGCGCGTTTCTTCTGTCAGTGCTGGCATCGGAACGCGAATCACACCACCGTTAGATGAAGGATTCAGACCCAGATCAGATTTGTAGATAGCTTTTTCTATATCTGAAACTGTTTGTTTTTCCCAAGGGGAAATCATTAAAGTCCTGGCATCTTCAACGCTAACATTAGCAACTTGCTGAAGTGGGACTGGAGCGCCGTAATACATAACCTGAACAGAGTCCAAAATACTCGGATGCGCCCGCCCTGTCCGAATTTTCTTAAAATGATCTATTACTGACTCAACGCTTTTCTTCATTCGCGCTTCAGTTTCTTTAGCTATCTCATTCAGCATATTGATCTCCTGTTACCTCGCCACATATCAACGTACCCTCATCTCCGCCTCCCAGCAGATTAACAAGAGCACCTGGACGATTCATATTAAACACCCGGACAGGCATATTATGGTCACGGGTTAGGCAAATCGCCGTCAAATCCATTACACCCAGCTGTTTTTCCAGCACCTCATCATAAGACAGACGCAAATAACGCTTGGCTGCAGGGTCTTTCATTGGATCGGCAGTATATACGCCATCAACTTTTGTTGCCTTTAAAACAACATCAGCGTCGATCTCAATCCCTCTCAGGCATGCTGCCGAATCCGTAGTAAAAAAAGGATTCCCGGTACCTGCTGAAAAAATCACCACATCGCCCTGACTCAGATAGCGCATCGCATTGCGGCGATCATAATGATCAACAACACCGCTCATGGGTATAGCAGACATAACTCGTGTCGCTATATTTGACCTTTCGAGCGCATCTCTCAGCGCCAAAGAGTTCATAACAGTAGCAAGCATACCCATATGATCGCCTGTCACCCTATCCAATCCCGCTGCACTTAACGTTGCACCACGAAACAGGTTGCCGCCACCAATAACAATTCCAACCTGAACACCAATACCGACCAACTGACCTATTTCAAGCGCCATACGATTAAGAACTTTAGGGTCGATGCCAAAATTTTCTTCTCCCATCAGGGCTTCACCGCTTAACTTGAGAAGAATACGTTTGTATTTAGCATGTTTGGAATGTACGGCAGGCATTACAGAGTCTCCGCAGAACGAAGTTAAAAGGACTTAAAACGGTGTGCGTACTGTAACACAGCACACACACCTTTCTAACGAACAGAATTATTTATTATTTAACTGAGCAGCCACTTCCGCTGCAAAGTCAAGCTGTTCAACTTCGATACCGTCACCCACTTCCAAACGACAGAAAGAAACAACTTCACCACCAGCAGCCTTAACCATTTCGCCAACGGTTTGCTCAGGATTTTTAACAAACGCCTGCTCAACAAGGCTATTCTCTGCGAGAAATTTATTGATACGACCAACAACCATTTTTTCTGCAATAGCAGCTGGTTTGCTCGCCATATCCGGCTGAGCCAGAATAATTTCTTTCTCTTTGGCTATGACTTCTGCAGGCATATCGCTCTGAGAAACCACTTGCGGGTTAACTGCAGCCACATGCATTGCAACATCTTTAGCGACGTCAGCATTGGCACCTTTAACAGCAACCAGTGTAGCAATACGATTGTTGCTGTGAACATAAGCAGCAACCAATTCGCCTTCCAGAATAGCGATGCGACGAAGACCAATATTTTCACCAATCTTCTGAACCAGCGCTTCACGAGTGGATTCCAGCTCGCCTGCCATCAGCGCAGCGACATCATCACTTTTAGCGGCAAACGCAGCATCAACAACTTTAGAAACAAAACCAAGAAAACCTGCATCACGTGCGGCGAAGTCAGTTTCAGAATTTACTTCGACAATAACACCATAAGAATTATCATCAGCAACGCGCACAGCAACCACACCATCAGCAGCAGTACGGCCCGCTTTTTTAGCGGCTTTCATGCCTGATGATTTACGCATTTCATCAATGGCTGCTTCAACATCGCCGCCGGCTTCAGTTAGTGCTCTTTTGCACTCCATCATACCCAAACCTGTACGATCGCGCAGTTCTTTAACTAACTTAGTCGATACACTTGCCATTCTTATTACCCCTTGATTACGCATTCAATCAAAATCTGAAAAGGGGAGCATAGCTCCCCTTGATACGACTCATGCTGCTGAAAATAGCTTCAACAGCGACAGAAAATTATTCTGCAGCCGCTTCTACCTCAACAAATTCACTTTTATCGCCGCCGGCAACTTCAGTACCGTCGCTGCACGCATCAGCTATAGATTTAACATAGATCTGAATGGCACGAAGAGCATCATCATTACCCGGGATAACGTAATCAATACCATCTGGATTGCTATTAGTATCAACGATACCAATAACAGGAATACCCAGTTTGTTAGCTTCGTTTACCGCAATGCGCTCGTGATCAACATCAACAACGAACAAGGCATCAGGCAGACCGCCCATATCCTTAATACCACCGATAGCGCGATCCAGTTTTTCCATCTCACGCTGACGCATCAACGCTTCTTTTTTAGTCAACTGAGAAAAAGTACCATCAGAAGATGCACCTTCAAGCTCACGCAGACGACGGATAGACTGACGGATAGTTTTGTAGTTCGTCAACATACCACCCAACCAGCGATGGTTTACGAACGGCATACCTACACGCAGCGCTTCTTCTTTAATGATTTTGCTTGCAGCGCGCTTTGTACCCACGAACAAAACTTTATTTTTGTTCTGAGCCAAACCTTCAACCACGTTGATAGCACCGTTTAGTGCTGGCAGTGTGTGTTCCAGGTTGATGATATGAATTTTATTACGCGCACCAAAAATGTATTGAGACATTTTTGGATTCCAGTAACGAGTCTGGTGACCAAAGTGAACGCCTGCTTTCAGCAGTTCGCGCATTGTAACTTGTGCCATGTTTAGCATTTCCTGTTTTAATTGGGTTCAACCTCCACATATCCCAGCATCCAACCGTAAAACGGCACCCGGAAACTGTGACGATATGTGTGTGAGATATTCCTCGCAATGCTGTGTGCATTTCGGGAGCGCGTTTTATACCACAAGATGCGCTCAATTTGAAGGTCGACTTCGCTCAGAGAGGATAATTCGGTACAATCACTGCCATTGTGCTTAACGCCAACACTTAACAACCACCAAGTTTAGGATTCACCCTTCAAAGGAACACTATGTCCATTACTATTAAAACCCCGGAAGAGATAGAAAAAATGCGCATCGCGGGACGACTCGCAGCCGAGGTTCTCGAAATGATCGAACCACACATTAAAGTCGGCGTCACGACCAACCAACTGGATCAAATCTGCCACGATTATATCACTCAGCAACAGCAAGCCATCCCTGCCCCGCTGAATTACCACGGCTTTCCTAAATCTATCTGCACATCAATCAATCAGGTTGTATGTCACGGCATCCCTAATGATAAGCCGCTAAAAGACGGCGACATGATTAACATAGACATTACTGTCATCAAGGACGGTTACCATGGCGACACCAGCAAAATGTTTTTCGCCGGCAAAGCAGCCCCGCATGCCACACGACTGGCAGAAGTGACACTTGAGTGCCTCTATAAGGGCATCGAATTAGTTAAGCCAGGCGCTTTTCTGGGCGATATTGGCCACGTCATTCAAAAGCACGCAGAAGCCAACCATTACACGATTGTCCGGGAATATTGCGGCCACGGTATTGGCAAAGAGTTCCACGAAGACCCACAAGTTCTTCACTACGGCAGACCTGGAACCGGAGTAAAACTCGAAGCGGGTATGATTTTTACGATTGAGCCCATGATCAATGCCGGTAAACGGGATGTAAAACTATCTAAAAAAGATGGCTGGACCGTAGAAACCAAAGACCGTCGCTTATCCGCACAATGGGAACACACTATATTGGTCACTGATTCAGGCCATGAAGTACTGACTCAGCGTTCTGAAGAAAAATTTTAATCACACTGGATTAAAGAATGAACACGACCTTACTGCAACTAGCCGAGACGGATACTTTTATTGACTCGGCGGCATTCGAAGCTCGCCTGGCAAGCGGCGAATCGCCCATTAAAGTATTCAAAAGCACGATTAAAAAAGCGCAAGCTGAAATGGATGCCCGCTTCAAATCTGGCGAAGATATTCGCAAGTTGATTTATGGTCGTGCCGCCATCATCGACAAGATCCTGATCTCCGCATGGAATCTGTTTAAATGGCCCGATAATCAGCAGATCTCATTAATCGCAGTGGGCGGGTATGGCCGCGGCGAACTGCACCCGCATTCAGATGTTGACCTGTTGATTCTTCTTGATGATATCGACCCGACTGTCTACGAGGAGAGTATCAGCAAATTTCTGATGTTATTATGGGATATCGCGCTGGAAATTGGCTCCAGTGTGCGCAACATAGAAGAATGTTATGAAAAAGCCCGTGATGACATCACCATTGCCACCAACCTGATCGAGTCCAGACCGCTGACCGGCGACCCGGCGATACACCAGCGCATGTATGATCGCGTCACATCAGAAGGTGCCTGGACCGATAAAGAATTTTTTATCGCCAAACTCAAAGAGCAGAAAGCCCGTCACGAAAAAACCAACGATACAGAATACAACCTTGAACCCAACTTAAAAAAATCCCCCGGCGGATTGAGAGATCTGCAAACGATCGGCTGGGTAGCCAAACGTCACTTCGGTGCTACTTATATTCGCGATCTGGTTGATCACGGATTTGTTACCGAATCTGAACTGGAAACCCTCAACCGCGGTGAGCTTTACCTCTGGACTGTGCGCTACGCACTGCACATGCTATGCCGACGCCGTGAAGACCGCCTGCTATTTGATCATCAGCGCACACTCGCCGACTTTTTCGGCTACAAAGATCAACACGGTGCACTGGCTGTCGAGCAGTTCATGAGCAAATATTATCGTGTCGCGATTGCGATGGCAGAATTCAATGACATGCTACTGCAATACTTTAATGAAGCCATTCTGAAGATTGACGACAAACAAACTGTCACTTCCATCAACAAGCGCTTTCAGATTCATAATAATTACCTGGAAGCCACCTACGACAAAGTCTTTGAGCATCACCCTTTCGCCATTCTGGAGGCTTTCGTATTACTGGCTCAGCACGATGAAATACTCGGCGTTCGTGCATCCACGATTCGTCTGCTACGGGATCACCGTCACCTGATTAATGATGAGTTTCGTAATGACCTGCGCAATACCAGCTTATTTATGGAACTTCTGCGCTCGCCCAACGGTGTATCCACCGAGCTGAAACGTATGAACCGCTACGACATTCTGGGGCGCTACCTGCCAGAGTTCGGTAAAATTGTCGGCCAGATGCAGCACGACCTATTCCATATCTACACCGTCGATGCGCATACGCTAAAAGTAATCCAGATGATGCGTCAATTTCGCCACTCAAATCATCGGGAACAGTTCCCGATTGCGCACAAAGTGGTTAACAGTCTGCCTAAAATAGAACTGCTTTATATTGCCGGTCTCTATCATGACATTGCTAAAGGACGCGGTGGAGACCATTCAGAACTCGGCGCAGAAGATGTTCTGGTTTTTTGTGAACGTCACCGCCTGGGGAAATGGGACAGCCACCTCACGGCCTGGCTTGTCCGCAGCCACTTGCTGATGTCGATGACTGCACAACGTAAAGACATTACCGACCCTGATGTTATTCATACATTTGCCATGCAGGTACGCGACACGGTTCATCTTGATTATCTTTACGCACTTACCGTTGCTGACATTAACGCCACGAATCACACTTTATGGAACAACTGGCGCGCCACTCTGCTAAGACAGTTATATATGGAAACCAAGCGAGCACTAAAACGCGGACTGGAAAATCCTATCAATAAAGAGGATCGTATTAATCAGGTACAACATGAAGCAATGGCCATATTATCCAACTCAGGCCAGCACGAAGATGAAATCAAGGAATTCTGGGCCATGCTGGGTGAGGATTATTTCTTACGCGAAGAAGCCAAAAATGTTGCCTGGCAGACACAGTCCATTCTTGAACACGGATCAAGCGAACTACCGCTCGTTCTGATTCAAAAGACTTCATACAGGGTTCACGAAGGGGCTACCGAAATCTTTATTTACAGTGAAGATGTTCCAAACCTGTTCGCAGCCACCGTAGCTACACTGGATCAACTACATCTGAACATTCAGGACGCGCGCATCATTTTGACTGATGATGGTCGTTCTTTAAATACCTATACCGTTCTGACTGATGATGACGAGCCTCTGTCAGAGAACCCCAGCTATCTTCAAAGCATTCAGGAACGTCTGATCGAAGAACTGGACGATCCCGACGACTACCCGGACATTATACACCGGCGCGTACCAAGACAAATGAAGCTATTTGCCTTGCCGACCACCGTAAGCCTGAGTAACGACCCCAATTTACAGCTCACCATCATGGAAGTGCGCAGTCCCGATCGTCCCGGTCTACTCGCCCGAATTGGTCAGATTTTTGCTGAACTCAACATTTCTGTACGCAAAGCAAAAATAGCCAGTGTTGGTGAACGAGTTGAGGATTTTTTCTTTATCACCGATGATGAAGGACTACCCATTAGCGATCCCGATCTATGTCAGGAGCTACAGAGGCGCGTATGCAGCGAGCTTGACGAACATATACGCGATGAATAAATAACAGACAGAACTTTCATCAATGAGAGCGTCATAAATAGCGCTGTCATGAAAAGAACAGCCATCAAGAGGCCTAGCATGAACCAACAAACCAAAACTGAAATTGAAGCGGCAGCGTTCCGCCAACTGGTCGCCCATCTGGATAAGCGCAAAGACGCTCAAAACATAGACCTCATGAACCTGGCAGGATTTTGTCGTAACTGCTTATCCAAGTGGTACAAAGCCGCGGCTGAAGAACGCGGCGAGGAAATACATTACGAGCAAGCCAGAGAGATTATCTATGGCGAACCCTATGCAGACTGGAAAGAGAAGTATCAAAAAGAAGCAAGCAGCGAACAACTGGCTGCTTTTGCGAAAACGACAACTGACAAATAACGGCAGAGATTTTCTCAGTTATTTCTCTACTGCAGCGGCCTGTTCAACCCAGGCTCGCTGTAGCTGAGCCATATCCACTTCCAGAATCGTCGCATACCCTGCAGTCTACTCAACCCATGCCCGCTGTAGCTGAGCCATATCCACTTCCAGAATCGTCGCATACGTATCATCCTGCACCGGATACGACTTAACGACCCGGGCTCCGCGCACGAAGCCTGCCACAGCCGCTTTAAACGAATCCCGCTGCATTACCATATCCTCAACGGTAGTCGTGCCGTAAATATACTGCCCATGCACCACCCCAACCAGCTCCTGATAAGCCCTGAGCTTTGACGCACGCATCGCCATCACTACTTTTTGCTGGCGCGTTTCACCCGGCTGTAAGCTAATTGGCGCATATCCTGTTGCCTGCACCCAGATTGGATCGGGGGCTGGCTGCTTGACAAAAGACGGAGACGGTAACTCATTACCAATCTCTTTCGCTGTTTGCACAACGGTTTCACAGCCGCTTAAAAACACGCACAACAGGATCAACACAAACTTCATTTAAGAGACCTCATCGGAACTGCACCATTTTCAATGATATATCCATTATTCAATGCTTTAACCGGATCGAATCCTGGCAGCGCCCCTTCAAGACGCTGATTAACAATATGCGTCTGTGCAGATGCCAATACCTGGCGGGTTGTAGTATCCAGCACCCGGGCATTAATGACGATGCCATCAGGATGATGCGCATAGGTTCCGGTTAGCACAAAATAGATTTTATAACGCTCCCGCAAGGCGGACATATTTTGCTTTGATACAGGCGATTTTAGCGTCGTTGCTAAACTAATGGCCCGGTAATCGACAAGATTATAGCCGCGCTGCTGCAACGGGAAGATAAAACTTTCCGATAACCGCTCACCCAATAATGGATCAGGCACACTCTGACGCAACGATTTAAAAGGCAGCACAGCAATAGGGAAGCGCTTCACTCTATTTTGATTCAAGCCATTCACCAACTGCACTGCCATCTGCTCAACAGCTTCGCTAACAGGGTCAACTTTAGCCCTATTCTCCGCGACCACCGCAAACGGGACAGGCTCAGCCAGTGTGGTATTACGCGCCTCATTTAATAAGGCCTTACTGGCTTGCGGACTTAGTTTTTCAATTTTAACGGGTACAGGCTGCTGATAACCGCAGCCCACACTAATCAGACTCGCCAGTACGATTGACCCTATCTTTTTTATCATAACAGCTCGCCCACACTCCATTTACAGCACACTAACAAAATCTATAAGAACAGATTAAGACAGGCGTCAACACATACATCAACACACAGTTTGCATGTCAGGCGTAAATTGCATACCTTTCACCTATTGCTCACCTATTCTTAATATATCGGTCAGGTTGCTCTCATGTTGAGACATTTTCAAGAATATTTACTATCCCTGGTATTATTGCTTAGCAGTTTCCATGCCTATGCCACCACTGTTGAAGCAACAGGACAGGCTTTCATCTACAACAGCGACCTTACAAAAGCACGGGAGCAAGCCATAAGCGACGCTAAACAGCAGGCATCGCTGCAAGCTGCCGCTTATATCAGCAGTACTCAGCAACTCGAAGACGGCATACTGGAAATTGATAATATGCGCATCTCAACAATGGGCTCATTGTCCAATATTGAGATCCTTGAAGAAAAGCTTATCGGCAACAAACTACATGTGCGGATCCGTGCTGACATTGATACTAAAACGACCTGCAGCAATGGCAATAGTGGCAATAGTTTTCGAAAAACAATCGCCGTAGCAGCCTTTCCTCTTGAGCACCCCACGCAAGCTAACCTTGGCAATATAAGAAATATTGAATCCAGTTTAGCCTCACAGTTAACAACACGATTGAACAGCTATGACGGCATATCAGCACTCAATGCCGGCAACTTACTATTGCACAAACAACTGGGCACAGCCACATCGCGACAATTGGATGACGGGACGCTCACCACCATGATGGCCTATACACAACAACTCGACAGCCAATTTATTGTATCCGGCATTATTCGTGATGTATCTATGAATACCCCCGGCACCATTAACGAAAAAAACTGGCTTATCGACACCTACAATAAGTTAGATTACAAAAGCAAAAAGCACCTGAGAAACTTTAGCCTGGACCTGTTCATTCACGATGGTTTTAGCGGCACGCTACTTGAGCAGAAACATTACGCAACTCAGGGACGCTGGAATCTTGCACCGACAGAAAAAACCGGATTCGCCACCCCGGCCTTTTTGAATAGCGATTATGGACAAAGCATCAATAAGTTACTTGATGAAATCAGCCTCGACCTTTCCAAATCTCTCCGCTGCTTGCCATTCTCCGCGAGAATAACCCGCACACAAGAAAGCGATTTATGGATTAATGCAGGAAAACAGAGTGGCTTAAAAAGAGGCGACAAGCTCACGGTCTATCGCAAAACCATGTTTTACAATCAAACCAGCCAGACAACGACGGAACTTATTAACACACGCCTGACAATGATTGTTGATGATGTTCAAGCCACCACAGTAAAAGGGCATATCAACGGCTCAACTGCACAACACAATATTCAACCTGATGACATTGTGATGTTCTGGTAATGGTTTACTTCGCCCGGCCGCGCTCTATAATCGGCATCTTTATTGTCATATCCAAAAGGGTGCCCAATGCAAACCGAGTTGTTCAACCAGTTAGAAACAAAAATCGAAAGCATGATCGACGAAGTCGAGTTGCTGAGAATGGAAATTACTGAATTACGCGAAGCGAAACAACAACTGGAAGAGGAGCAACAGGCCTGGCAGGAAAATCTGCAGCACTTGCTGAGTAAATTCGACTCAGTAGACACTGCAGAATAACGCAGTAAAAAGGGGCTCAGTAGATTACTTTTGAGTCCCTCTAATATTAATTTCTACTCGACGGTTCAACGAACGCCCCGATTCTGTGGCATTATCGGCTATCGGATAGCGCTCTCCGTAACCCTGAGTATTAATGCGCAATGCGCTGATGCCGCCTGATAAATAATTAGCAACACTCGCCGCACGTCGCTCAGACAACTGCTGGTTATGTTCAAACGAACCCGTACTATCGGTGAAGCCATTAACACTGATCACACTTTTATCAAACTTTCTCAACACAGTAATAACTGAATCCAGCACAGGATAAAAATTACCTGCTAGCTGATAAGAGTTTGTCTGAAAGGTGATATGACCAGGCATAATCAAACGAATATCGTCGCCGATACGCTCCACACCAACGCCTGTGCCCTCTAACTGCTGGCGTAATAAAGCTTCTTGCTGATCCATGTAATAACCGATACCACCGCCGGTAGCACCGCCGACTAAAGCGCCAAGCACCGCTCCTTTAGTTTTATCGCCTTTACCTGATACAGCAGAACCCAGCAATGCACCGGCAACCACACCGATACCTGCACCTTTTGCGGCATTCCCGGTTTTCTCTTCACGAGTATAAGGGTCTAGTGTTGTACACCCCGCCAGTACACTGCCGGCCAATAGCGCTACGACTAATTTTTTCATGAAATATTCCTTAAACGTGTCATACACTTTTTAATATTGATATCAATGTAGCTGAAAAAACCTGAACACTCTATTACTTCAAAACTAACATGCGCCCAGTAATATGACTCCAGTTTATGCCAAAAGCTCAAAATACTTTACTTTCTTTAATAATAATCAGGCATAACTTTCTACTGAATAAAAGCTTATTACCTAAAAAGAACCGTGCCATTACATCTAGACTAGTACTGATAGCCTATTGCAGACCCGCTTTCGGGGCACTTAATAGGTAATTTCCCGAGATTAGCTAAGATTCCATCTAGTCACAGATCCACTGTGCCGCTAGAATATATGGATTACAGAACTAAAACAGTTATGTTTATCCAGTATAGTTCCAGCCGAGGAGTCTTCTTTGTCACATCTACCTCTTATCGTCGGTTTCGGTGGAATCAATCCCGCAGGTCGTAGTTCTTTTCATCACGCATACCGTCGTCTGATTTTTGACAAACTAGATCAGCAAAATCAACAGAATACTTTGCTAGGGCTGGCTACATTAACCGGATTGGCAACTTATCAGGATGGCCACTACTACAACAAGGCCGGTGAACAACTGCCATTAGCCGCCCTGCTGTCCAGCATTGCGGATCAACTCTTAAACTCAACCTTGATACGCCGTATAGAACCCGACTGTTTTGATGTCAACAAAGTTACTTTTAACAAAGTAGCCACATTAAAAAGCACACCAGACAGCAGTATTCGCTTTACGCTGCGCAAACGCCATCTACCCAATATCATCCCAGAGAACTGGACAATCACTCCGGGAAACGGTCAGGAAGTAGAGATAACCGTTAGCGGTAACCTGGATACTATTTTACCCGATTTTAAAACAGCACAGGTTCAGTCAGCAGGTCAACTGCCGACAGGTTTTCAACCAGGCAAGCTTTACCAGTCCAGAAACCATCCTCGCAACCTGCAAATGACTATTTTCAGTGCATCTGATGCATTGCTATCGACGGGCATTCCGTTCGAAGATATCTTAAACCGCTTATCCCCGGACCAGATTGCTGTCTATGCCAGTAATTCGATTGGTCAGTTAGATGATTTTGGTTTTGGTGGGCTGACTAAATACCCGTCTATTGGTAAACGCACCAGCTCAAAACAGATGCCGCTCGGCTATGCGCAAATGCCGGCGGACTTTGTTAACGCCTATATTTTAGGCAACGTAGGAGCAACCGGGGGCGCACTGGGTGCCTGCGCTACTTTTTTATACAACCTGCGTAGCGGTATCCAGGATATTCGCTCAGGCAAGCATAAAGTGGCTATGATTGGTGGTAGTGATGCGCCCGTCACTCAAGAAGTCATTGAAGGCTTTCGCGCCATGGGTGCGCTGGCGGAAGATAAAGATCTGCTGGCATTAGACAAACTGACAGAACTCAATGATGCCGATTACCGTAAAGCCTGTCGGCCATTTGGCAAAAACTGTGGCTTTACCATCGGTGAATCCAGCCAGTTTATCTTATTAATGAGTGATGACCTCGCACTTGAACTGGGTGCTGAAGTATACGGCGCGATCCCAGAGGTTTTTGTTAATGCAGACGGCCATAAAAAATCTATCTCGGCCCCTGGTATCGGCAATTATATCACTCTGGGAAAAGCGGCCGCTCTGATTAAAAATATGCTTGGTGCAGAGTCACTACAGCAACGTTCCTACGTACAGGCACATGGCACCAGCACTCCGCAAAACCGTGTGACCGAATCACATGTCATCAACGAAATAGCCAAAGCATTTGATATTAAATCATGGCCAGTCGCGGCGATTAAATGCTATTTAGGGCACTCGCAAGGTACAGCCGGGGGAGATCAACTAACCACGTCATTGGGTACTTGGGCTTACGGCTATATTCCCGGCATTCAAACCACTGATGAAATTGCCTCTGATGTACACCAATCAAACTTGCTGTTTTCCCAGCAGCATATTGAAGTGGGTGCTCTGGGCATGGACAGTGTCATCCTTAACTCCAAGGGGTTTGGCGGAAACAATGCCAGCGCGCCGATGCTAGCACCACACATCGTAAAGCAGATGCTGACGAAAAAGCACGGCCAGACAAAAATAGCCGAGTGGGAAAACAGAAAAGTAGCCACTCTGGCCCGCGCCAATGAGTACGACCAGCAAACGACACTGGGGCTGACTAAACCTATCTATCAATATGATCATCACGTGTTAGCCGGGGATGATCTTGAGATCACAGAAAACAGTATTCGCCTACCCGGATATGAAAACCGGATAGATCTGAACACGGCCAACCCGTTTAGCGAATACACTGACGAATGAAAATTTGTCCGAAAAATATTTGCCTGGAGAAAGTCCCCATGATTAAGCGGGTAGCGACATTAGTTATGCTGATGACAACGCTGTTGAGTGGTTGTTTCTCAGCAAACTCCTTCATCTCTGAGAGCAAAGACAAGAGTTTCTATCTGATAGATACTAAAGAGGGCACGCTGTGTAAAGGCATGACGCGTACTTGTATCAGTTTAAGCATTATCGCCAGTCAGAATGGCGTACTGAAGCCAGTAGAAAATGCCTACCAACAAAAAATTACCGGGCCCAACTACCCTCGCAGTCTGATGATTATTCTTTTGAAACCAGCTGATAATAGCTACCTGGCAACGGCTCTTGATAACAATGGTCGTTTATACAGCTTGCCTAAAAATGATAAAACTAACACCGCCTGGCAAGCCTTGAATGATCTGTACAACGCCAATTATCAATAATACGGCTTGGATCTGAGTGCTTAACGTTAATGCACAATGCTCATCATTGCCGACTCCCTAAAGAAAGCAGTTGTTCAACACTGGCCGTTGTTGTGGCAGCAATACATTCAATCGACTCTGCGCGCAATCCAGCGATCTCTTTTAAAACATCCGCCACATAAGCAGGCTGGTTAAACTCCCCCTGCCGTCCTGATAAAGGCATATCAGGCGCATCCGTTTCAAGCACAATGGACTCAAGCGGGAGTGTCGCCACCAGTCTTCTCAGCTTATTCGCTCTTGGGTATGTCATCGCCCCGCCAAACCCCAGCTTAAAACCCATTTTTATAAACTGTTCTGCTTGCTGCAAGCTGCCACTAAACGCATGCACGATGCCACCCTGTTCAAATCTTACGTCCCTGAGTGTTTTTAGCATGATGTCGTGAGCCTTACGCACATGTAACAAAACAGGTAGGCGCTGTGCTTTGGCTATTTTCAACTGAGCTTTCAACAAAGATATTTGTGAAACGGCATCATAATCTGCGATATAAAAATCCAGACCTATTTCTCCGATGGCACACACCGGGTTAGTCGTCACATAATCGACTAACGTTTGCAGATCTTCTGTCTGATGCGCCTGCATAAAACAGGGATGCAAGCCCAGTGCAAATGAGGTATTAGGATAAGCAGCTGCCGTATCCACGACGCGCTTAAAATCTTTGGCAACCACAGCGGGAATGACAATATGACTCACGCCTGCTTCCAGCGCACTGTCAACCAACTGAGCACGGGCTGCATCAAACACCGGAAAATCAAGATGACAATGACTATCAATAATTCGCCAATTTGCCATCTTGAATCTCCTTAACGACTGCTGCTGGTGATCCAGACTCCCTTAAAGAATCTAATAGTGGTACTTAATATAAGCGATTAGTTATAAGCGCTTAGTTATAAGTGATTAGTTATAAGCGCTTAGTTATAAGTGATTAGTGCTCGCGTGTGGCACGGAAGCGCACATCAGGCCAGCGCTCTTCAGTCAGGCTTAGGTTAACACGCGTAGGTGCCAGATAAGTCAGTAAACCACCGCCATCCAGCGCCAGATTTTCATATCCCTTTTTACGCAAATCTTCCAGCATTTTAGCATCGCGGCACTCGACCCAGCGAGCCGTCTGCACAGCCACCGGCTCATACTTACAATCGACCTTATATTCATCTTTCAGACGGAACATAACGACCTCAAACTGCAGCTGACCGACAGCGCCCAGCACCAAATCATTATTTTTGAGCGGCTGAAATAGCTGTACTGCCCCCTCTTCAGCTAACTGCTGCAAACCTTTTTGCAACTGCTTCGCTTTAAGCGGATCCAACGACCTGACACGCTGGAACATCTCTGGAGCAAAGTGCGGTATGCCGGTAAATTTCAGGTCTTCACCTTCAGTAAAGGTATCGCCAATCTGAATAGTACCGTGGTTATGTAATCCAATAATATCGCCCGACCAGGCTTCTTCTACGTTCTCACGGTCTCCGGCAAGAAAAGTGACCGCATCGGCAATTCTGACATCTTTATTAATGCGCGTATGTTTCATTTTCATGCCACGCGTGTAGCTGCCTGAACAGATGCGCATAAACGCAATACGGTCGCGGTGTTTAGGATCCATATTGGCCTGAATTTTAAAGACGAAACCGGAGAACTTCTCTTCATCAGCAGATACTTCGCGGGAAGTCGTTTCACGGGCAATCGGTGGTGGAGCCCATTCAACGAAATCATTCAGCATCTCGCGGACACCAAAGTTAGCCAATGCCGTACCAAAAAATACCGGCGCGAGCTTACCGGCAAGAAATGCTTCTCTATCGAATTGGTGGCTTGCACCACGTACTAATTCAATTTCTTCGACAAAGTCTTCGTAGTCATCACCTAATAAAGCCCGCGCCTCATCTGAGTCTAAACCCTGAATCCGTACATCATCAGATAAAACGGCATTCTGTCCTGATTTAAATACATGGATCGTATCGGTATAAAGGTTATAGACCCCTTTAAAAAAGCTACTCATACCAATGGGCCAGTTAATCGGCGCCGCCTGAATTTTGAGAACCTCTTCTATTTCGTCCAACAGCTCTATCGGATCGCGAATATCACGATCCATCTTGTTAACAAACGAAAAAATGGGCGTATCTCGCAACCGACATACATCCATCAGTTTGATCGTGCGATCTTCTACACCCTTGGCACCATCGACAATCATCAAAGCACTGTCCACTGCCGTCAAAGTGCGATACGTGTCTTCCGAGAAATCTTCGTGGCCGGGGGTATCAAGAAGATTCACTACACGGTCATTCCAATGAAACTGCATCACGGAAGACGTAATTGAGATGCCGCGATCCTGCTCCATCGTCATCCAGTCAGAGGTAGCGTGACGATCACTCTTCTTCCCTTTAACCGTACCGGCTTTCTGAATCAGGTTACCCAGCAGTAAGAGTTTTTCAGTGATTGTAGTTTTACCCGCATCAGGGTGGGATATGATCGCAAAAGTCCTGCGTTTAGAGACTTCTTGCGCAATAGCAGCGTTCGACATGAGATAGAATCTTCTGAGTGATGCATAGCGTAGCAGCGTAAAATTGAATATAACCAAGCGCTACTACAAATCTGCATGTATTAAATAGGATTGCTGGCTATTTTCGCCGATCTGGAGGAGAGAAACAATCCAAGTGATGTTGTTTCACATGATTAGACACATCAAGCCAACCACCAGCCACTGATACCTTTATATAAAATCATGATAGCTGATGCACTTGAGATGAAGAGCAGTAGCGGTTTAGTAGATGAGAGGTTGTGATTTAATTTCCTCTCCCACCTCTTTCTAATGACCGGCCGCAACTGCGACAATTTGTCTCAATCTGCAACTCGATACTTTTCAGTTATAATTCGCTCTGATTTTATTTTGGAGTAAGGTGTGGCGGGTAACCATCAACAGCTTTTACAACTGACTTATATCCGTTTTGTCATCCTGTTTTGTCAATGTTGTGCTGTAGCATTTGCGCTACTTTATCTCAAAATTGATTTAAATCCATGGCCTACAGGATTAGCGCTGCTGCTATTAGGCTTGTTAAACCTAATGACGTACGCCAGACTTCATTCCCCCTGGCCAGTCACTCAACCAGAGTTTTTCACTCAATTACTCGCCGACGCCATTATTTACGGCTTTATTCTTTATCAGTCTGGCGGCGGCACCAATCCTTTTATTTTTATGTTGCTGATCCCTTTGATCATCACGGTGATGACACTTAGTAATCGATACATCTGGATGATGGCGGTTACCGTAACGGCCATCTATGGCTCTTTACTTGTTTACTATGTTCCCGTCGTTACTGCACTATCCGAGCACCAACACTCGTTAGCTTCGCTTTTTAATTTTCACATGCTCGGCATGTGGTTAAACTTCATTCTCACTGTGATTGTCATTACCTATTTTATTGTACGCATTAACCGTGCGCTGCAACGCCAACAGCAGCAACTCAGCGAAGAGCGGGAAGCGAAAGTCCATCACCAGCAGATACTCGCGTTAGGTACAATGGCGGCCGGTACAGCTCACGAGTTAGGCACACCGCTGAGCACCATGAGCGTCATTCTCCATGAGATGCAATCAGATACAGGCCTATCACCTGAGCATAAAGAGGATATTGAAATTCTGCAGCAACAGGTAAAAATATGCGCAGATAAGCTACAACAGATGGCACGATCAGTGGCGGAAGAAAAAAACAGTGAAAAAACCTCACTGGCGACAACGTTTCTTTGTGAAGTATTAGAGCAATGGAAAATCACCCGTCCAGAAGTCACCTACAGCGTCAGCATTCAAGAAGATCTGCCACCTGACTTACACAATACCACCGCATTAAGACAAGCTATTTTAAACCTGCTGAACAATGCGGCTGATGCCTGTCCTGAAAACATTGAAATAACCCTGCACTGGGATTCGGGTGCTATTTGGTTAACCATTCGTGATTATGGCGCAGGCTTATCCGCCGAGCAGACCAACACCTTAGGCAAACCTTTTATCTCAACTAAAGGTAAAGGACTGGGTATTGGGTTATTCCTTACCTCAACCACGCTTGCCCACTATGATGGTGATGTTAAGCTTTATGCGGCGCAAGACAAAGGCACCATCACAGAAGTCCGTTTATCTCAAAGGAGCGTTCATGGCTGACCCACTGAAATTTTTAATTGTTGATGATGATGCAACTTTTACGCGTGTATTAGCCCGCGCCATGACTAAACGTGGCTTTAATACAAAAGTAGCACGCAGTGCCGACGAGGCATTAGACATTATTAAAACCTGGTCACCCGACCTTGTTTCGCTGGATCTTAAAATGGATGGAGCGTCCGGCCTCACCGTTATTCAGCCCTTAACCGCAGCGAATCCTGCGGTACGTATTGTTGTGTTAACCGCTTACGCCAGTATTACCACCGCAGTAGAAGCTATCAAGCTGGGGGCAACACAATACCTGCCAAAACCCGCCAATGCAGATGATATCCTGACAGCTCTGCAGCAAAACGATGCCGATGAAGAGATCGACATTTCAAGCCAACCGATGTCTGTCAATCGGCTGGAATGGGAGCATATTCAGAAAGTATTGAGTGAACATGATGGCAATGTATCAGCCACAGCCCGCGCATTAGACATGCACCGCAGGACTCTGCAACGTAAGCTGGCAAAGCACCCCGCCAGACAGTGATCAGTTACTGCTCATCGATATACAGCCGGGCATTAAAAGTTCTGATCCAGTCAGGATAAAACACCATGATACCGGTCATCAAAATACCGTTCATCAGCCCTTCAGGAAACATAATCAGAGGAAGGTAATTCACATATTCCTGAGTAATTTTACTCCAGGGGTAAACACCATCCAGCCACAGCACTATAGACATCATCAATCCAGAAACTGCTATCACTATAGATGAGCCTATAAAGCCGCAAAGAAACAGGTAGATAAAAAAGTTTTTCGGTAGTTTTTTATCCACCAACTGATGAATTGCATGAGACAAAAAGGCAGGAATAATCACCAGACACAGTCCGTTAACCGCAAAACCCTGCCAGCTCTCTTTTCCCAGTAGCGTCATACCCAGCAGCACCAGTGATGCTGAAAGAATCGCCAAATCCCATCCCAGAATTAACGTCAGTGCGGTAACACCAAGAAAATGGATACTTAAACCAGGAGAGATCCCTGCCCGCATGCTCCACATAATCAGCAATAAAACTGTCGCACCAAAAAAAAGATGCTGCAGCCCACGGTTAGCCGAAATGACCCGCCAAGGGCTTCTCCAGACAGCCACAAGCAATGCGCTCACATATAAGATATTGGCCATCCAAAGCCACGAACCTGAAAGTAGACTCTCTGTAATATTCATTTCAACAATCATTTACTTTGATAACATCATTACCTGATCATTCTACTCCTATCTTCCTAAGATAGAATACTTCAGCTTTTACCCTCCCGACGTAGAATGCTGATGCTCTTATCCTCCTACTACCTCCTTTGTTTGCTTATGTAATGCAACGGCACTGCTGTCGTATCGATGACTTTACGCATAATAAAGGCTGACTTCACTCCGGTTACCCCTTTAATACGCGTGATCTTTCCTAACAAAATGTCGTGGTAGCTATCCATATCGGGCACTGCCACCTTGAGCTGATAATCAGCATCGTGCCCGGTAATCAGGTAACACTCCATCACCTCAGGTATTGCGCTAATGCCTTTCTCAAACTCCTCAAAACGCTCAGGGATATGCTTATCCATACTAATATGCAACAAGGCGATCAGGTTTAAGCCAACGCTGCGCTCATTGATACGAACAACCTGACTGGCAATGACGCCACTCTCTTCCAGCTGTTTTACACGGCGTGAGCAAGGCGCAGCCGTTAAGCCAATCCGTTCGGCCAACTCCTGATTAGAAAGCGAAGCATCACGCTGTAGCTCGCGCAATATTGTGATATCAAAACGATCAAGTTCAACGCCAATCATTGAAAAACACCCCTTATGCGCAATTAAATAAAACTTTATGTTAATTAATATTACATAATTTTGCGCAAACTACTAACAACTAGCAATATTAGCAAGGTAATTGCGCTCATATCTACGTACACTTTTCATCATCGGAATCACAGACCGGCATCCACCCGATAGCCGAAGAGAAATAAGCCAAAAGCGAACCTTCTCACTGCACCCGATGCTGACCAGGCAACCTTTTGTACCACAAGTGCAGCGAACACTGAGTAACACATCCGCAAGCCCTGGCGCAGAAACAACGCGAATCAGGGCTTTGCAAAAAAATACTTTTGCCCACTGATACTTATAGAATCAACAGACAGATACAGGAAGCCGGTTATGTTTGATCATCGCAAATATCGTCCTTTTACCCCTATTCGTCTTGCTGACCGCACATGGCCAGACAAGCAGATCACTCACGCACCAGACTGGTGTAGTGTTGATCTTCGCGATGGTAATCAGGCGCTGATCAACCCGATGAATATCGAACAAAAAACCCGTATGTTCACACTGTTGGTCAAGCTAGGATTTAAAGAGATCGAAGTAGGCTTCCCTTCTGCCTCACAGCCTGACTTTGATTTCGTACGTAAACTGATCGAAGAAAACCTGATACCGGACGATGTCTGTATTCAGGTGTTAACACAGGCCAGAGAGGACCTGATCAAGCGCTCGTACGACGCCTTAAAAGATGTCAAACAAGCCATCGTACATGTTTACAACTCCACCTCAACTGTGCAGCGCGAACAAGTTTTCGGGCTTGATCGGGACGGCATCAAAGCCATTGCCGTACAAGGCGCGCGTTGGGTAAAAGACTATGCCGCACAATACCCACAAACACGATGGAGCTTTCAGTACTCACCCGAAAGCTTTACCGGCACCGAAATGGATTACGCTGTAGAGGTCTGCGATGCAGTGATTAATGAATGGGTTGATGAAAATGCGCGCGATATCATCATCAATTTGCCAGCCACCGTCGAAATGTCGACGCCAAACGTATTTGCGGATCAGATCGAGTGGTTCTGCCGCCATCTGAAACAACGCCAGCGAGTGCGTATCAGCTTACACACACATAATGACCGGGGCTGCGGTGTCGCCGCTGCAGAATTAGGTGTGATGGCCGGTGCTGACCGTATTGAAGGCACATTAATCGGCAATGGCGAACGTACGGGTAATATGGATATCGTCACAATGGGAATGAATCTGTATTCTCAGGGAATCGATCCTGAATTAGATTTTTCCAACATTAAAGAGATCATCGATGTTGTCGAATACTGCACCGAGTTACCGGTTGCTGCGCGTCATCCATGGGCTGGCGAGCTGGTTTACACGGCATTTTCGGGTAGTCATCAGGACGCGATTCGCAAATCGATTAATTACCACGAAGTGCATAACTCTCCTTTCTGGGAAGTCGCCTACTTGCCCATTGATCCCAGAGATATCGGGCGGGAATACGAGGCGGTCATCCGCATCAACAGCCAAAGCGGCAAAGGCGGTGTAGCCTTAGTGCTGGAGCGTGACTACGGTATTACTTTACCTAAATGGATGCATGGCGAATTAAGCAAAGTAGTCCAACATGCGACAGAAATCAGCGGAGAAGAGATCTCACCGGCAAATATTAAAGCACTGTTTAAAAAGCACTTTACGACGGTACCTGCGTCTTGGTTATTGCAAGATTACGACCTGCATACGGATGATGGAAGAGTCAATGCTCAGTTCGTAATAGGCCTGAGCGACACGTTAAGAGGAACAGGCACCGGGGCCGTCGATGCGTTATGTGATGCTCTGGCGCAACGCTACAGCACTCAGATAGAGATCATTCAATTTGACGAGCACTCTCTCACGCAAGGAACAACAGCACAGGCACAAGCCAGTGTTGCCTTAACGATTAATGGTATTCGTTTTTCTGCTGTTGCCGTGGCGACAGATACCTCCGCGGCCGCAATACAGGCAGTCTTAACGGCCTTCGCACAAAGCAATTCAAACGCCCTCAGAGGTGCTGCATAAGCCATTCAACCCCGCGGTGACGATTCGTCGTCACCGCTGCTTTCCTCAACAATCTACAATATCCTCAATTCTTTAATGGTTATTTTCATTTTTTGGGTTATAACTAAATACACTCATTAAATTAAACTCGCCTAATTAAGCCTATTTTTTATGTTGTTATATTCAATCGTATGCAGTTTTATACAGCTTTTTAAAAAACGGCTTAGCTAATTACAGGTACATTTTCATGCAGATATTGGTTGTTGACGACAACAGACTTATACGCGAAATGGTTAGCGCCATCATTGCTAACGAAGGCTATACACCTTTCACAGCAACAGGCGCAAAGGAAGCCCACACTGTTCTCGATACAACAGACATTGACCTCATTCTCATGGATGTTGAGATGTCGGATATAAATGGATTTGAGCTAACCCGCCAGATACGCCAGCGCTTAAAAGAACACTGGATACCCATCATTTTCCTCACCGGAAAAACCAACGAAGAGCACTTAGTCGAAGGAATAGACGCCGGCGGTGATGATTACCTGACCAAACCGGTTAACAGTACTGTCCTGAGCGCAAAAATACGCGCCATGGCACGTATCGCACAAATGAAGGCCGCATTAGATGAAGCCAACCAACAACTGTTAAAGCTCACGCACGTTGACGCGTTAACAGACGCTATCAACCGACGCGGCATGGACGAAGCATTAGATCGCGCCTGGAGAATTACTCAACGTGAAAAAACAGAACTATCACTGGTTCTGATCGATATCGACCACTTCAAAGCCTATAACGACAATTATGGGCACCCGCAAGGCGATATATGCCTGAAGACCTTCAGCAAAACCATTCAGGCGCAGCTGTTCCGCGCAGGCGATTTGTTAGCGCGCTATGGTGGAGAAGAGTTTTTACTTATTTTGCCGAATACGCCTATAGAAGGCGCAAAAATGTTATGTGAACGCATTATTGAAGCACTAGCAGAAGTAAATCTGGTGCATGCCTTTTCAGCAACCCGTCCACACGTCACAGCAAGCTTTGGAATTTCTTCCACCCTCGGCAATGCAAAAAACACAGCCGAATTGATAGAGCAGGCGGATAAAGCCTTATACATATCCAAAGAATCAGGAAGAAATCGATTTACCCACTATTTAGAAGCATCCTAGCTATCTGGAAACAGCGTAGCTAGGTAGTAACATCCTAGCTAACCACGAATACGGTAGCTATAGAGCAATGCATCCTCCACTCCGGCAACGCTGGCGTAATAACCTTTACGCCGTCCATCCTGTGTAAAGCCAAATGACTCATACAGGCGGATAGCGGCTACATTACGCTCGCGCACTTCCAGCAATAAACGCTGCATGCCTGCCACCGCCAACTGCTGGCAGAGTTGCGCCAATAATTCTGTTGCCATGCCACGCCCCTGACACTCAGGAAGCAACGCTATTTGATAAAGTTCAGCTTCATCTAATACCGACCCGACAAGAGCATATCCAACGAGATCGCCCTGAACCTTAATACCCAGATTTATAGCATTCACATTCAGAAGTTGTTGCTGTATCTGTTTTTCAGACCAATGGTCGTCGGTAAAACACTGAGCTTCAATCTGCATTATCAGCGGAATATCAGCGCTAAATAACGAAACGAGCTCAGGCATTAACAGGCAGGACTTTCTGCAGATCGCCCCAGACCTCTTTTTTACACTCAGGGATTTGCAGCATCTGCGTCAGACTAAGCGATGTCATCGCTTTGATCTGGGATGAATAGTTGAAAACAACCGCTCGCAGCTCATCAATGCCCTCTTCACGCTGCATCCCCATTTGAGCGGCAGACTCACCTAAAAACAGCAGTAAACGCGGTGTCGCCTGCTGTAACAACTTTTGGATTTTATGCTTCACAGCCAGCGAGGCTTCGGCTTTACCCTGATCCAGCGAGTCACCTGCCAGCATAGGCCAAGCCAGCACGTAAGGTGCGGCCAAAAGCTCAGCATCCAGCCCCATCGCCTTCACCATGTTGGCGCAAAGTGCCTGATATTTACCTTGCGTTATCCCACCACGACTCAGAAGCGGCAGGCTATCAACCACCAGCAGGTCTTTATACAACCAGAATCCCAGACGAAAACGGGGGGCTTTCTCTTTACCGGAACGCGGTTTGATCTCCACGTGTGGCATTGCCACTTCGGCTTCGCTCGGCTCTTGACCAGTCCTTGCCTGAACAGATGTCTGATCAGAGTCCTGAACAACTGTAGCCGTCACGCCTGCCGCCACACTGCTACGCGTTAAGGAATCGTGCGGTGTCGGCGCTTCCCTGCGTTGCTTAGACGATCTGTCTGATGGCGCCAGCAAATCAAGCGATGCCGCCGTAACAGGTGCCACCGCCTGTTGATGATGTACTTTTTCGCTGATGTGGGATGCATCTTCAGCCACATCATCTGATTCAAAAACATCCGCTTCGTGCCCATAGAGAAATTCATAGACGCTTTCATGAGAAGGACGCGCACCCGGCAAAGCAGAGCGAGGCAACCAACTGGTCACCCCCATCGCCTCTAAATACTGGTGTCGACGCCGCTCGGCGCGCAAATGCTCAACTGTTTGCTCAACTGCCACTGCCATTAAACCTGCGGATGTGCTTTTTGCACATTGGCATCCAACAAGTTGAGCGCATGCACATAGGCTTTCGCCGAAGCGATGATGATATCGATATCAGCCCCCATGCCGTTAACAATGCGACCTGCTTTTTCCAAACGTACCGTTACTTCACCTTGTGAATCTGTACCGCTGGTGATGGCATTAACCGAATACAGTTCAAGGCTGGATTCAGAGTGCACTATTGCTTCAATCGCTTTGAGTGCTGCATCAACCGGACCACCACCTTCCGATTCAGCCTTATGCTCAACACCCTCAACCATCAGGGTGACCTGAGCGACAGGCACTTCACCGGTCTGGGAAGTCACATTCAGAGAAGACAGTTTATATTTCTCATACGCATCCGCCGCACGCACATCAGATACCAGCGCAACCAGATCTTCATCAAAGATCTCATGCTTCTTATCTGCAAGCTCTTTGAAGCGCGCAAAAGCATGGTTTAGTTCAACATCTGAGCTGAAACTAGTACCCAACTCTTCCAGGCGTGAACGGAAGGCGTTACGCCCGGAGTGCTTACCCATCACCATCCGATTGGTCTGCCAACCCACATCCTGAGCCGTCATGATTTCGTAAGTTTCACGATGTTTCAGCACACCGTCCTGATGAATACCGGATTCATGTGCAAACGCATTAGCACCAACAATCGCTTTGTTTGGCTGAACCGGAAAGCCGGTAATACTGGAGACCAAACGCGAAGCAGGCACGATCTGCGTCGTATCAATATTGGTGTCTAAGCCCAAAAGATCTTTTCGGGTACGAATCGCCATAACGAACTCTTCCAGCGACGCATTTCCGGCACGCTCACCCAGTCCGTTAATTGTACATTCGACCTGACGTGCACCCGCAGTCACCGCTGCCAACGAATTAGCCACCGCCAGTCCTAGATCGTTATGACAATGTACCGAGAAAATCGCTTTATCCGCATTAGGAATACGCTGTAATAACTGCCCGATGGTATAGCCAAACTCTTCGGGAATGGCATAACCGACCGTGTCAGGAATATTGATGGTACGCGCACCGGCATCAATTACTTTCTCGATAATACGACACATAAAATCCAGTTCAGAACGGCTGGCATCTTCCAGAGAAAACTCCACATCACTGATCAGATTATGTGCACGCTTCACCGCATGCACGGCATGCTCGACTACCTGGTCCGGTGTCATCTGCAGCTTATACTTCATATGGATAGGTGAGGTCGCGATAAACGTATGAATTCGACCCGAGGCGGCATTTTTCAGTGCTTCGCCGGCACGATCAATATCAGCATCCAGAGCACGCGACAAAGAACAGATAGTGCTTCCGGTTATCGTATCAGCAATGGCTTTAATAGAGGCAAAGTCACCCGGTGAAGCGATCGCAAAACCAGCCTCGATTACATCAACCCGCATTTTTTCCAATTGCTTGGCAATACGCAGCTTTTCCTCCTTGGTCATTGACGCACCAGGGCTTTGCTCACCATCTCGTAATGTTGTATCAAAAATTATGACTTGATTTGTACTGCTCATCGGAGGGGCTCCAATCAGTTATTCAATGCGGGAAAAATACATTGAATTAAACGAATTATTTTAATGTATTTACTAGCAGGCTATCGGCCAAGCCCGATAGCCTGCTGGGATGAGGTAACTCGATATTAACTGCCCTAAAGCAGTGGACGTAAAAGCTGCAGCCGCATCATGACAGCAAACGGAGATATCGTTTGATTAACCTCTGTTTTGCAGATCACACAGGGGGTCACGAATTGCATACTCAGCCGCTAACCGAATTGATTTGAATTAGCGATAACTATAACCTGAAGCTAACGATTTGCAACCTTCGACCGCGACAAATAGCACTTCTAACGAAGCACGCATTTGTAGCGACTTCTGAATAAAGCAGGAAACCACGATGCCGCCCATAGATTTTGATACCTTGATAGACCGACGTGATACCGCCAGCCTGAAGTGGGAACGTTATCGGGACACAGAAATCCTGCCCATGTGGGTCGCCGATACGGACTTCATGGCACCTCCCAGCGTTACTCAAGCACTACAGAAACGCATCGATCATGGTGTTTTTGGCTACACTAATACGCCAGCGGAGCTGAATCAGATAGTCGTTGAACGAATGCAGTCTTTGTACCAGTGGGAGATCAGGACCGACTGGCTTGTTTGGCTGCCAGGGTTGGTGTGTGGACTTAACCTGGCTTGTCGTGCGGTTGGCGAAGCAGGCGACGACATCATTGCACCTCAGCCTATTTACCCGCCCTTTGTGTCAGCACCTCACTTATCAAAACGCAGAGTGATTCAGGTACCGATGAAGCAAGTACAAACGCGCTTTATTCTCGACCTTGAGGCGCTTGAGAATTCGATTACCCCCGACACCCACCTGATACTCTTTTGTAACCCACACAATCCGGGCGGCACTGTATACCGCCAAGAGGAGCTACAGCAACTGGCAGACATTGCCAAAAAGCATCAGCTGATTATCTGCTCTGACGAGATTCACTGTGATCTGATACTGCAACCGGGCCTGGCACATATCCCTCTGGCAACACTTAATCCTGATATTGCCGCACGCACCATCACCTTAATGGCACCGAGTAAAACCTACAACATCGCAGGTTTGGGCTGCTCTTTTGCCATTATCCCTGATGAACAGCTGCGCAAGCAGTTCATCAACATCAGAAAAGGGATCGTGCCTGATGTCAACTTACTTGGCTATACCGCCGCCATCGGCGCTTATCAGGCGGGTGATGCCTGGAATCAAAAGCAGCTTAACTATTTGCGCGAGAACAGAGATTTCCTGACAAAGGAGATCAACCAGATCCCCGGCCTGAAGCTCAATCCGATTGAAGCAACCTATCTGGCATGGATTGATATATCTGCCGCTAAACTGGAGAATCCAGCCCACTTCTTTGAACAAGCAGGCGTTGGTATGTCTCCTGGCCGGGATTTTGGTGACAGCAACTACATGAGGCTAAATTTCGGCTGTCCGAGACCTATGCTGGAAGAAGCGGTTAAGCGCATTAAAAACGCTCTGCTTAACCATCTTCCCTGCGCATAAAGGAACTAACATCAGGCGTTACGAAAGGTAAAAGGAATGACCTCTTCGATGTGTTCAGCCTGTAATGCAAGCATAATAAGCCGGTCGACGCCCAACGCAACACCGGCACAGTCGGGCAGCCCGCCAGCCAGCGCTGAAACCAAGCGCTGTTCCAGTGGACGCTGTGGCAAGCCTAACTGTTTTCTACTGCGCTGATCGGCCTCCAGCCTGTGCTGCTGCTCAGTAGGATCGGTCAATTCATGATATCCATTTGCCAGCTCTATGCCGTTAACAAACAACTCAAAGCGAGAAGCCGTCAGTTGGCCATCAGTATTCGTTTTAATACGCGCCAACGCTGATTGGCTGGCAGGATAGTCAGTAATAAAAACAGGCTCCTCTTTCAGTAAAGGCTCAATAACATGCGACATAAGCAGATTCAGCCAGCCATCCCGATCATCCGGATCCATATTTACTTCGACGTGCTGCCGCATCACATCGGCTAGCTGAGCAGTGCTGATCTCCTGAAGATCAACCTCCAGTTTCTCCATGAAAATTTCTGCATAGGTACAACGGCGAATCGGCCCGATACCCAATACCAAGCGGACAAGACGCTCGACATCATCCATCAGATTCTTATCATCAAAGCCTAAACGATACCACTCCAGCATAGTGAATTCCGGATTATGGTAACGCCCCTCTTCGCCATTTCGAAAGACTTTCCCCATCTGATAGATAGAGCCACTTCCGGCAGCCAGCAAACGTTTCATGGCATACTCGGGAGAGGTTTGCAGATAGCACATTTCTGCACTCGCATCAGGGTGGCCACGAAAAGCAACGTCCAATGAGTCGATAAACGGATCACTAACAGCGCATTGAGACAACACAGCTGTATCAACTTCAAGTACCTGTTGCTCAGCAAAGTAGCGGCGTATATCGGCGAAAATCGCGGCTCTTTTATGCAAATTTTCGACGCTGGCCGTTGGTTTCCAATCAGACATACTTCCCCCACTAAAAACGGCAGCCGAAGCTGCCGTTTCTTAAAACACTCAAAGAATTATGCGCGGCTAACGTATTCGCCGCTGCGCGTATCAATTTTCAATATATCACCCTGCTCGATAAACAAAGGCACCTTAACCACGGCACCGGTTGCCAACGTAGCGGGCTTCGATCCGCCCTGAGCAGTATCACCTTTTATACCCGGATCTGTTTCAGTCACTTCCAACTCAACAAAGTTGCCTACTGTGACGGCAATAGGATTGTCATTCCAGAGTGTAACCATACACACGTCATTTTCTTTTAACCATTTCGCCGCATCACCAACGGCTGTCGCATCAGCGCCGTACTGTTCAAACGTAACCGGCACCATGAAATGATATAACTCACCATCGAAATACAGATATTCCATATCGCGGTCCATTACATCCGCACCTTCAACACTCTCGTTTGATTTGAAGGTACGCTCCCAAACACGACCGGTCATCAAATTACGCATTTTTACGCGTGTAAACGCCTGACCTTTACCGGGTTTAACAAACTCAACATCCTGCATCGTACATGGATCACCTTCAAGCATAACTTTAAGGCCGTTTTTTAACTGGTTCGCGGAATATGCCATAATTTTCTCTAATCAATAATTAAGCTAGGATAAATGCACTAGAAACATTTCACTAAAAACATTTCTCTATAAAAATTTCTCTATAAAGGTTTCTCTACCAAAAGAGTCGGGCTAGAAAGGTTTTCACCTCAAAATTGACACCCATTCTACTTGAAAGGAGAATGCGAGCAAAATTGAATTACTCCGGACCATGGCTACGATGAACCAAATATCACCTATTCTATTAGAAACTGACTGGCAAACGTCGCTTCGACAGTCTATTTGTAGCCTTGACGAACTACTAATGCGGGTTAACCTGAGCCATGAGAGCGTCAACGCATGCTCTGAAGCCGCCAAAGATTTTGCGCTTCGCGTCCCCACACCTTATCTGAACCGGATCGAGAAGGGTAATCCTCAAGACCCTCTGCTCTTACAGATTCTGCCCCAAACATACGAAATGGAGCGTTATCCGGGCTATTCTAACGATCCTCTGCAAGAACGCGACACAAATCCTGCACCCGGGCTGATTCATAAATACAAAGGCCGGGTTCTGCTTATTCTCAGTGGCGCTTGTGCCATCAATTGCCGATACTGTTTCAGACGTCACTTTCCGTATCAGGAAAATCAACTGGGTAACCAGCAGTGGCAACAGGTTTTATCTTACCTGAACAATGACCCCAGCATCACCGAAGTGATTTTTTCTGGAGGCGACCCGCTGGCAACACCCGATAAACGCTTAAAGAACATGATTAACGACCTTGAAAAGGTTCCGCATATCAAGCGATTGAGAATTCATAGCCGCCTGCCTGTCGTTATTCCGCAACGCGTTACTGACGAGCTTTGCGACATATTAAAATCATCCCGACTCAAAATAGCCTGCGTTCTGCACATCAATCATGCGAATGAAATCGACTGTCAGGTTGCTGATGGGATTGCAAAACTACAACACGCCAACGTCACTGTACTGAATCAGGCCGTTCTGCTCAAAGGCATTAATAACACAGTCGATTGTCTCAAGGCACTCAGCGAAAAGCTGTTTGATTACAAGGTATTACCCTATTACCTGTTTGTTCTTGATCCCGTGCATGGTTCGGCACATTTTGACATCAGCGACAATGAGGCAATTAAGCTAATCACCTTACTGCAAGCAGAGCTTCCCGGCTATTTAGTGCCTAAACTCGCCAGAGAAATTCCAGGCCGCCCCTCAAAAACACTGCTATTCTTAAAGGAATCTGATTAAATTCAAGAAAGCCTGATCAGTTCCCCTTAAGCTTATAGGTGTATATATGAGTGTATACATGGGTGTATCGAGGGAAACTCATCAATGAAACACGTGTCTACCAACCCGAAATTGTAAAAAGCCTAGGCGCAGGATTTACGTATGCAGTTCATTAAACGATCATCTCTACTTATCACGCTGGCGCTATTAGCCGCCTGCAGTTCCGACAAAATAGTGCAGGCACCACCCGCACCCGCCCCCGTCTATGTTCCACCACCGCTCATCGCTTTAGAGCTGGCAGAGCCCAAATCAGAAAAACACCGTGGCCGTGCCGGAGCGTATATTCACTTTTCAAATATATCCTCAGGGACATATCAATACGTTCTGTTTCGCACCACAGCGTTTGATAAAAATGGCAAGGTTATACGTGCCAAAAAAAGCCGTGATGAAAACGCATACCTTCGCGTAGCGGGCCCTATCTATCCGGGCGAATACAGCAAAGGCCATTCGTGGAAAAACACCTGGAGCAAAAAGGGTGTTAAGTGCATTGATATCGATCAGATTGAGATTGTCTTCAGTGATGGCAGCGTAGAAGTGGCGCAAGGCGACACGCTAACCAAACACACTACCGGAAGCTGTGTTCGTTAGAGGATGGGGCGTCAGTTAAAGCGGGCAAATAAAATCCGGGCAGAATATTCGCTGCCCGGAAGGTCATTTTTTGGCAGGCGGCGGCATAACCGGAAAAGCAGTAACATTTCCTTTAGCCTGGCTAATTTTAGCGACACCCTCTTTCTTCACTTCATCAATACGAATAATAGACTGCAGTGGAATATAGCTGCGTTCAACCTCAGCAAACTCTTGCTTAAGCTTCTCTTCTCCCGGATCTACCAACAACTCCGAACGCTGTCCAAATACAAACTCTTCAAGTTCAATAAACCCCCACATATCACTTTGAAAAATTTGTTTGACGAAGACCTCATAAACCTGATCCTGATTTACAAATTTGACACGATAGATACTCTCTTCTTCGGCCATAGCCCTTTTATTAACTCCGCATACCCGCTATTAATTTCTAACTGTTATATGGGGATAAAACCGATATTAACAAGCGCGCCAAAAACTATTAAAACCAGCCCCTATCCAGTACAATAACCGGTCTTTTTGTAAATGATCGAACAAGGTGTGTAATGGCGAAAAAGCTATTTATTAAAACTCATGGTTGTCAAATGAACGAGTACGATTCTGCACGCATGTCAGACCTACTCGGAGAAAGCCATGCATTGGAGTTAACCGATAAGCCGGAAGAAGCCGATGTCCTGTTATTAAACACTTGTTCTATCAGGGAAAAAGCGCAAGAGAAAGTATTTCATCAACTGGGTCGCTGGCGTAAATTAAAGGTAGCACGCCCCGATCTGGTGATTGGCGTGGGCGGCTGTGTCGCCAGCCAGGAAGGAGAAAACATCCTCAGCCGCGCGCCCTACGTTGATATGATTTTCGGACCGCAAACATTACATCGCTTGCCCGAAATGATTGATCTGAGCAATCAGGGGAAAAAAGGGATTGTTGATATCAGCTTCCCTGAGATCGAAAAATTCGATTCTCTACCTGCACCTAAAGCTGATGGCGCTGAAGCCTTTGTGTCCGTCATGGAAGGCTGTAGCAAATACTGCTCCTTCTGCGTGGTGCCCTACACCCGCGGCGAAGAGGTCAGCCGGCCACTTGATGACGTCATTACCGAGTGCGTTGAGCTGGCCGAACAAGGTGTCAGAGAGGTCAACCTATTAGGTCAGAACGTAAATGCCTACCGCGGTGCAACCCATGATGACGATACTGCCGACCTGGCCGAGCTGATTCGAAGTGTTGCCGCCGTCGATGGGATTGATCGTATCCGCTTTACTACGTCGCATCCGGTTGAATTTACCGACAGACTGATTCAGGCATTTGCTGATGTTCCAGAACTGGTTAATCATCTTCATCTACCCGTGCAGTCAGGATCTGACCGCATACTCATGGCGATGAAGCGCGGCCATACCGCTCTGGAATATAAATCAAAAATCAGAAAACTGATGAAAGTCCGCCCTCAACTCACCATGTCATCTGATTTTATTATTGGCTTTCCGGGTGAAACCGAAGCAGACTTTGAAGCCACCATGAATCTGATTCAGGAGATCGGCTTTGATAACTCGTTCAGCTTCATCTACAGCCGGCGCCCGGGCACACCCGCATCTGATCTGCCTGATACGGTTACAGAAGAGACTAAAAAAGAGCGTTTACAGATTCTACAAACACGCATCATTCAACAAACCATGCAGATCAGCCGTCGCATGATTGGCTCAACTCAGCGCATCCTGGTAAACCGCTATTCCAGAAAGGACCCAGGCTTGCTGTCAGGGCGCACCGAAAACAACCGGGTCGTCAATTTCAAATGCGACAACCCCAACCTGATAGGCCATTTTGCCGATGTACGCATTCTGGATGCATATCAGAACTCCTTGCTTGGTGAGCTTATCAGCTCTGAGCTTGACTAACCCCATTGCGGATTGAACAACGCCGGTATGACCTCACAAACAACCCAAGACGTTAAGTTTCTACTGACGCCCTTTCATGCAGAAGCCCTCGCTAACCTCTGCGGCCAGCTTAATCAACACCTCAAGCAGATTGAATCGCGCTTAGGTGTAGAGATACATAGCCGCAGTAACGAGTTCCAGGTATCCGGCGAACCTCAACGCGCTCAGCTGGCGGGTGAAATGCTCAAACAGCTCTATCAGGACTCGATAGACGGCACGAGCATTAGCGCCGAACTGATCCACCTTTTGTTACAACAGTCGGGCATTGAGCAGCGTAGCGGAAACGGTAATAAATTACCGAAAGACGATATCTGCATCCGCACGCGAAAAGCACTAATAAGACCTCGCGGGCCAAATCAACAGAAATATGTACGCTCCATTCTTCAGCATGATATCAACTTTGGTATCGGCCCGGCCGGCACCGGAAAAACCTATCTGGCCGTTGCCTGTGCTGTCGAAGCGCTCGAACGTGAAGAGATAGAACGTATTCTACTGGTTCGCCCTGCCGTTGAAGCCGGCGAAAAGCTCGGTTTTCTACCCGGTGATTTATCACAGAAAGTAGACCCTTACCTGCGCCCTTTATATGACGCTTTATACGAAATGCTGGGCTTTGAAAAAGTCGACAAAATGCTGGAACGCAACATTATTGAAGTAGCGCCGCTCGCCTATATGCGCGGCCGCACTCTCAATGGTGCTTTTGTCATCCTTGATGAAAGCCAGAACACAACACGTGAACAGATGAAAATGTTTCTGACACGTATCGGCTTTGGCACTACCGCTGTTATCACAGGCGACATTACCCAGGTCGATCTACCCAAAGGTACACCGTCGGGCCTCAAACATGCTATTCATGTACTTGATGGGGTCAAAGGTATTGGATTTACTCATTTTTCGTCTAAAGATGTAGTGCGCCACCCGCTGGTACAGCATATCGTTGAGGCTTACGACCGCTTCGACCTGGAACAAGAGCAGAACAAAGGTCAGAACCTGGATCAGAATATAAGTCAGAGTAAAGGCGCCCGGGCATGAGCTTCTACGTAGAGCTCCAAAGCGAGGTCGAAAGATCCGATCTCCCTTCAGATGAAGATTTTCAGCGTTGGGTTGCTTTAGCACTCGAGGGTCGCAAAACTGCAGGTGAAATCTGCATTCGTCTGGTTGAGCCAACAGAGAGCCAGCAGCTGAATAGCGATTATCGCGGCAAAGAATCCCCCACCAACGTACTCTCTTTTCCATTCGAAGCCCCTGCAGGGATTCCAATGGATTTACTCGGCGATCTGGCCATCTGCGCAGACATTGTGGCAAAGGAAGCCAGCGAACAAGGCAAGCCTGTGATGCACCATTGGGCACATATGGTAATACACGGAACCTTGCATCTTATCGGTTTCGATCATATAAATGATAGCGATGCAGAACAAATGGAAACGCTGGAAGTAACACTACTGGCGACTTTAAATATACCTGACCCTTATCAGCAAGGAGTGTGAAAAAAAAATTATGAGCGAAGGTCGATCGGGACAACCACGAAGTTGGTTTGGGCGACTTGCCCAAGCATTTTCTGATGAACCCAAAACCCGCGATGAAGTACTGGATATTTTACGGGATGCGGTAGAAGAGAGTGTACTGGATCAAGAAGCCCTCACCATCATTGAAGGCGCCATACAGGTTGCAGAAATGCAGGTTCGGGATGTGATGATCCCGCGATCTCAGATGACATTTGTTAACGCCGAACAAACACCCAAAGAGTTTCTGCCACTCATTATTTCTACCGCACACTCACGCTTTCCTGTGCTAGGCGAGAACTCTAACGAAGTCATTGGCGTGCTTCTCGCCAAAGATCTGCTACCGATGATCATTGATAACGGCGAAGAAGAGTTCGATATTTACAGTAAGCTGCGTAAAGCAACCTTCATTCCTGAAAGCAAACGACTTAACGTCTTGCTGAAAGAGTTTCGGGCAACGCGTAATCATATGGCTATTGTCATCGATGAATACGGCGGTATCGCCGGGCTCATCACCATCGAAGATGTACTCGAACAGATTGTCGGTGAAATCGAAGATGAGCACGATTTTGACGATGATGAAGGCAACATCCGCTTATTTGATGAGAACGCCTATATTGTCAAAGCACTCACAGAGATCGAAGATTTTAACGAGTACTTCAATGCCGACTTCCCCGACGATGAGTTTGATACGATCGGCGGCATTGTTACGCATCGCTTCGGACACCTGCCTCGCAAGGATGAAGAGGTCTCGATACAGGGCTTCACCTTTAAAGTGCTGTCATCTGATAATCGGCGTATTCGCTTACTGCAGGTAAAACGGAAACTATAAGCCACCTTCCATGAAGCAGCTGACCTTTGCAAAATACCGCGCCCTGATCTCGCTTTTCTGTGGCGCGCTGACTCCCTTGGCATTTGCACCTTTCGATTTATGGTTGCTGATTCTAATCACCCCCGGCATTCTCTATCTGCTCCTGCAGGACCTATCACCACGCAGGGCGGCCTGGATCAGTTGGTGCTTTGGCACAGGTTTTTTTGGCACCGGGGTTTCATGGGTATATGTCAGCATTCATACCTACGGAAATGCCTCTGTCCTGCTCGCCTCCATCATGACGCTGGCGTTTGCCATGGGGCTGGCACTGACATTTGCCCTGCAAGGCTGGTGCTATGCTAAATGGCTTTCACCATCACGCTTTTCAGCGGCTGGCTTTATCGGTATATGGATCCTATTTGAATGGTTCCGCAGCTGGTTTTTAACCGGCTTTCCGTGGCTCTATCTTGGTTATGCCCTGATCGACTCGCCCTTCAAATTCTGGGCTCCGCTGGGCGGCGTCTGGCTGTTATCACTGACTGTCCTGTGCTTGTCTATTGGCGTTATTCAACTGATAAAAGCACATCGTACACCCCGACGAATCGCGCTGGCAGTGCTGATCAGCCTACCCTGTCTGGCACTTATTCTGCCAAAAGACTGGACACAAAGCAGCGGACACATTCAACAGGTCGATATTGTGCAAGCTAATATCCCACAACAGTTAAAATGGGATAAAAACTATCTGCCAGAATTTTTGAATATGTATAGTCAGATAACACTGCGGGACACTCAGGCATCATTAGTTATCTGGCCCGAAACAGCCATTCCATCACTTCTTTCCTCAGCAAAGCCCTATTTGTCTGAGCTGCTGTACCGCTTCGACAAAGACAACCGCTCACTGATCAGTGGGCTGCCGTCTATTGAAGCCGATAGCGAGCACCCCGACGGCTACCGCGCCCACAACAGCCTGGCAGTCCTCACCGGCAAAACGAATATTTATCATAAACAACGACTGGTTCCTTTTGGTGAATATGTACCCATGGAAACCTATCTGCGAGGCGTGATCGAGTTTTTCAATCTACCCATGTCGAGCTTCAGCTTACCGGCAGAAACACAGACAACGCTGCGCATTGGTGATATGAAGATAGCTGCAGCAATCTGTTACGAAATAGCCTACCCGGAACTCGTCAGGCAATTATCTATCCACAGTGACTGGATTCTTACCGTCTCCAACGACACCTGGTTCAGCCATTCCTTAGCGCCCGCTCAACACCTGCAAATCGCCCGTATGCGAGCACTGGAAAATGGCCGCTGGTTAGTCAGAAGCACCAACAATGGACTCACCGCGATAATCGATCCCTATGGCGATATCACAGCACAGGCACCTGCTTATCAGCAGGCAGTGTTAAGCGGAAGTATTGAAAACAGAAGTGGCACAACACCCTATCAAAAATACGGTGCCGCGCCTGTGTTACTGTTCAGCTTATTACTGCTGGCTGCTTGCTTTATTCGTCGGAAAAAAGGAAATTCCTGATCAGTTCTTTGCCGCCTTCAGTGGCAAAGGATTCAGGGTGGAACTGAATACCCACGATCGGATAGTCACGATGACGGACGGCCATGACTTCAAAGTCACCCCCTTGGTGGATTTTCTCGTAGTCAGCAAATTGATCAAGCGTCAGTTCACCGACAACCGAGGTTAATTCCAGACACTCAGGAAAACTCTCCGCTTCCGCCATCAGTGAGTGATAACGCATCACTTCCAGCTGATCAGGAATACCACGAAAAATTCCCTCACCGTTATGCGTAATCGGGCTGATTTTACCGTGCATCGGCAGATGTGCTTTCACCACTTTACCGCCGAATTGATGCACTATGCCCTGCATCCCCAAACACACGCCCAACAACGGAGTGGTTTTACCAAAATGAGAAATAACCTGCGCACACACACCAAAGTAATGCTTATCATCCGGCGAACCCGGGCCAGGTGAAATAATAATGCGATCAGGATTAGCCGCCTGAATCTCTGACAAGGTCACCTGATCATTGCGTTTGACGATAATTTCGAAATCCTCCAGGAAGCCTTTGGACTTTTCAGACGTCAGGATTTCGCCAATAAATTGATAGAGGTTATATGTGAAGGAGTCATAGTTATCGATAATATAAACTTTCATACTCACTTCTCCCCCTTAATAAACAGATCCAGCACCTTTTTAGTACCGGCAAATTTGCGACGAATCTCTTCATATTCATCGTCAGGATTCGAGTCGTAGACATTCCCCCCGCAGGTCTGCACATAGGCATTTTCGCCGTTAGCGAACACCGTACGAATCGGAATCGCAAACGTACAATCGCCATTAAACGAGAAGTGCCCCACCGCACCACCATACGGACCACGACCATCCAGCTCCAGATCATCAATCACCTTCATCGCCTCGATCTTCGGTGCGCCGGTCAAGGTACCCGCAGGGAAGTTACTCGCTAATGCAGAGAACATGTCCTCATTTTCGGCAATAATGCCGACTATTTCACTGGAGATATGCTGCACATGACTGAAACGCTTAATATCCATCAGGCTACGCACTTTTACTGTACCAAACTGCGCTACACGCCCAATATCATTGCGATGCAGATCAACAATCATATTGTGCTCTGCAATCTCTTTAGGATCATTCAACAAGGTACGCGCCAGTGCGCGGTCTTCCTCTTCAGTCGCACCACGTTTTGCCGTACCGGCTAACGGGAAGGTTTCCATCTCGCCCTGACGCAAACGGAACAACAGCTCAGGGCTGGCACCTATCAGTTTTTGCTCGCCAAACTTAACGTAATACATCTGCGGCGATGGATTCACTTCGCGCAGTTTCTCGTAAATATTGATGCTGTCACCTTCCAGTTTAAAGCGCTTTTTAAAGCCAACTTCTGTCTGGAAAATTTTACCGTCAATAATATCCTGCTTAACCTTCATCACAGCGGCAGCGTGCTCTTCACGCGTCATCGTCTCACCCATCGGCGTGATTTCCAGTTCGCCGTTGCCCGCATACTCCTGCGCGATCAACGACTCAACTAACGCCAAACGATTATCCGTATAATAAAAATAGATCACTTCGCCGGTCATCTTATCGAGAATCAAACCATCTTTATAAAGGCCAAACTTAAACGCTTCAAACATATCACTGCGCTGCAGGTTAAGTGTCGGCTCAAAATAGTTCATGCTGTCGTAACCGATATAACCGGTTAATCCACCCGCATACTTACGCGAGATCACATCCTGCGGTATCAGATCACGCAACAGATAATATGGATTATCGCTTTCATACTGCTCGCAACGGCCATCACGCTGCTGAATCGTCAGCGTCTTACCCTCTGCCCAGAGAATTTTTTCCGGATCAAAACCGATAATCGAATAGCGGGAGATAAAGCTATCCTCACCCAACGACTCGAGCATAAAACAGGTATCAAACTGTTTCTCAATCTTCTTGAACAGATCAAAAAAATCACAATCAGAGGCGATCGTTACATAATGCGGCTTACGGGACAGATCGATACGATCCGGTTTACGCGATGTCATATTTATTTAACCTTCTTCACTAGCAATCATTCTTATTCGCCTTTAAGCGCGCGCGAGCCACGCGTCACGGTCGCTATCCCCACACCCAACGTTTCTGCAATCTGACGCTGTGGCACACCTTGCTGCAGCATCTTAAAAATCTGCAAACGTTTGGTAACTTCACAGAATTCAGCCGGGGTGAGCAGCGCTCGTAACGCCTGCTCCATCTCGTCTGGCGTTTTTAATGCCAGCAGATGCTCCATTAATTCAAGAGTATATTGCTTGTCTGTATTCATGTACTAGTATGCTAGTGCAAGCAGAATAATTGTCAATAGGTTAAACAGCGCGTTTAATAAAAAGAGAGGAAGGAAGGCAAAGGACAGGACAGGACAGGACAGGAGAGATGATACAAAAAAGCCCCGAATGATATCGAGGCTCTTGAAAAAAACGCTACTTTTACATTAAGCCGCTTTCTTTCTTCTTGAGAAGCCGATACCAACCAGACCCAGACCCAGTAACGCCAGGGATGCGGGCTCAGGAACCGTTATGAAACTAACGTTATCTAACCCAACACTCAAATTACCATTACTATCCTGATGCTCAAAGCTAATCCTAATACTTTGATTAGCAAAAGGGGTCAACAGTGATGTCACATCAAACGACCGTGACTGAAGCCCAAGAGATTCAGCAGGACCTGGGGCCGTTGAGAAAACCTCAGAACTAAGCGAAAAAGTTAAACCTTCAATCAAAACTCTCCACTCTCGATCAGGGTCGGAATAGTCGGCGTCGCTTGAAATCCAATCATCCCAACTTAATACAGCGGCACCAAATGAGCTAGGAAGTGTTATATCCTGATACAAGATATGAAACCCTGCGGTTCCATCTCCCCTTGTGGTCACAGCATCATAAGCACCACTGATTGAAGGGCTTAATTGGATTAAAGGGTCTACTCCGAAACCATAGCCGGTATTGAGCGTACCATTGTTTATACTCCAATCACCTGTGCCGGTATTAACAACATTATTACCAACATTCCACTTAGAAAAACTCCCAGTCTCAAAATCACCATTCTTGATATGCTCAATGAATCCCGCATTAGCCGAACCAACAAATAAACAAGCAACCAAGCCAATTATCTTTTTCACTCTACTATCCTTAATCCTTAATTACTGATTTTTTAACACTGATATCAAACAAACGACAGAAGCATTCCGCTAACACTACCTAAATAGAATCACGTATAAGCAACTTTTACTTGCCTCTATTTAGTTGCTACTAATAATATTGACGTCTCTTTTACCCATCCAGAAAATACAGCAATTAACAGGCCGAAAATGACATAACTGATGTATATCAATAAATTAAAAATTTTTAATTCAAACTTAAGTTTGAATTGTAAAAAAACCTGACACTTTGTCAACTATTGTGACTGGCGCCAATACAGGATCATGTCATTTAGGGGTGAAGCAAGGGCCCGTTTTTTTGCAACTCACAAGAGCGTTAATGAACAGTGTATCCATCTTCTGCTATTAGCTTTCGCGCTTTCTCTAAATCAAGCGCTTCGATAGGCTCGGCCAGATAATAAGGCAGTGTCACAGGGCTGTCGCTGAGCTTAATAAGATCACCCTCCTGCAGTCTTTTAATCACCGAATGCAATGTCGCTTCAAGGTTAGCTGGAGCAGAAGCATATCTACTACTGATGTAATCCAGTAATTCCTGAATTGAATGAGCGCCATCCGCTAACGACACGACAAGCCCCAGCCATTCATCTAAAGGCGTCACATTATCCGGCTGATTAATATCAACCAAGCCGATTTCATTATTTTTTTGCGTATAAACGACGGTACGATAGAAGTATTGTGAATTATTCATAAGAAAAACCTGCTTTATCTTTATCAACCTGAGTAAACATTAATGACCCTATCGCTTTAGTTCTGCATACTCTAGTTAGCCAGCTCATGCATGCCCTAACAACCTGAAGCTCCAGTTTTCGACTTCATTAGTTTCAAGACGCAGTATGACCTTAGCCATCCAACTACTCGACAGTTTGCTTTGCTTCTTCAATGTTAACAGACCCTCTTTATTCAACGGATCAGCAAAGAAAATCTCACAGACTTCACGCACCGTCATCGCATCAGGCACTCTTTTCAGCAGCACAAGCGGCTGATTGACACTCACGACTCCAGGCTGAATCACCCGATACAGCCAACCACAGAGGCTTAGCGCCTGCATCTCAACAGAAAACTTATCGATCCCCCACCGTTTATTCAGCTTAAAACAGGGCGAACGAGGCTGACTAACTTCGATGATAGCTTCACCCCATTGATAGCGGTCTCCCAGGCACACTGTGTCTTCAGTCATCCCTTCTGAACTCAGATTTTCACCCATTCCCGGGGCCTGCCACGGGTTATCAGTGCCATACTTTTTGCGCCAGTATGCATAGTGTTCCAAAGGGTATTGATGCAAGGCTCGTTCAAGTCCGCCATGGTAACGCTGATCGGCACACTGGTCGCCTTCCAGCCCCATATCAGAGAGATATAATTTTTTATCCACCCTGGTTTTATCCATTGCGGTTTCAAGCCCATAGCGCTGCGCTACTTGCCCGCAATAGACGCTATTGAGGTAATGCTGATTGTGCATATCACCCTCTTATCTAAGCAGAAAAGGAGGCATCCATCTTACTTCGTTGTGCCGATTTAGGTATCTAAAAATCCAGGCAGATGCGTTAAAGCACATTTTACTACACCAAATCACAGCGGTATAACCGCCGACATTACCGGCCTCTTCAGAGGCATTTATTCAGTCTAATGTCACGAAAAGGGCGTAATAGAAAAAATCAGAAGTAATGGCACAAAATAGCGGACAAGTATTTACTTACAGCATTTTAATTCAAGACCAATGATGGCATTGCATCGACAGCATTTTCCATCGCCGTATTCCAAAGATTACGTAAACTACGCATATATTCGTCATCTTCGCCAAATAATCTGTATTGGCCTAATTTGAGACTGCCATT
Source organism: Neptunomonas qingdaonensis (assembly GCF_900113275.1). Taxonomy (GTDB): domain Bacteria; phylum Pseudomonadota; class Gammaproteobacteria; order Pseudomonadales; family Balneatricaceae; genus Neptunomonas; species Neptunomonas qingdaonensis. The sequence goes on from NZ_FOOU01000002.1 coordinate 411,935, forward strand.
CTCCAGAACATATAGCTCAATAGGAGGACCTACCGTCAAATTACTTTTTAACGTCGCGTCCATGGAGATAAGACCGCAAACAATCGCCTGATCAACAGATGTGCTCTCCTGAATCACCCGATCCAAGATAGGCTTTCCATATTTTGCTTCCCCTATCTGTAAATAGGGTACGTGACTTGAGCTTTTTATGAAATTGCCTTGCGAATAAATCATATACAACGCATTCGCTGATCCCTGTATCTCGCCTGCCAATAAAAACGTAGCTTCAAACACACCACCACCACCGGCTTTGGCCTGAACAGCCACACTTACTTTACCGATATATTCAGCCAATTCATGCATATCGCTAACGGTAAGCAAACTCGGGCTTGCGCCGTTTTTAACATCGCGCTCAAGTTTAGCTATCACGGACTGGGTAGTCGCCAGGTTACCGGCACTGCATAAAACAAACTGTCGCTCACCAGGAACCCCATAGCGCCACATCTTGCTATAAGTACTAATGTTATCGACACCCGCACTGGTGCGAGAATCCGATATCATTATCGTCGCCTGATCAATTTTTATACCCAAACAGTAGGTCACTATAAACTCCTGATAAGGATGTCATATTGCAGCCACAAAAGGCACACGGACACCGGGAATGACTGAATTGCGGAACATAGGCCCCGCAAATGGCGCACATTATAGAACTTAACGCAGAGAAATATTATTTATTTACACTCTGATATGAAAATCCAAGACGTTAGCCACTGAGGAAAGCCAACAGATCAGCCATCAGCCCACCCAAACTCATTCGCTAACGACCACGCACGCACGTTAAAACACTGACGAAAAACACACGACACCCATCATTTTCCTTTATAATAGCCGCCCTGTATTTTTGGCTGTGGCTGTGCCCACAAAGGATAGATAATGAAGTTTTCCTCTTTAGACCTGGCTCCCGAGCTGCAACGTGCTCTGGATGCCTGCGGCTACAGCCAGATGACACCGATTCAAGAGCAGGCGATTGTGCCGGCGCGCCGTGGTAAGGATGTGCTGGCGAATGCACAAACGGGTACCGGCAAAACAGCGGCGTTTACTGTGCCTATTTTACAACAGATGCATGACCGCCCTGCGACAACGCTGCCAGGGCATGTGCGTACGCTGATTCTCGCCCCAACACGTGAGCTGGCTGAGCAGCTAACCAATACGATAAAAGGTTATGCACAGTTTTTACCCTTTACGGTTAAGGGTATCTATGGCGGCGTGAGTACTGACTCGCAAAAAGGCAAACTAAAAGCCGGGGTCGATATTCTGATTGCGACGCCAGGGCGATTACTTGAGCATGTTGTGCAATGTAATATCAGTTTGTCTAAAGTTGAGTTTGTGGTGCTGGATGAAGCTGACCGAATGCTCGATATGGGCTTTATCAGCGACGTTCACAAGCTCATCCAACAAACATCAGCGAAACATCAAACATTGATGTTCTCTGCCACAGTGACACCTACCGTTAATGAGTTAGCAAAAAAGCTGATGACTCGCCACGAAATTATTCGTGCGGCTAAACAAAACGCGACCGCCGATACCGTAGAACATGTGGTTTATCCGGTTGAAGAGCGTCGCAAGCCCGATCTGTTTGTTGAGCTGATCAAAAAGCATAACTGGTTTCAGGTATTGGTGTTTACCAGCACCAAAGCCCAGGCTGATGAATTAGTCGTCGATCTGAAAATGGACAAGATCACTCATGTGGTTTGCCACGGCGATAAAACACAGGGATCACGCAAACGCGCCTTAGCGGATTTTAAAGCCGGTAAAGTGCAGGTAATGATCGCGACCGAGGTTGCCGCTCGTGGGTTAGACATTAAAGGGCTTGAGTATGTTGTTAACTATAACCTGCCCTACCTTGCCGAAGATTATGTACACCGTATTGGCCGCACAGGCCGTGCGGGCGCGAAAGGCCACGCTATTTCTTTTGTCAGCCGTGAAGAGGAACGCGCACTGGATGATATCGAACGCCTGATCGGCAGCCCTATCAAGCGCATCTATCAGAAAGGTTATGAAGTGGGCAGCCGCGACAACATCCGCAAACAGCTCTCACAAAAAGCGCATAAACCACGCACCAACAAAGCCAGCCAAACGAAGATCATCCGTAACAAGGTGTCAGAAACTAAAGCTAAGGGCAAAACCAGGCAGAAACAAAAACAGCTTAAAAAATAGCTGCTATTAGATAACCGTTTGCTGTTCAGGCATGTTTGCGACGACATGCCTGAGCTTTTACCCTGAAGAATTTATCCCCGAACTATTTATTCCCGATCAAGTTATCCCCGGACAAGTCATACCTGCAAAGCATATCTCTGAAAATACATACCTGAAGTGTACTGAAGCATTCCACGCGACATCAGCCTGTTAGCAGCCCGGGGCCCAACGACGTAAAAAGTCTGTCACTGTTTTTCGAATCTGGTAAAATTTCTCCCTTAATCATCTTAATTTTTAAAATAGCTTACGTAATTCACTCCCAAACAGGACAGTTTACCCATGAGTCTTGCCGATAAAGTGCTCGCCGTTAATAACGACCTGCCGATTCGTACCGATAGCCCAGTCCACAGCGGTAAAGTGCGTTCTGTTTATTGGTTAACCGAAGCAGACAGCCGTCGCCTTATCCAGCAGAAAGGTTACGATGTTGCTGCTGACGCGCCCTTGGCTATCATGGTCATCAGTGATCGCATCTCGGCGTTTGACTGTATCTGGCATGGCGAAGGCGGTATGAATGGCGTGCCCGGCAAAGGCGCTGCTCTCAACGCAATATCCAATCACTGGTTTAAACTGTTCCGTGAAAACGGCTTAGCCGATAGCCATATTCTGGACATCCCGCATCCGTTTGTCTGGATCGTGCAAAAAGCCAAACCAGTGATGATTGAGGCGATCTGCCGCCAGTACATTACTGGCTCCATGTGGCGCGCCTACTCTAAAGGCGAGCGTGAGTTCTGTGGAATACAGTTACCTGATGGTCTGCAAAAAGACCAAAAGCTCCCCGAACTGCTGATCACCCCTTCGACCAAAGGCATCCTCAAAGGGATTCCGGGTGTACCCGAAGCGGATGATGTGAACATCACGCGCAACAATTTAGAGGATAACTTCGCTGCCTTTAACCTGCGCAGCAAAGACGATATCAATCAGTACGAAAAACTGCTCAAGGAAGGCTTTGGCGTTATCAGTGATGCACTGGCCGCGTTGGATCAGATTTTTGTCGATACCAAGTTTGAGTTTGGTTATGTTACTGATGCTGTTGGAAATGAAAAACTCATTTACATGGATGAAGTCGGCACACCCGACTCTTCGCGTATATGGGATGGTGCGGCCTACCGTGAAGGCAAGATTGTTGAAAACTCTAAAGAGGGCTTTCGCCAATGGTTGCTTAACCATTTTCCAGACCCCGACATTCTGTTGAATAAAGAACGCATGCCTGAACGCGCAACACTCGCTCGTGACAACGCATTACCTGAAGCGGTCATGATGAGCATTTCCGCTACCTACGTAGGCATTGCAGAAAAAGTTACTGGAAAAAAACTGCTGCTTTCCGACAATCCTAAAGCAGATATTATTGAAATTTTGCGTAATCAATACGATCTTATAGATTAGAAAATCATTTTTTAATCAAGATTCGAGGCGATTGATGCCATATTTAAGCATACCTGTTTTACGTACAGCGCTTTTACGTAAACCTGTTTTACGTACAGCGCTTTTACGTAAACCTGTTTTACGTACACCTATGTCACTTACTTTGATATTTGCTCTCACACTAACCGTGTTGCTTAGCAGCCAAACGGCACGTGCAGAAATTTATAAGTGGCGTGACGAAAACGGTAAGCTTCACTACTCCAGCACACCGCGTGTGCTGGCCCCTAATATTCAAGAAATCAAACTCCAAACAGCGCCTGCTGATCGTGCCAACGCACGAAGACAAGAGCGCCTGCTCAATCAGAAAAAACGTGACATCCAGCGCATTGAACGAGATAAGGAAAACGCGCTGGCTGAGCAAAAGGTCATGTTAAAACAAGAAGCCCGTGATAAAGATATGTGTGAGAAATATCAACAGCGTTACGCCGCTTACCAGAAAGAAGGGATTAAAGGCATCAACCTCTCCAACGGAAAAACGCAAAAACTAACAGGCGCTGCTGCACGCAACGCCCTTCAGGGTACTAAAGAAAATGTCGAGCTTTTCTGTCACTAGCCTTTTTGATGTATATCCAGCCGCCTGAATGTCAGTTGTGTTAACTGAAATGTAGCAGCCCTGATGTAGTAGCCCTGATGCAAAAATCAGATGATATCAAGCGCACTCCAGGGTCTTGATATACGCCGGAAATGCTCGGCACCACAGGCCTTACATGGCTCAATAAGGCTGGTTTTTTTCAGCTGCATCTGTTGCTGACAACTCTGACATTCAAATGTTCCTACCGCTGCAATTTCACCCGCCATATACTCATCTGCTTCATTTGCCAGCTGCTCTCTTAAGCGCTCCTGATCTATGCGGGTTTGGTCTGCCAGCGCAACCAGCTTTTCTACCACGGTGTTTTCAAGAACATTCAGATCAAAATGCAACCAGGCAGCGATTCCTTCACCGGTTTCATGTGCATAATAACCAAGCTGTTTGAGGTCACGTTTCAGATACGCCGTCAGCAGATCCATCTCGTCACGCGTCATCTCTTCTGCCGTCAGCTCCAACTCGACGGCCTCTTCAATTTTTTCCTGCAAATAATCCCATGAGTGGTGTTCTACGTTTTCCAGCGTGTCAGTCAAACGATCCAGTACACGATTGTATATGCTCGGCACATCTTGCTTAAACCCTGGCTGATTACTCTCTGATGACTTTTTAGATTCATTATCCATTTTCAACTCCGATACTACAGAATTAGACGGCCTATACTGCTGTTGATAGCAGGGCTTATATTGTATGCTATGCAGCATACCCTGAACTTACCAGCAGACTCTTTAACCGGCATCAATATAAGCCGGTTTTATTGTTAGAGATTTCTATAAGATACTACGATGAACGATCAATACGAACCCCAAAAGATTGAAACCCAGACTCAGCAGTACTGGGAAGAGAACAATAGTTTCTTATGTACGGAAGACACCAGTAAAGAGAAATTTTACTGTCTTTCGATGTTCCCTTACCCTAGCGGCCGCCTGCACATGGGCCATGTTCGTAACTACACCATTGGCGATGTGATTTCACGCTACCAGCGGATGCAAGGAAAAAACGTTCTTCAGCCTATGGGCTGGGACGCATTTGGCTTGCCTGCTGAGAATGCGGCGATGAATAACAATGTACCGCCAGCCAAGTGGACTTACGAAAATATCGATTATATGCGCGATCAGCTGAAGCTGATGGGCTTTGGTTATGACTGGAACCGCGAACTAGCGACCTGTCATCCTGAGTATTATCGCTGGGAGCAGTGGTTCTTTACCCGTCTTATGGAAAAAGGGCTGGTTTACAAAAAAGATGCAGAAGTGAACTGGGACCCTGTCGACATGACGGTTCTGGCAAACGAACAGGTCATTGATGGACGGGGCTGGCGCTCTGGCGCATTAGTTGAGCGCAAGAAAATCCCACAATGGTTTCTGAAAATCACCGATTATGCAGACCAGCTGGTCGACGATCTGGACAAACTGACCGACTGGCCAGAACAGGTTATCACCCAGCAACGCAATTGGATTGGCCGCTCTCAAGGTGTTGAGCTAACGTTCCACGTTGAAGATGGCAGCGATCTGGATGTCTTTACAACCCGCCCTGATACGTTAATGGGTGTGACCTATGTTGCCGTTGCAGCTCAACATCCGCTGGCACTCAAAGCCGCTGAATCTAATCCCACGCTGGCTCAGTTTATTGATGAATGTAAAAACATCAAAATGGCTGAAGCCGATATGGCAACCATGGAAAAACGTGGCATGTCACTGGGTATTAACGCGACGCATCCTCTGACAGGGGAACAAGTACCTGTCTGGACAGCTAATTTTGTCCTGATGGATTACGGCTCGGGTGCAGTCATGGCCGTTCCTGCTCATGATCAACGTGACTGGGAATTTGCTAAAAAATACGATCTGCAGATCAAGCAAGTTATCGACTCTACTAATATTGATGTAAAAGTCGATATCGAAAAAGAAGCATTCACTGATAAAGGTATTCTGATCAACTCAGGTAACTTTGATGATCTGGAATATGAGGTTGCCTTTAAAGCGATCGCTTCTGAGCTGGAACGTCAGCGCAAAGGCAAAGTCACTATCAATTACCGGCTACGCGACTGGGGTGTTTCCCGTCAGCGTTATTGGGGTACGCCAATTCCGGTGATTAACTGTCCCACATGCGGCCCACTACCCGTCCCTGAAGATCAGTTACCGGTCGTGTTGCCAGAAAACGTTGAGTTTGATGGTAGCGGCTCACCGATCAAAAAGATGGACAGCTTCATTAACACCACCTGCCCTTCATGTGGCGGTGCGGCTGAGCGTGAAACTGACACCTTCGATACCTTTATGGAATCAAGCTGGTACTACGCTCGTTACGCGAGCCGTTCAACCGAAAATGCTATGCTTGATCCGGAAAAAGCCAATTACTGGCTACCGGTAGACCAGTATATCGGCGGTATTGAGCACGCTATTCTACATCTGCTCTATTCTCGTTTCTTCCATAAGCTGATGCGTGATGAAGGCCTGGTTACTTCTGATGAGCCCTTCACCCGCTTACTCTGTCAGGGAATGGTACTGGCTAATACCTACTACCGGGAAGATGATAAAGGCGGCAAAGTGTGGATTGCGCCTACCGATGTAGTCACCGAGACAGACGACAAAGGGCGCATTATCAGTGCGGTGCATAAAGATGACGGACTAGCGGTAGAGCAAGCCGGTGTCACGAAGATGTCAAAGTCAAAAAACAACGGCATTGATCCGCAGGTGATGATCGATAAATACGGTGCCGATACCGTACGTTTGTTCATGATGTTTGCAGCACCACCTGAGCAATCACTGGAATGGTCTGATTCGGGTGTTGAAGGGGCTAACCGCTTCCTGCGCCGATTATGGAAACATGTACACGACCACCTTCTGGGCGGACAAGATGTAGTTACACTGGACAGCAGCGCTCTGACTGAACCGCAGAAAGAACTGCGGCGTAAAGTACATGAAACCATCCGCAAAGTATCTGACGATATTGAACGCCGTCAAACATTCAATACCGCTATTGCTGCCGTTATGGAGCTGCTCAACAGCATCACTAAATTTGTCGATGCCAGTGATCAGGGACGTGCGGTTATGCGTGAAGCACTGCAAACAGCGATTCAGTTGCTATCTCCAATCGTTCCACACATTACTCACCAGCTGTGGACAGAACTTGGCTATACCACTGACCTGTTAAACTCACCCTGGCCAAGCTTTGATGAGTCTGCACTGGTGCGCTCATCCATCGAAATGGTTATTCAGGTGAACGGCAAAGTGCGGGCAAAAATTGATGTTGCTGCCGATGCCGATCAGGACACCATTTTGCACACTGCTTTAGGTATGGAAAATGTGCAGAAATTCATGGACGGTAAAGCGATTCGTAAAAAGATTATTGTTCCCGGCAAGCTGGTCAACATTGTTGTCGGTTGATTCTTGGAAACTGACGATTGCAAGCTGATGGTTATACGTTACAAAGGAGCTATTAAGCAGATGACCCACTACCGCTTTTTGAATAGATTAATCTGTTTCACTTTGGCCGCTATTCTGCTGTCCGGCTGCGGCTTTAAATTGCGCGGTTCAATGGATATTCCAGAATCGTCCAGACTAGTGACGCTGGTATTAAAAAGCGGTACATCTGTGTCTTTTGAGCAAGCTCTCAAACGTACCATTACCCAACAAGGCATTAATATCCAGGAGAATGCGCCTTATCAGCTTACTATTAAACAAGTTGAGGAAAATCGCCGTTCCATCACACTCGATAGCAAAGCCAATGTAGATGAGTATGAAATTCTGTTGCTGGTTAATTTTGAAATACTCAACAGCGACGGAGAGTCAATATCCGGGCCTCTGGTAGCGCGTACTGAACGTATTTATGATTACGATGCTGATGCGGCAACAGCCAGTTACTCTCTGGAGAAAGAGATTCGTGAGGAGATGTGGCAATCTATTTCTGAGCGTATTGTTCGCCAGTACATAGCACGAACACGCTAGTGCCGGCTGACTGTTGATGACACTGTTTATATGAAGCTATCTGCTGAGCAGCTCGCCGGTCATTTGCAACAAACACATGCGCCTGTCTATCTGGTCTCAGGTGATGAGCCTCTATTGAGCGCAGAGTGCTGCGACCAGCTACGTAGCGCTTTTCGCGACAAAGGCTTCAGTGAACGTGAGGTACTGCATGTAGAGGGGCATTTCAAATGGGAATACCTGCTTGAGTGCGCTAATGCCTTATCGCTATTTGCCGAGCAGAAGCTAATTGAAATACGCGTCGGCAGCCATAAAATCAATAAAGCGGCAGGCGATATTATCCAGGAATATATCGCGCACGCCCCCCCTGAAAATATCCTGCTGATAATTGCCGAAAAACTAGACGGTGCTGCCAAAAAGTCTGCCTGGCACAAAGCTATCGAACAGAAAGGTGTTTGTGTAGAGATCTGGCCCGTTGAGATAAATCAACTCCCCGGGTGGATCAGGCACAGAGCTATGAGTAAAAATATGCAGCTGGATGACAGCGCCATACAACTGCTATGCGACCGGGTTGAAGGAAATTTACTGGCAGCTAAACAGGAGTTAGATAAACTCCATCTATTACATCCGACCGGCACCTTATCGGCAGAGCAGATCGTCAATGCCGTCTCTGATAGCTCCCGATACGATGTCTACGCTTTAATGGATACCATTGCACTGGGACAAGGTGAGCGCTGCATTAAAATACTCAATGTTTTACGCCAGGAAGGCATAGAACCCCCCATTGTATTGTGGGCACTGACTCGCGAGATTCGCACCTTATATGCTATTCGCCAAGGCATAGAACGAGGCCTGGCTTACGAAACCATCTGCCAGAAAGAACGCATCTGGGGGAAACGCAAACAAACCCTGAAACGCTGCGCCGAACGACTTAGCATATCAACATTAGAAGACCTGCTTAAAACCAGCCAAGATCTTGATAAAGTTATTAAGGGAATGGGCACTGGCTCACCTTGGCTAATGCTTTCGGATATTGCCATCACCCTTTCAGGCAAACGCCTTCAACTTTCCTCGTTCTCCTGAGTTAATTCATCAGAGAATAGCAGCGCACTATTCGGCCAGCGTATGCACGACGTCAGTTGACAGTTTTATATTGTCATGCAAAGGACAACGCTCACACACCTCATCCAGAAATGCCTGCTTTTCCTGAGCCGTCATATCAGCATCAATTTCTGCGGTTACTCTGACAACCTGAAAACCAGATCTGTTTTCTGTAGGCTTGCCTAACAGGCCCGCCGGATCATAATCGCCTTCCGCAAAAACAGCAAAGCGACGCAGCTCAATTTTCCTCTGCCTGGCAGCGACGCGACCAATCGTCGCCACACAACCCGCCAACGAAAACAGAAAATACTCCAGCGGTGTTGGACCTTCATCGCTTCCCCCACCCGCCGCAGGCTGATCAATAATGACTTTATGGCCACGAATAGTTGATTCAACGCGGAATGAATCTTCCATTAGTGTTTCGACACGTACCGTTTTGGTGACAGACATAACAACTCCATATAAGAACTTTCTAATATTATTATATCAGTAAATAGCATGCTAGGAAGTCATCAGAACCGCTTTATTAAGACGAAAAATCAGATCAAAGAAAAGCGACGAATGGAACAGGGAAGAAAAGAAATAGAGGAAGAAGGAATCACAGGTACTGCCAGGACAGCAGTACCTGTTATTTCAAACAAAATACCCAGCGATTAACCGACCGTTTCGCCTTTAGCCTGGAGATCAGCATGATAAGAAGATCTTACCAGCGGTCCACTGGCTACATGGCTGAATCCTAGTTCTTTTGCAATCCGGGCAAACTCATCAAACTCGTCTGGAGTAACGAATCGATCGACCGGCAAGTGGCTGCGGCTTGGTTGCAGGTATTGACCAATCGTGAGCATGTTCACATTATGAGCACGCAGATCCTTCAATACCTCAATGATCTCTTCGTTGGTTTCACCGACACCGACCATCAGACCTGATTTAGTACGAATATCAGGACATTTTTCTTTAAAGCCTTTGAGCAGATCCAGCGACCATTGATAGTCAGCGCCCGGACGCACCTTGCGGTAAAGTCTCGGCACTGTTTCAAGGTTATGGTTAAACACGTCAGGCGGCGTCGCACTCAGAATATCCAGTGCAACGTCCATACGTCCTCTGAAGTCCGGCACTAACGTTTCAATCTGAATGGTCGAAGAACGCTGGCGCGTTTCAGAAATACAGTTGGCAATATGCTGTGCACCGCCATCCCGCAGATCATCGCGGTCGACTGATGTAATAACAACATAACGCAAACCCATATCGGTAATGGCTTCGGCTAACTCTCTTGGCTCGTTTTCAACCAGTGCATTAGGACGACCATGTGCCACATCACAGAACGGGCAACGACGTGTGCAGATATCACCCATCACCATAAAAGTGGCTGTTCCGTTAGTGAAACACTCACCTATGTTCGGGCAGCTGGCCTCTTCGCAAACAGAAGCCAGATTATGCTGACGCAGCTTATCTTTAATTCTTTTTACTTCTTTATTTGACCCCATTCGAACACGCAGCCACGCAGGCTTACGAGGCATTTCATCCTTTTCTGTCGGGATGACTTTGATGGGAATACGTGCCATTTTTTCAGCACCACGTAATTTAACACCCTGTTCCACCTTCACTACTGAAGAGGCTTTATCGGAACTGTTCGCCATATTATTGTGAGTCCAAGGAAGTTTGATGATTAACGGAATTATAACCTATTTCTTTAGTCAAGTAATTCACAAGCCATTGCGTCGCTTGCTGAGGATCGGCATCGGCAACCAATGTACACAACTGCGTCATCGCCATACCGGCATATCCACACGGGTTAATTCTTAAGAATGGTTCAAGATCCATATCAAGATTCAGCGCTAAACCATGAAAAGTACAACCACGACGCACTCTCAAGCCAAGCGAGGCAATTTTAGCATCACCTACGTAAACACCCGGCGCATCAGGTTTTGCATATGCATCAACAGCATAATGCTGCAATGTAGCAATAACAGCCTTTTCCATTAACGTCACTACATCACGAACACCGAGCTTATTTCTGCGCAGATCCAGCAACAGATAGATAACCAGTTGTCCAGGGCCATGGTAAGTAACCTGGCCACCCCGATCGACTTGCACAACCGGTATATCGCCGGTTAAAAGCAGATGTTCTTCTTTTCCGGCCTGCCCCTGTGTAAAAACAGGTTCGTGCTGAAGTACCCAGATTTCATCCGCTGTTTCCGCGTTGCGCTGATCCGTAAATGCCTGCATTTTATGCCATATAGGCTGATACGGCTGAATACCAAGATTGCGGACAATAACTGTATTATCAATAATCATCAGATAACGATATGCACCCGGTCAGAAGCGATCAGTTCTTCGTGCAAGCTCTTAAGCTGCTCTTCACCGGTAGCCGTTATAAACATCCGAATCGATCGGTAGGTCCCTTTGCTGCTATCGCGAATCGTAATTCGGCTCACATCCAAATCTGGCACATGCACCCTCATTACTTCGACTACAAATGTTTCAAAGTCATCCGAGTTTTTACCCACGACTTTAATCGGGTAATCAGGACAGGGAAATTCAATTTTTGGTGGTTGTTCTTGACTCATGATTACTCCCCCGTCATCAATTGATGCTGATAACGAGTAAAAATTTCAAACATTCGCTGCCAGACAGGCCCTTTTAACCCATCACCGACAACATAATCATCTACCTGAAGCACAGGTACAATGGCTCTTGTCGAACTGGATATCCACACCTCATCGGCATTTATCAAGCGCTGATAATCAATATCAGTTTCCTGACGTGGAATCCCATTCTGATCCGCCAGCTCAAGAATCAGAGCACGCGTTGTGCCACTGAGAATCTCAGTACCTATAGGTGGTGTATAAATCACACCGCGCTCAACAATGAAAAAATTACAGCTGGCGCCTTCCGTTAGTGTTCCATCACGCAGTAGAAGCGCTTCCTGCGCCCCCGCTTCTTTGGCTTGTTGCAGCACCAGAATATTGGGCAACAAACAAGTTGCTTTAATATCACAACGACGCCACCGCAGGTCTGCAGTGACAATAACCTTAATCCCTTCAACCCGCTCAATACCTTCCTGGTAAATATCACGAATAGGCTGACAACAGGCAAAGATAGTCGGCACCAGCTTGGGGTCAATAGCATGCACACGCTTGCCTGCACTACCGCGTGTCACCTGTAAGTATACCGATAGATTACCGCTGCCATTTAACGCTACTAAGCGACTCAGCATAGATGCCCAGTCGAAATCCAGTTCGATCCGCAACGCCCGAAGACTATGCTCTAATCTCTGCAAATGTTCATCTAAACGAAAGCCTACCCCCTGATAAAAAGGAATAACCTCATAGACGCTGTCGCTAAACAAAAAGCCACGATCAAATACTGATATCTTGGCTTCTTCAGCCGGGACGTAGTGCCCGTTTAAATAGACTGTTTCCATTATCACCAAAACGCAAAAGCTCACATTTTCAAATGTGAGCTCATACAAAAACCAATTAAAAAGAATCTTATCAGCTAATCAAGCTCATAAAAAATAACATAATGGTATGCCATATTTTCTTAAGTATGCCACCTTCAGAGACATTTTCCATTGCGACCAACGGAACACGGACTACATCTTCTCCGTTTAACGTCACGCGAACAGCGCCATATTCCTGTCCTTTAATGACAGGCGCCTTAATGACCTTATCCACATCCATGGTAGCCTCTAATTGATCAGCCTGGCCACGAGGTATAGTTACAGCTAATGCTTCGTTCAATCCCAGATGCACCTGATCTTCAAGTCCACCCCATACTTTAGCGGTATTCAGCAGTTCGTCTGCGCCATAGAGTTTGTGTGTACGGAAGTAACGAAAAGCGTATGCCAATATTTTCTGGCTTTCCTGTGCTCTGGATTCTTCACTATTAGTGCCCATAACAACCGAAATAAGACGCATACCATCACGCTTTGCCGAAGCCACCAAACAGTAGCCGGCTTCTTCCGTGTGTCCGGTTTTTATGCCATCGACCGTGTGATCACGCCATAACAACTTATTGCGATTAGGTTGGCGTATCTGATTATAGGTGTAATATTTTTCAGAATAGATGCCGTAGTGCTCAGGAAATTTCTGGATAATCGCTTTGGCAAGAATCGCCAAATCCATTGCTGTCGAGAAATGCCCCTCTGCCGGCAAACCTGTCGCGTTTGCAAAATGCGTATTATCCATACCCAGTAACTTGGCATGCTGGTTCATCAGATCAGCAAATGCCGATTCACTGCCGGCAATATGCTCTGCAACAGCAACGGATGCATCATTACCCGACTGGATAATAATACCTTTCAACAGGTCATCCAGTTTTACCTGAGTACCTTCTTTGATAAACATTCTCGAGCCTGGCGTTCTCCAGGCTTTTTCGCTGACCAGTACCAGATCATCCTTACCAATATTACCCTTATCAAGCTCATACTCAACGATATAGCTGGTCATCATTTTCGTCAGGCTTGCCGGTGCAAAACGCTCATCCGCTTTATCAGAAAGCACCACTTTACCCGTATCAGCATCCATCACCAGATAGGAAGTCGCTGAAACCTGGGGGGCAGAGGGCATCAGAGTAGTGGCGGCTTGCAGGTATCCCGTTGCAAGAAAAAGGCATAGAAAAGTAAAAAAGGCTGTTTTCAGTCTTTGCACAGTAAATCCCTGAATAGGTAGGCTAGTTTGTTTCGAGAATAGACGCTAATCGTTGGATTTAGTTCTACTCAATTCATTTTTAATGGCGTATTAACATTTAATTACGGCAAGTTTACCAGATGTGCACCAAGAAACCCCCTTTGGGTGAGCTTTTCAATCATATTATCTACTTCATACTGGTTCGTTACAGGCCCCAGTAAAACCCGGTAGAGTCTGCCGCTTGCCCGCTCAATATTATTCACGTGGGCTACGTGCATAAAATCCCCCCCCAACTGACTCGCCACATTACGTGCTGACGCTTCAGCCGAGTATGCCCCAACCTGAAGGTAGCGGCCGGCGGCCAGAGTATTCGATGCCACTGAAGGCGCCAACACTGCTGGCGTTGCTGAAGGCGTGATATTTTTTTGTGGTTCTGTCGCCGCAACCATTTTAGAGGCATTCCAGGTGATGGGGTTGATCGCCTCCACTTCAACATGAGCAGTTCCGTGGCGTAACACACCTAGCTTGGAAGCGGCCGCATAAGAGAGATCGATGATCCTGCCCCGATGGAATGGCCCACGGTCATTAACCCGCACAATCACCTGCCGGCCATTGGCCAGATTAGTCACCTTGGCGTACGTCGGTATAGGTAATGACTTATGTGCAGCGGTCATCTTGTACATATCGTAAGTTTCACCGTTTGATGTCAGATGTCCATGAAACTTATTACCGTACCAGGAAGCTCCGCCACGCTCACGATAGCCATCCGAATCATCGAGAACTGAATACTGTTTACCAAAGACACTGTAAGTGCTTTTGTTTCCACCGCGGCTGCGCGGTTCAACTTTAGGCACTGCATCGGGAACATTAGAGACATCAACAGGCCCAGACGGCCCGTGATCATGTTCAATACTGTAACGGCTCGTGCTTTTTTTGCTGGCACATCCACTGAGCAGCAACGCAAATATTGAAAAAGATAAAACGATAAGTTTCATACTCAATTACCCTTTCACGCCAAGTCGTTTTTCCGCCGCATGAATCGCTACCTTTTCAGCCACTATGGCCTGGCTTAGCTCATATACTGCCATTGCATATAAGCGACTTCGATTATAACGAGTAATCACATAATAGTTGTTTAAGCCTAACCAAAAACTTTCAACCTCTTTATCCTTCATGCGCAATAAAACAGCCGCTTGTTCTTGCGGATAACTCTGATCAATTTTAACTCCGAATGCGGCCCACTCAGACACTAAGCGCTTCGGCCTCTCCCCTGTATTGAGGTCAGCTTCAGGAACCGTCCCTTTTAACCTTACTTCAATAACCGTTTCACCCTGTGGCTGCCAGCCATGCTGTACAAAATAATTGGCGACACTACCAATAGCATCGACAGGATTACTCCACAAATCCCGTTTACCATCGCGATCAAAGTCCACCGCATAGGCCAAAAAGCTCGAAGGCATAAACTGCCCATACCCCATTGCTCCGGCATACGAGCTTTTCAAATCAACGACTTCTCTGTTTTCATCTCGAGCGAGTATCAAAAGATCTTTCAGCTGCTCCTGAAAAAACTCAGCCCGACGGGGATAATCAAACCCCAGCGTGGCCAGCGCATCAAGCGCCCTGTAACTACCAACATTTCGTCCATAATGAGTTTCAATACCGATAATAGACACGATAATCTCTGCCGGCACACCATATACTTGTTCAGCCCGCTGAAGCGTTTCCGCATGTTCGTTCCAAAAATCGACACCACGGGTTATGCGCTTTGGTTGCACGAACAGTTTACGATACCCGCCCCAATCCAGTCGCTTTTCGGCAGGCCGGTTCATTGCATTCAATATCGAATCTTTCTTTTCAGCATGGGCTAAAATGGAGCGCAGATAGTCAGCACTGAAGGCTTCTGCCTGCATTTTTTCAAGCCACTTCTCAGCCTCCGGGTGCTGACTATACCCGCCGGTTTCATTACCCTGAACGAAACAGGAAAACATCAACGCCAATAATCCGATCTTTCTTTTCCCGCTCAATTTCATCTGCGTACTCACCTCATCACCATCTGTTTATGGCTATAGACAGACATCAAAATACCAAAACCAGCCATTAGAGTAACTATAGACGTACCGCCATAACTAATCATAGGCAATGGCACTCCCACTACCGGTAATAACCCACTCACCATACCAATATTAACGACCACATATACGAAAAAAGTTAACACGATACTACCGGCAACCAGTCGGCCAAAACTACCTGAAACCCGCGTCGCCATCCATAACCCACGACCAATAATAAGAATATAAATAAACAGCAGCACCGCGACGCCTACAAAGCCTAACTCTTCAGCAATAACGGCAATAATAAAATCGGTATGGGATTCAGGCAAAAAGTCCAACTGCGACTGAGTTCCACCCAGCCAACCTTTACCCCAGACTCCCCCTGATCCTATGGCCGTTTTTGATTGAATGATATTCCAACCGGACCCAAGCGGATCACTTTCCGGGTCCATAAATGTTAGCACCCGTTGTCGCTGGTAATCCTTCATCACCATCCATAAACCAGGCAATGCTGCAGCGGCTATACCTAATGCACCTAAAATATAACGCCAGCGAATGCCAGAAAAAAGCAGGACAAACACACCGGAAGCGGCAATCAACAGAGAGGTCCCTAAATCCGGCTGCTTCATGATCAAAACCGTCGGCATACCTATAAGAACAAGGCTGACCAGCGAGTGTTTAAAACTCGGAGGTAGCGACCTTCCCGCCAGATAGCACGCCACCATAAGGGGCAATATGAGTTTCATAACCTCCGAAGGCTGAAACCGAAACCCCGGCAAAGCGATCCAGCGTTGCGCCCCTTTTGCTCCCACGCCAAAAAACATGACCATCAAGAGAAGCACAACGCCTGCCGCATACACCCAGGGTGCCCAGCGGATCAGAATACGCGGGCTGAACTGCGCAAGTACGATCAGCACGGCAAAACCGGCACCAATACGAATCGCCTGCCTGATGACGTAATCAACATCTTGTCCTGAGGCGCTATACAGTACGAACAGTCCAAAACAGCACAATACAAACAGGAAAAACAGCATCCAGGCATCCAGATGTGTATAGCTCCACCAGCCTTTTTTACGGCGCAGATGATGCCCGGCTTCTGGCATGCTCCGTTCAAAGTCACGACTATTCATGCGCAATGCCTACCAGATCAGCGTCTTCAACTGATGGATCAATACCTAACAAATATGCATCCATCACTTTACGCGCCAGTGGTGCTGCCGTACTCGAACCTCCGCCACCATTTTCAACAATAACAGCCAAGGCGATTTTAGGCTTGTCCGCAGGCGCAAAGGCCAGAAAAAGTGCATGATCATGGAAACGTTTATCGAGCTTATCCCGGTCATAACGCTCATCTTGCTTGATGCCAACCACTTGCGCTGTGCCGGTTTTCCCGGCAATTTGATAAGGCGCATCCAATCCTATTTTACGTGCAGTTCCGCGCGGGCCATGCACTACCTCAACCATATTTTCAACAATTATGTCCCAATACTCCGGGTGTTTAAGCTTTACATCTTCAGGGTAGGAACGCGGATTCGGAAGTTCAGGCATCGCAATCTTTAACGCACCATTTTCATCCATGTTACGTACCCCTTTAAGAAGTCTGGGCTGCACCCATTTACCACGATTAGCCAGCACTGTGGCGGCGGTGGCAAGCTGTAATGGTGTTGTCAGCAAAAAACCCTGGCCAATACTTAAATTCAATGAATCTCCTGGATACCAGGGCAACTTATACTTATTGCGCTTCCACTCCCGGGAAGGCAGAATACCGTTTAACGCCTCTGGCAAGTCCAGACTGGTAACCTGACCAAAACCAAAGCTGCCTAAATAATCCGACATGGGATCAATGCCCATTCGGTAGCCTGCATCATAAAACCAGACATCGCAAGATTGCGCGAAAGCAAGCTTCATATCGACTTTGCCATGACCACCACGTTTCCAATCGCGGTATTTTCGTCCACCGTGCGTTAGGGTATAAAAACCAGGATCCCAAACCGTATGTGTCGCCGATACGGTCTCCGAATCCACTGCCGCCAGGCCTATAATCGGCTTAATCGTTGAGGCAGGCGGGTAGCGGCCACGTAACGCCCGGTTGAATAGTGGCAGGTCTGGTGAATCACGTAATGCCGAATAGTCAGCTGTAGAGATGCCGGTAACGAAAAGGTTAGGATCATAACCAGGCGTCGATACCAACGCTATAATGCCACCTGTCTCAGGATCAATCGCAACAATAGACGCTTTTTCTCCCTCCACCAGCTTTTCAGTAATCTGCTGTAATCTCAGATCAATAAATAGCTGCAGATCCTGGCCAGGTACCGGTTCAGTCCGCTCCAGTATACGCATTACCCGGCCGCGTGCATTGGTCTCAACTTTCTGCATTCCTACTGAACCATGCAGTATCGGCTCATAGAATTTCTCAATGCCTAGTTTGCCAATGTAATTAGTGCCTGCGTACGCTTTAGGATCAGTCTGCTGCAGCTCTTTTTCATTAATCCGCCCGACATACCCCATCGCATGCACCAGAGTTTCGCCATAAGGATAATAGCGTATCAAATCGGCTTCGACCTGAACGCCAGGCAGACGATGGTAATTGACGGCCAGTTTAGCAATTTCCTCTTCGGTAAGACGAAATCTGACCGGCACTGTTTCATAAGGACGACGGCGCTGACTCAGCCGTTTTTTGAAAGATTCGATATCTTTATCGCTGATATCAATAATATTTTGCAACGCTGAAAGGGTTGAATCGAGCTCTTTGCCGACCTCTTCTTTAAGCAGAGTAACACTGTAACTGGGGCGATTATCCGCCAACAAAATCCCACTTGTGTCATATATAAGGCCGCGCGTAGGTGCAACCGGTTGCAGCTGCACGCGGTTCTGTTCCGACATGGCGGCAAAACGGTCATATTGAAGCACTTGCAGATAGTAGAGCCGCCCCAGCAGCACAGCGATCAGCAGCAGTACAATAATAAATGCAAGAAACGCCCGAAAAGAAAAGGTTCGGCCTTCCTGAGAATGGTCTTTTAAACGCTCAAATCGGGACATAGCTACTTATGATACGGGTGACCTTGAATAATTGTCCAAGCCCGGTAAACCTGCTCGGCAAGAATAACGCGCACTAAAGGATGAGGAAGGGTCAAACCCGACAAAGACCATTTCTGATCAGCCAGAGCGACACAACGAGGATCCAGACCATCAGGGCCACCGACTAATAAGGAAATATTACGACCATCCATCTGCCACTCACTGACCTTATCAGCCAACTGCTCTGTCGACCATGAACGACCCTGCACTTCCAATGCGATAATGCGATCCCCTTTGGGAATCGCCGCCAACATAGCATCACCTTCCTGACGAATCGCACGCGCCATATCGGCCCCTTTACCACGGTGCCCCAAAGGTAGCTCAATCAATTCCAGCGTCATTTCATGAGGGAGGCGTTTGCTGTATTCGTGGAAACCTGTCGTTACCCAATCAGGCATTTTTCCACCCACAGCCAGCAACCGAATCTTCATCCTTTCAGAACACTCACATTTGCCTCAGCTGTCTCATCGTCCAATGGATCAAAACGCCATAAACGCTCTAAATCGTAATAGCTTCTGGCATCCGGCATCATGATATGGACGACCAATTCACCCAAATCAACCAATACCCAATCACCATCACTCTGCCCTTCTGTGCCAAGGGGTTCGACACCCGCCTGCTTCACTTTGTCAGATACTGCCTGAGCTAATGACACTACGTGCCGCTTTGATGTTCCACTGGCGATCAGCATGAAATCTGTAATACTCGATTTACCACGCACATCAATCACATCGATATCCCGCGCTTTCACATCATCAAGCGCTTCACGTACTAGTGCAATAAGTTGCTCAGTTTGCATCGACAATTAACTATCCTTTTTTGAAAAATAAAGTTTATGTTCTTGTATAAAATTCCAGACGCCATCCGGTAACAGATACCGGGGGGACTGTCCGTTAGCAATCAGTTCACGGATATAGGTGGCTGAAATACTCAACGGTGTTAACTCGTGAACCAGAATGGAGCCTGCTGACTGTGTCAGGATATCACTTTTTCGCTCAACCTGATGCTTTGCCAACAACTGCTTTAAGACCTGATTCGGTTTAAAATGGTAACCGGGGCGTGCCACAACAATGATATGACAATATTCAAGGTACTCATCAAAGCGAAACCATTGATCAAATGACAGAAAAGAATCCATTCCCACTACCATACAGACCGGCTTTGCCAGACCAAGTTCCTTACGTAACATTTCCAATGTGTAAATTGTGAATGATGGCCGATCAGACATAATCTCCCGGGGATCACAACGCAAGGCACTTTCACCGTCAATGGCTTGCTCTACCATGGCTAAACGGGCTTTCGCTGTAGACCCTGGCGTTTCGCGGTGTACTGGCACATTGGCAGGCATCAGATAAACATGCCCGACACTCAACCATTGCTGTATTTCCAGTGCCGTTCTGAGGTGCCCGAAATGGATGGGGTCAAAAGTCCCACCCATGAACACATGCGCACTGTTGGCGTGCTCGTCTGAAGAACTACCTAAAGAGCTGCCTACAGAGTTATTTGCGTGTATGACCGTCACCCAGCACTACGTATTTCTGAGAAGTTAATCCCTCAAGCCCGACAGGACCACGCGCATGGATTTTATCGGTCGAAATACCTATCTCCGCACCTAGTCCATACTCAAAGCCATCGGCAAAGCGTGTAGACGCGTTAACAATGACAGAGCTTGAATCAACTTCACGCAGAAAACGGCGCGACAATGTATAGTTTTCTGTCACGATGGCATCCGTATGGTGAGATCCATAATGATTAATATGCTTAATCGCGGCGTCAATATCAGCAACAACCTTAATCGACAATACCGGTGCCAAATACTCGGTAGACCAATCCGCTTCTGTCGCTTCTTTTATAGCAGGTACCAGTGTTCGTGTTTGCGCACAACCACGTAACTCAACGCCTGCCGCCTTAAAACGATCAACTAAATCACCCAGCACCTCTTCAGCAACACCTTCATGAACCAGTAAGGTTTCCATCGTATTGCAGGTGCCGTAACGGTGAGTTTTAGCATTGAGCGCTATATTAACCGCTTTAGCTCTATCTGCCTGCAGGTCTATAAATACGTGGCAAATGCCATCAAGATGCTTAATCACCGGTACTTTGGCGTCACGACTGATACGTTCTATCAGACCCTTCCCCCCACGCGGCACGATCACATCGACATATTCCGGCATGGTAATTAATTTGCCTACCGCCTCCCGATCCGTTGTTTCAACAACCTGCACAGCCTCAGCAGGCAGTCCAGCCGCCGTTAAACCAGTACGGATACAGGCAGCCACGGCCTGGTTAGAATGAATCGCTTCTGAGCCACCACGCAAAATAGTCGCATTGCCTGATTTAAGACACAAACTGGCAGCTTCAACCGTCACATTCGGACGGGATTCATAAATAATGCCGATAACACCCAGTGGCACACGCATTTTGCCTACCTGAATACCGGAAGGGCGGTAATTCATATCGGTAATACTGCCAACAGGATCAGGCAGTGCCACCACCTGGCGTAAGCCTTCAATCATGCCATCGATGGTTTTATTACCCATCTCCAGCCTGTCCAGCATGGCTGCATCCAAGCCATTCTGACGAGCATTTTCCAGATCTTTTCTATTCGCGTCTATTAGCTCAGCGCGATTAGCATCAAGCGCTGCAGCCATACCCAGTAACGCTTTATTTTTGATGCCCGTATCTGCACGCGCCACCAATCGGGATGCTTCTCTGGCCTTTTGTCCTAACATGTTCATATATAGTTCGACGTTCATCACTTACCCTTCCGCGTTCACGTAACCTATAATTATACAATGCTATTATTGCCGGGTCATGAACTGCTTTATATGAGTGACCATAAAGACCACTAACTGATATCATCGATCCACATTTTAATGTGGCAACGACCTTAATACGGACACATACCAGTCAAATGCAATTCATCCTGAAAAAACCGCACTACCGATTAATATTTGCCACGGCACTGGTAATGCTATCAGGCTGGATTATTAGCGCATCTTACCTTTATCTGGTGACTGACAGTATCGCCAAAAACGAAGCACAGATAACTGCACGGCACACTGCCCGCCAAGCCGCGATTACTATCCAGCCTTACCTTCTGGCTGAAGATATCATTAGCCTGAACTTTTACCTGAATAACCTCACAGAAGCCCGCTTAGTTAATGGCGTCGCCATCTACAACAAACAATCCAAACTCATTGCCAGGGCAGGTGAAAACAACGGGACTGAGCAACAAGTCATCCTCGGCAATCAACAAACACCTACCGGAACATTAAAGCTCTATAGCAACCATGAAGCACAGAAAGACATGCTGTCCGGCCTGTTATGGCAAGTATCCATTCTCTCTTTAATCACATTATTGGCGACATTAGTGACATTATGGTTAGCGTTAAAACCATTAAAAATCAGCTCAGATGAGCCCGAAGGCACTGAAAAGCAAAACGATGCTCTTACAGCAGAAACAGCATCAGAAGCAGTAACAGAAGTTCACAACGAAGAGGAATCGACTCAAAACACAGTTTCTGACTCATTTACTCAAACCTTAGAAGCAGCGCTGGAAGACACGCCAGGCAAGATCCCACCGATACTGGAGGTAGACAGCAGCAACAATCCCAGCGCCACCCGCCCGGAAGAAGCGTTAGACGAGAACAACTCAGACACCCTAAAGACTCATCAACTTCATGATTCATCGTCAGACGAAACGCTCAACGATGACGAATTGGTGAATTTACTAAGACCCGATACGACTCAGCGTATGCCGCACTTTACTCCCTCGCCCATGCAGCCCGATGATGATGAAGTGCAACCCCGACAACCACAGCGTGAAGCAACCTATGAACTGGAAGAGCACCAACAAAGCACGTCTCAGGCAGCCCCGGCTTCTGCAAAGCCCAACCCCTTGCGCGCTCATGAGCGCACTGAAGAACAGCTTGATCTTTACAGCCTGGAGCACCAGTTAGAACTATCACTGCAACCACAGGATGCCGCCTACCTGTTTTATATCGATGCCACAACAGGCCATGCGGATTACGTGGAACCAGAAGAACATAATTATTTACTGCAAACATACGAAAAACTGATCAAAAAAGTAGCCGCTATCTATGGCGGTGCCGTTTCTATCGACGCCAGTGGAGATCTGCAACTATTCTTTGATGATCAGGATGAAGAAGATGGTCATGGTGTACATGCGCTATGCGCTGCAAAACTCTTCACCCTGCTGTACAGAGCATTCAATCAGGCACGCATCAAATCGTTTAAGCCTGTCCTTAATCTCCACATGGCTATTGTTCGTGGCAACCGGGCAAAGTTTAATTTAATTAAAGAAGAGGCGTTATTCCTGACACGTACCACGCAGAGCAATGAGCTGATAAGCCACACAGCGTTAACCGAAGCACGCCAACTGAAAGCAACGCTGCTATCCAGCGCTGATGTGCGCCGGGAAGATGAAGATAAAGTATTAATTCTTTCGTTAACGGCTTCCTATCAGGCTTTGCTTAACAAACAAGCAACTCATCTGCTCAGCAAGCCTGTCAAAGAAACAACAGCAGATCATTGATCTGCTGTCTCACTCTTAGTACTCATCACTTCAAGCTTATCGACACGCTGATACCCACGCGGCAACTTATTACCACGGCGCCCCCGCTCACCCCGATAATGCTCCAGATCAGAGGGCTTCAGCTTCAGGTGCTGTCGACCCGCATGCACCTGCAACGTGGCATCAGGCATAAAGATGGCCACATCACAAACGACCTCTTCCCGTGTTGCCGCCCGTACAGAAGGGATGTTTATAATTTTATTACCTTTTCCTCGTGCCAGCTCTGGCAACTCAGATACAGGGAATACCAATAAACGCCCCTCACTCGTGATAGCCGCTAATAATGCCTGCGCCATATCGTCAACCTTGACAGGATCCAGCACGTGCGCATTTTTCGGCAAAGTCAGTGCCGCTTTACCATTCTTGGTTTTACTCGACAGGTCAGCAATAGAGGTAATAAATCCATATCCGGCATCGGATGCCAATAATATTTTATCATCATCTTTACCGGATATAGCCGCTTCTATGACAGCCCCTTTCTGTAAGGTTATACGTCCGGTAATCGGCTCCCCCTGTCCGCGGGCAGAAGGCAAGGTATGCGCTTCCAGCGTATAACTTCGTCCGGTTGAATCAAGCAGAATAAGCGGCTGATTCATGCGGCCGGCACACGCCAATTTAAATCCATCGCCAGACTTATAACTCAAACCAGCACCGTCTATATCATGCCCTTTTGCGGCACGTATCCAGCCCTGCTTCGAAATAACAGCCGTCACAGGATCCGACGAAAGCAGATCTTTTTCACTAAACGCCTGCGCTTCCTGGCGCGACACAAGAGGCGAACGCCGTGCATCGCCGTATGTCTCCATATCTTGCGTGAGTTCTTTTTTAATCAGCGTACGCATTCTTTGATCAGAGCCTAATATCAGCTCAAGTTTTTTACGCTCAGCTTCCAGCTCATCCTGCTCTGACTTGATCTTAAACTCTTCAAGCTTAGCCAGGTGGCGCAGCTTCAGATCGAGAATTGCGTCAGCCTGAATATCGCTCAGGTTAAAGCGCCTCATCAACTCCTGTTTAGGTTCATCTTCATAACGAATGATCGCAATCACTTCATCAATATTAAGATAAGCAACCATCAAACCTTCGAGGATATGCAGCCGATCCAACACTTTCGACAGGCGATGTTCAAGACGACGACGTACAACACCGGTGCGCCAACTCAGCCATTCAGTCAAAATCATACGCAGATTTTTTACTTGCGGACGCCCATCCACACCGATCATGTTCATATTGACACGATAGGTTCTCTCAAGGTCTGTCGACGCAAAAAGATGCGCCATCAACTGCTCGACATCAATACGGTTGGAGCGCGGAATAATCACCAGGCGAGTCGGACTTTCATGATCAGACTCATCACGAAGATCCGCCACCATCGGCAGCTTTTTCTGCTGCATCTGTTGTGCGATCTGCTCGAGAATTTTGTCACCCGACACCTGATACGGCAGCGCAGTGACAATAATATCGCCCTGCTCCTGCGTGTAAACGGCCCGCATCCGCACCGACCCCTTACCTGTCTCATAAAGCTTCAGCAGGTCGCTGGGCGAAGAGATAATCTCGGCATCCGTTGGCATATCCGGCGCTGGAATAAATGTGCACAACTCAGCAATATCCGCTTTGGGATTATCCAGCAGATGAATACAGGCAGAGGTCACTTCCCGCAGGTTATGCGGCGGAATATCAGTAGCCATACCCACCGCAATACCGCTGCCGCCATTCAGCAGGATATTGGGTAAACGCGCCGGCAGTACCGCCGGCTCGAGCAGGGTTCCATCAAAGTTGGGTAGCCAATCGACCGTACCCTGACTCACTTCCTGCAATAAGACTTCGGCATACTTAGTCAGCTTGGCTTCGGTATAACGCATCGCAGCAAATGATTTAGGATCATCTTGTGAGCCCCAGTTCCCCTGACCATCCACCAGTGGATAGCGATAACTAAATGGCTGCGCCATCAGCACCATCGCTTCATAGCAGGCACTATCACCATGCGGATGGTATTTACCCAACACATCACCGACCGTACGCGCAGACTTCTTATGCTTGGCAGCGGCCTTCAAACCCAACTCGGACATTGCGTAAACAATGCGGCGCTGCACAGGTTTCATGCCATCGCCAACATGTGGCAAAGCACGATCCAGAATGACGTACATGGAGTAGTCCAGATACGCTTTTTCGGTAAAATCCTTCAGCGATAAACGTTCGATGCTATCGTCTGTTATTACTTCACTCATGTTTTAATATCCATCAACTTGTCTTATAAACCATAACCTGTCACAAAAAACCCAAATAGATCACTTATATCAGGGTATAAAAACAATACGGCTGCATAAAAATAAACCATATAATGACATTTATAAGCCAAAATTAACCATAATATGGCAAAATATTCATCCTTACTTCAGAACCACTCGAAGGATAGCATGCAAGAAACGCATTAAGCGACAATATAAAAACATGTAACCTCTTGCACAAAACTATTAATAATAAAGCTAGTATAGATCGACTAAGGTAGTGGCGTAGAACAAACAACACTAGTCTAAAAAACCTCCTCGGCAAAACCAATCATCCTCAGCTAATGTAATGTAGAAAATTGATCGCCAAGAGTTAGGTTGATGGCACTGCGATATTCTATGGAAGTGCCCCGAAACACCTCCTTCCTCCATTATAGGTAACAACCCCCGGACAGTTTCTATTGCTGTTGTCATCTCGGTAGTAGCCTGTACAGAAAAAGCGTCGCCTAAGCCAAACGCCACAAAGTGAGTTTCAACCCTTTCTTTAGATAGTGCCGACCATGTTGCAGGAGGATAAACAGAGTAAGTAACAATGGGGATAGTGTCGTGCCTTACCGTACCCCTGATCCACCTCTCATCAAAAAACATAGAATCATCAAAATATGGATGTATGGATAGCATTTCAGGTTGAGATATAACTGAGCTACCCTTCCCAGTATTACAGTCTCGGCATGCGGGGACTAAATTGATAGGTAATACGGAAAACAAATGGTAACGCGACTTAGGCAAGTAATGGTCTAAAGTATGCACACTCCCAAAGCCACATATCGGACAGACCCCACCGGTAGAAGCTTTAATTGCCTCATAAATATCCCGAGCGGCAGTTGACTCTTTCAGAAAATATGTCTCATAAAGTATTTTCAAATCATCTTTAGTAACATCACCTACAATCTTATCCTCGGAGTGACCATGCCGCGCACATTGGAAAGTATGTAGGCAAAGTGACTCTGCTTTTTGCTTATACTTATCTTCGTTGTCCAGGATCAGCTGTTTTTCAAATAACAACCTCGTATACAAATCAGTTCCAACACCTACATTATCCAAGGATGCTTGATAAGCATCTTCAAAGCTAAATGGCGGATAAGGTAATTTTTTCATGAATTAACCTTATTTATCCCGTGCGGAGATCAGAGTCCTGAGCAACACCTGACCCTCGAAGCCTAACTGACCATCATAGCTATTTAGTATTTCATCATAACTATCACCGCTCTGGACAGATGCAACTAGAAGATCATGATAACCAGATTTAGTTACCTCCAGACGAAAAACCTCCCTTGTAAGCACCCCCACATTTTCACCAAATGTTTGGATTCCAGGCCGCTCTTTTTGGGTTTTCTTTCCAAACCTAGTCACTTTCCAAACACAAGATTGGGGTATTTCTTGCAAAATCACGGGGGAATGAGTCGCTAGAATTGCAACACCATTACGATCATGGAGAAGCTCGCTCAATGAACGTATAAAAGCTGATAGCAGAGGAGGATGTAGGTGTCCTTCGGGTTCATCAAAGAGGACTAACGTTTTTTCCTCAACGGTTTCAACAAGTCTTGTAATTGTAAGCAAAACCACAAAATGCCCAGAACTCATCAGAGAAGCTTTCTTGATCGCTCCAGCAGATAACACTTCTTGATCTAGCGAAGTCAAACTCCCTAACTGCATCTCAGCAAAATTTTCATCCGATTCCAAAATTTTTATAGCTTTTAGCCAGCGTTCTTTCTTGCCCGTCTGCATGAAGCAAGAACTCAAAGCTTTAACAAAATCATTTCTTAACTCGTTAAGTCGCTTTAAGTAACCCTCATCAGAACCATCATTTGCTTTTAACCCAATATAGCTATAACAGGTTCCTTTGGTGGGATCATGCCGCTCTTGCGGAGGCTCAAACGGATCAAATGCACTAAATGATACTGATACTAATCGGCTAAAATAATCATTTGGAATCTTAGATTCCTGGTCTCCTTCGCGATCATAAAACGCACACTCATTCGCCCCCCCAATAATCCCTTCTATCATTCCATTTAAAAGTGTCGTTTTTCCTATCCCGTTCCGCCCAATAATGGCATGTATGTTATTTCGTGGCTTAGCCTTCACTGTCACATCAAACTCTAATGTAATTTCAGAAAACTTAGCGTTCTCCTCCCTTTTAAAAGAAAATTTGAAGTTTGTTAATGATGCAGCCCCAGATAGAAACCGTGAGAACTGTCCAGATATTGCAGTTAGGCTAACGCTCCTTAGGTGAGACGTTTTAAAAACCTCCTCCTCTAAAGCCTGTAATAAGATATTTTTATCATAAGCCACATCTCGTAGTGATTTAAGAACATGATTCCCAGCAGATAATGGCAAGGCTGCTCGAAGGTTCTTATAAAATTCTAAATCATCTCCTACAGAGAAATACCTTTCATCCAAAAAGTTAAAAGGGGATTCAATTTTTTTGTATGTTGGAACTGAGATATCTTGCCCTTGAAATCCAATTTTCAAACTGCCTATATCTGAGCTGTGACCTTTATCATCAAATACAGTCATATGAAACATCGTAACGAACGAATAATCATTCCAATGATCGATTTTTAAAAATACCGTATCAATGGCAGAGGTTGGTACATTTATGTCTCTTGGGATTAATACAAATTTCACTTTTTAACCACCGTAATCTGAAACGAGCTCTTAATCGACTGCCATAAAATAGTACTAATAATGATAAGAGCCCTAAGTGTCGGGCTGGAACTGGTCTGCAAGACGCATCAGCATCATCTTGCTTTGCTGGTAATCGTAGTGTTTATAACGTGCCATCCGTTGCATCCTGCGGGGTAATATTCTTTTACTGGATTTTAGATAACTACCCGCCCGAAGGCCAAGGACTGTGGGACTAATCCGACAGCATCAACGCCCGAAACCCAGGTTGAAGCTCCGTGATAGGCATCATGCGGCCTTGTACGATTCTGTTAGACAGGAATTCTCTAACTGGTTTTTAAATATATTCATAAGTCCTAATACCTCATCAATCATTTCTACAAAATCATCACTTTCAATCTCAAGAGCTTCACCATGTGCAACATAATTCCTTCTTCCTACAAGCATTAAATCAATCAACTTCTCTTTAGACTCATAAAATGAATAATCTAGCCCCAAGCACCACATGATCTCTTTTAGCACATTAGTAGATAAATTTGATTGTGTTTCTACAACATTTTTTGTTGGTATTTTTGCTCGGGTTGACTGATTATCAATTATATATCTTGTAACTTCATCAAACGCAGAATATTTATTAGACTCACTAGCTTTGTCTATTTTTCCTCTTACAAGCAATGTGACAAAATTACTTTTTAGTTCTGATATAGTATGTCTCTGCGCTGCTATATATTCTAAAAAATATGTGCCAGATTTTTTTACGAAACCTTCCCAGTGAGCATACAATAATGCGATTCCTGAACGACATAACACTCTCTTTCTAATTTTTGAAATGGTAGGCTCTTGAATAAGATTTTTTAATTCGGAAATCTCTCTCAATCTCCAAACATGATCTTGCCCAATCTTATCAACAAGGTCCTCTTTAGTTCTAATTGTTGCCATCGAAAACCTCGCGGCCGAATGGTAGTATTCTTGGAAGTCTACGTGTCGCAGTTATGCCTGAACCAGACCAGTCGGTATATCGCTGATCACTCCATATACCAGCGGCCTTCCTTCTCAGATCTATAACAGGGTTTCCATTTTTTAGATTGTAACCAACGCCGTATGCTACTACTTCATATTGTGACAACAAAAAACCACCAGAGAACTTCTGCTTGTCAGTGCTATACCTTTTAAATGACTCATCGGAAAGGTTATCTCTAAGTAAATCGAATGTTTTCTTAAATAGCGCTTCCCAAGAGACTTTATCAAAGTCATCATTAATTGCGATATTTCTCATTTTCTCAGTAATAAATATTCCCACATCCCCAAGTTTCTCAAGCTGTTCAGCATCAATATCGGAAAATATTAAAAATCGAAGTGCAAGTTCCAAGTCATATGATTCCTTGAGTGGCCGCTCACTTAAAGCTATACATTCCTGAAATGATGGATAGGAAGCAAGTGATTGAAGCCAGTTATAAAACTCTTTGTTCAGCATCACCAAAATACAATTTCGCACCTCTTGAGGGCTTAGATCTGAACCACCCGTATTTAGCCTCTGAAATAAATCATATTTTGCAGTCTCGTCACTTTCTTTAAGAACGATACTCACATTAATTTTTGAGCGTTTAATAATCAACCTTAGCTCTTGACTAAAAGAGTTATTTTCATCATCTGGATTGTTCCATTTCTTGCCGCCAAGGCTGGGTAAGTAATTTGTTGCTGAGAGAGTTAATGGTTCTACATTATTAGAATTTTCATCTTTTAATATCCCCATGAATTGGTAGATAGTGGATAACCTTTGCAGTCCATCTACCACATCCCATATCCCATCTTTACGCTGACTCACAAATACTGGTGGAATCGGAATACCTAACAATATTGATTCTATAAGGTTAGTTTTTTGGGTATCACTCCAGCGGTAGAAACGCTGGAATTCTGGATGAATATCAATTTCCTTACTTTCGTAAAGTGATCCCCATTCGCTAATAGACATAGCGTACCCATCAGTCCTAATCTCTTTTCTTTTCTCATTAACTTCGTCAAGAAGTGACATAATATTCTTCCATTTATTCTTTATTTAAGCGGGTAAGTTAATTATTTCTGCCATGTAATGAAATTCTTACAAGACTAATTTACATTCTCAACCTAATGCTTTTTCAAGATTTTTCTTATTTCAGCTATCAAAAAAATATATATCTTTTTCTGATAACCCGCTAGTACAGGCTGCTTTTAGACTAAACTTCGATTCATTAGTTTTGCTCGCTAAAACCTGAACCTTTACATTTGTCATATGTTCCAAGTCTTCCATTAAATTTTGAGGCTCATTTTTATTTGAAAACCCTTTATGAACAAAAAATCTACTTATACTTATTAAATGTCTCAACTCTTTATCAAAGCCATAGCCAAGATCACCTTTAATATCTAAAATCACTGCTCTACAAATATTTTTGGCACCGGTATTCATTACGCTGCTATAAGAGGGGTAGACATTCACTGTCAGATTAATTCTATTTAGATCCCAGTCATATTCAGCCCTAAACATATTTCGAACTACAATGTCTAAATCTTTAAATTTCTTTTCTTTAAAGCTTTCCTCTGTGCGGTAAAGCCCCCATTCAAACATTGATAAAGAGTCTTCCATTAAATATGTTGCTGACGTGCTCGGTTCTGCGATGCATTGAGTTGAAAAAACCAATATGAAGGAACCAAGTATCTTTCGCATTGTGGGTAAAACCTCTTTAGAGCCTATGGATTTCTATTAATTTATACCCTTTTGGGGTTTCAAGAAAAAACCACAAAAGCATTAATTTATTATAATTCAAAGAGATAAGAGTACTTAGACAGCCGTGAGTTTTGCAAAAAAGAGCCATCCCCTGCCCGACACATTCAATCCCTATTTTAGAATCATATATTGTCAGTTATAAAGATCAATAACTTAGCACTTTATTTCTGTATTTCTGGACAAAAAAAATCGTCATTTGATTAAAATTTGACAGTTAATCAGAGACTGTAGAAGAAATATTGCAAAGCTACCGTAGTATTGATGATAATGATGCGCAGAAAGCAAAAAGCAAAAAGCAAAAAGAAGTTTCATGGCCGAATTTTTCCGTGACATAGTTTCAGGCTTGATACAGGTAGTTTTCTCTCCGGTCATTTAATCAGCGCATCATGGTAAACATGCGATTAAATCCCACAATATAAGATAATACAGGTCAGAGCTTTTCAGGAGTACATCAACGGCACAAACGATGAATTTCTATTAATAGGTCCGACAAAGACGAAATTCACGCATCATTCTACCTTCAAATACACTATAAAAATCGGAAAATGGTTTTCACACATACATGGTCGGCAAGCGTCTTAAATGGCGCTAAATGGCGTTTAGGAATTCGTGCGTGAAGCGCCTATGGGCATTAAACCAAACCAAAAAAGAGGAAGACCCATGAATTTCTACAATACTACTCATCTCCATTATTGTTGAATCGTTTTACATACCCGACCTCCCTATGTCGGGATCATCGATCACGAAGATAAAACACGAAACACTGCTAAATAAAAAGATACCCGCTAACCGAGGAAGTCTTGCTGTACACCAAACTTTGACAGAGTCAGGCACGATATAATTGAGACTATATAAATGAAAACAATTCCTTGCTCCGTTACATCAACGTCCGCATGATAGACGCGAGCTTAGAGCGTCCTAATTGACGCGAGCTTAGAGCGTCCTAATTGACGCGTTTGTTATATTTTTTTTGTGAACAGTTTATATTTATCAAACTTAGTTGGTGGCAATATATAAATCTCACTAAAGTCAATTAGTAAGCTATCATCAAGCATATTTATATGTTGCTCACTTGCGTTAGATAAACCTACCATCTCTTTGTATTTATTATTGGCAACAAATTCTAAAGAATTATAGTTAAAAGAACAAAAACAAAAATCAACGGTTCCACCTGAATGGTGAAGACCGACTTGAAAATCATTACCTATCATAATTCTTTCGTTACCCATAACAAAAACAAACGGGCATGCAGAGTAACAAACCGTAGTAGTCAATACCCTTTTATTTTTAACGATATATTTTTCCGCCAAGCAAGTATCAAAACCATTCTCTTTAATCCAATAACCTATTTCTGTAGCAGTATTAATACTCCCTCCAGGGCTATCAAAACAAATTATTTTATTGTTCGGGCCTTTTAGATTTTTGATTGAACTTATCGTCCCCTCATCTAATCGACCTTTAATTAAGATTACATTTTTTAAGCAGGATGTTTTATCCTGATTACAAGCATCTACAATTAAGGCTTTATCTAAGTCTACATTTTCATCTCCATCACTTACAGATATTGTGTCATAAAATCCAAGTTCTCTTTTGAAACCAGGAATATATGTGCATAAAACATATGAACATAAAAGAGAAAATAAAATAAAAATAACTAGATAAATAGATGAATTCTTCAATACCCCACTTCCTTATAAAATAATAACAAGACTGTCGAATTTGACATTCCTGCATAAAAACACACATCCTCAAAACCCTTTCTTGATTATTATTAATGCCTGATCGATTTTTTATTACTCTGATTTCATCAATTAAAACACGTTTATATTGATTCCCATGCTGCCTTTTCAGACTTATGAGTAAGCAGGAAGTGACCTTTAATCTTCACTCAATGCGTTGGGTCGCGATCTTCTCGATATTAATGTAATCACTGGCATTACCTTCCATTAACCTCTCAGCGTAAAACGCTTAAAGCATTTTATTTTCAATAATTCCGAATATTGGTTCAACAGTGCCGAGGCCCTTGCTGTAAATACGCTCCCCTATCGAGCTCTCGATCTTGGCTTTCATACATTCTATGTAGCTGGGTTGTGTATTAGTTCTGATTACATACTCCACATCATCCATCCGGCCCATACCCTGTCCAAGCGTACGATACCTGCTCGTCATGACATCCAATTTATTCCCTTTTAATACAACATCTGACTCGGACTAGCTCACCTGCTATGAGCCTCTTAAAAACCCTTATAAAACGTCTCAACAAACCCTCTGACCTTGTCTGTCACACGATTAAATACATTCTCGCGCTGTAGTAGTTTAGGCTTGGCTTGCAGCACATCAAACACGTCGTCACGCAGTGGGCTGCGATTGGTGTATATCATTCTATCCACCATCGCTTTAAAGCTATCAGTAACCAGCGATTCTTCCTCGCACAACTCAGTAAGAGCCTTATGTTTCTCGACCTCCCAATAGGCATCAAAAGCCTCACCTACTTGCTCAGGGGTTTGCACTTTATCCAGATTGGTCTTGATAAACTTCTCAATAAGCTCTTTCTTGCTGCGTAGCTCAGGTGTGCCGCCCAATAGATCCATAATGGATTTGTATTGGTACTCATAGTCTTTGTTATTATCCGTGCCTTTCAATTTAGCAATCAGCTGAGTGATAT
The DNA here is from genome assembly GCF_900113275.1 of Neptunomonas qingdaonensis. Taxonomy (GTDB): domain Bacteria; phylum Pseudomonadota; class Gammaproteobacteria; order Pseudomonadales; family Balneatricaceae; genus Neptunomonas; species Neptunomonas qingdaonensis. The sequence goes on from NZ_FOOU01000002.1 coordinate 445,886, forward strand.
ACCGAACATTGATCTCATCACGGTGTATAAGCTCTAGCTCAAAATCGACATCTTCAAGAATTGAGGTTTTCTGGGTTTGGTTATCGGTGCGCACCTTGTCGTATAAATCTAGGTACTTACTTTTGTAATCTTCAAATTCTTGCTCATCAATCTTCACATCATCAAAACTGAAATCGGCAAAGGTACTTAATATATTCTTCAGGCGCAGCAGCTCTCTATACGCCTGCACAAAGGCTAGTTCCTGCTCCTCATCAGCCAAGTCATCTACACTCTCTAAATCGGGCGCTATCGACAGCAGCTTGCCATAGGCCTGATTAAACAATTTAAGGAACTCTTCATAAGGCGGCATGATCACCGTCTCTTTAGCATCCTTGTTAGCAAACAATGTTAATGCCGTGTCGGTTGCTGCTTTTAAGTTACGGAAGCAGACAATATTACCTTGAGACTTTTGCTCATTCAGAATTCGATTAGTACGGGAATAGGCTTGAATAAGACCGTGGTGTTTGAGGTTCTTATCCACATACAATGTGTTTAATGGTTGGCTATCAAAGCCGGTCAGAAACATATTCACCACCAACAAAATATCGATTTTTCGCTCACGCACCTTTTTAGAGATATCGTTGTAATAGTTGTAATACGACTCACTATCCTTGGTCGTGTATCTCGTACCAAACATCTGATTGTAGTCACCAATAAACTGTTCCAGCTTATCGCGGCTATGGGTAAAGGTGTTGGCACCGTAATTTGACGAAGCCTCTGCGATCCCCTCTATATCCGGAGCCTCATCCACACTGTCTAGAAAGCCATTGGCATCTGGGTCTTCTTCATTAGCAGCGTAGGAGAAAATAGTGGCTATGCGTAAATCATGCTCACCTGCTTCTTTTTTCTGCTGGAACAGCTTGTAGTATTCAATCAGGGCAGGGACTGAGCTGACGCAGAACATGCCTGTAAAGGCTTTGCTGTGGGTTTTGCTCTTATGGTTAGCGATGATATAGTCGGCTATCTTATTCAGCCGCATAGGGGCTTCCAGGAGCTCCTGGGTGTCGATACCTTCCACTTCGATATCGATTGCGTTTTTGCTGCCTTCTTTCTCTTTGTAACGCCCTACATATTCAATGCCAAACTTGAGGACGTTTTCGTCTTTGATCGCATCGACAATGGTGTACTTGTGCAGGCACTCATCAAACAGATCTTTAGTGGTGTATTTACGTGAGGCTTTGCTATGGGCATTTTCGACAAAAATAGGTGTACCGGTAAAGCCGAACAGTTGGTGGTTATTAAAAAAACTGACGATGCGCTGATGGGTCTCACCAAACTGGCTGCGGTGGCATTCATCAAAAATAAACACGATGGATTTATCTTTAAGTTTGTCCATCTTTTTGGTGTAACGTTTATGGCTGATAGCGTTATTAAGCTTTTGAATAGTGGTGACGATCAGCTTGCTATTACGCTGCTCATTGATTTTATTAGCAGGTACGGGCGCATCCGTGAACTGATCGACCAGTACTTTGGTGTTGTCGGTACTATCAACACAGCCTTTAGCAAAGGCGTTAAATTCTTTACTGGTTTGAAAATCCAGATCTTTTCTATCCACCACAAACACCACCTTATGTACCTCGGGCGAGGTGGTGAGGATTTGCGCGACCTTAAAGCTGGTCAAGGTTTTACCGGAGCCAGTGGCATGCCAGATATAACCGTTTTGATCAGAGGTGTTTACCCGCTCTACAATCGCTTCAGTAGCGTAGATTTGATAAGAGCGCATCACCATTAAAAAACGGCCAGTTTCGTTTAGTACAACATAGTTATTGAGCATCTTGCTCAGGTGCGCAGGTCGTAAAAACATCTCGGCGAACTTAGTTAGATCGGTATAACGGTTATTGTGTTCATCAGCCCAGAAGAAGGTTTGTTTAAAACTCTGGCTTTTGTTATTGGCGTAATACTTGGTGTTCACCCCATTGCTGATAACAAAAATCTGAACATACTGGAACAGACCATAGCTCGCCCAATAACTGTGGCGCTGGTAGCGGTTAATCTGGTTAAAGGCTTCTTTTAACTCCAGGCCACGGCGTTTGAGTTCGATCTGGATCAGCGGCAAACCGTTGATCAGCACGGTGACGTCGTAACGGTTTTTATAGCGGCCTTCTACCGTGACCTGCTGGGTGACCTGATAGTTGTTTTTTTCGGACTCTTCATGCAAAAAACGGATATAAGCTGCCGTGCCATCCTCTTTGTTGATTTGCAGGCGGTCACGCAAGGTTTTGGCTTTTTCAAATATTGTGCCCTTGCCCAGACGGTTAAGCACTTGTTTGAACTCACCGCTGCTCAACTGCATATCATTGAGCTTTTCCAGTTGGTTTTTTAAATTGGCCAGCAGCGAGGCTTCATCATTGATGCTAACTACTTCAAAGCCCTGCTTACTTAACTGGGCAATCAAGTTGTCTTCTAATATGGCTTCTGGTTGTACTGACAAGATGCTCTCCTTAGCAACCGCTATTTACACAAACATCTGCTGTAGCAGACCTTTTTTAAAGGTTTGGGTGAGTTCGATTTGCTGGGCGGCAAGTTCGATTTTGTTATCGAGTGCTTTAACGAATTTTAGAATCTTTCTCTGCTCATCGACACACGGGAAAAGCATTTTGGTTTTCAGCCAACCTTTTGTCTTAAACAACAGTTTTTCGATATGCACACCATCACTGTTTCTAAAAAAGGCCTTCTTCATATCTAACGTTGTCGCTAGCAAGTTAAAATAATGAATATCTAGCTTTTCATTATTGGCCTCAAACACATTGTATTCATTTGAAACAATTGCCCCATCTAATGATTCAGGCACCATTCCGCATGCGCCATGAACTATTTGTCGCTTAGAGATAACAAATTGATTTTTCTTTAAAATGAACTGATTTTTAACCAGCACCTCTTTTCCTTTGAAAACTCCACGGCTAACAACACCGGCATTTCTGCGTTTAACAGTGATTAGTTCATACTCTTCATTGTCGAGCATATTTAGCGAGTTTTCTTGCAGCACTAAAACGCCGTTTAGTCGATATTCTTGCCAATCAGGAAAATCATTTCCGTTATCATCCTTAAAACGAATCTGCCGGGAAAACAGCTGCTGCATCACGCCTTTTTTGTATTGCTGCAATAAGGCGTTTTTTTGTTTTAGCAGGCTAATTTTTTTATCGACGGCGGAGAGAAAGTCAGCGATTTTTTGTTGCTCTTCCAAGTTACGGGGAACATGTAACTTAATAGCTTTTACTAAACCTCCGCTCAAGTTCTTTTGTCCGCCGTCGTTAGCAATATTTCTAATTGCTTCATAATTTCTTTGAAGATAGTAAAAAGCAAATTTTACCAATACTCTTTCAGCATCAAAGCTAACAGCCGCACAAGCCTGATTGGTTGCGGCAGGTTTCTTAAGAATAGCGACTTTCCCTCGTGTCACCCCTTGTCCATATAGTGCAATTAAGAGAGTGTCCCGCTTAAATAATTTGGCAGATGAATTACCCAAGCCTTCTTGAGTAATAAATTCATCAGCCTCTTCAATCTCATTAAAATCAATTTTCGAAGTTGTAACCCATGGAATATCTCCACCCCAATACCCTTTATTACTTCTATTTGGCGTTCCCCCAGAGGTTACATGAGCTAAATTTTCAATTGTCTCAGGAAGCCAATCATCAGCAAATTTTGGAAATCTAATATCTAAAGCTGCTCTTGCAAGGGTCAACACTACAGCTTCTCCGTAAATGGAACTTCAATTTGAAGTTGAGAACAGAAATCAACCAACACTTTATCTACGTTTTCAATTTCTGCTTCGCATGATCTAATAGAATTTGATACCACTACTAAATCAATAGCTTCTACTTCCTCAAACGTATCCACATACCTCGGAATATTCAGATTAAAATCATTTTCTTTAATCTCTTTTAACGAGGCGGCATAAGCGAATTTATCGACAAACTCGCGTTTTTCAATCGCATCCAAAATGCGATCCAAATCTTCATCACGCAGGTAGTTCTGATTGGTCGCTTTGCCATAATGGGCGCTGGCATCAATAAACAATACGTTATCGTTATGCTCGCGCTGCTTCTTCAGCACCAAAATACAGGTAGGAATGGAGGTTCCAAAAAACACATTGGCGGGCAAACCTATGACTGCATCCAAGCAATTTTTCTGCTCAATCAAAAACTGGCGAATATGGCCTTCTGCTGCGCCACGGAATAACACACCATGAGGTAGCACCACGGCCATGATCCCATCGTCATCCAGCTGATAAAACATATGTTGCACAAAGGCAAAGTCAGCTTTGGATTTTGGCGCTAGCTTGCCGTAATCAGCAAAGCGCTCATCGGTTAAAAAACCGACATTAGCTGACCAGTCAGCAGAAAATGGTGGATTGGCGACAACGGCTTCAAAGCGCTTGTCGGTATGGTGTGGCGTTTCGAGGGTGTCATCCTGCTGAATATCAAAACGGCTGTAGTGCACGTCGTGCAGGATCATGTTCATGCGTGCCAGATTGTAGGTGCTGGGGTTGGATTCCTGACCGAAGAACTCGCTCACTTCATCCACCTCTTTTGCGACACGTAACAGCAAGGAACCGGAGCCACAGGTAGGGTCATAAACATTACGTAAACGGGTTTTATCAAAGGTTACTATCTTAGCCAGCAACTTAGACACCATCTGAGGCGTGTAAAACTCACCGGCCTTCTTACCGGCACCACTGGCAAACTGACCAATCAGGTACTCGTAGGCATCGCCCAACACGTCGATTTCAGTGTCATCCAAACGGAAGTCGATAGCATCCAAGTGGGTGAGAACTTTGCTGATCAGCTCATTTTTGGATTTTTCAGTTTTGCCCAGTTTGTTCGAGGTGAGATCCAGGTCATCAAACAGGCCGTTAAAGTCGTCTTCAGCATCACTACCCATGGTGCTTTGTTCGATATGGCGCAGCACGACCCCCAATGGCTCAATAATAAACTCGCCCTGCTCACCCCTTTCAGCAATAACATGGAATAGTTCCGAGGGCTTAAGGAAAAAACCGAGCTGATTGATGGCTTCGGTTTTGATAGCTTCTAGATACTTTAGCCCCTCATCACTGGTCTCATCGATGCTGTCGAATGCGATGCCGTCTTCTTTGAGAATGGCATCGGCATAGCGGTGCATTTTTTCAGAAAGGTATTTATAGAAGATGAAACCGAGGATGTAATCGCGGAATTCATCGGCACTCATATTGCCACGCAGGGCGTTAGCGATATTCCAGAGTTGTTTTTCGAGTTGTTTCTTGTGCTGCTCTACCATTAGCTTTTTATCATCCTGAACCCAGCCATTTACTGGTCTATACAATTTATTATACTGGAGCAATGCTACCGCCATAGTATGAAGAAGGGACTATAGCTTGAGAAAACCTCAACCGATACCCGCCCAACACGCTAACAGTTAAAAGACTCGCTATCGGATAGTAAATAAGCCCAATACTGGGCACTAAACCTTCCATCTGCACCCGAACTGCCAAGGTAAGGTGTGAATTAGTGGTGATTCACTGTGTGGTGCTGGTGACGGGGTATTTATGCACAGCCTTCTAAGTCAAGAATATACGTAGGAGCCCTCAGAATCAGTCAGGAACGCTTTGTACAATCACATTAATCATATTGGCATGTATAAACGAGAGCATGAGACTATACCCGCTCAGGGCTCCTTAATCATTCTCGCACAGGCTACCTGTCCATAAAATTCAAGGCATAAATAAACGTTATACGCTCACGCCAAACATGACTCAGTGCAAAAAGTAAAAAACCATTGTTAGGCGACAATTATGATGCCATTATTTTAATTTCAGCTTATTCTTTTTATATCAGTCACCACAAAACTGACGACCTATGTTTATAGCCAGACCAAAGCCCAAAGCCAATGAACACATTCTCAGCTATTTGATAAGGCTCAGCGGGCTAAACGGTTATAAGAACCCGATACAAGTTTTACGCTGCTCTGGAGTGCTCATTGCTAACAACCGCTTACCCACCACTAGCTTGCTCTTAGGCAAAACAGATCTTAGACCATTAGCAACCCTATGCACCCTCTCACCACGTGAATTCCAGAAAATGACGGTTCAGTCCAGTCAAGACGGAACACTCCGTTTCAACTCATTAGAGTTTCCAGCCCAGTCAGTTGGACTAAACAGACCCAAGTTTTGCCCCCAATGTTTTATTGAGCTTGGGTATCAACCTGTACACCACCTTTTTCTTGCTACTACGCATTGCACCAAGCATTCAACAGTACTGCTTGATTGCCTTCCGGACACCAATACGCGCTTGACGTGGGCCACTCCCTATCTAGCCAGAAAGCTCGAATGGATAGCCAAGTCTGAATACACGCCTTCTAATCCTGATCCGCAAGAGCAGGAAGTCAGCAATGCAATCCATCAGTTAATCACCAACGAGCCATCAACACTTGGCATAGAAGGGTTACCTGAAGTAACGCTATTTGATTTCCTTTTACTGCTACATTTTTTTGTGAAATTCCATCACCGAATGATAGCCAACTCTGCACTTCGACTAAAAACCAACAGTAACAAAGATCTCATCCCTATTTTTTCTATTGCTTTCAACTATTTAAAAGATTGGCCACATGGCTATTACTCTCTACTGCAACACTTTGAATCAAGCCCTATGTCGAGGCGAGGGAAGGAAGGTATCCGCCACTGCTTCCGTGATTTATACGACGATTTGTATACTGGTAGCTTCTATATATCAAATGCTTATTCCTTTTTACGTTATTGGTTTGAAAATTATTTAAAGGATAAATACTCCAGCTCATCTTTTTCCAGCAGCATTTCCCGCACGACTTTACAAATTCATAAATCAGCCCAATACCTCAGTAAAAAAACATCAATGCAATTACTGCAATGCTCCAGCAGCCGAATTAATGTTTATGTCAGGCAAGAACTGCTCAAGGAGCACTTTCTTACAAGAGGTCTGCATGCAGTGTTTTTACGAGAAGAAATTTTAGAGCTGAAAGAGAACCTAGCTCATTACTTATCACTATCAGAGGCGGCTAGTGCCCTCCAAATCAGCAATTACCAAGCAAGACAGGTTTTCTCAGCAGATGTGATTCAACACATAATTAAGCCAGATGACTTAAATCGTGACTGGTTAATTGACGCCGAAGAAATCAATAACTGGATATCCCACCTCCAACAGCTAGCCTGTAAACGCTTTCCCAAAGGATACAAAAAAGCCACGTTCAAGCAACTTCAATTGCGCGGTGAAAGCATTACGATGACCATAAAAAAAATGCTACAACGAGAGCACTTGTTCACTTTCACCCCAGAGAAGAGTCAACCACTGAATTTATACCAATTTACCATTGGAGTTGATTCATTTTTTCAGCCTGAGGGCTACCTCAGTCCATACCAGGCAGCCCATCAGTTAGGGGTTAGCATCAATGCGATATATGATTTTTTACAGCGCGGCTTCTTAAAATATGAGTGTCATAACACCGGTAGAACAGCACGGCCTATCAAGTTAATACCTACTTCCAGTCTCTCTGTTTTCACTACAACTTATGCGTTAAAGCATCAAATCCCACGCCACCTAATGAACAAATACCGTCTAATTTCTGGACCAAAAATCAACAGTGGCATTATTAACCTTTACTCTCCGAAAGCCATTTGTCCATAAATATCTTACTGATAAATTTAACAATAGTTTCGGCAACCTGTTGTTGTAAATATCGTAGCGTTTCCTGGACAATGGGAAGGTAATTAAATTAAGGGCTGTGAAAAAACCTTGGTTGACGGCACGTGAGCCCACACTACAAAGAGATTAGTTTTTACGGTTTTTTTGTTCTTCAATCCGCTTTTTTAATAACTCTATTGTGGCGTCTACTTGTAGTTCTGGTTGTCGCTCTGTAATCAAATCGCCGATCCAGGTCAGGGCATTCATTGTACAGTTACTGATACTTCTGATCATTTGCCTCTCATTTGCTGATTCCGCACCAGCAGCCTCCAAACCTACTTTATTGATCAGGTCTTCTAATTCTTGTCCTTGTGATACCCAATGTTCGACTACTTTGAACTTATCGATCCTAGTACTAATTTTCGCATCGCTAAGCACTACGGGTATTACTCTTCCTACAAAATCAGATTGCTGTTGCTGTGAGCGCTCGTAAATTAATCGTAGTTCATTCATACAATGTACTGAGTAGAGAGACTTTTCGCTCATTATCAGCAGTACAAAGTCAGCTTGGCCAATCTTTCTCTCAAATGCTGCAATACTATCGCCGGGTTTTGTTGCATTTTTATCACGATAGATATTGAGTTCATTTTCCTCAGATAACTTGTTGTAGATTTGATCACAGGTTTGTTGTCGCTCGTCTGTATCCTCACCCCAAGCATAAGAAAAATACACAGCTGAGCGTGTAGAGGGCGGCAGGGAAGCGGGTTCCAATGCGCCAAAGGGAGTGAGTTCCGATTCGGGTGATAAACCTTTATGCTTTTGTGAAGAATCTGGTTGCCCCTTTTGCCACTCGATACGGCTTTTTTGTTCCAAGTGCTGAACTCCTTTGATTGAATCTAACAGATGACAAATCAGCTTCTCTGCATTCCTGCCTGCGGTTTTTATATCAATAAAGCCGGGCTGACCATAGTTCTCAAAAGTGCCTGTCTCTATTTTTTCTTTATCGGTTAAAAGGGTTGAGTCAAACCAGACCTTGGATTGAGATTTTGCATCATAGTAGCAACAGCCATAACGCCAATAGCAGGCAGCCGCTTTGGCTTTTTCTCCTATCTTACTTAATAGGTAACGCATAGTTGAGTCATGTAAAAAGTCATAATGCAGGCGAACATGATGCTCAGCATCGGTGTCTTGCCAAATCTGCTCTATGTCAGTTTCCTTGTATGCTTTATCAGGCAGCGCATCGGGTGCTATATAGTCATCATCATCAACTTTAAAACAGACACCGCACTGCTGCATCATCTCTAAAAAAAGAGACTTGTCTTGCTTGCTATACTCACTTTCGTACCGCCAGAGTAACTGTTCTATAGTATCCCGGGTGAATTTTCCGTTACTTGCAGATAGTAGTGGTAAGGCTTCTTTGCGTTCTAACAGCAGGTAAATACCTTGTAGGGCCCATGCCTGATCAAGAATTAATTGATTATCAAAATGGTGTTTGCGATAAAAGACCACACCCGCCTGATGGAGGTAATTGGCAAGCGTGCCAGGTGCAGCGACATGATGTTTATCACATAGCGCCAGATAGTCTGAATAGTGTAGGAGTTTTTGTTGAGTGCATAGTTCTTGAATTGCTTCTTCCACAGCAAACCAAGAATTAGGTATCCAGACTACGCCGTTACGATCTAGCTGATGGGCGACAGCACGCTTAAACAAAGGAGTAAACGCACTGAGGCCATCAGGTGTTTTATTGCTGATCACTGTTTCACGCAGTGCATCGAGAGGCACTGGGTGTGGAATAGGGGCACGCCTATCATCGCCCGGATTATCACACTGGCTTTGACATACCAGCACTTGTACATTGGCACCTGCCAACGATTTTAAATAGGCCAGCCAATAGCTTAATGGGCGATTACGAATGGTGAGTTGTTCATCGAGTACAAGATTATTGTTTTCGTAATCAGGGTGCCATAGCAAGAGGTATAGGGCTCGGTTATCAATAAATAAACTGTGAGTGCCTAGGTATACGTCTTGCCCACCAAAGTCCCAGCTCTTGATCTCGAAATCTTCACCGTCTGGTGTGAAATGATGTATCTGAATACCATGGGTACTGGGGATGGATTCGTCAAAACTTTTGCCCCGCAGTCGCCGTACCAATTGCGTTTTGCCTATCTGGCCATTACCCAGCAGCATAACTTTTAATGTTTTGGGGTTGCTGTAACCTTGCTGTTCGATTTCAAAATACCAATCTTCCAGTGCGGTTTGGTCTATTGGGTGGGTGAGTTCAGCAGGCACATACTCCATATTGATTGAGCCAGATAAACTAAGTTGTGGCATGTTAAGTAGTAGGTTTTTCATTATGGACCAAGGAACCCTAGATGGATCCGAGTGCTGGTTTTTTTGGTGGTAGTATCGGGCGTCAATCTGAAGCACCTCTAAGTTATGCAACTGATCTAGTCCTACATAGTCGAGTAAGGCATTACACCCGTTTAAATATAGCGAGGTCAGGTGAGTCAGTGCCTCAAGGCCGCTCAGGCTGGTTAAAGCATCGCAATGGCTTACAGTCAGCGAGGTCAGTTGAGTCAGTGCCTCAA
>NZ_FOOU01000020.1 GCF_900113275.1 Neptunomonas qingdaonensis
TGCGAGGCGTTGAGCTAACCAGTACTAATTGCTCGTGAGGCTTGACCATATAACGCCAAAGGCGTGTGGGAAGCATGTTGTGACGCTGAATGAAGTAGGCATCACCGTAAAAGATAAAGTTACTAGCGCTTGTTAACACAGACAAACACAAAAGATACCAACAGAAAACCTTCATCAAATCCTCGTTGTGACAGTTTACGCTTGGCGACCATAGCGAAATGGAACCACCTGATCCCATCCCGAACTCAGCAGTGAAACGTTTTAGCGCCGATGGTAGTGTGGGGTTTCCCCATGTGAGAGTAGGTCATTGCCAAGCACCTAATAAAAAAACCCCGATCACGCTGTGATCGGGGTTTTTTTATGCCCGTAAGGAATAAAATTTAAAACTGAGAATCAATCAGGTGGATCTGCCGTAGCCATTGTTGCTGTGTCTGTGTTGTCTGAGCAAATAGGTTTTGTAGTGATCAGCGATTCTAGGTGGATGGAGCGTGGACAGAGATGCATGGATCGTCTAAAATACCGCCGTTTACCTGTAGTTCAAAGGTAGCACTAATAATTCCGGTTTTAAAACGAGGTTGTTCCTCGTTTTTTTTCAGGTGTCGTATAGTTATCTGTTCATTCGCAGCACACGCGGGGAGGTTCAATTGACAAGACCAGCCATTCTGGCCCTTGAAGACGGTAGTATATTCAGGGGTATTGCTATTGGCGCGGACGGTCAATCTAGCGGTGAAGTTGTATTCAACACATCCATGACCGGTTATCAAGAAATTCTGACAGATCCCTCCTATTGCAGACAGATCGTAACATTAACTTATCCTCATATTGGTAATACTGGAACAAACGATGAGGATGAGGAATCAGCCGGCACTTGGGTGTCTGGCTTGGTTATTCGCGATTTACCTCTGATGGCAAGCAATTTTAGAAATCAACGTTCTTTAGACCAATATTTAAAAGATCATAATATTGTAGGTATTGCGGATATAGACACCCGTCGCTTGACGCGTATTCTTCGGGAAAAAGGCTGCCTGAATGGCTGCATCATGGCTGGGGAAGTTAACGAACAAGATGCGCTTGCCCAGGCAAAATCGTTCCCTGGTCTGAAAGGTATGGATCTTGCTAAAGAAGTGAGTGTGTCTGAAGCATATGAGTGGAACTCTTCAACATGGAAGCTAGGTGTCGGTCATTCGGAGCGTAACCCAAGTGAGCAGCCTTTCCATGTCGTCGCTTATGATTTTGGTGTCAAACGCAATATTTTGCGGATGTTAGTGGAGCGAGGTTGTCGGGTAACAGTCGTGCCAGCACAGACCACCGCCATTGATGTATTAGATATGGCGCCTGATGGAGTCTTCCTGTCAAACGGGCCGGGTGATCCAGAGCCATGTGATTATGCCATTACCGCCATTAAGGCTATTTGCGAAACTACCGTACCTGTTTTTGGTATTTGCCTGGGGCATCAGCTGTTAGCTCTCGCCTCAGGAGCCAAGACTGTAAAAATGAAGTTTGGTCATCATGGTGCCAACCATCCAGTTCAAGACTTAGATACTAAGCAGGTTATGATTACCAGCCAAAATCATGGTTTTTCTGTTGATGAAAGCAGTTTGCCAAGTACGATTCGGGCAACTCATAAGTCTTTGTTCGATCACTCTTTACAAGGTATCGAACGTACGGATCGTTCTGCGTTCAGCTTCCAGGGGCATCCCGAAGCGAGCCCGGGACCCCGCGATGTAGCGCCTCTGTTCGATCGCTTCATTAAAGAGATGAGAATTCGCAAATACGCCTGATTAAAAACACTGATCAGTTAAGTAAATAGATTTGACCGGTTTATACAATGCCAAAACGCACAGATATTAAAAGCATACTGATTTTAGGCGCGGGCCCGATCATTATTGGTCAGGCGTGTGAGTTTGATTACTCGGGTGCGCAGGCGTGTAAAGCGCTGCGTGAAGAGGGCTACAGAGTTATTCTGGTTAACTCGAACCCTGCTACCATCATGACAGATCCAGCCATGGCTGACGCCACCTACATCGAACCAGTAACGTGGAAAACCGTTGCGAAAATCATTGAAAAGGAACGGCCAGATGCGTTGTTGCCAACCATGGGTGGTCAAACCGCACTGAACTGTGCTCTTGATTTGGAGCGGGAAGGTGTTCTTGCTGAATTTGGCGTAGAGATGATTGGTGCTAACGCCGATACCATCGATAAGGCTGAGGACCGTTCTCGCTTTGATAAAGCGATGAAGAAAATTGGTCTTGAATGCCCGCGTGCAGCGATTGCACACAGCCTCGAAGAAGCGCAGCAGGTTCAGGCCCAGTTAGGTTTTCCCTGCATTATCCGTCCATCGTTTACGATGGGTGGAAGCGGTGGTGGTATTGCTTATAACACGGAAGAGTTTGTTGAAATATGTGAGCGAGGCCTGGATCTTTCACCGACTAATGAGCTCTTGATAGACGAGTCTTTGATTGGTTGGAAAGAATATGAGATGGAAGTTGTTCGTGACAAAAACGATAACTGTATTATTGTTTGTGCTATCGAAAACTTTGATGCCATGGGTGTGCATACCGGTGATTCTATTACGGTAGCACCTGCGCAGACGCTGACCGACAAAGAATACCAAATAATGCGGGATGCCTCGTTGGCTGTGTTACGTGAAATCGGTGTTGAAACCGGCGGATCTAACGTGCAGTTTGGTGTAAACCCTGTCGATGGGCGCATGGTTGTTATTGAGATGAACCCGCGCGTATCTCGTTCATCCGCACTGGCATCTAAAGCTACTGGGTTTCCTATTGCTAAAGTGGCCGCGAAGCTGGCGATCGGCTACACACTCGACGAACTGCAAAACGACATTACCGGCGGTGCTACACCTGCTTCTTTTGAGCCATCAATCGACTACGTTGTTACTAAAATCCCTCGCTTTACCTTTGAAAAATTCCCGCAAGCGAATGACCGTCTGACTACTCAGATGAAGTCTGTTGGTGAGGTCATGGCGATTGGGCGGACGCTGCAAGAGTCATTGCAAAAAGCTTTACGTGGTTTGGAAGTCGGCGCTACCGGGTTTGATCCGATCGTTGATTTGAACAGTGAAGATGCGCGTTCCGATATTGTACGTGAGATGAAGCAGCCCGGTGCTGAGCGTATCTGGTATGTGGGCGATGCTTTTCGACTAGGTATGAGCGTTGAAGAGCTGTATGCAATTTCGGGTATAGATCCCTGGTTCCTGACGCAAATCGAAGATTTAATTCTTGATGAGAAGCGTGTTGCTAATATGACCTTGTCGCAGTTAGATGCAGATAAGGTATATCGTTTGAAGCGCAAGGGCTTCTCTGATGCGCGTTTGGCTACCTTGCTGGGTGTGAGCGAAAAACAGTTCCGCAAGCATCGGCATAGCTTAAATATCCGCCCTGTCTACAAGCGTGTTGATACTTGTGCCGCTGAGTTTGCTACAGACACTGCATATATGTACTCAACCTATGAGGAAGAGTGTGAAGCAGCCCCATCTGAGCGTGAAAAAATCATGGTTATTGGTGGCGGCCCTAATCGGATAGGCCAGGGTATCGAGTTTGATTACTGCTGTGTGCATGCCGCGCTGGCTGCCCGCGAAGCGGGTTTTGAAACCATTATGGTGAACTGTAATCCGGAAACTGTCTCAACAGATTACGATACATCTGATCGTTTATATTTTGAGTCAATTACACTCGAAGATGTGTTAGAAATAGTGCATCTCGAGAAGCCGAAAGGCGTGATCGTCCAGTTTGGTGGTCAAACACCATTAAAACTGGCAGTAGCACTGGAACAGGCTGGTGTGCCGATTATCGGGACATCACCTGAATCCATTGATCGTGCTGAAGACCGCGAACAGTTTCAACAAATGTTACAGCGTCTTGGCCTGAAGCAGCCAGAGAATGCTACCGTGCGCTCTCTTGAGCAAGCGATTATAGCCGCAGAAAAAATTGGTTATCCTTTAGTTGTTCGTCCTTCTTATGTGTTGGGCGGTCGGGCGATGGAAATTGTCTATAGTGAAACCGAATTGCGTCGTTATATGAAGGAAGCGGTGCAAGTTTCTAATGAAGCACCGGTGTTGTTGGACCACTTCCTGAATGCTGCTATTGAAATTGATATTGATGCAGTGAGTGATGGTGAAACCGTCGTGATTGGCGCCATTATGCAGCATATAGAACAAGCCGGTGTTCACTCTGGTGATTCTGCATGCTCGTTCCCTCCATACAACCTGCCCGCTGATGTACAAGATGAGATGCGCGAGCAAGTCAAAAAGATGGCGCTTGAATTAGGTGTCGTTGGTTTGATGAATACTCAGCTTGCTTATCAGGACGGTGAGATCTATGTGATTGAGGTTAATCCACGTGCCTCAAGAACAGTGCCGTTCGTCTCTAAATGTATCGGTGTTTCATTGGCTAAGGTTGCCGCGTTAGCCATGATCGGTCAGAAGCTGGCTGAGATTGGTTTCACGGAAGAGATAATTCCGGCGTATTTTCATGTAAAAGAAGCGGTCTTTCCGTTTAATAAATTCCAGGGTGTTGATCCTATTCTTTCTCCAGAGATGAAATCTACGGGCGAAGTGATGGGCACGGGTGAAACCTTTGGTGAAGCCTTTATGAAGGCAACCATTGGTGCCGGTGAGAAAATGCCGCAACCAGGTAAAGCTTTTATTTCGGTTCGTAATGTTGATAAGGAAGGCTCGGTATCTGTCGCTAAGTCATTGATAGATCTTGGTTTTTCTTTGGTTGCTACGGGTGGGACTGCCGCTTTTTTGAAAGAGCATGGATTAACCGTTTCGGTTGTGAATAAAGTGACCGAGGGGCGGCCAAACATTATTGACATGATTAAGAATGACGAAATTGTTTATGTTGTAAACACGACTGAAGGTCGCAAGGCCACGGCGGATTCGGCAGAAATTCGTCGTAGTGCCCTGCAGCATAAAGTTCCTTATACCACTACGCTTGCCGGCGCAGAAGCCATAACGATGGCGCTCGAATACGGTGAAGAAAAAGTGGTTCGTCGTTTACAGGATTTACATTGAGGAGTAATAAATGAGTCGTGTTCCTATGACTGTTTCTGGCGAGAAAGCACTTCGTGAAGAGCTGGTTCGTCTTAAAACTGCTGATCGTCCTCGTATTATTCAAGCCATTGCTGAGGCGCGTGAGCATGGTGATCTAAAAGAAAATGCTGAATATCATGCGGCCCGTGAAGAGCAGGGGTTTACTGAAGGACGTATTCAGGAACTTGAAGGCAAGCTGTCTCAGTCTCAGGTAATTGATGTGACTATTATTCCGCATTCCGGGAAAGTTATTTTTGGAACGACGGTAATCATTATTAACTGTGAGACCGATGAGAGTGTGCGATACCAGATCGTTGGTGATGATGAGGCTGATATAAAAATTGGTAAATTATCTGTCAACTCACCTATCGCCCGTGGGTTGATAGGTAAGTCAGAAGGAGATATTGCTGGTATACAGACGCCGAATGGTATCGTTGAGTACGAGATCGAAGAGGTGTTGCACCTTTAAAAAAAGAGCCGCCTTCTTGGCGGCTTTTTTTAACGGAGCAAATTGGAAAGCTTGGGATTAGGTTGCAGAGCCGGGCGGTAGATTAAGGCAATATTGCCAATCTCCTGAATAATGGTGGCTTCAACGATTGTGCAAAGCTCTTTAATCAATTGCTTTTTCACATCTCTGTCACCAACTACGAACTTCACTTTAATGAGTTCGTGGTCTTCAAGTGCTCGGTCAACCTCCAATTGAATGTTTTCTGTCATCCCTTTGCCAGCGATGGTCACAATTGGATTTAAGCTGTGTCCAATTGTGCGGTAGTGTTTCTTTTGATCGGGTGTCAGGCTCATACTAAAATAGACATCTCATTTGGGGTGGCGGCGCCACATTGTAAAAAGCTTATTCTACCTGAGACAAGCTCAGCGTAAAACTACAGAGAAAAATTAGTGTCAAGATCAAAAACTAGTAAAGCGTGGTTAAAGGAACATTTTGACGATCATTACGTCAAAAAGGCTAAGGAGAGTGGTTATCGCTCCAGAGCCAGTTTCAAACTGCTGGAGCTACAAGAGAAAGATCACTTGATGAAAAAAGGCATGACGGTGGTTGATCTTGGCGCGGCTCCTGGTGGTTGGTCACAAATCGCGGCTGAATTAGTGGGTGATACCGGACGAGTAGTGGCATCAGATATTCTTCCGATGGATTCCTTGGCCGGTGTTGAGTTTGTTCAGGGGGACTTTACTGAAGAGTCGGTTCTGAATGAAATTCTTGCAGTGATGGATGGTAAGCTTGCTGACCTTGTAATTTCCGATATGGCCCCCAATATGAGTGGTATGAACTCTATTGATCAGCCTGCTGCTATGTATTTAGTTGAATTGGCGTTGGAAATGGCAAAAGATGTTCTGAAACCAAAAGGTAATTTTGTTGCCAAAGTATTTCAGGGTGAAGGGTTCGACCAGTATTTGATGGATGTGCGTGCACACTTTGATAGGGTTGTTACACGTAAGCCTGATTCTTCCCGTGCCAGGTCTCGTGAAGTTTATATAATCGGACTGGGTTTTAAATGAGTTTTATTAGTCAAAGTAGCTAAATTGATGTAGTTTAGCCGATGCTTTGTGATGTATTAAATTGAGGGTTGTCTTTTGAACGATATGGCAAAAAATCTGGTTCTGTGGCTGGTTATTGCGGCGGTCTTGCTGACAGTCTTCAATAATTTCAATGCTGAAACTGATCCGGGTCGATTAAGTTATTCGGATTTTGTGACGGAGGTTCAGTCTGACCGGGTGGCTAAAGTAGTGATCGATGGTTATACCATCTATGGCCAGCGCAGCAATGGTGAGCGTTTCCAAACCATTCGTCCTGCATTGCAAGATCCAAAGTTGGTTGATGATCTGCTTTCTCATAAAGTGGTAATTGAGGGTAAGCAGCCAGAACAGCAAAGTATCTGGACACAGCTATTAGTTGCCTCATTCCCGATATTGGTCATTATCGCTATTTTTATGTTTTTCATGCGACAGATGCAAGGCGGCGGCGGTAAAGGCGGCCCTATGTCCTTCGGTAAGTCCAAAGCACGGATGATGAGTGAGGATCAGATTAAGACAACCTTTGACGATGTTGCGGGTGTCGAAGAAGCCAAAGAGGAAGTTGCAGAGCTTGTCGAGTATCTGCGTGATCCCGGAAAGTTCCAGCGTTTAGGTGGGCATATACCACGTGGCGTTTTGATGGCGGGTAGTCCGGGTACAGGTAAAACACTGTTAGCTAAAGCCATTGCCGGCGAAGCCAAGGTGCCATTTTTCTCTATATCGGGTTCTGATTTTGTAGAAATGTTTGTTGGTGTCGGGGCATCACGTGTCCGTGACATGTTTGAGCAGGCAAAGAAACATGCGCCTTGTATTATTTTTATCGATGAGATCGATGCTGTCGGCCGTAGTCGTGGTGTAGGTATGGGCGGCGGAAATGATGAGCGTGAGCAAACCCTGAATCAGCTATTGGTTGAGATGGATGGTTTTGAAGGCACTGAAGGCGTTATTGTTATTGCCGCTACTAACCGCCCGGATGTGTTAGATCCTGCGCTGTTGCGTCCAGGTCGTTTTGACCGCCAGGTTCATGTCAGCCTGCCAGATATACGTGGTCGTGAGCAGATTCTTAAAGTACATATGCGTAAAGTACCGACGGGTGATGATGTTAAGCCAGAGCTAATCGCTCGTGGAACGCCTGGCTTCTCGGGTGCTGACCTTGCCAACCTGGTCAATGAGGCGGCACTGTTTGCCGCACGTGACAGTAGACGTACGGTCGGAATGGAGCAGTTTGAAAAAGCTAAAGATAAAATCATGATGGGCGCTGAGCGTAAATCTATGGTGATGTCTTATAAAGAGCGTTTAAATACAGCTTACCATGAGTCAGGACACGCTGTTGTAGGGCGACTGTTGCCTGAGCATGATCCTGTTTATAAAGTATCTATTATCCCTCGTGGCCGCGCATTAGGCGTAACCATGTTTCTTCCCGAGGAAGATCGTTATAGTTATAGTCGTTCCACTATTCTTTCGAACATCTGCTCATTGTATGGTGGTCGTATAGCTGAAGAGATGACTCTGGGGAAGGACGGAGTTACTACCGGCGCCTCCAATGATATTCAGCGTGCCACCGGGATGGCACGTAATATGGTCACCAAATGGGGACTGTCTGAAGAGTTAGGTCCGTTGTTATATGACGAGGAAGAGGGTGACCCGTTTGGCCGAGGTTATGGGCAGGCAGCTAAGCCATTTGCAGAAGATACGCAACGTCGTATTGATGCTGAAGTACGTAAAATTATTGATGAGTGTTATCAGAAAGCAACGACTCTTCTTGAGGAGAATCGCGATATTCTGGAAAACATGACTCAAGCGCTAATGAAATACGAAACTATCAATAGTGACCAGATTGGTGAGTTGATGGCGCGCTGTGAAGTTACGCCGCCGGAAGGTTGGGTGGATGTTAATGATTCTCCGGCCTCAGAGGATGATTTGACGGATGGAAAAGCTGAGGAATCCGAGTCCCCTAAACCGTCTGACGAGGATGACCCGGAAGCACCGGGCGAAGATGGAAAAATAGTTTAAGTAACAGTGATTTGAAAAAACCGGATGTGCATTACATCCGGTTTTTTTATATGCAGGCGAAAATTATGACTATTCTACAGTGTGGGTCTGGAGCGCTGGATCTTCAGAGAGTTCAGGTCATGGGTATATTGAATGCCACACCTGATTCCTTCTCTGATGGCGGTAAGCACTTCAGGCACCATCAGCTATCCGTTGAAAGTGCATTGGCACGCGCTGCCGTTATGCTGAAAGAAGGTGCATCCATTATTGATATTGGTGGAGAATCAACGCGCCCGGGCGCAGCTAAGGTTTCTCTGCAGGAGGAGCTTGATCGCGTGTTGCCGGTTGTTGAGGTGATAGCTAAAGAGTTGGATGTCGTTATATCAGTCGACACCAGCCAGCCGGAACTGATCTCTGAGGCGGCCAATTTAGGTGCTGGTATGATCAATGATGTCCGGGCGCTTTGCTTGCCTGGAGCATTGCAGGCGGCTGCTGAGTCTCAATTGCCCATTTGTCTTATGCATATGAAGGGCACACCACAAGATATGCAGAATGCACCTGTCTATCATAATATCATCGAAGAGGTGATTGCGTTTTTTAATACGCGGATAAAAGCCTGCGCTGAGGTGGGGATCTCTGCAGAGCGTTTAATACTGGATCCTGGTTTTGGATTTGCTAAGACCCTGGAGCATAATTTGTTCTTGTTAAATCGGTTGGAGCAGCTTGATAGTTTGGGCTATCCACTTTTAACAGGGACTTCACGAAAAAGTATGATTGCCGGGGTGTTGGAACGCAAAGTAGATCAGCGCTTATCAGGCAGTCTGGCAACGGTGGCTATCGCGGTCATGAAGGGGGCGAAGATTATTCGCGTTCATGATGTGGCGGAGTCGGTAGATGTTGTGCGTATGACTGAAGCAGTCATGCGTGAAAGTGGAGAAAGTGATGAGTAAAAGGTATTTTGGTACGGACGGCATTCGTGGACGAGTAGGGCAGTTTCCAATCACTCCGGATTTTATGCTCAAGTTGGGTTGGGCGGCAGGTAAAGTATTCGCCCGTGGTGGTCGAAGTAAAATTCTGATAGGCAAAGATACACGAATTTCCGGCTATATGTTTGAGTCTGCTTTAGAGGCTGGCCTGTCAGCGGCGGGTGTTGATGTATTACTCACCGGTCCTATGCCAACCCCTGCTATTGCCTATTTGACGCGTACATTTCAAGCTAACGCCGGTATTGTGATTTCTGCATCGCATAATGCTTACGGAGATAATGGGATTAAATTCTTCTCCGCGGATGGTACAAAGCTCCCTGATGAAATAGAGCATGCAATAGAAGCGCAGATGGATCTGGTGATGACAACGGTTGATTCAGCAAGTCTGGGTAAAGCGCGTCGGGTTGAAGATGCTCCGGGACGTTATATCGAATTTTGTAAATCTTCGGTGCCGGTTGGCTTTAGTTTGGCGGGAATGAAAATCGTGCTTGATTGTGCCAATGGTGCAACTTATCACGTGACTCCTGAAGTTTTGTCGGAGCTTGGAGCTGAAGTTATCGAGGTTGCTTCTTCTCCGGATGGTTTGAATATCAATGAAGCATGTGGCGCGACGGCACCACAGCGGCTACAAAAAGTGGTTGTAGCAGAAAAGGCTGACTTGGGAATCGCACTTGATGGCGATGGAGACCGTTTGATGATGGTCGATCATTTGGGAGAAGTGGTCGATGGCGATGAAGCGTTATTTATTATTGCCGAACGTATGTATGAGCGCGGAGTGTTGTCGGGTGGCGTAGTGGGTACGTTGATGAGTAACTTTGGCTTGGAGCAATCCCTTAACAGGCTGGGTATCCCTTTCGTGCGCGCAAATGTCGGTGACCGCTATGTCATGGCTTTACTGGCAGAGAATGATTGGGTGTTAGGTGGAGAAAGCTCGGGGCATGTTGTTTGCCGGCACCTTACATCGACGGGTGATGGAACGATTTCAGCCTTGCAGGTATTGCGGGCCATTAAAGAATCCGGAAAAAACTTACATGATCTGAAAAAGGGCATGCATAAAATGCCTCAGGTTATGATCAACGTGAAGATGGCATCAAAAGTTGATATTCGCGGCGTGCAGGCCATACAGCAAGCGGTTAAAGATGTAGAAGCTCAATTAGGTGATACGGGTCGGGTTTTATTGCGACCTTCCGGTACCGAGCCTCTGGTCAGAGTGATGTTGGAAGGCGAAGATAAAGCGTTTATCCAAAAACTCTGCGAAGAGTTAGCAAAAGAGGTAGGAAAAGCACTGGAAGCGCTTGTCAGTCAAGAGTAACTCGGTTAATATTTGCGCCTCTTTTAAGGAGGGTGGCGATGCGTGGCTTAATAGTCGCTGGAAACTGGAAAATGAACGGCAATCAGCAATTTGTTGATGATATGTTGTTTAGCCTGAATAAGGTTGAATTTTCTGAGTCCGTGGAAGTTATCGTTTTTCCACCGTCTGTGTATTTGCATGCTGCAAGACAGCAAGCAAAAACAGTTAAAGTTGGCGCTCAAAATATTTTTTTTGAAAGTTCAGGTGCATATACGGGTGAGATTTCTCCGTCTATGTTGTCTGATATTGACTGTCGATATGTGATACTAGGGCATTCAGAAAGACGCGCCATTTTTTCTGAAGATGATGATCTGATTGCTAAGAAAGTAGTCGCTTCTATAGAAAATGACCTTGTGCCTATCTTGTGTGTTGGTGAAACGCTTGAAGATAGAGAGAGTGGCCGATTTTTTGAAGTGATCGCTCGTCAGGTAAAAATTGGTTTGAGCTTGTTGCAAGCGGAGCAGGTGGCGCGTGTTATTGTTGCCTACGAGCCTGTCTGGGCAATAGGTACAGGTAAAACAGCATCGCCATTGCAGGCTCAGGAAGTGCACGGGCTTATCCGTCGCTTGGTAGCGGAATTGGTTGGTGAACAAATATCGGAAAGTATTTCGATATTGTATGGTGGCAGTGTAAATGCCGCTAATGCGAAGGAGCTTTTCTCACAGCCAGATATTGATGGTGGTCTTGTTGGAGGAGCTTCATTGAAGGTTGATGAATTTTTAGCGATCTGTAGTGCGGCTGCAGAAGCTGTTTAAACGGTAGGTAATATGGAAACTCTGGTTCTTGCTGCTCACGTTGTACTTGCTGCTGGTATTATTGCTCTGGTGTTATTGCAACAGGGTAAAGGTGCTGAGGCGGGTGCTGCTTTTGGTAGTGGCGCATCCCAGACGGTGTTTGGTAGTCAGGGTACTGGGAATTTTTTAAGTCGTATGACAGCAGTGCTGGCAACAGCACTGTTTACTACGAGTTTTGTTTTGGCTGTCTATGCTAAGGAGCAGGCTGCATCAGTTTCTGATGTGGGTATACCTACAGTTGAAACGGTTAAAGAGGTGCAGTCTCAGTTGCCGGTTCTTGATGAGCCGAAAATTACTGCTCCGGTTGAAACGGATGTTCCAAAAGCTAATTAGATTGTAAAGAGTTTTGCCCAAGTGGTGGAATTGGTAGACACGCTATCTTGAGGGGGTAGTGGCTTATGGCTGTGCCGGTTCGAGTCCGGCCTTGGGCACCATATGTTTGCAAAATAGGCTTGTCATATGTATAATATGCGCCTGTTTCTGATGCGGGGTGGAGCAGTATGGTAGCTCGTCGGGCTCATAACCCGAAGGTCGTTGGTTCAAATCCAGCCCCCGCTACCATCTTTTGAAATGGCCCCTTTTTAGGGGCTTTTTCGTAAGTGTGGTCATTTTGATTTTGCAGAAATGGGTCTTATAAGGCCCATTTTTTATTTCTGCGTTACGTAAATTAGAGGTTTAGTGGGTGTCAGCGAAGCTGAAATTATTACAAGAGATGTTGAAACCTATCGTTGAGTCACTTGGCTGTCAACTTTGGGGAATAGATCATATCTCACAGGGTAAACACAGTACTCTGCGCATCTATATAGAGCGCGAAGAAGGCGTGACGGTAGATGATTGCGCGGCAGTGAGTCACCAAATCAGTGGGATACTCGATGTAGAAGACCCTATTAGCGGGGTTTATACGTTAGAAGTTTCTTCACCTGGAATGGATAGACCACTTTTCACATTGGAGCAGTTCAGTGCCTTTGCAGGAAGCAAAGTTCAGATTCGTTTACGTGTACCTTTTGACGGAAGACGAAACTTTAAAGGGATATTAAATGGCATTGAAGGTGAAGATATTTTGCTGGTTGTGGATGACGAAGAGTTTTTGTTACCGATTGATCTGATCGATCGGGCTCAGGTTATTCCGCAGTTTTAACGGCACTTTTGGGTATTGGCGAGGCAGTAGCATGAATAAAGAGATCCTACTGGTTGCAGAAGCAGTATCGAATGAGAAAGACGTCCCAAAAGACGTTATTTTTGAAGCGATTGAGCTGGCATTGGCAACGGCGACTAAAAAACGTTTTGATGAAGAAGCGGACGTGAATGTTATCATAGACCGGGTGACCGGCGGTTATGAAACCTTCCGTAGCTGGAAAGTGGTCAGTAATGACGACGTTCCTCTGTTAGGCACTGAATTAACCATGCAAGAAGCTGAAGAGATTGATCCTAAGCTACAGCCTGGTGATATTTACAAAGAACAAATTGAATCTGTTGCGTTTGGCCGTATTGCGGCTCAGACGGCAAAACAGGTGATTGTACAAAAAGTACGTGAAGCTGAGCGCGCTAAAGTCGTAGATCTTTATCGTGACAGATTAGGCGAGCTGATATCAGCGAGTGTAAAAAAAGTAACACGCGATAATATTATTGTTGATCTGGGCAATAATGCTGAAGCACTGCTGCCGCGTGAGAACGTTTTACCACGCGAAGTTTTCCGTATGGGTGATCGTGTAAGAGCGGTGCTCACGGAAGTCCGTGCGGAAGGACGCGGTCCTCAATTGGTACTTAGTCGCGCTTGTCCTGAAATGCTGATTGAGCTTTTCAGGATTGAAGTGCCTGAGATTTCAGAAGAAGTCATTGAAATAAGAGCGGCAGCCAGAGACCTGGGTTCACGTGCGAAAATCGCTGTGAAAACCAACGATGGCCGTATCGATCCGGTCGGTGCTTGTGTTGGTATGCGTGGCGCGCGTGTTCAGGCGGTATCTAATGAACTCGGTGGCGAACGTGTAGATATTATCCTTTGGGATGATAATCCGGCACAACTAGTGATCAATGCAATGTCTCCTGCTGAAGTAGCTTCTATTGTTGTTGACGAAGAGACGCACTCAATGGATGTTGCTGTTGCTCAGGAATCACTGGCAATGGCGATTGGCCGTAGTGGACAAAATGTTCGCTTGGCTTCGGAGCTGACTGGCTGGGAATTAAATGTCATGACCGTTGAGGCGGCTGCCGAGAAGCAGCAGTCTGAAATTGGATCAGTCATGGAAGTACTGATGAAGCATCTGGATATCGATGAAGATGTTGCATCCGTGTTGGTTGAAGAAGGATTTACCACCTTGGAAGAGGTGGCTTATGTGCCAGTCGATGAGATGCTTGAAATTGACGGCTTTGATGAAGATTTAGTGAATGAGCTTCGTACTCGGGCAAAAGATGCACTGCTGAATATCGCACTAGCAAGTGAAGAAAAGCTCGAGAAATCCGAACCGGCAGCAGATCTGCTGGAAATGGAAGGTATGGATCGCCATTTGGCTTTCCTGCTGGCGGCTAATGGCGTGATTACCATGGAAGATTTAGCAGAGCAATCTGTTGAAGAACTTCTTGATGTTGAAGGTATGAACGAAGAAAAGGCTGCAGAGTTGATCATGACCGCGCGTGCGCCATGGTTTGCGGATGAAGTCTAATTCAGCGGAGGAGATATACCAATATGGCAGAAGTCACTGTTAAACAACTTGCCGGTGTGGTTGGTGTTCCCGTTGAGCGTTTATTAGCGCAAATGCAGGAAGCGGGAATCGCAGGTAAAAAAGATGGGTCTCTGGTATCAGAGTCCGAAAGACAAGCACTATTGAACCATCTGAAACGATCACATGGTGAAGAAGACGAGAATGTTACTTCACCTAAAAAGATTACATTGAAGCGCTCTACTACTTCGCAGTTAAAAGTAGCTGGCGCGTCAGGTAAGAAAAAAACGGTTAATGTCGAAGTGCGTAAAACACGTACTTATGTGAAGCGTACGGATGTAGAAGGCGATACGACGGATGCTGACAAGGCTGCAGCTGAAGAAGCGGCACGTCTGGATGCAGAGCGTCTGCTGCGGGAGCAGGCGGAAGCCGTCGCTAAGGCAGCACAAGTGAAAGAAAAAGCGAAAGCTGATGCTAAAGCCGCTGAGGCTGCAAAAGCGAGTGCGCCAGTAACAAAAGCTGAGCCTGCACCGCAAACGGCAGCAGCCAAAGCTGATTTTAAACCGGCACCGAAAGCAGCACCTGCCGCTCAGGATGATAAGAAAAAGTCGTTCCGTGGTGAAGATAAAAAGCCTGGTAAGGGAACACATGGGCGTAACTCCCGTGGCGGAGCGGGTGAGTCTAAAGGCGCACGTCGTGGCGGAAAATTGTCACGCAGTAATATGAAAGGTAATCGCCCAAAGACCGCGCATCAGCTTGATAATGCGCATGGCTTTACAGAGCCGCAGGCACCCAAAGTGCATGAGGTTGAAGTTCCTGAAAGTATTACCGTTGCTGAGCTGGCTAAGAAAATGTCAGTTAAAGCCGCTGAAGTGATCAAGGTTATGTTTAAAATGGGCGCTATGGCGACCATTAATCAGATGATTGACCAGGATACAGCGGTACTAGTTGTTGAAGAGATGGGCCATGTCGCTAAGCCGATGGCGGAAAATGCCATTGAAGAAGCGTTGATGGAGAGTATTCAGCAGTCTCAAGGCGAATTGCATAGCCGCGCACCTATCGTGACGGTAATGGGCCACGTTGACCATGGTAAAACATCGTTACTTGACTCTATTCGTCGCACACGTGTGGCTGCTGGTGAGTCGGGTGGTATTACCCAGCACATTGGTGCGTACCATGTAGAAACCGATAATGGCATGATCACTTTCCTTGATACGCCTGGACACGCTGCTTTTACAGCCATGCGTGCACGTGGCGCCAAGTTGACAGATATTGTTATTCTGGTTGTAGCGGCAGATGATGGCGTAATGCCGCAGACCGAAGAAGCCGTGCAGCATGCGAAAGCGGCTGGCGTACCTTTGGTTATTGCAGTTAACAAAATGGATAAAGAAGACGCGGATCCTGATCGTGTTAAAAACGAGCTGGCTCAGCGTGATGTTATTCCAGAAGACTGGGGTGGCGATGTGCAGTTCATTCCTGTTTCTGCGAAAACAGGTGAAGGCATCGATGCCTTGCTAGAAGCGGTCTTGCTTCAAGCTGAAGTATTGGAACTTAAAGCGGTAAATAATGCACCGGGTCAGGGGGTTGTTGTTGAGTCCCGTCTGGATAAAGGACGTGGTCCGGTTGCGACGCTTCTTGTGCAAAATGGTACCTTGAAAAAAGGTGATATTGTTCTGGCAGGTCTGCATTATGGCCGTATCCGAGCGATGTTGGATGAGAATGGCAAGCCAGTTGAAGAAGCGGGTCCAGCTATTCCTGTCGAAATTCAGGGGCTTGATGGTACACCTGCAGCGGGTGATGAATTCACGGTTGTGTCTAACGAGAAAAAAGCAAGAGAAGTCGCTTTGTTCCGTCAGGGCAAGTACCGCGATATCAAGCTGGCTCGTCAGCATGCTTCTAAGCTTGAAAATCTGTTTGCAGACATGGAAGCCGGTGATGTCAAGAACTTGAATATTGTTCTTAAAGCAGATGTAAGAGGCTCTTTGGAAGCGCTGACTAGTGCATTGGAAGATCTCTCCACTGATGAAGTTAAAGTGGTTATCGTCTCCAGTGGTGTCGGTGGTATTTCTGAAACGGAAGCAAACCTTGCGTTAGCATCCTCGGCATTGGTCGTCGGCTTTAATGTCCGTGCTGATGCGCAGGCAAAAGCAATTATTACTCGTGAAGGCATACAGCTTCGTTACTACAGCGTTATCTATAACATCATTGATGATGTGAAGCTGGCGATGACAGGCTTGTTATCACCAGAGTTCCGTGAAGAGATCGTAGGTATTGCAGAAGTTCGTGATGTCTTCCGTTCACCAAAGCTTGGCCTTGTTGCTGGCTGTATGGTGACAGAGGGTACTGTATTCCGTAATAAGAATATTCGTGTACTGCGTGATAACGTCGTTGTCTACGAAGGTGAGCTCGAATCGCTGCGTCGCTTCAAAGATGTGGTGAGTGAAGTACGCCAGGGTATGGAATGTGGTATCGGTGTTAAAAACTATAATGACGTGAAAGTCGGCGACCAGATCGAAGTATTCTCGGTTGTTGAAGTTCAACGCACATTGTAACGGAGTAGTATGGCACGCGAATTTAGTCGTACTCAAAGGATCGCTGACCAGATGCAACGAGATCTGGCTCAGCTGATTCAATTTGAGATCAAAGATCCTCGTATGGGGATGGTGACAATCAGCCACGTTAAGGTTGCTAAAGACCTTGGCTTTGCTGATGTTTATATCACCGTTTTCCCTATAGGAGAACAGACTCAGGAGGACGCTGTTAAGTGTTCTCTTGAGGTGTTGCGTAATGCTGCTGGTTTCTTAAGGCATGAGCTATCAAGCAAGATTTTGTTGCGTGCAATGCCTCAGCTGCGTTTTCACTTTGATAAAAGTGTCGAGCGAG
Organism: Neptunomonas qingdaonensis; assembly: GCF_900113275.1. Taxonomy (GTDB): domain Bacteria; phylum Pseudomonadota; class Gammaproteobacteria; order Pseudomonadales; family Balneatricaceae; genus Neptunomonas; species Neptunomonas qingdaonensis. Next base: position 17,247 of record NZ_FOOU01000020.1, read on the forward strand.
GCCGTCACCTGCATAGTCTTATTGAGAAAGCTTCTCGCGAGATTCGTGAGAAGAATGACTCAGAAGAGGATTAAGTAGTGGGTCGGCGACATAAAGGCCGTCCAGTGGACGGCATTTTTCTGCTTGATAAACCGCAGGGCGTGAGTTCCAACTATGTACTGCAAGGGGTGAAGCGTATCTATGGTGCGGCTAAAGCCGGGCATACAGGTGCGCTTGATCCATTAGCAACAGGCATGTTGCCACTGACGTTTGGCGAAGCCACTAAGTTTTCACAATTTCTTCTCAATGCCGATAAACGCTACCAAACCACCGCAAAGCTGGGTATCAGAACGGATAGCAGCGATGCAGACGGGGCGGTTGTTGCAACAGCGGAAGTCGGAGCACACGTAACACGTGAGCTTATTCAATCGTTGCTGGAAGAGCACTTTAGCGGCGAAATTGAGCAGGTGCCTTCGATGTTTTCTGCTTTGAAACATAATGGTCAGCCGCTATACAAGCTGGCCAGGCAAGGCGTTACAGTCGAAGTTAAGCCGAGAAAAGTGACAATTTTACATATCGAAATTCTCGACTTTCGAGGTGATGAGGTTGACCTGGATATACGTTGTACTAAAGGTACTTATATCCGCTCGATTGTCGAAGATTTAGGCCTGTTGCTGGGCTGCGGTGCCCACGTAAAAGTACTGCGCCGACTGGACTCAGGCCCTTATAAAGCCGCCGATATGATTACATTGGAGCAACTGCAGGAAATAGCCGCCCCAATCGGGTCTGATGAACCGCCGCAAAGCATACAAAAGCGCTTAGATGCGCTATTATTAGCGCCGTGGTCAGCCATTGAGGACTCACCTGTCATTGAGCTGGAAGCAGAGCAATGTGCACGTGTACTAAATGGCATTGTCATTGACCTCAATATGCCCGCTCAGCCGCTTGTAAGAATACAAGCAAAAGATACTGGGAAGTTTCTTGGTATTGGCGAGATAACTGAAGAAGGCCGGTTAGTTTCAAGACGTTTAATGTCTACAAACGAACAGCCTTCTTAAGATTAGCTGCAGGTAGCATACTGCCAGCAGTGAATGGCGATGAACTGATAATATGCTCGGTTCACCGTGTCCTATAATCCGACAGCAAAAGCTGTCTGCATATTAGACTGGAGTTAGATAGATGTTAACAGCTGAACAGAAAGCTCAGATCGTAACAGATTTCGCACGTAGCGAAGGTGATACAGGTTCTTCAGAAGTACAGGTTGCTTTGCTAACTGCAAACATCGAAGCTCTGCAAGGGCATTTCAAGACTCATAAGCATGACCACCATTCACGTCGTGGTCTGATTCGCATGGTAAACCAGCGTCGTAAATTGTTGGATTACTTGAAAAAAAGCGATGCGGATCGTTACCTGACAGTGATCGGCCGTTTAGGTCTGCGTCGCTAAGTCAGTTTTTTCCAAGGGTCATACACAGTATGGCCCTTGTTTTATTTAGCCTGTTTCATAGAGAAAGTTTTCAACCAGCCTGTACTCATTTGTATTCAGTCCCTCGATCGGTAGGACAGAGTGCAAATGAGTACTGGCACTTAAGATGGTGTGGAATCGATTTCTCTCGATCAGGCATTTGTTTATTTTACGAGAGGTAATATTAGTGCAAGCGATTACAAAAACTTTTGAATTTGGTGGCCAGCAGGTTACGTTAGAAACGGGTCGTATTGCTCGTCAGGCAACTGGCGCAGTCATGGTTACAATCGGTGATATACAGGTTCTGTGTACTGTTGTTGGCGCTACAGAAGCACGCGGTGGACAAGACTTCTTCCCACTGTCTGTTCATTACATCGAAAAAACTTATGCTGTTGGTAAGATTCCTGGTGGTTTTTTCAAACGTGAAGCACGTCCGTCTGAGAAAGAAACACTAACATCACGTCTGATTGACCGTCCTATTCGTCCGCTTTTCCCTAAAGGTTACATGAATGAAGTACAGGTTATCTGTACCGTCATGTCTGCAGATAAATCAAACGATCCTGATATTGCTGCAATGATCGGTACGTCTGCTGCTCTGTCTATCTCTGGAATTCCTTTTGTAGGTCCGATTGGTGGCGCACGCGTTGGTTTTACAGAAGAAACAGGTTATATCCTGAATCCGAGCTATGAGCAGTTAGAGACGTCTGAACTGAACATGGTTGTTGCCGGTACGTCTGACGCTGTTTTGATGGTTGAATCAGAAGCGCAAGAACTGACTGAAGATGAGATGCTGGGTGCAGTGTTGTTTGCTCACACTGAGATGCAGGTTGTTATCAACGCGATCAACGAGCTGAAAGCCGAAGCGGGCAAGCCTGCTTGGGATTGGCAGCCAGCGGTGAAAAACGAAGCGCTGATTGGGCAAGTTAACGCTTTAGTTGGTCAGGGTATTGCTGATGCATATCAGGTAGCTGATAAAATGCAGCGCCAGGGCGCACTCAATGATCTGCGTAATAAAGCGGTTGCTGAATTGGCCGGTTCTGAGGAAGGTCAGCCTTCTGAAAAAGAAGTATCAGGCGTTGTCAGTGCTGTTGAAAAAACGATTGTACGTCAGCGCATTGTAGACGGTGCTCCACGTATTGATGGACGTGACACTAAAACGGTCCGTCCTATCAATGTAGAAATTGATATTCTCAAAGGTGCGCACGGTTCATCATTGTTCACCCGTGGCGAAACTCAGTCTATCGTGACATGTACTCTGGGTACGTCTCGCGATCAGCAGTTTATTGATGCGCTGGAAGGCGAGCGCAAAGATCCGTTCATGCTGCACTATAACTTCCCTCCTTATTCAGTAGGTGAAGCCGGGCGTATCGGTTCTACAGGACGTCGTGAAATTGGTCACGGTCGTCTGGCTCGTCGTGGTGTTGCGGCTATGCTGCCATCGCAGGAAGAGTTCCCATACACCATCCGTATCGTTTCAGAAATTACTGAATCTAACGGTTCTAGCTCGATGGCGTCTGTTTGTGGCGCATCTCTGGCGATGATGGATGCTGGTGTTCCTTTGAAAGCGCCGGTTGCTGGTATTGCAATGGGTCTGGTTAAAGAAGGCGATAAGTTTGCTGTCTTGACTGACATCCTGGGTGACGAAGATCATCTTGGTGATATGGACTTTAAAGTAGCGGGTACTGAGCAAGGTATTACTGCACTGCAGATGGATATCAAAATCACCGGTATCACCGAAGAGATTATGGAAACGGCACTGGAGCAAGCGCTTCACGCACGTACTCATATCTTGAAAGAGATGGCGAAAGTAATTGGTTATGCTCGTCCTGAATTACCAGACAATGCTCCGGCGATGACGCAACTGAAAATCAATCCTGAGAAAATCCGTGATGTTATCGGTAAAGGTGGCGCGACTATTCGTGCTCTGACCGAAGAAACTGGCGCGATGATTGATATAGAAGATGACGGTACTGTACGTATTTACGCAGCTGATAAAGCAGCGGCAAAAGCGGCAACAGATAAAGTACTCGAAATTACTGCTGAAGCTGAAGTAGGTAAAATCTACGAAGGTAAAGTTGTTCGTTTAGAAGAGTTCGGTGCATTTGTAAATATTCTGCCGGGCAAAGATGGCTTGGTTCATATTTCTCAAATCGACAACAAGCGTGTTGAGAAAGTAACCGATTACGTAAAAATGGACGACATCATTAAAGTTAAGGTGTTGGAAGTTGATATGCGTGGTCGTATTAAGCTTTCCATGAAAGATCTGGTTCAGGATGAGTCTGTAGAAGGCTAAGCCATTCTGACCTAATATAAAAACCCTCCTTGTGAGGGTTTTTTTATGCCGGTAACTAACTTGAATCTACCTCTAATGAGTTATTTATGGAAAGATAAATAACATGTATAATAATTACATATTAAAGAATTGAGAGCTCATTATGGCTATTATGATGTTTGAAAAATATCCGGCTTCGCGTTGGGAAACATTACTGAGCAATGGTTTCAGGTTGTTGTTTCTTTGCGTGGGAGCAGCGGGTGTTATTTTAATGGGGTTGTGGTTAGCGATCCTGAAAGGATTCTGGTACGGGAGTTCTATCGCGGTGCCACTGGCGCAGTGGCATGGCCATGAGATGTTGTTCGGCCTTGTGGGTGCAGCTATCGGTGGCTTTTTGTTAGCCGCTGTTTCTAAATGGACCAACCGTTTGCCTGTGAGTGGTATGCCGCTTGCCATATTAGTGATGTGTTGGATACTGGGGCGGTTGGCGATGCTTAGTTCTGCGCAGTTACCTTACGGTATTGTAGCGGCCGTGGATCTGCTTTATGGCGTTTTGCTGGTTTTCATCATTGGTCGTGAGATTATGGCTGGCGGTAACAAGCGTAACTTTAAAATCGTAGTGATGCTGGGCTTGTTCAGCGTTTTTAATCTGCTGTTTCATCTCGGTCATCGCTATGGCGTTGAATATAGCGAGATGGCACTACGCGGTGTCATTATGCAAATTAGTCTGATGATTGCACTGATCGGTGGACGCATTACCCCCTCCTTTACACGTAATTATCTGGTTCAGAAAGAACCTGACTCAGACAAACCGCTGCCGATGCTATTTAATCGCTTTGACATGTTTGTCAGCGCATCCCTGATTGTGGCTGCTATCTCGTGGGTGCTGGTTCCGGTCAATGTCATAACGGGTGGCTTGTTGTGTCTGGCGGGTGTCGCTCAATGGGCGCGGATCAGTCGCTGGCAGGGGCAAAGGATTTTAGCTGAACCTCTGTTATGGGTATTGCATCTTGGCTTTGTGTGGCTAGGTGCGGGGCTTGTGTTGCTTGGGCTATCTGCATTCTCATTGGTTAATGCTTCTGCAGGACTGCATGCTATTGGTGTCGGCGCTATGGCAGGAATGATTCTTGGTGTTGCTTCCCGGGCTGCGCTTGGCCATACCCAGCGTGCATTGGTAGCAGGAAAAATGATGAGTATTGCTTTTGTACTCATTAGTATTACTGCACTACTCAGAGTCGCGGCAGTACTGGTAGATGGCGTCGCTTATGAGCACTTTATTTTAAGTGCCGGTGTTATTTGGCTAGTAGCGTTTGTTCTGTTTTGCATTCGCTATGTGCCGATCCTGATATCACCTGCGCCTAGTTGGAAAAATCCTCGCTAGGTTTATCTTAAAAAAACAGATAAGCACTATATTTTTGGCTGAGAGAGCCGGACTAATTTAAAGTGGCCTGTAATGATGGGCGTTTCGCAGTGCGTAAAGTAACGACTGGCTTTGCGTTCCAGCGGGATATGCAGATTCACTACAAAAATGGCGATGCCTTTGTTCGTTAAATGTGTGGCAGCACTTTGCAGAAAACGATCTGTCAGATCGTTTTCAACGCCAAAGCCTGAATGAAAGGGTGGGTTGCAGATAACCAGCGGGTAGCGTGAGTTAATATTATCGGCGCAATTATCCGCCAGTGCTTTTCCCTGTAACTGATAGTGATCCAAATTAGCCTGGCAGGCAGCAACCGCCGCCGCATTGTTATCCGTTGCGGTGATGCTAATGTTGAGGAGTCTGGCGCTATGAAGACTAAGGTAGCCGTAGCCACAGCCGATATCTAAAGCAGAATCAATATCGTTGTTCTCTGCAACCAGCATTTCCAGATGCTGTATTAGTAGTTCACTTCCCTTATCAATTTTGTCCCAGCCGAAAATACCGGGTTTACTCCAAAACCTGAAGTGCGAGTCGCTGGGAGCCTGTCTCAGGCTGCGATAGGACTTGTCATCCAGAGTCGTACGCGAAGGGCCGTCAAAAGTGATTTTTCCTGCCCATGTTTGTTTATCTGCTTTCCAGGTTTGGGTAGGAATGTTTGTCAGTGTACCTGCACGTTGAATAAAGCCTTTGATGCCTTCTTGTTTCGAGCCGCTGATATACAGCGAACCTCCGCCAGAGAGTAAACGCTGCGCCTGGTTGATAATGTAATGGGCTTGCGCTTTTTCTTTAGGAATACGTAAGAAAATGGACTGGAAATGATGCTCGCCTAAGGTTTCGAGCAAGTAGTCATTAAAACTGCAGTTCCAGCCTTGCCGCTGTAAGTCCTGAGTAATATCCAGGCGGTTTGAAATAGCGCTGATCAGTGGGATGGCGGGCGGAACGATTTGTGTAGAAATATTCTCATCTACAATCCATAACGCGGCTGCACTCACGTGCTTAAACTCTGAATAAAGCAGGTCAAAGGCTTTATCTGTACTCATCTGCTTAAATTGATCTCGTCAGCCGTTAACTCACGATACTCGCCGGGAGCCAGAGACTCATCAAGAATAATGTGGCCAATACGATCGCGATGTAACTTGGTAACCTTATTTCCCACTGCAGCAAACATGCGCTTTACCTGATGATAACGGCCTTCGGTTAACGTCAGAAAGGCTTCATCAACGCCAATAATTTCAAGTTCAGCGGGTTTGGTCAGGTGCTTCTCATTCAAGAGTTGTACGCCTTGGGCAAACTGCTCTACCGTTGATTCTGCAATAGGGTCAGCTGTTTCCAGCAGGTAGCGTTTGCCTTGCTTATGTTTGGGAGAGGTGATTTTGTGAGACCACTGGCCATCGTCAGTAATCAGGAGTAAGCCGGTGGTATCTAGATCGAGTCTGCCCGCCAGATGAAGGTCGTTGGGTCGCGGCTCATCGATAAGCAGGCCCATCACAGTGGCATTGTTAGGGTCATCGGAGGAACAGACGTAACCAAAAGGCTTGTTCATCATGAAATAGCGCGGACGCGGTGCCTCAATGCGCATTTCCTGAAACGTGACAACATCATCCTCTGAAACTTGCAGTGATGAATCGCGGGTGGCGATACCATTAACGGTGGCCAAATCTTTATGTATCAGGCGTTTAATGTCTTTTCTGGAGAGGCCGGTAGTTTGGGACAAATACTTATCTAGACGCATGTTAGGTAAACTTTCCTGAATACAAAAAGTCATTATAACGTGCTCAGACGCGTCCAAGAACCAAATTCATAGCTTCGCTTGAAAAACCAGAGACCGGTGATGATTTAAATGCATCTGGGTGCTGCCTTGCGGTAGAATATGAGGCTTCAAATGAAGGTGTATTACTGTGAAGCTTTTTGTAAATAATCTGACAAATGTAGATTTTTCCTATTTGCACTCATCTCGAGGCTTGATGGGTGAGTCTTGGTTGCTGCAGCTTGAGCTGGATGGCGCGCTTAATGAACAAGGAATGGTCTGCGATTTCGGGATTGTGAAAAAGCTGACACGTGAATGGATGGATAAAACGATTGATCATGCGTTATTAGTGCCCACCCGAATGGATAATCTCAAGGTGGAGCAAGCGGTTGGTCAAACCCGGGTTGAGTGGGTCTATCCGGATGGACAGGCGTTTAATTGCCTATCTCCAAGCAAAGCGATTGCGCTGATCGATGTTGAGGAGATAACGCCAGAGTCGATGGCTGAATGGTGCAGAGCGCAACTCATTGAGTTATTTCCCCAGGAAGTAAAAGGTCTCAATCTGCGATTTGTTGCCGAACAGATTGATGGTGACTTTTATCATTACAGTCATGGTTTGCAGCAACATGACGGGAATTGCCAGCGTATAGCTCATGGCCACCGCTCGCGTATTGAAATATTTCTCAATGGTGAGCGTGATCAAAAACTAGAGCATGAGTGGGCATCGCGTTGGAGCGATATTTATATTGGCACGTCAGCTCACCGTAAAGAGAGTGCGGAAGGAATGCATACTTACGAATATCGTGCTCCTCAAGGCGAGTTTTCACTGACGTTACCTGCGCAATACTGCTACGACATTGATACAGAAAGTACAGTGGAGCAAATAGCACGTCATTTGGCCGCGCGGATTAAGCAGATGAAGCCATTCGATGAAGTGTTGGTGCGAGCTTATGAGGGCGTGGGTAAAGGCGCTGTCTCTCAGGTCTAGTTGCACTGGAGGCTTGGCTTTCGACAAAGAAAATAAAAAAAACCGCAGCCTGAAGCTGCGGTTTTTTTTATGCGATAAGCTAATGACTAGTCGCGTTCGATAGCCAGTGCAGTACCCATACCACCACCAATACACAGAGTGGCCAGGCCTTTCTTCGCATCACGTTTGATCATTTCATGAACCAATGATACGAAAATACGGCAACCTGAAGCACCGATTGGGTGTCCTAGTGCAATTGCACCACCGTTAACGTTGACGATGTTAGTATCCCAGCCAAGGTCGCGGTTAACTGACATTGCTTGTGCGGCAAATGCTTCATTGGCTTCAACCAGTTCAAGATCAGCGACAGACCAACCTGCTTTCTCCAGAGCTTTCTGTGTAGCGCAGATAGGACCTGTACCCATGATGGCAGGATCAACACCTGCAGATGCGTAAGCTTTAATACGTGCTAAAACAGGCAAGCCCAGTTCTGCTGCTTTTTCAGCAGAGCAAAGCATGACTGCTGCAGCGCCATCGTTAATCGTAGAGCTGTTGCCTGCCGTGACTGTCCCATCCTTTTTGAAGGCGGGGCGCAGTTTTGCTAATGCTTCAGGTGTACAGCCAAAGCGGGGTTGCTCATCAGTATCAAAGACAACCGGGTCACCTTTGCGCTGTGGAATCAGAACAGGAAAAATTTCACCTTTAAAGCGTCCAGAGGTGACAGCCGCTTCGGCTTTGTTCTGTGATGCGCTGGCAAATGCATCTTGTTCTTCACGCGTAAAACCGTATTTTTCAACGATGTTTTCAGTGGTGATACCCATGTGGTAGTTGTTGAACGCATCCCACAGACCGTCATTAATCATGGTATCGACCATTTTCCAGTCACCCATGCGTGCACCATTGCGCGAGTTCGGCAAGACATGAGGAGAGCTGCTCATGTTTTCTTGTCCGCCGGCAATGATAACATCAGCGTCGCCGCAGCGAATCGCTTGAGCAGCCATTTGAATAGCCTTCAGGCCTGAACCACACACTTTGTTAATAGTCAGTGCAGGAACTTCTTGAGGAATACCGGCATTGATCAGTGATTGACGTGCAGGGTTTTGACCACAGCCCGCTGCCAGAACCTGTCCAAGGATAACTTCGTCAATTTGTGCAGGATCAATTTTCGTCTGTTCTATTAGGCCTTTAAGTACCGTAGCACCTAAATCGGTCGCTTTTACGCTAGCTAAAGAACCATTAAATGTGCCAACCGCAGTACGGCCAGCAGCAACAATAACGACTTCACGCATGATTGTGCCTCTTATCAGTAAACTCTATCCGGTCACTTTTATATTAAAGAGATCCGAATGATGCAAGTGCCTATTAACAGCCCTGCAGGAGTCAGCTTAGTAGTTGGTTTTTTTTTCCGTAATTCGAAAAATATCAGTGTGAGCAACCGAGAAGGCTATTGCAAGCACCTTAAGCAATAAACATTGAAAAAGGTGCCGACAATTAGTCGTATTGAAAGAGGGCGCTTTTTGCCGATGTATAAGTTAACTGCTTTAGAGATTAACTACTTAGAGGCTAACAGCTTCAGAGATTGATCACCTGATTATCGAGAAGACGGGCTGCGCCCATATAAGCAGCGGCAAGTATCACCAGCTGCGTATCGTCTTTTGATGCTGCCAGTAGATCACTCTGGCGTGCAATGACGAAGTAGTCACGCTTGAAGCCTGCGGCTTCGAGTTGTCGCTGTGCAGCCTCAACGAGTGCGTCGAAATCAGTGTTGCCTTGCTCGATTGCTTGCGCCGTAGTCTTAAGAGTTTTATTGAGGGCGGTGGCTGCGCTGAGTTCTTCTTCAGAGAGGTAGCCATTTCGGGAACTCAATGCCAGGCCATGTTCATTTCGAACGATGGGCGAACCCTGAATAGTGATGGGTAGGCTCAGGTCTTTAGTCATTTTGCGGATGACGAAAAGCTGCTGGTAATCTTTAGCGCCAAAAATAGCTAAATCTGGCTGCACCATGCCGAACAGTTTACAGACAATAGTAGCAACCCCCTGGAAGTGACCCGGACGGCTAGCACCACAGTAAAGGTCAGATACATCAGGAACTTCTACCATGGTCTGTTTTTCGCGCCCATCAGGATAAACTTCTTCCTCTGAAGGTACGAATAAATAGTGGCAACCAACGGTTGCTAGCTTTTCCTGATCGGCTTCAAGCGTACGCGGGTATTTGTCGAGATCCTCGCCAGCGGAAAACTGCAGCGGGTTAACAAAAATAGTGGAGACAATGATGTCGGCATTTTCCTTTGCCTGCTTTACCAGAGCGATGTGCCCCGCGTGCAGGTTACCCATTGTCGGGACTAAACCAATTTTCTTGCCGTGTGCGCGTTCCTCCGCCAGAAGCTGGCGGAGCTCGTTGAGTGTGTGAATCGTTTTCATAAGTTATTCGAAACTGTGCTCTGGGCCCGGGAAGCTACCTTGCTTCACTGCGGCTACATAATTTTGGATTGCCGATGGGATGTCAGCAGCGTCTTCCATGAAGTTTTTAACAAACTTAGGACTTCTGCCTGGTGTGATACCGAGCATGTCGTGTAATACCAATACCTGGGCATCCGTCGAGACACCGGCACCTATGCCGATGACCGGGATATCAACCGCTTGCGTGACTTCTTCTGCCAATAGAGAAGGAACGCACTCAAGTAATAAAATGCTGGCACCGGCTTCTTCGAGCCTGACAGCATCTTCAATCATTTGTTTTGCGCTGCCACGGTCGCGTCCCTGGACTTTGTAGCCGCCGAGTTTGTTCACCGCCTGAGGTGTCAGCCCCATATGCACACAGGTGGGTATGCCTCGTTCAGACAGTAACGAAACACTCTCAGACAACCAGGCATCGCCTTCGATCTTGATGATGTGAGCGCCGGCTTGCATCAGCAAGGCGGCATTTTTCATCGTTTGTTCGGGTGTTGCATAACTCATAAATGGCATATCAGCCATTATCATGGCGCCCTGGTTGCCTTTGGCTACGCTGGCGGTGTGATAGATCATATCATCCATGGTGACAGGCAAAGTGCTATCCTGTCCCTGTAGAACCATTCCAAGAGAATCGCCTACCAGAATCACTTCTACCCCAGCTTCGCTGACAACATGCGCAAAGCATGCATCGTATGCGGTCAGGACAGTGAATTTTTCACCTGCCTGCTTGAAGGTGGATAATGTATGTAATGTGACTTTGTTCATAGGCAACTCGATCGATTAATAGGGATGCGCTGATTTCGAGCGTGATTATACAGAGATCTTTTCCAGTGTGCCCAGCGGGCATGCTACTAATAGATCATTTATTGACCTGCCATCGGGAAAAATCAGATCCGGAGAGACCTCAAATAAAGGCCAGAGTACAAAATTTCGTTCTGTAGCGAAAGGGTGAGGGACGCTTAGCCGGGAAGATTGAATGGATTGGTTACCAAATAAAATAATATCCAGATCCAATGTTCTGGGCCCCCAGTGTGTGTGACGTACACGCCGGTGTTGCTGTTCAAGCGACTGCAGTTGATCAAGCAGTGCTTCAGGTGCAAGACTTGTTTCAAGTAACGCAACGGCATTAATGTAGTCAGGCTGCCCGGCAGGACCAACAGGGTCGGAGCGATATAAGCTCGAGCTGGATAGCAGATAAGTGTCGGCTATCTGCTGCAGCTCCTTTAATGCGGTCGTGACTTGCTGACGAGGATTTTCCAGATTGCTGCCCAAGCCAACATAGCAGTGGTTAGGCGTTACGCGGGTCATTTTTAGCTCTTCTACGACGGCGAGGCTTACGCGAAGGTTGTCCATCAGAGGCTAACTCAGAAACCATTTGTTCTCTTTCCTGAGTTGATGCCGATTGATATTGAGTCCACCACTGGCCTAAATTATTCAGAGATTCACCGCTTTGCTCTCTTAATAGAAGCAGGTCGTATGCCGCACGAAAACGCGGATGCTCTAATAGCTGCTCCGCACGATTGCCAAAACGTTTCGGTAAGCGCAGTTGTAATTCCCAGATCTCTCTGATCGGTGTAGAAAATCGGCGTGGAATAGCGGTGCGCTTCACTTGTTGGGCAATGATATCGTTTGCGGCGGCATGCAGAGCAACCAGTTGAGGCATCTTGCTATTCTGCTTAAGAATTTCTTGCATGCGTGTTTGCAGCGGATGCCAGAGCAGAGTTGCAAATAAGAAAGCGGGTGTAACGCTTTTGCGCTGGTTGATACGTCTGTCAGTGTTTTTTAAGCCTTGCAATATCAGTGCTTCGGCTAAGCCATCGTCAGATTGTTTTTTGATGGCCTTTGTCGCAGAGGGCAGTAATTGTTCCAGCAAATGGTATTCTTTGAGCAACTGGTATGCCGTGGCAGCGTGGCCGGACTGAAATAGTTTTAATGTTTCATCAAACAGACGAGCGGGAGCGATATCCTGTAGCAGGTGGGCTTGTTGTCTGATCGGCGCGGCTGTTGCTTGCTCAATTTCAAAATCGAGTTTGGCGGCAAAACGAATCGCGCGCAGCATACGAACCGGGTCTTCTTTATACCGGTTGTCTGGGTTGCCGATCAGGCGGATCACTTTCTTCTGTATATCCTCATAGCCATTGGTGAAGTCGTAAATACTGTGGTCTTTGACGCAATAATAGAGAGCGTTAATCGTGAAATCGCGACGTAGGGCATCTTCTTCTATTGTGCCGTAAACATTGTCGCGCAGGATCAGGCCGGATTCTGCTTGTTTACCTTTGACGTCGTCATCATTTTCTTCAGAGTCATGTCCTGCCCTGAAAGTAGCGACTTCAATGATTTCTCGTCCAAAGCGGACATGCAGAAGTTTGAAGCGACGCCCTATCAAGCGTGAGCGTTGAAACAGTTCATGCGCTTCTTCAGGGTGTGCGTTGGTCGCAATATCAAAGTCTTTTGGGCGTTTTTTGATCAGGATGTCTCTGATGCAGCCGCCAACCAGATAGCCTTCATAACCAGCGTCCAGAAGTCGGTAGACGACTTTTGCCGCATTATCGTCTAAATGCTTGCGAGGGATCTGGTGTGTTTGTTCCGCAATGATACGCGCAGTATTGTCCTGGTCTGCCTGGGCCTCAGTATTCTGAATATGGATAGGCTCTTTCACAGGAGAAGAGGTCGGTTTGCTACGGAACAGTCCGGTAACTTTCTGGATTAAACGGTTAGGCATGAGTTTTAAACTTTGCTCGTAATGTATTTTGCGACACATCATAACATTGTTATGGTGACACATTAAGCAATGGGGGAATAAACAGTAAAAGAGGAGATGGATAAGCTGACCGCAAGCTTTAAAGGGTAACATCCTGGCTTGTTGTTATAGTTAGAGCGCTAAAGTTACGTGAAGTATAACTCGGCGATCAGCTTTTAAACCTCATTTTTATTATTATTCGAGGTAGATACTTTTCAACACTCAGCCTATATTTATATTTATTGATGGTGGCGTTTCAAAGCTTATTTTTGTTGTTAGAACACCCTATAGAAAGCATTAGGCGTGCCATATTTTTTAACTAATTGATTATAATAGTTATTTTTTATTTCTTTGTTTTTTTAAATGCGAATGGTTACTTGCGGGAACACTTTTTTGTTTCTTAAGGTAACACTTTGTCTTTGAAGTGTTACCTGTGTTACTTCGTCGTTACCCTTTAGGGCGTTTGGGTATCCCCAGTTTTTGCCTGCGCTCCCATAAGCACTTGCGACTGACGCCTAGCTTTCTGGCCAGGTCGGTTTCACTCATCTCATCCTGATGTTCGATGACAAAGCGTTGGAAGTAGTCGTCCATGGAGAGCCCTGCTTGTGGTTGCTTTTTGGGAGCAGGGTTGGTGGCCGCCTGGTGTGATGTCGCTTGCTCGGAATATTCAGATTCCAGTCGTTGCAGGCTCGGACGGGTGTCTATATCAAGCCCCAGTAATTCAGGCGTGATGAGGCGGTTGTCCGCAAGAATAACCGCTCTCTCTATGGCGTTTTCCAGTTCCCGGACATTTCCCGGCCAGCTATATTGCAGCATTATCTGCTGCGCGTTATCGCTGAGGGTTGCTTGTGGACACTTCATTCGGCAACAGGCGCTGATTAAAAAACGTTGGGCGAGCTCAATAATGTCTTGTCCGCGTTCTCGTAGCGGTGGCATTTTGAGCTCCATGACATAAAGACGGTAATATAAGTCTTCACGGAACAGGCCGGTACGAGCCAGTTCTTTCAGGTTGCGATGAGTGGCGGCAATTAATCGAACGTTGACCTTGATTGACTGTGTGGAGCCCACTTTGCGAATTTCTCCTTCCTGAAGAAAGCGCAGCAGGCGAGCTTGTGCCTCTAAAGGCAACTCACCTATTTCGTCGAGGAAAAGAGTGCCTTTGTCTGCGGCCTCTATGAGACCACAGCGGCTACTGTCAGCACCGGTGAAAGAGCCTTTTTCATGACCAAACAATTCAGACTCAATTAACGATTCAGGAATGGCGGCGCAATTTACCGAGATCATAGGAGACTGAGCGCGAGCGCTTTGTTCATGTATGGAACGTGCTATCAGCTCTTTGCCTGTGCCTGACTCACCCAGTACCAGTACGGTGGCATCTGTCCGGGCCACTTTGGATGTGCGTGAAAACAGAGAAAGCATCGCCTCACAAGAACCAGTGATTTCGGTGTGTTGGACTTGCGCTTCTATGCTGATGTTGTGGTGGTCTACAGGTTGCTGGTTAAGAATGGATGAGATGGTGGATAGCATTTCATCATGATTAAAAGGCTTGGCAATATAGTCAACTGCGCCCATTTTCATTGCGTCTACTGCAGATTTCATGCTGGCATAGCTGGTCATGATCAACACAGGTACGTTTTTGGCCAGCTTGATTAGGTCGGTTCCGGGCGCGCCGGGTAATCGAAGATCACTGATGATCAGATCATACTCAATCAGGTTGAAACGTGATGTTGACTCATCGACTGATGCGGCATCATCAATATTATAGTTGTTTTTTTCCAATAAACGCCGAAGCGCTGCACGAATGATTGACTCATCCTCTACGATCAGAATACGGCTCATTGCTCTCTACCTACTCTCCAATGCGAGACCTTTCAGAAAGTTCGTCTTTCAATTCAGGTTTGGAGCCCGGTAAGGTGATAATCACCTGCGTGCCTTTCTTCTGTTTGTTATTGGCGGGGCTAATTATTTTAATACTACCATAATGTTCAGTCAGTATGTTGTAAACCAAAGGGAGTCCTAATCCGGTACCTTTGCCCGGTTCTTTGGTGGTGAAAAATGGTTCAAAAAGCTTGTCTTGAATGTCTTTATCAATGCCGCAGCCTTCATCCGTAATGCTTAAGAAAATGCGTTGATCAAGCTGTGTGCAGTTGATGCGGATGATGCCTTCGGGTAAAGATGCATCGCAAGCATTGTTAAGAATATTGACCAATACTTGTAGCAATAGTTGCGGGTCGCCATCCACCATGAGGTTGTCTTCAAGCTCACAAATAAAGTGCTGTTGTCTGGCGTGCATGTCTAGCGTAACCAATTGTATTGCTTCTTCAATACAGTGGTTGAAATTGAATGTTTCAAACTGAATGTCGCTGATGGTCTGGCCGGTATGTGCAAAGCGAACCAGAGATTGCACAATGCGGTTAATCCGGCGTGTCTGCTCCAGAATCTGATCACCGGCTTGTAAAACTTCCGGTTCATCTGATTCCAGAGAGAGGTTTTGTGCAAGGCAGGCAATGCCGGTAACCGGATTGCCAATTTCATGGGCTACACCGGCGGCAAAGCGCCCGATGGAGGCAAGACGTTCGCTGTGCATCAGATTGTCGGTAAGCTGGTGGTGTTCTGTTTCATCCTCAACCAGAATAACAGTCGAGCTATCTGGGTTATCGGATAGCTGGCTTTTATGCAATGTCAGCCAATAACTGTTGGCTCCCAGTGTGATGTGGGTGTCTATCAGGTGGTTGTCGCTTTGCTCCATGAAGTCCGCCAGCAGTGTGCACCAAGGTTGTGGTAGCTCGGATATAGACAGGTCCGCCACATCGTGAGCGCTCAGTTGGGTGAGTTTGGCAATTTCGTTGTTCCAGAACAGAATATGCTGCGAAGGTGCGACGGTACAGGCGCCAATAGGCAGTTTTTCTAATGTTCTTCTGTGGTAGCGGCGCAACTCATCCAGCTCTGCTGCCAACCCGCTGAGTTTGGCCTGGTACGTTTCAAGATGGGTTTCCAAAAGATAGATATCACGTGTCTGGAAGGCTTTTTCGCCTTGCTGATTTGCCAGCGGTTCGAGCAGTGTTGCCGCTTCAACGGGACCAATCAGAGCGGAGAGGTTTTGTTCCAGTGCATTGCGTAAACGTAAAAGCTCTAACGGCCCCATCTGTTCTTTGTCGAGATTTAGCTGGTTAATGGCGTGTTGCAGCTCACGGCGTGCGGCGGCTTCACCTAGTTTGGGGGTGAGTAGACGAATAATGTCAGTTGTTTCAAAAGAGGGGCGCTGAATATCCGAAGGGGAGTCGATAGTATTGATGAGGCATGCCTCAGCCGCGCGGATCTCTTCAGGATAGGTGGGTGTCAGGCGCGAGACAATGATGAAAGCACCGATATTCAGCAGCAGAGATATGATGGCTGAAGATTGCCAGTTAAGACTGTCAATACTGGTGTCGGTGAATAGTCCTTCTGGTTGCAGAATGACGGGATAAAAGGTGGTAATGATCCAACTGGACATGCCAATAATCAGTCCGGTAATAAAGCCGATACGATTAGCGCCCAGCCAGAAGAGAGTGGCAATAATCCCAGGTAAAAACTGCAGGAAAGCGACAAACGCACTCAGGCCCATAAGATGGATTTGCTGGTGTGCGCCGAAAACCATATAGAAAAGATAGCTGCATAACATAACTAACGAGATGAGTATGCGGCGTAGCCAGAGAAGCCATGCATAAAACTTAACATTTTCGGGGGTTTTGATAAGGGGTAGTATCAGATGGTTTTGCAGCATGGAGGCCAGTGAGATAGAGGCCACAATGAGGATTCCGCTGGCGGCCGTCAGGCCACCGATAAACGCGGTGATAATCAGCCATTCAGAATGTAATGCCTGGCTTACGAATGGAAGCAGGAACGAGGATTCTTGGTGCACCTCAAGCTTATAGCCTGCCAATGCAATGACAGGTACGCAGAGCGCCAGTAGTAACAGGTAAAGCGGTATTCCCCATGATGCTTTGTAGAGGCTGTCTGCTGAGCGGTTTTCAGTAAACGCCAGATGGAACATATGCGGCATCACCAGTGTGGCAGTAAAAAACGCAAGTAGTAGCGTGTGCCAGCTATCATCGTGATTGCTGCTCATCAAGGATGGTAGAATTTCTGGATTCTGCTTAAGCCAGAGTAAAGTATTTGAGGGGCCATCGAGCACTGTAAAAAAAACATAGATGGCAATGCTGATGAGTACGGCCAGCTTAATCAGCGAGCTGATCGCCATCGCCATGACTAATCCGCGGTTGCGTGCCCGCATTGACGGGTGGCGGGTACCAAAGAGAATCGCGAAAAGGGCTATTAAAGCGCAGAATGCAGCAGCAATCTCAGAAGCCTCAACATCACTGTTAAGAATATGCAATGTGACGGTAACCGCTTGTATTTGTATCGACAGCAAAGGCAAGGTCGCCAGCAGTAGTAACAAGGTTGTAATCGTGCCGACCAGTCCGCTACGAAATCTGAAGGCAAACAGATCGGCCAGAGAGCTGAGTTTGTAGCGATTCGTTATATTGAAAATAGGAATAAATAATGAGGGGGCCATAATAAAAGCGGCGGTAGCCCCCAGATAGGATGATAAAAATAACAAGCCGGAATCTGCCAGCATCCCGAAAGCGCCATAAAAAGTCCAGATGCTCGCATAGGTGCCTAAGGATAGCATGTGAGTGATAGGGTGTTGTGATATGCGGCGTGGAATCAGTTCACGCTCGGTGGCGTAAGCAATACCAAACAGAAAGAGCAGGTAAGCAGTAACAATCAGGAAAAGTTCGGTAACCGAAAAATTCATAAATTAGTTATTTTTAACTACGCATATCATAATAATACTCAATTCAGGTCTCTATTTAAGCGTGTGCTTAAACCATGCTCGGATCTGAGCGTTGCGCTCAGCATATCCGGCTGCGATGCTTTTCTCAATACCATGCTGTTTTTCTCAATACGAGACAGGTATTTTTCACTAGGACTTGGATTTATTAATACGATTGGCATTGATCAGGCGTTTGATATCAAGGTGCATCAGATAAATCAGTGGCAGGCGGAGGTCGCCAATAAGGCCGTTTATTAAGTGAGCTGGTATCGATAGAAATCTGGGCCGAGTAAAGTTGCAACCAATAGAATGGGAGCGACTAATGGTCTTAGGGTTGTTGTAATAAATTCAGGCAAAGCGGCCAGCCGTTTGCCTGAATCTAACAGCTTAAGATCCGATCTGTTTTTCTTTTATTTCGGCCAGTGTTTTACAATCAATGCACTGGGTTGCGGTAGGGCGGGCTTCCAGACGACGGATGCCAATATCGATACCACAGGTGTCGCAATAACCGTATTCGTCTTCTTCAATGCGTTCCATGGCTTCACGGATCTTTTTGATCAGCTTGCGTTCACGGTCGCGTGTTCGAAGTTCAAGGCTGAACTCTTCTTCCTGACTGGCCCTGTCGCTAGGGTCTGCAAAGTTAGATGCTTCTTCCTGCAGGTGGTGGATTGTACTATCAACCTCCTCCATTAGTTCCTGTTTCCAGGCCAGAAGAATATGACGAAAATGATCTTTTTGAGCATCATTCATGTATTCCTCACCCTTTGCAGACTCGTAAGGTACAAAGTGTGTGAATTGTGTATTGCTAGTGTTTGGCATGTGGCGCCTCACTTCTCCGAAATGACCGGCTTTAAAGAGTAAACCGGCAACCCAATTACAGTTGATTCCATTACTTCCTGAGATCAGAAGGTTGGAGAAACTACCAGAAGAAACACTTTTAGGCTAGTACTGATACATAAAAAGTGAAAGGAGTTATTAGATTAGTGCCGTACAGTGTTATCTACCCTACTGACAATAAGTATGTTTGAGGCAACATTCGATACAACTTATGTATAATGCGAGGGCTAATTGAGAGGAGTCAGAGATGGATTATCGGTGGTCGGGTCGGGCACGTGAAATTGAATCGTTCAAAGTAATGGATCTATTAAAACGAGCCAAAGAGTTAGATGCGCAAGGCTGTGATGTTGTGCATATGGAAGCGGGAGAGCCTGATTTCAGTACGGCGCCATTGATCAGGGAGGCTGCTCATCGGGCGATTGATATGGGGTTAACACAATACACGCCATCGGCAGGTATTCCTGAATTAAGACAAGCGATCTCTGGATTCTATCAACAGCGCTATGGTCTGGATATCGCCGCTAACCGCATCATTGTTACCTCGGGTGCTTCCGGTGCCTTATTGCTGGTTTTCGGCTTGCTGGCCGATCCTGACACCACCTTTATGATGAGTGATCCGGGATACCCCTGTAACCGCCAGTTTTTGCGTATGCTGGAAGCACGCGGGCAGTTGGTGCCCACCTCTGCGGAGCAGAATTTTCAGTTGACCCCAGAGTTGATTCGTCAAGAATGGAAAGCTAACACGGCAGGTGTTTTGCTGGCATCGCCAGCCAACCCGACCGGCTCTGTTTTACATAGAGATGAGTTGACGGCTGTTGCAGAAGCGGTCAGAGAAAAGAACGGCGCTCTGGTGGTTGATGAGCTGTATCATGGCCTGACGTATGGATTTGATGCACCTTCGGTGCTTGAAGTCGATCCTGAGGCGTTCGTTATCAATAGCTTTTCAAAGTATTTTGGCATGACCGGATGGCGGCTTGGTTGGATTGTCGCGCCGCAAGCGGCTGTGCCGGAAATAGAGAAGCTGTCACAGAATTTATATATTTCACCACCCACGATATCTCAATATGCGGCTTTGGCGGCTTTCGAACCTGAAACGCTGCTGGTCTTAGAAGAGCGGCGTCATCAGTTTGAGTTGCGTCGTAATTTGCTGGTGGATGGCTTAAGACAACTGGGCTTTAAGATTCCGTTGATGCCGGAGGGTGCATTTTACGTGTATGCCGATGCATCGCACCTGACAGATAATACATTTGAATATTGTTGGCGCTTGCTAGAAGAACAGCATGTCGCGGTTACACCAGGATTGGACTTCGGTACTTATCGGGCGAATCAGTTTATCCGCTTCTCCTATACTACCGGGCTGGATCGAATAGAGCTGGCTTTGCAGCGCCTGGCGACCAAAATGACAGTCTGAGATAGCTTTTTATTATCAGTCAGTTAGCTCATTTATTTACTCAAGGCAAGGTGACCCATACCTGTCCATTTTTTACTGTGCTGGAAATGCTTGTAAGCATTTCGCCGGGGCAGGGGCCGGCGATACATTCGCCGTTGTCTATGCTAAACAGGGCTCCATGAGTGGCACACTGAATGAAATTTTTTTCCAGGTCGAGAAATTGATGCGGTTTCCACTCTAATGGAACACCGCGGTGAGGGCACAGGTTCAGATAAACGTGAATCTGCCCCTGCTTATTGACCGCGAACAGTGAGATGTCATCCAGCTGAAAGCCTTTTGAGGTGTCTTCAGGTAAGGTGTCGAGTGTGCAAAGCAGTTGCATGTAGGGGCTCCATCAGGGAAAGTGAATCAGATGCGTAGCATGATGAAGAGCATTCAACCATCACTGAGCATAAGTGATTATAATTCGTGCATATGATACTGCCAGATGAAGCCGGAAAACAGCGTGCTAATGAATCACAACTCCAT
This sequence comes from Neptunomonas qingdaonensis, assembly GCF_900113275.1. Lineage (GTDB taxonomy): Bacteria > Pseudomonadota > Gammaproteobacteria > Pseudomonadales > Balneatricaceae > Neptunomonas > Neptunomonas qingdaonensis. Next base: position 37,858 of record NZ_FOOU01000020.1, read on the forward strand.
ACGTTTTTTGCTGCTAGTGCTGTTTTCGGTCGGCGTGCATGCTGCTTTTTTTTGGGCAGGGGCGCGCGCAGCTGAGCAGAATCTGAATGGCCAGAGCTTAAATAAACAGGAACTGCGCAAGCCTCTTGCTGCCTCGTTGCACACTATCAGCTTAAATACTGTGGCAGATAGAAGGAGTTTTCTTGACACGCCTTCACCCGTAAAAAAAGCTAAACCGCAACCGCAACCGCAACCGCAACCGCAACCGCAACCGCAACCGCAACCGCAACCGCAACCGCAACCGCAGACTATTGCTTCTGTGGTATCAGATACGCCGTTAAATAATCAGACTAACGTCAGTAAAAGCGTAGCAGAGTCGAGAAGTGAAGAAGAGGCGGAAGGCGAAGACGAGACGGTTATGCGGCTGGATTATCAAACCCTGCAATACCAAGCGCCGCCTGTGCCGCCAGAATATCCGCGTATAGCAAAACGACGAGGCGTAGAGGGAACCGTGATATTAATGCTGATGATTAACCGGATCGGCGCCGTTGACAGCGTATTAGTTGATCGAAGCTCAGGCTATTCGATGCTGGACAAGGCTGCCATTAAAGCGGCTACACAGTGGCGTTTTGTGCCATTCATCAACGCCGGAAAAAAGAGGCTGTCACAGGCACGGATTCCTGTACGTTTTTCTCTGAGAGGGGAGGGGTAATGTCCAATCAGAGAATGAAAATCGGTCTGTGGATATCTGCATGGGTGTTATTGCCGATGTTGATGTTGGTTTCGCTCTTGAATGGCTCAGCAGTATTGTCGCTGAGCGATATCTGGGAGGGTAGTGACTTATCGCGGCGAATTTTGTATGAGCTGCGTTTGCCAAGGGTGTTATTGGTTATGTTATCCGGTGGCTTGTTAGCCATTGCGGGTGCGGTGGTGCAGGCGCTGTTTCGCAATCCGCTGGCCGATCCCGGGTTAATTGGTGTTTCGGGCGGTGCTGCGCTGGCAGCGGTCGCCTGGCAAGTGGTCGCCTCGGCTGCATTGGGTAGCGGTATCTGGGTATCGGCGGGCACGCCGCTGGCCGCTTTTGCGGGCGGCATGCTGGTGACCTTTTTTGTTATTAGAATTGCCCGCAACACCTCTGGCATCTCCGCCCTGACCCTTTTACTCACAGGTATCGCCATTAATGCAATTGCTGGGGCAGGTATTGCCGGACTCAAATATCTGTCTGATAGCATGACGTTGCGGCAGGTGACTTTTTGGTTAATGGGAAATGTGCAGGGAGCCTCCTGGTGGGCTGTATTGATGCTATTGCTGATTAGCGTGATTTTCGTACCTGTCTTGATTCGACATGCCGTGCGGCTCAATTTACTGCTTCTGGGTGAGCAACAGGCTTTACTTCTGGGTGTTGATGTTGAGAAAACGCAGCGGCGGTTAGTATTGATTACGGCTTTAATGGTGGGCGCGGTGGTATCTATGGTGGGTCTGATTGGATTTGTCGGCCTGGTTGTTCCACATTTAGTGCGGTTAATGAACGGCCCGGATAACCGCTTTTTATTACCGATGTCGTTTCTTTTAGGTGCGCTGTTGTTACTGCTGGCTGATTTGGTGGCGCGTATCATTGCTGCCCCGGCGGAGTTGCCGATCGGCTTAATTACCGCATTAATCGGCGGCCCTGTTTTTCTCTTTATGATTGCTTACCAGCAAAGGGGGCGGGGTGCATGTTGAAGGCTGAATCTATCTCTGTCATGCGTAATGGGCAAGCGGTGCTGGACAATGCCAGTGTCGATATACGGCCCGGCTGTTTGCATGTCATTCTGGGACCCAATGGCGCAGGAAAAACAAGCTTGCTGAAAGCCTTAACCGGCTTAACGAGAGTCGACTCAGGCAGGGTTCTTCTGCATGGGGAAAAGGTACAGAGCTATAGCATAAGTGAGCGCTCACTATTGATGTCGGTATTGCTGCAAGAGCAGTCTCTGGATTTTCCTTTCAAGGTACGGGATGTGGTTTCGATGGGTGCCTACCCTGTTAATGCCACCTTGCTGCAGATGGATAGTGTCGTCCAGCAGGCGATGGCTGCCTTGGAAATAGAGCACTTAGCAGAACGGAATTATACCGCTTTATCGGGCGGAGAGAAGCAGCGAACGCATGTGGCACGCTTGCTGGTTCAGACCACAGCGGATACCCGTTATGTACTATTAGATGAGCCTTTAAAGGCGATTGATTTGAAGCATCAGGTTGCGCTGATGCAGCAGTTCAGAGCTATGGCTAATCAGGGGAAAGCGGTGTTACTGGTGTTGCACGACCTGACACTAGCGGCCCAATTTGCTGATAGCATCACGCTGATGGATAAAGGCCGGATAATCAAAACAGGTTCAGTTGAGCAGGTTATGCAACCCGATATTTTATCCACTGTTTTCCAGACGCCTATCAACGCGACACAAGCAATGGGTCATACCTTATTTTTTGTACATTCAATCTAGTCTCAGGCCATAGTTTCAGAAGATGGTCTTAGTGTAATAGGCCAACCCTAAGGCTCTACCAGCCCTTGCGCAATTAGCTGGCTTACCAGTACGTTGATAGCATCATCACTATCCGTATCAACCAGTAAGGTATGCGTTAATTCGGCATCGGTGAGCAATTGTTGATGCTTTAACTGTTCCTGCATGACTGAAACATCAGCATCAGAAGCATCCCCGCCTTCCTGACTTCGGCGTGCTAAGCGTGCTTCTATGAGTTTTGTATCACAATAACAGCTGATAATACGCAACGGAATGTCGAGTGAATTGGCCAGATCGATATAGCTTTGGCGTGTACGCTTTCTGATAAAGGTCGCGTCGACAATAACGGAATAGCCGCTTTTGAGTAGCTCTTTGGATAAATTCAGCAGATGCTGAAAGGTGCGAGCGTTCATCTCTTGTCCATACAGACTCAAGCGTTCACCGCGTCGGCATAGCTCACGATAAAGGCGTTTACGTTCAACATCGGAACGTATTTTGATGCAATCGAGCCGTTCCACTAATTGATTGCACAAATAGCTTTTTCCACTGCCGGAAACGCCATGCATCAAGAACAGCGAGGGTTTCTCTTTGCGAGCGTATGTCCGGGTGAGTTGCAGGTAGCGGCGGAACGTCGCTTTATCCGGATGCTCACCGAGCATGGCTACTTTGGCGCGCACCATTGAACGGTATGACTTGTAAAAATTAAGCAGCGTCAGGCCTTCGTAATCGCCAGTCAGCTCAAGATAACGATTCAGGCAACGGTTGGCCCAACGATATTGGCCTTTCACTTCAAGATCCATGAGAAGGAACGCCAGGTCACAAATAGTGTCTATCCAGCGAAACTGCAGATTAAACTCAATGCAATCAAACAGGCGAAGCTGGCCATGATAGAGCGCGATGTTTCCCAGGTGCAGATCACCGTGACATTCACGCGTGTAGCCTTCCATTTTACGGCGCTTAATCGTAGAGGTGAGTTTGCGAAACTCTTGCGCCGTTCGCTGTGATAGAAACTGCAGCTGTTGCCAGTCGCTGGCATTCAGTTCGTGTTCGCTGACATGCTGGTAGTTATCTGAGACTGCATCCCAGATAGTATCGGTCTCGCCCCAAGGGCTATTCTGAGCAACACGTGGAGTCCGTGTATGAAAATGAGCGATCTGCTCGGCCAGCATATCGATCCAAGCTGGTTCAAATCTTTGTCGATCAAGGATAAGATCCAGCCGTAGTTCAGGATCAAACTGATGCATTCGCACCGCATATTCGAAAGGCTTGATGTCGGATTTTGCGTCTGTGAGCTGTGATGCTTCAATTAATTGTGGATTTTCAGGAGAACCAACGATAGCGATTAGCGTATCATAGATATCCGGTGCCAGACGCTGGTTTAAACGTAACTCTTCTTCGCAATAATAACGGCGTTGTTTGAGTGTTGTAAAATTCAGGAAGCCAAAATCGACAGGCTTTTTTATTTTATAGGCATAATCGCCCGTTAATAAAAGCCAGGAGATATGTGTTTCGATAACACGTATCGGCGCTTCTACCGGATGTGGATAAAATGTTGGAGAGGTAAGCGCTGTAATCAATTCTGGTTGCATGTAACCTTCGGCATCGTCTAAAAAGTTAAGGAATTATACTGGCTTGATGAACAAAAAGAGAACACCAGCAAAAAAAACGCCAAGAAAAAGTAAATCTAAGGCACAGCCGAAGAAAAGTATATGGCGCTCGATCCGCTCATTTCTGCTAAAGCTGACGCTGTTAGGGATCGTAATTGGCGGTATCGGCCTGATATATATGGACGCCCAAATTCGCCAGCAATTTGAAGGGAAGCGCTGGGCGTTGCCTGCAAAAGTGTTTGCGCGCCCGTTAGAACTGTATTCCGGTGTGCCCATTACCCCGCAAGATTTAAAAGTCGAGCTGTCGGGGTTGGGTTATCAGCTGGTATCGCGCGCCACACAACCCGGGCAGGCTGAGATAGCCAGTCGAAGTGTCCGTGTGATCACACGAGGGTTTGATTTCCCGGATGGAACGGAAGCGTCGCAAAACCTGCTGTTAGAGTTTAATGCCAGTGGTGTGTCGCGTATCAGGAATGATAAAGGGCAGAGTGTTAACCTGGCGCGCCTCGAACCGGTGTTGATTGGCGGTATTTATCCACAGAATAATGAAGATCGCGATCTAATCCGGCTGGAAGATGCGCCTATTGGTCTGAAGGAGGCGTTGATTGCCATTGAAGATCAGAGCTATTACGAGCACTTTGGTGTCTCACCCAAAGGGATTGCGCGGGCGATGTGGGTCAATATCCGTGTGGGTCGCTTTGTTCAGGGCGGCAGCACGCTGACTCAGCAGTTGATAAAAAACTTTTATCTGACATCAGAGCGGACGTTGGCGCGTAAGTTGATGGAGATCCCAATGGCTGTGTTGCTGAACCTGCATTACAGCAAGGATGAGATTTTAGAAGCCTATCTCAACGAAGTGTACTTAGGGCAGGAAGGCTCCCGCGCCATTCATGGTGTTGGTCTGGCGGCACAGTATTACTTCTCCCAGCCGCTGCAAGAATTGCAGCTTCATCAGGTTGCGCTGCTGGCAGGTCTGGTGAAAGGACCCTCTTTCTATGATCCGCGTCGCAATCCCGAGCGCGCAAAGCAGCGTCGTGATCTGGTCTTACGAGTGATGCGTGATCAGGGCGATATTTCTGAAGATATTTATCAGGAAACCATTAAAAAGCCGTTGGGCGTGGTTAAGCAGAAGAGTTTACTGAAGGGGGCTTATCCAGCCTATCTGGATCTGGTTAAACGACAATTACGTGAAAGCTACCATGAAGAAGATCTTCGCAGCGAAGGCTTACGCGTTTATACCAGTTTAAACCCTATCGTACAGGCTAACGCTGAAACAGCTCTGGTTTCAACGATTAACGGCCTTGAAAAACGTTATGGAAAGCGTGCCACTGATCTGGAAGGCAGCATGGTAGTTACCGATCCGCAGACCGGTGAAGTGCTGAGTATTATTGGCGGAAAAAGTACGCGCTATGAGGGTTTTAACCGCGCGCTGGATTCAGTAAGGCCGATCGGCTCACTGGTTAAGCCCGCCGTTTATCTGACCGCGCTTGAAAATGGCTATACGCTGGTATCACCGATACAGGATGAGCCCATATCGGTAAAAATGCCGAATGGCCAAACCTGGACGCCACAAAATTTTGGTAAAACGGCTCATGGCACAGTGCCTTTACATCAGGCATTAGCCAACTCCTATAACTTATCCACAGCTAATCTCGGCATGGCCTTAGGGGTTAAGAGCGTCATAAAAACATTGCAAAAATTAGGTGTCAGTCGTGAAATGGATGCCTATCCGTCTCTGCTGTTGGGTGCTCAAGGGCTACCAGCAGTAGAAGTGGCCACTATGTACCAGACGATTGCAGCCAATGGTTTCCAGATGCCGCTACGGGCTATTCGTATGGTGACAGATAACCAAGGCGCGGAACTATCCCGTTATCCGTTTCAGGTGAAGCAAGCGGTCTCTGGAGAAAGTATTCACTTATTACAATACGCGATGCAGGAAGTTGCGCGCGAAGGTACGGCCCGTTATGTCTATTCGCAACTGCCGTCTAACCTCAACATTGCGGGTAAAACAGGTACCTCGAATGATCAGCGCGACAGCTGGTTTGCCGGCTTTACCGGTAGCCGTTTAGCCGTTGTCTGGTTGGGGCGTGATGATAATAGCCCGTTGCCGTTCACTGGCTCAGGTGGAGCCTTAAGAGTATGGACGGAATTTATGAAAGCCGAGAAATCAGAACCTTTTCAAGCGCCTGTTCCAGAAGGAGTGGAATACCTCTGGGTGGATAAGGAAACCGGTTATTTATCCGATGAACGTTGTCAGGGCGCGATCCCCGTACCTTTCTTAAATGGCAGTAAACCCCAGTATCGAGTTGATTGTGGGGTTGAACCTGTTCAAAATAACGAACCAAATCCACTTAACTGGTTTCGGGGTTGGTTCAGACAGGAGTAGTAATGAATTTTACAACACAGATTAAATGGATCGCTTTGAGCGCCTTGGTTACATTGTCGGGCTGTTCGACTCAAGGCATATATAACACACCGATTGAGGATCGCTCAACGACGCGTTCTCAGCAGGAAAGCAACGGTATCGCTACACCTGTGGATATCACCACAGGCGTGACAGTGACGCCTGTGGCTCCGACGCCTGTGTTTCGTACACAGCGAGGGGATACGGCATTAGGGCCCTCGACCTCGGTGCCCGTTGCACCTAAAGTGGTTTTACAGTCACAGCCCAACTCTGCCGTGGTTGCTTTACTGGAAACCGCACGTCAGCAAACCAACAGTGGTGAATTACGCTCCGCTCAAACCAGTTTGCAACGTGCCCAGCGTATCTCTCCTAAAGATCCGGAAGTGTATTACTCGCTGGCCGATACCCACCGTCGCTTAGGTGAGTTTCTGCAGGCAGAGCAGGTCGCCTTAAAAGGCGTAGCGATTGCGCAAGGACAGAACAGCAAGTTGCGCCGCTTATGGCAGCTAATCGCTTCTATTCGCACCGATGCCGGTGATCTTGAAGGTGCAGACAAAGCTTCTGGTGTTGCAAGGCGTTATTAATAAGATGTGAAAATGGCTATGTTTTGTAATCTGGCTATTTGAGAAAGGCCATTGAATGTGAATTCAATGGCCTTTTTTGTTGTGTAATGTTTGCCGCACGAAAGCCTTTCAGCTTGGCTAAACCATTCCCGGCTTTTGATGCAGAGAAATCACTTCCCTCGTCGCTAAGGCTAACGGCACAAAGCTGATTGCCAGCATGCCATTGCTGAGCACTGCATTCTGATACGCGGGCAGAAGAGACAGTGTCCCGTATACAGCAATCGATAAGCTGGCTAACAGTGCACCAACTAGCCCTGGTAGGCGTATGTTTGCCTGGGCGTAGCGGATAAAGGCGAGCAGCAATGCTGCGGATGAGAACCCGGCGAGGATTATTGCGTATTGTTCGCCGACTTCGGCTCTGCGTGCTAATTCAAACAGCGCAATCAGTACCAGTACCCAGCGCCCCCAGCCAACGCGTGACCAAAACTTGTTAAAGCTGGTGGCCAGTAACAGCGAGCTAATCAGCGGCAGAGCCAAATAGTCTTTCATATTGCTGAGGAGGCGTTGCAGGGTTTGCGAGTCTGGGTTTTGTGCGTTGATGAGCAGCTGTCCAGCGGCGGCCGCTATAATAAAGACGACGGATAACAACAGTAGCAGAACCACTGTTTTGTTATTGTCGGTCAGCGTTTTTGGTTGGCGAAACAACTGAGCTGCGTAAAAAACGCAGCCCAGTATGAGTGCCAGATTAGCGATAACATCCATCACTTATGCTTTTTTAGCAAACGTATCAAACACACGTCCGGCTGCTTCGATGGTGCGATCCAGATCTTCTTCAGAAATAGCTGCTGACATAAAGCCGGTTTCGTATGCCGATGGCGCAAGGTAAACGCCTTCTTTCAGCATGCCTTGGAAGAACTGCCCAAAGCGCTCGGTGTCGCAGGCGGTTGTTTGTGCAAAGCTGCTGATTTCAGGCTGATCGGTAAAGAAGATACCAAACATGCCACCGACGGCGGTGGTGGTGAATGGAATACCTTTGGCTGTGGCGACGGCTTTTAGGCCTTCTGTCAGGTATTCTGTTTTGGCTGCAAGGCCTTCATGAATACCCGGTGTGGATGTTAGTGCATTCAGCATGGCTAAACCGGCATTCATCGACAAAGGGTTACCAGAAAGAGTACCCGCCTGATAAACCGGCCCTAAAGGTGCGATATGTTCCATGATCTCCCGCTTACCACCAAAGGCGCCAACGGGTAGCCCGCCGCCAATGACTTTGCCGAGTGTGGTCAGGTCGGGTTTGATGCCGTAATGGGCTTGTGCGCCGCCCAGTGCGACTCGAAAGCCGGTCATCACTTCATCAAAGATCAGTACGCTGCCGTATTCGTCACAGACTTCACGTAAGCCTTCGAGGAAGCCTTCTTTGGGTGGGATGCAGTTCATGTTGCCGGCAACCGGTTCAACGATGATGCAGGCAATCTCGTTACCTACTTCTGCAAACGCCTGACGTACATTATCGATGTCGTTGAATGTCAGAGTGATGGTGTGTTCTGCAATTGAGGCAGGTACCCCCGGCGAGTTTGGTTCGCCCAGTGTTAACGCACCCGAACCTGCTTTTACCAGCAGTGAGTCAGAATGGCCGTGATAGCAGCCTTCGAACTTAACGATTTTGTCGCGGCCCGTATAACCACGAGCCAGGCGAATGGCGCTCATGGTGGCTTCTGTGCCCGAGCTGACCATGCGGATCATCTCGATAGAAGGCATCATTTCACAGACTTTATCGGCCATCTGCGTTTCGATTTCTGTTGGCGCGCCAAAACCTAAGCCGTTATCTAATACACTGCGAACAGCATTGATAACATCAGGGAAGGCATGACCCAGAATCATCGGGCCCCATGAGCCGACATAATCGATATATTGATTATCATCTTCATCAAAAAGATAAGCGCCTTGCCCTTTTTTGAAAAATACAGGCGTACCACCCACACCTTTAAAGGCGCGAACCGGTGAATTTACACCGCCAGGAATATGAGTTTGGGCTGCTTTAAAAAGATCTTCTGAACGTGACATGCTGATGAACCTTCTTTATTCATTCCAGTTGAAAGCCAGGGCAAACGCCTCGGCTTGCTGTGTGATTGATTCTGCGGCAAAAAGTGAGTGCACTACGGCAATCATGTCGGCCCCTGCAGTAATTGTTTGGGGGGCATTATCCACAGTAATCCCCCCGATCGCTACTATTGGGCAAGAGAGTATTGATTTGGCTTCGGTTAACAGCGACAGCGGAGCTGGTTTTGCATCAGGTTTGGTTTTAGACGGGTAAAAAGCACCAAAAGCGACGTAGTCTGCGCAGGCCAAGGCTGCCTTGGTTGCCAGTGATAGCTGATCGTGGCAGGTAACGCCAATGATAGCGCTACTTCCCAATGCTTGTCGTGCTTCTTCTAAAGGCGAATCTTTTTGTCCTATATGTACGCCATGCGCGTCACATTGCTGAGCCAGTTGCACATCGTCATTGATCAGAAAGGTACGCTGATGCTTGCGGCAGAGTTCGTTTAGTAAACATGCCTGCCGATAGCGCTTTTCGGTATCTGAGGTTTTATCCCGGTATTGAATCACCCGGGCGCCGCCGAGGATGGCGGCGTGTACCTGTGAAAGTAATGTCTGATCATCAGGCATTAGAATGTTATCTGTGATGGCATACAGGCCGTGTAGTCGATTCATAGAGTCTGCTTGTGTGTGTAGTAATATTCAATCTGTGCTCGCGTCAGTATGCCCATGATCTCGCCTTGGTTGCTGGTGATGCAGAGGTTGTTGATATGCTGGTCATTCATTTTTTGCAAGGCTTCGTATAATGTAGCTCTGAAGCTAAGTGTAATAATGTCGAATCGCTCGGCCGGTATTTCCAAAAGGTTAATCGGTTCAAGTTGTTCATCGCGAGCAAGATAGCTCTGCAGATCATTGGGTAGCATCAGAGATTTGGCAGGTTGATCTGGTTCTTGTAAGAGAATCCAGTGAGGTTTTCCTACTAACAGTGCTTCAGCAGAAGCAAAATTAATCAGATGATCTGTTGTAATGAAGCTGCGATCCATCAGGCTCGCTACTGCCGCGCGAGATAATGCTTGAGCGATTGGTTCCTGTCGATAATCAAGGCCCTGAGCCTGTAAAGACGAAAGGAAAATAGAGGGTAAGTTGAAAAAATAGCGGACCGTCAGGTTGCTGATAACAACAGCAATCATTCCTGGGAAAATGATATTCGGGTTGCCGGTAAGCTCTAGGAGCGCCACCAATGCAGCGAGTGGGGCATTCAGCACCGCGCCCATCATTGCGCCCATGCCTAACATGGCATACAGGCCAATATGTGAAACGGTCATATCACTGAACCAACCGCCAACGATACCAAATATGCTTCCTATAATGGCACCTATAAATAGGGTAGGGCCGATAAGACCCGCGGGAATACCTAAACCCAGAATGAATGGGGTGATTAGCAGTTTAGCCAATAACAGCCCGAGTAATAGTTGAAGCTCTAACCGTCCCCAGAGCGCTTCTGAAATAGTATCGTAGCCTACACCCATTATTTGTGGGTAGACGATGGCGGCAGCGCCGGTTAATACGCCCGCCAGCAGAAAGCGCACACCAACCGGCCATTTAGCGAGTTTGTAGGCCTGTAGCATGGTGTGATTGAAAGCGGCGGCGCATAACCCAACCACCACACCAAGCAACATCACCCACGGGATCTCTGCCAGGGTGCCAATCTTAAATAACGGGACATCGAAAACGTTTTCGTGCCCGATAATGCTGCGCATCACCAGATCGGCTGATACGGCAGCGACAATAACCGGTGTAAAACCGATCAGGGTATATTCCAGCAGTATTACTTCCATGGCGAAAATCACGCCTGCCAGCGGTGTATTAAAGGCGGCAGAAATAGCTGCTGCAGCGCCACAGCCGATGAGCAAGCGTAAAGAGTTATTCGGTAAACGAAGTTGCTGACCCAGCAGACTGCTACAAGCGGCACCGAGGAAAATGGAAGGGCCTTCACGGCCAACCGAATGACCACTGACTAACGCGACAGTGCCTGATGCAAACTGCAAGACCAGACTTTTTCCAGGAATACTGCCTTGATAATAGGACAGGCGCTCAAAGAGGTTGACCATACCGACCTGTTTAGCCGCCGCTGGCCACAGATAAAAAATCACTATCAGCACGCCGCTGCCTATAACCGGCCACATGAAGTGTTCTAACGAGGATAGACCTTCAAAGTCATCAGGTTGTCCTAACCAATAAGTCAGTGGCAGCTCAACCGCGAGGCGAAACAGAACCATTAGTAGTCCGGTCATTATCCCTGATAGCAGCCCCAGAATAACGAGCTGAGGCAGTGCATCATAGTGTGCCAGTCGTTCGCGGAAGTATTGCAGTGATAGGTGGTATTTTTGCATTCAGTTTTTTTAACCAACAGCTGATAGTTTTTACGGTTCCTGATCGGTATTATAAGTTACCAGTTTTTACAGCCCGATGAGAGGTTAAAGTGATTAATGTAGGTATCGTAGGTGGAACAGGGTATACCGGTGTAGAGCTTTTGAGGCTTCTGGCCAATCATCCTGATGTGGACGTTAAAGTGATCACTTCACGTTCGGAAGAAGGTATACATGTGGCTGACATGTTCCCAAACCTGCGTGGGCATTATGATTTACGCTTTAGCGTGCCGGATGTAGATACGCTATCGGATTGCGATGTGGTGTTTTTTGCTACGCCTCATGGTGTGGCTATGAGTATGGCACCCGAGTTGGTAGAACGGGGCGTGCGGATTATTGATTTGGGTGCTGACTTCCGGATCAAAGATGTGGAGCTTTGGACGCAATGGTACAAGCTTGAACATACCTGCCCTGATCTAGTCGAAATGGCGGTGTACGGTTTGCCAGAAGTGAACCGCGAACAGATCAAAGGTGCGCAACTGATCGCATGCCCGGGTTGCTACCCTACCGCTACTCAGTTGGGCTTTTTGCCGCTGTTGGAAAATAAACTGATTGATCATCGTCGTCTGATTGCGGACTGTAAATCAGGTGTCAGCGGTGCTGGCCGTGGCGCTAGCGTTGGCGCACTCATGTGTGAAACCAGTGAGAGCATGAAAGCTTATGGTGTTGCCGGACATCGGCATTTACCAGAAATTCGTCAGGGGCTATCTAATGCTGCGCAACGACCTGTCGGGTTAACTTTTGTGCCACACCTTACGCCGATGATTCGTGGTATCCATTCAACGCTATATGCGACCTTGAAAGATCCAAAGGACGGTTTGCAGGCGCTGTTTGAAGAACGCTACAAAGATGAGCCATTTGTTGATGTTATGCCTGCCGGTAGTCATCCTGAAACACGTAGCGTTAAAGGCGCAAATACCTGCCGGATAAGTGTGTTCCGCCCTCAGAACGATGACACTGTGGTGGTTTTATCTGTTATCGATAATTTGGTGAAGGGCGCAGCAGGCCAGGCGATTCAGAACATGAATATTATGTTTGGTTTGAAAGAAACCTCAGGCTTATCATTTGTCGGTCTGATGCCTTGATACTTGACTAAAACACTTGGTTAATTGAGAATAGGCACATTAGGTTTAATGATACAGAGAGTGATATGACAGAATCAGTGGCATCAAGTGCGGCAATGGTCTTTACAGATGCAGCTGCTGCAAAAGTGAAAAGTCTTATTGAAGAAGATCAGAACGATAATCTTAAATTGCGTGTATTTATTACAGGCGGTGGATGTTCTGGTTTTTCGTATGGCTTTACTTTTGATGAGGAAACGGCCGATGACGATACCCAAATTGAAAATCAGGGTGTTGTCATGGTGGTAGATCCGATGAGCCTGCAGTACCTGGAAGGCTCCATTGTTGATTATCAAGAGGGGCTGCAAGGTTCCCAGTTTAAGATTGAGAATCCCAATGCAACGACCACCTGTGGTTGTGGCTCTTCTTTTTCTATCTGATTTTTGTTTGCCAGAGTATTAAGCACAGCAGCCCGCTGTGCTTAATTATTTACTCGCTGTTTACGCCTGATAAATCCCACCCAATATTCTTTCGTGTGCTGCACCCGTTACGCTCGGCAAATTGCCAGTGAGCTTGTTTAACGTCTGGTGTGCGAGCCAGGCAAAAGCAGAGGCTTCTACCCAATCTGGGTGCAGACCTAGTTCTTCTGTTGTGGCTATGTGGACAGTATTGGTTAGTTCTTGCAGGCGTTGTAGCAAGGCGCTGTTATGGACTCCACCACCGCAAATATAAAGCTCTGGGTCTGCTAAGTGCTGCGCATTAAAGGCATCGGCAATTGTGCAGGCGGTCAGTTCCAGGAGTGTCGCCTGGACATCAACTGCTATTATCTGCAATTTATTTTCTTGAATAACCTGCTTTATCCAGTCAATGTGAAACTGTTCCCGGCCTGTGCTTTTGGGCGCAGCTTCGGAAAAGAAGGGCAGGTTTAATAGGTGCTGCAACAGTTCCTGGTTTACTGCTCCTGCGCGTGCCCAGTTTCCGTCCTCATCGAATGAGGCGCCTGAATGCTCGTGAATCCAGGCGTCTGATAAAATATTACCTGGACCGGTGTCAAAGCCGGTTACCAACGATGAAGGGTTTGCTGGCAGCACTGTGATATTGGCCATCCCGCCAATATTGAGAATCACACGATTGGTTTCAGCAGAGCGAAAGAGCTTGTTATGAAAGGCCGGAACCAGTGGTGCTCCCTGGCCTCCATTGGCTAGATCGCGCCTTCTGAAATCGGCAATAGTTGTCAGGCCTGTCTGCTCGGCTATCGTGTTCGGGTCACCGATTTGTAGGGTGAATCCAGCTTCAGGGCGATGTCGAATAGTTTGTCCATGACAACCAACAGCCGCAATTTTCTTTATGTCGATGTTGCTGCTGCTAATCAGCTGCTTAACTGCATCAGCGAAGAGCTTCCCGAGAACATTATCTAAGCGGCCCATTAGTTCAATTTCATTATTGCCCGGTTGTGTCAGCATTAGTATCTGTTGGCGCAGATCATCAGGTAACTTGACGCAGTCGGCTGCCAGAAAAGAAAACTGATCATTTATTCGGATAGCTGCGACATCAATGCCATCCAGACTGGTGCCTGACATTACGCCAATATAGATGTCAGGCGTCATATTTGCTTAATTCGCTTGGGCATATTGTGTCGTTGCATACGTTTTAAGCTGCGTCTGCATCTGAAGCGCTACTTGTTGGAAAGCAGCAAGTTCTTTTTTTGGCACAGGCGACGCCTGAGGGAATTTTACTGTCATCGGATTTTTGTGTGTGCCATTAACGCGGAATTCGTAGTGCAGATGCGGGCCAGACGCGAGTCCTGATTGGCCAACGTAGCCAATAACCTGTCCTTGTTTGACGCGGCTACCTTGTTCTAGTTTATTGTTGTATTTGGACATATGTGCGTACAGTGTCGTGATATTGCTGCCATGTTGAATGATAATGGCACGACCATAGCCGCCTTTAGTGCCTTTCCATATCACCTTTCCATCGCCCGATGCCTTAATCGGTGTTCCTGTTGATGCGGCATAATCTACGCCTTTGTGGGCGCGTATTCTGTTAAGCACAGGGTGCTTGCGTTTCAAATTAAAGCTGGAGCTGATTCGCGCAAAATCAACAGGCATGCGTAAGAAGGCTTTGCGCATACTGTGACCATCGGGCGTATAGTAACTGCTGTTTCCATCTGAGTCGGTATAGCGAATGGCCGTAAAGCTTTCCCCGCTATTGATAAACTGGGCCGCGACAATATGGCCATCCTTGATCTTTTTGCCGTCCAGAAACTGCTCGTTATAGATAACCTTGAAGCGATCACCTTTGCGGATGTCTTGTGAGAAATCAACATCCCAGCCAAACATAGAAGCAAACCGCATAATCATGTTGTTCGATAAACCAGCCCGTTCTGCATCAGCGAATAAGGAGTCTTCGATAACGCCTTCAACATAACGCTCGCGTGTTTCCGGTGTACGTTCAATGGTTTTAACGACGTACTCATTATTAATCGACGCGATAACAATTGTTTTTAATGGGCTAACTGCATATTTGAGCTTTTTAAGGGCGTCTCCCTCAATAAGGAAGGAGAGTGATTCTCCAGGATAGAGCCGATTCAGTTCTTTGCCTTCAATCGTTGCTTGGCTGATGTTGTAAACATCACGGGCATCCAGGCCGGCACGTTTGAAGAGTGAAGTCAGGTTGTCATTTTTTTGAACAGAGTAGGACACCCAATTCTCATCAGGATCTTGGGTTGGTGTTGGTGTTGTTTCATTGTGTCTGGATGATGGGGCAGGTGCTATATCCGCTTGCGGCAGGTTTAGTGGCAACTCATTGCGGATTCTTTCGGCGCTTTGGTCTGCATTAGCCAGATTCTTCACGCTTTTTGCAGAGTCAGCGATAGAGATACTTGCTTTAGTGGCGGAGACTTCTTCAGAGGGCAAAAAAAGTAAGGTAGTACTTAAAATGACACCGGTAATACTTACTGCAACCAGGTGAACGGTTGGGAAACGGTGTTTAATTTTGGATAAAAAAGTTGGCATGCCCGGTACCTGCAATCATCGTAATGATAAATAATAAAGATAAAACAATCATGTACGACACTTCATTGAAGAAGTATCGGCGAAAAAGTTTAAATATTGACAGCTGAAATTGAAATTTGTTCAAAACTCACGCTATGGGTAGAATATCGCATTCACTAATTTATTCGAAATATTTTTTTACAGGTAATGATCCGAGATGAGCGAGTTAACACTGTTACAGGATTTGAAAGCACGGGGCTTAGTGGCTCAGATGACCAGCGAAGAGGAGCTTGAAAATCACCTTAATGAAAACAGTGTAACGCTTTATTGTGGTTTTGATCCGACCGCCGATAGTCTTCATATTGGCAGCTTAGTGCCTCTGCTAACCCTAAAGCGCTTTCAGCTATATGGGCATAAACCGCTGGCATTGGTGGGTGGCTCAACGGGATTGATTGGTGATCCTAGTTTTAAAGCTCAGGAGCGTAAGCTGAATGATGACGACACAGTCGCTGATTGGGTAGAAAAGATAAAAGCTCAGGTCAGTGCGTTTGTTGATTTTGACTGTGGCAAAAATAGTGCTGCCGTAGTGAACAATCTTGACTGGACCCGCGATCTGGATGTGCTGACGTTCTTGCGGGACGTAGGCAAGCACTTCTCAGTAAATCAGATGATCGCCAAAGAATCGGTAAAGCAGCGCATTGACCGAGACGGTGATGGGATTTCGTTTACCGAATTTACCTATATGATCCTGCAGTCATTTGATTTTCAGCAATTGAATAAAAGCCATGACTGTACATTGCAAATCGGTGGATCCGATCAATGGGGTAACATTACCGGCGGTACTGAACTAACGCGCCGCATGAACGGTAATCGTGCCTATGGGCTTACGCTGCCATTGGTGACAAAATCCGACGGAACTAAGTTTGGCAAAACAGAAACGGGGACCATTTGGCTGTCTGCTGGCAGAACATCGCCTTATGCCTTCTATCAGTTCTGGTTGCAAGTGGCCGATGCTGATGCGTACCGGTTTCTTAAATACTTCACATTTTTGAGCGTAGCTGATATCGACCAAATTGAAGCAGATGATAAAGATCGTCAAGGTCGTCCTGAAGCGCAAGCTATATTGGCGCGCGAAGTGACCAGGCTGGTTCATGGAGAAGAAGGCCTTGTTGCCGCGCAGCGTATTACTGAGGCGTTATTCAGTGGTAATTTGAACGACCTGAGTGAAAGCGATTTTGAGCAGTTGAAACAGGATGGTTTACCATCAACAGCACTTAAACCTGAGATGTTGGAAGGTGGTTTGCTGACGTCGCTGTTGTCCGAAGCCGATATGGGAAATGGCAAGCAGGTAAAAGATGCTTTGCAGCGTAGCGCTGTTACCGTTAATGGTGTTGCAATAGGTTTAGAGCATAATAACAAGGGAGTAGAAGTTTTTAGTCCGTCTGCCAGTATTCATCAGAAGTACTTCCTGGTTAAGTTGGGTAAGAAAAAGCATCATCTGTTCTATTTGTAAGTAGGAAGCTTATCGGCTGATATTTCAGGTTAGGCAGTTCGTGTTATTAATCAAAGGCGCCCGCGTGGCGCCTTTGTTGTTTTTAGTGTGTTTTTGCGATAATTATCACTTTTTTAAGGCAGGGCTGTTGACTCCTTTTGGGGAGTCTGTAGAATGCGCACCTCTTCCCAAGGAGGCTGCCAAACAGGTAGCTGAGATGAGAAGATGCTGGTCAGTAAGATCTTGATATTTAACATTTTTTCAAGGTTTTGTGATTGGTGGTTGGAGTCAAGTTTTGCAGCCGGAAGATTTCGAAAAAGTTGCAAAATAAAGATTGACTTCAACGCGGCGTTCGGTAGAATATGCGCCTCACTTGAACGACACGTTCAAGCGCTCTTTAACAGATTGGTCAGATAATTCGTGTGGGCGCTTGTCAGGACGAAGCTACAAAAGCTTTATCAGGATAAGCAACCTAGTGAATTCATTGAAACATACGTTTTATGAAGTTAATAGTTAGCAAAACCTGAGCTGGATTTAGGTTGTGGTTGGTACTTAGGTACTGATACATAACCAATGATTTTAAACTGAAGAGTTTGATCATGGCTCAGA
>NZ_FOOU01000008.1 GCF_900113275.1 Neptunomonas qingdaonensis
ACCGTTGCCGGCAAACGAATTGGTACAAAGGCTGGCGACGAGCCTTGATCCATTTCCTTCGATTCATTGATCCAGCGTCGAAGCAGGTTTGTGTTAAGGTCATTATCCAAAGCGATGCGTGAAACAGACTTGCCAGAGTGCTGGCTTTCAGCAACCAGCCGGGCTTTGAATTCAGGCGTGTATTGACGGCGTTTTCGGTATGGGCGAGTTACGCTTACGTTGTTCATTTATAGTGTCCACTAACGAATAAGTGGACACTATCATGACGCCTGCCGCACCAGGCTCAAGATGGGTTTACCGGACGCTTACCATATAGTTGCCATGCAGCAACTTTATCTTGTTCCTGCGGTTTCCATTCAGCATCAAGAAAAGGCGTTTTTATTTTAAGAGAAGTCATTCCCCAGCTATCGAGCCATTCACTCCATTTCATGTGAGTATCCTTTCATTTTCTTAGCGTTGCCACTCAACCCTGGATCTGTTATTTACAAAATTTGGGAATGAATTATCGGGAATTACTTTTGTACGGGTCAGAAATGCCTCATGAATCCATTTCTGAACTTCATTGGGGTTACTTGACCAATCATAAATTTTTGCGAAATCCCCAAGGGCATTGTTCACTAAGCGAGGAGGTATTGTTTTTTCATAGTATTTCCGGTCAGGGTTATTGGTCGTATTAAAGAAACCGGTACTTTGCATCAACCCCTGTTTAGGAGGCTGGTAGCTTGGTAAAAGGATACCGATAAGACCAGAGCGAGGACTGTACTGAGTATGCCGAAGCGAAGCGCCAATCTCCCAGTCTACATGCTTACGTTTCCATGTTTCGGATCCAATAAGGACAACTGTAACTGTTGAGTCTCGAAGATATTTATCACGGATTATCTGGCGAATTCGATCAACTTGCATGTGTTCATTGATGTCTCCGATCCTGACAGAGTGAGAGACCATAATATCGTGATGATATACAAACATTCTTTCAAATTGATCCCGGTAAGCTTGATCGTTGGCGTGGTGGTAACTTACAAATACTTTGTGTCGTTGACTCATCTACTGGACTCCATTTCCAATATTCCTTGAATAAATCACTATTAAAATCATAAACATAATAGATCAAGCTAGAAATTTTTGTGGTTTATCTATTTTGCATAATACTTTTTCAGCTTCATTTAAAGGTTATAACATTAATCCGTTTAAACAATTTGAGCAAAAAAAATTGAAACTTACTTAGTTTGGAAATGGAGAGCGTCATGATTGTTGATAGCTCCCTGCTTCCTTTACTGGAAGTGAATTAATGTTACATTTCAAACTCTGCAAATCGAACTTCAGGTAGTGCATCTTTCTTGGCTTCTTGTAGTATTCGAAGTAATTCACTATTTTTAGATTGGGTAGTTTTCAGTATGTCCCTTGTAAGTCTAACAATCGCTGCTCGAATCAATGATGCACTCACTGCTTCCTTGCTAGAAGGTGATATATTTCGATAATCGGTGTTATCAAATATTATAGGTAGCGCTTCAATTAAGGATTCTGTCTCATTTCCAGAAAGGTAGTCCTTGTTATACATTTCGTTGGCCGTCCCAAGCAGGGCTGCCAAACCGGTTATACGCGACCCTATTAGATAAATTAACCTTAACGTCAGCCTAGTAGTCGTTTCAGAATTGCCTATATCTCTCCATTTCAATAGTGCATACGATGAATAAGCAATTTTATTCGCGTTTTGAGTTTGAAGACCTTGCCTGATGATTGACTCAACTCTTTCCACAAAGTGATTATTTGCTTTCGCAAAGTAGAGGAATGCTTCAATGATAGTCTCTGCTGATCCCACTTCAACGTAAAAGGAGTACAACTTTTTGAAATTCTCTTCGGTCAGTAATGTAGTTGATAATGAAGGAACTATTGATTTGGAAAGAGCCTCGCCAATCAGGCTGCCTATTTCTTCTTGATCGTTGAATCCGAATGGATCTGCATCTTTTTGGATTTTTCGCCAAACAACAAGTCGCTCAAAATTAATACTCGCTTGCTCTTCATTTGGGTACTCTTTTTCTCCCTCTGCTGTGGCTGCGTTTATAATATCTAGCAATAAACCTCGATAAAAGAGGTTGCTGTCAGAGGCTTCAAAAAGAAATTTCCTGACAAGATTTCTTACAGCACTATGGTTTTGACTTGGGAGTTTAAGCAGAACGTATTTCAGGAGCCCTGTTTCAGGAATATTTTGGAAATCGGGAGATTTTCCCCATATTTTTTCGGCAATTCTATCCCGTTCAATAGCCGTTAAAAAATTCTCCATTATTAATGGAAGAAGGCGAATGAGAGCAGGAGAACTTCTAGCACCGCATGGGGCTATACTATCAATAATTTCATCTATACGACGATCCAGAACGTTATTCTGACTTCTATTCCC
This sequence comes from Neptunomonas qingdaonensis, assembly GCF_900113275.1. Lineage (GTDB taxonomy): Bacteria > Pseudomonadota > Gammaproteobacteria > Pseudomonadales > Balneatricaceae > Neptunomonas > Neptunomonas qingdaonensis. The sequence continues at coordinate 2,396 of NZ_FOOU01000008.1, forward strand.
TGGGAACTCAATCACTGGATTAGGCCAGTTTTCGTGATTACTTATACTAGTTTCTGTTTGCAGCGGAAACGACAACGCCTCAAAGAGCAACTCGTGGTGCTGAGACTTTGGAATACTTTTGAGCGCGTAAGTGATCATATGACTGAGCGCATCGAACAGCCAAAAATGATTGAGCTTTTCATTATTTCCTAGCTCGGTAGCTAATCGAAAAACAACCTTGGCTTGCTCTGGTGTTGCGCGCACCGAAGCACGGGCAAGAACTTCGATAAAAACACGCAAGCGATCAATTGCATAACGGGTGTTATTTTTTTCGATTGTAAGCCCTTCTGAACTCCAGTATTTAATGGCTTGAATACAGCGATCCAGGAGGTAATCCGCAGCATTTTGCGTTAAATTTGCTATATTAGTACGAGAAAAAACTACGGTTAGCACATGTGATTGGTCGCTGTTCATTGCGCGGATGGCGAGAGAAAAGCGATGAATAAAATCTATATCGTGTAGTTGAACCAGTCTGGATGCTGCTTCTGTTATGAAGCTAACGTTATTCCATCTTAAAGGCATGCCAGCAGAACCTAAAATGCCATCTATTAACAAGAGAGGGTGTGCTGAGGTATTGAACGTTACTGTTTTGGAATGATCTTTATATCTACCTGGTTCGAAGGATGGTTCGATTTCTTCCCGTTTAAGTTGGTTTTCTAATGCCTTGGCAATTTTCTCTTTAATAAACTCGATATGATCTAGTGGAGCGCATTTTATATTCTGGTAAAGTGAAGGGAGTTCTCTGTACTTTGTTTCTGGAGACCAAATTTCTACACCACGTAATAACCATTCTGCCCATGCAAGGCGCGACAATATGTAAATCGAGTTGCGGTCATTACGATATTGTCCGAGCAGCTCATGATATGCGCCTGCTATTAATTTCTTTCCTTCATCGAATCGTCCCATTTCTGCTAAAAGAGATGCCTTTTTTAACTTCCATATAGGATCTCGATTTGTGATTTTCTGTGTGTTCTTTTCGATAGAAGGAAAGTCAAACTTGTCTCGCGCTACTATGGCTTGAAAGTACGCAAGCTCATCTGCTGATTCTGGCCAATGCTTCGTATCTCTCTCCAAGATTGCAATAGTCGTTTCTCTGATATTCTTGGATTCACCCTCAGTAGCCCAGCGTGTGCTCTTGAGCAACAATAAAGCAATTTCCATCTGTTGCTTTTTGGTTAACGCGCAAGGTTTGGCTGGATCACATATCTCAAGCATTTCTTTAACATTCCATGAGCGAACCAGGTCATAAGTGACGGAAGCCCTCCAAGCGATTTCATAAAGTAGTTTTGCTCGGCTATCTGGGGCCATTTTAGATAGGTTTTTTTCACTAGGAAATGGGGTGTTAATTTGGCTCTGTAATTGTTGCCGTAGCATACTTGGGCAAACTAACCAGCCAGGATATGACTTTCGATCTGTTTCAAGTAGCGGGAGCTGCTTTTCTAATAATGCTGCAGCATATTCTGGATTATTGAAGGTTTTTTGCTGCTCTTCGGTCGTTATAGTGGATCCCTGTAATTGCGTTGGATGCCACTCCCAAACAGGTTTCGGTTTGAGGTGCTGCAAGGTTTGAAAAAATATTTTAGTTGCTTCTAAATGTTTTGTGTCGTGGTTATCGTAATGTGTGACAAGTTTAGTTAAATCAATAGGCGCTATATTGATGGATTCAAGATATTTCCTTTTCGCAACAGTTAAGTTTAGAGCTCCGACAAGGTAAATACGGCGGGAGTTTGTTGCCAACTGATCTCTTACCCAGCCTGTCCATTGTAAAAAATTGGGGTCATCGCCGGAAAATCCTAGCAGGCAGAGTTCGTTCTCAATGAAAACTTGTCTCGTGAAATTGACGAAAGCCGCATGGCTCTGTGGGTATTTTCGGTAGTCCTCTTGAGTGAATATCAAATCTTCCGTTACGTTGATAGTTCCATGTAATTTGACAATACGAGGGGAGCGAAACCTAGAAAGGTCTTCCTGCCTAGAAACCACACTGTAAACGGGTTGATGGACCTTTTTTGAGGCGCACTCAAGTAAAGTGTCCCAGTTGGTAGTTAAAACCTCGGACCAGGGGAACTCAAGAAGAAGCTTATGGAGCTCGCCTGGTATCCATGCTTCATCGTTCACCTCTTTCTTGACCAGGTCAAGAAGTGCCTGCTTACCAAAGTAAGCGCTATACTCTTCAGCTAGACGTAGGGGGTCAGAATTACTGTTGGCACCTAGCTCTTCTGCTAATATTTTAGAAAGATCGTACCAAAGTGGCAGTGTGCTATTAATATCGCCAGTAGAAGCCGCACTTCTGCTGAAGCCTGCACCCACCATAACGGCTGCGCCGTGGTATGCATTGTCTTGTTGCCAAAGTGCCGCTGAGAGTTTCTTCAACGTGGTGTAATCGGGCAAATTAATAATATTCTTGTTTTCGGTAACTTCCTTATTCATACCAGCTCCTTAGTTTTTACCTATCGATAAAATACAGGTAAATCAATCAAATAACATCATGTGGTATGGAGAGCACTCCCTCTTTTTCTAATGGATCAAACTATATGTGGAATTCTGATTGTAGCCTGTTGTTCTATTGAAATATCAACTTTCACATACCCCGCAGGTTCAAGCGACTTATGCTTCAAGGCTATAGGGCTAATTTACCTTAAATGAACCATAGTAGTTGTCTAGTAAACTAGTGGCGATTCATTAGCATCTTTTTTGAAGGCCCTAAAAATAGAGCTACATAGCTGATGGTGGCCTCATACAAGAGTGCCCCATATTTAGTAAACAAGTATTTTGAAATAGTAAACGCTCATTCCTACATGGGAATTTCCTTGTTAATAGCACCTCATGATATTTGGTTTATTCTGGTAACTTGATAAGAAGTTGTGCATTATCGCTTAGGTAATAAAGTGCAGGTAAGTTATCGCGTCAGTTCATATCGTTAAAACGCACATGTATATTTTCAACGGAGGAAAATGACAGCTGCAGTCAGGAAATCTTTCTTATTAATCCTTTATTGAATTAATGCACGCTAAGCAGTATGCGGCTAAACGCGTATGCGCAGTATTAAAATCATGGGCTGAATAGCCATAAAAGCCTACCGAACAAGGAAAGAGTGCTTTCTCAAGGGGGAGTTATGCCGTTTAGACCAACTGCTGAACACCGAAGAAACGTAAAGGGTGTCATTTATCCGCTCACCGCCGCAGTAGCGCGAAGATACGGTATACGTAACGATGGTGCATATCCGATTGGCGCTTTTTATACCCTTCATATAGACAACCGAATCTGGAGTTGCGTCGGGGGAATTTGGTTTCGGCCAAGTGATCCTTTAACAATCGAAAACCGAAACGTGAAGGAAGAAGATATCGTCCTTTTTCTGAGAGCGATCGAAAGCGGAGAGCCGACTCAACTTCGTTCTGGGAAAGCCGTTACATGGGAAGCCATTCCGCAAGCAGAAGCTTCTGAACTTCCCGATTCTTAATTACGTGAAATTATCTGACAAGGTGGTCAAGCTACTTAACAAATTGCCTTACTGGACTTTATACAGTTTCGCGGTTTTTGATAAGAAGTAAAGGTAGTAAAACCACGCATTGCGGGAGTTATTGCGTCTATAGCGATGGATAACGAATGAACACTGAAGAAAAATACAACAGAAGCCTCTCATTTTGGCGCCACTCTATGTATTACATGAACCTCGTTCAGGCATCATTAACAGAAACGGTTAGTAGTGAAAATATGTGGACTGTTGTAAGTGATGAGGAACTCTCGATAGAAAGATATAACGAAATTACTCGTTGGAGTGATTTCAATATTGCTGTGCCAATTTTCTACAATTTTTATCATGCGCTAGAACTTCTATTAAAAGGGTTTGTATTGTATGACCACCCAAATAAGAAGCCGAAATTGAATCACGACATTGAGCAACTGCTCAGAGATTTCAATAAAAGCTATAGTGATCATGCCCGCTTGGCTAGCCTTTTTAAAAAGTACATAACACCAAATGAGGGGCTTTTAAAAGAATTCTTTGTTTCAAATAAATCGTCAGCCAAAGGATACTATGAAGTTCTTCGTTATCCAACGAATCGGGACTTTGAAAAAACCTACAGTCATATGGCCCTCAAATATAACGGAGAAGCTGGAAGGTTGTTCTTTAGCGAAATGAATGGCGATATTTCCGAGTTGCGCACTTTAGCTGTAGAGTTAGGAAGAAATATGGAGGTTACCAATGTATAACAATCATACAATTATAATCAGTCCCCAAGTATTTTCTTCTAATTTTGCAGAGATTTGTTCTAGTTCATCTGTAAAAAAATTTTATTTATCAGATGGTTGAGTAGATAATAAGTTAATCTACAATGCAAATCATATCAAAAAAACACGCATGTGTAGTATTAAAATATTAGAATTTCGAGCAATAAATAAAATATGAATAAATATTGTACGTATAGCATAAGACGATTTTATGAACTCTTTATAAGTAGGCGTTTTGATCAAAATGATGTGGCACTATTTATTGTTTTAGCAAGAGATTACTCTAAAAAGGGGAGTGTCATTCGAGAGCTTGGCGATTTTCTTGCTCATCCCCAACAAAAAGATAGAGGGATTGTAATAAATAGCATTAATAAACTTATGTTGGAGTTTGAGGAGTATTTAGAAGATGACTATAGGTTACCTCAGGGGCTCCCTGAGAGCGTGCCTCGGTTTGAAGGAATAGGAGGTGATGATGAAATTATTCGAGATTTAAGTTTGATATTTGAGTCATTCGGTATTAAAAAACTAGACATTAATAAGAATAATAAAAGTTATAGAGAATTAGTTTTCTGTCTCATTTTTTTACTTGGTAATTTCAAAATAAAATATCGTGATACTATACTTGATTTAGAAATATCCTATTCGAGTTCTTTAGCTCTTAAAGCTCAATGTATGAGTACTAAATTTATTAATCATTATGCCCAAGTTACAATAATTGCTGTTCCTAATATCTGGAGAAGGTCTGATTCTAGTCGCCTAAATGGTCATATTTTAGATGGTTACATTGTTCGACGATTCAAAGAGGGTTTTTTAGGAGCCATAAAGTACGAACAAGCCCTATCTCTTGATACACCAAGTATAAAAGACTTTGGCAGAGGTGAAGTTTGGCCAATGGACGGAAAATAATTTAGCTTGGTCTATAATTTTGCCCCTAAACCTCAGCATCCATTACTGACGTTACACTAAGGCTGAATATCGCCTCAGGTTATATTTTTCACATGTAGTATAATTACAAAATGGGTTCTAGGTTTTTTCGTGGGTAACTTTATGCAATCTTTCACTACATTTTTATGCAAACTTATGCTGCATATTCCCCCGTAACTTGTTGTTTTACAGTTATCGTTTATGCAGACTTTCGGTGCAAACGACAAAATGTCTGATTTACTTAAGTTTCTAGTGTAAAACTGCTGTTGTACGCCTTAGTGGTACACAAGGTGGAGCACATGGCCAGAACCCTCAGCTTAGCTCAAGTGTCGTTTCCAGCATAAGTCTGCCTAAAACCTATACAAGTTTGCATAATTTTCCCCATAAGCATTATTTTTGTAGTGAAATTATGAAGATGGTGGCAGTGCTATGTATCGACGTAACCTCAAACATTACCGCGTAAAAAATCTTTTTACGTTTGCCAGTCTTAAAATGGATCGCGTTATGACCGTTGAATCCCAAGACTAACAGCCCTTGCACAGCCTCTAAACTCCTGAAAGCGAACGTTGAGTGAGCGGAAGAGCGTGGTAGGTGTCGACCCTAAACTGGCGATGGTCTGATCTTTTGTTACTGCGCCACCGAGAGGAGCAAAACAAAACTGTAAACGTTAGCCTGCAACCTACGCTACGCAGGATTGCATCTGCACAAAAAAAACATATTTATATATGTCCTTTATTTTTAAAGAGTTAGCAGAAAATAGTAACTAATAAATATAAATATGTTGCATTGCAGCATAGAGCGCTATACTATTCATCCATCAACTACTTTTCTATATGGGTATACATCATGTTCAATAATCTTCCTACTGCTGACTTCTCTGCTTTTAGCGCTCCTGTACAGAAACTGGTAGAACTAAACACAGCAACTTTCACTAAGGCATTCGAGCTTCAGAAAGCGACCGCTGAGAAACAAATTGCTCAAGCACAAGCTGATTTTAAAGCCCTTTCGTCAATTAAAGACGTTGAAGCACTAACTTCTTTTGTTAACACGAAATCTGAAGAAGCTAAGGCAAACCTTGAAGCGCTACAGACCGAAGCTCAAGCATCTGTAGCAAGCAGCCAGGCTTACTTTGCTGAAGTTCAGGCTATCCTGTCTGAAAGCACTTCAGCCGCTAAAGCGCCTGCTAAAAAAGCTGTTTAATTTAAGCTAGTTTTAAAAAAGGCTCCCATCAAAAATGATGGGAGCCTTTTTTGTGCCTGTGACCCAGAGCGGGTCAAAGATTTAAAATCGTGTACGTATTCGTAAGCCAGAAATGGCAATCAGCGCCCCCCTACGGAGCACGAACCTGCACAAACGGTTTATCTTGCTTGGCACAGAGCCCTTTAAGCCGCAAAGCGACCCTAACCGGTCAAACGAAGGCCAAAACATTCCAATTATTAAATCAACCGCTACATGAAATGATAGCGATAAAACATAAGTGCAGGTATCGGTCCAAACAGGCTTAACTTAGCGCCATTCTACTCTGTCCCATTTATACTGGCGGCGGTTGCAAGTTGAGTAATATGGTCAGGGAATTTTGAAATAACCGCTCGAACCATTCTGGCCATTGTTTTGCACTTTGTACTTGATACATCTTTGTTGAATATAGTTTATGCACCAGCGCTGAGGAGTTAAGTAAACTGTCCCGGAATCCCCGCCTGAAGGGTGTTGTGGGGGCTGAGGGTTCCTCGGTTACCTGATCAGGCGTTTTTATCTGAACTAATCTTTTTTAAGGTTAATCTAGTACATCAATCTTTCCAGCTTTGCATGAAAATGAATTTCCGGACGTTGCAGATATTTGTATTTTGCTCACACGAACTTTAACTCCTTTCTGCAACTTTTTTCCATTTTCCATTAGTGACTTGATTATTGATGGCTCAATACGCGCTATACCTGCACATTTTTCTTTCCATTCCGAATTGGATGGTGCATCAATGACATGTCTATGCCGACCAGCATCACGACGATATATGCCTACGACATAATTACCAAGCCATGCCGAATCCGAAGGAAGGTAATCTTGATCGGTTTTCGATTGATAAGGTGTATGCGTAAATTGTTTATTGTGTTCAGCATCACACTGCTTTCCTAATTTAACTGTTTGACCTGCGGCTTGTTGCTTAGCTGCCACAAGACAAAAGCGCCAACAGAGCTCGTATCCATGCTCAGAGCATCGGTCTGCCTTGTCGCGATAAGAGAGTGTGGCTGCAAAAACTGCATTACTACAAGTAAGTAACAAAACCAAAAGGTAACACGGAAATAGCATGTTATTCATAAAAACTCCTTTGCCTGGCTGTTCTATTTTTCGTGATCGTTAAAACGGTTGTCAGCACTTTTATGCTTATCGAGGCTGTGGAAAAATGCCGTCCACAACCGCAGAAACTCCATACCAGAATTGTTGTTGAGACCAGGGGTTCGCAGCGTGCATCTTTTTTGTTTGTGAAAAAGCGTAAGCGTCTACTCGGAAAAAAATGAATTAAAATCCACGACCAAAAGCAGGCGATCAGTATACATATGTAGATATAAAGGCTGACATTGTAATTAGGGGTCATTTTGGGATATTCGATACAATTTCTACTGCCCATTCAAATTCTAGGAAATTACCAACGAAAACTGCTACAGCAAACCAAAAAGCGATAACAAGTAGTACTTTTAAGACCGCTATAACCGCCTTCAGAATGTAGTAGCCGACGTAGAGTAGAGCCGCGGCGGCAAAAAAAGTGATTACACTTGAGATTAACGATTCAACAATGTCATTTTTTTCGCTATACACGACGAAGCCGACAATAGCTGCGATAAGGAAAGACAAGCCACAAACTGTGTCTGAAATATCCTCTTTCTTATTTGTTTTTTTCGATTTGGACGAAGTTACGCCGGAAGTAGTAGACCCGGAGCCAGTCTTATCGGTTTTGTTGCCACTCCTTGCCGGTGTAGCATAGGAAGGAGGGTCAACAACAACTCCAGTTGCATTACATTGCCAACAAGGCTCTGTTATTTCACTAGATGATTTGCCGCTTCCAGCGCATGCAGAGCAAGCTTGATCTGTGCTTGAACCATAGCCTCTGCCGCCACATGAATAACAATCGTGGTAACGGCCAGATGGTAAAAAACATTGACCTGAACATACGTTACAGGTTGCCATTCAACTATCCCCTAACGCCTAGATCAGTTGCGGCCTTAGGCCGCCAACTCCAGTCAATTGTGGTAAACACGAAAAGTATCGGATACATCAGTACTAAGCCTCACTGGCTCAAATGATTCTCGTCACTGCTTATAACTGCCAATACAAGTTACGTGCCAATAGTCCTCATTGCCTAATGAGTTGAAATATATAGGAATATCTAATAGAAGCTCATCGTTTATTTACCTAAGCGGGTCAAAATTCCCCCATAATCCTCAGCAAACAATCACAAAAAAATATAATTTTTTTAAGGATAATCAGAGATTTATTAATGAGAGTAACTATTGAGCGGATATGGGGTATAAACAACCCGCCTATTGCAGGAAACAAAGCAGGTTATATTCATTGCGGAAATGGTAAATCAAAAGGTGTCGAGGGAATTTTACGGATGTTTTACGTTTAACGCATGACTAAGCGGCAATAAAATAGCTGGCTAAAATTAACGAGGACCGAGCACATAACCTAAACAATCTAAGTATAGATATTTAAGCTTGAATGACTATATTTGGCACTTAGATGCCATCTGAGAAAGAGACGACCATTCTATTTTCTTGGGCGCAAAGGAGCAGTGATAACTCTTAAGGTATAGGTATCCAGCACCCTAATAGGGAAGAAACATAAGTAGCTAATAACCACTTAACAGGAATCGATTAAAATCACAGGCTTGCTTAGCGTAATCGGCTACGTCCTTGTAGAGTTGTGAGTCTCGATCTGCACGGTAAATAGCAGCATATCGAACCTGAGGAAGTTTGGGGTTAATGTCTAGGGTTCGAAGCTGTCCTTGTTCAATTAATGAACTCATTGCCTTCAGTGGTAGGTAGGTGATGCCAAAACCGGATAATGTCAGGCCTAGCTGTGCAATCAGATTGCTGCTGATCAGTGCCTGGCTGGTTTGCACTTTATTTTGAGAAAACCACCGATCGTAGATAAGCCCTGTACCCGACCGCGAACCCTGCATCAGCACATTAAACTGAGCAATATCTTGCAACGCCATTGGACCCTGAATATCTGTGTAACCGGGAGTACACATCCAAGCATTTTCCACCGATCCGAGTGGTTGCACTTTAAAACGTGCGTCTTCATGAATATCAGGGACGATAATAAAGTCTAGTAAATCATCACTCATCTTATCGAACAACACTGAACTGAGTTCAACCTGCGGCTCGAGAATTAGGCGTGGATAGTTCTCTTCTATCATCTTTACCAATTTCGGTAACCAGGTTAGTGCCGTCAGTTCCGTCACACCAATCCGAAAGCGCTTATGCAGAACTTTCGGGTTAGCCATACGCTCAAGCATTTCGTCTCGCATCTCAATCAGATCTTTCGCCATAAGTAATAGCTCGCTGCCTTTTTCCGTAAGTCTGGCAGTGCGCCGAGTACGATCAAAAACTGACATGCCGAAAGCTGCTTCTAACTCGTTGATCCGCTTTGAAATTGCAGACTGCGTCGTATGTAGTTTTTCGGCTGCTGCTGCAAAATTACCCAATTCCGATATCCAGTACAGAGCTTCAATTTGTTTGAATGTAATCATTACCTGATCGCCTTTTTATTCTTTAAAAACCGCATTGCGTAACTTGAGTCAAGACACTGAATATTCTGAGATATGTCTAAACATTGTGCCGTCTGGTTATTAGCAATAATTATTTTCTTAAAAGAGATGTGTTAAGTTAAATATATATCACTTTTTTCGATGGTTAGTCTAAGGCTAATTATAAGAAGTTCATAAATGGATCTTAACTACTCCTTTGCTTGAATTGAATTGAGACTGCATCTAAATGGCAAAGGATTTGATGACGAGAGTCGGTAAAGGTGATGTCAATAAACGACAACTGTTGAAAAAAAGGAATGCAAAAGCATTCTAACTATTCGCTTTTTTTTATGTTTTTGTTTTTTTAGACTGTTTCCAAGGTTATACAGCATCTGGAAAAATCTCGGTCGAGCACTTGCTTTATATCCACCATAATAATCAGCAGGGTTTATCCATGAAGAACGTCCACTCGATAACTAATGAAGAGCTTTACACTTCGCCACTGAACGCAGATCTGCTGGAGCAGATCCGTTCACAATTCCATTATGTCGATCAATGCCCGTATGCCGGTAAGCGGATCTATTTTGAAAGTGCGGGTGGGTCTTTGACGTTGAAGTCTGTCATTGAACGTACTGCTGAATTAGGTGCAGTGCCGGACAATGAGCACCGAAATAATGCAGCTTCTATAGCAATGAGTGTTGTTGTTGAGGAAGGGCTGGATAACCTGCGAATGCTTTTCGGTGCAAAAAGTGGGGTCGTCTTCGGTGGAGAAACGGGTTCAGAGTGCCTATTCCGATTGGTAAGAAGTGCTGCGGTTGCAGCGCCCGCAGGAGGCTCTATTTTATCCAGTGCTGTCGAGCATCCTTCAACTTATAGTGCTACTCAACTCTGGGCCGAGAATACTTCAAGGGAATGGGTTGAGGTACCTTTCGATACTAAAAGTGGTGTTGTCAGTGCTCAGGATTACGCGTCTTGTGTTCGCCCCGACACGCGTGTTGCTACGGTTATCCACACAAACCCCGTGACCGGAGTGGTAATGGATGTAAAGGCAATCATTGACGCGATTCGAGCTACTGCTCCTGAGTGCTTTATTATTGTAGATGGTATACAGCATGCTCCCCATGGCTATCTGGATGTGGAAGATTATGGTGCAGATGCTTACGTCTTATCGCTATACAAGGTGTACTCCAAATTTAATAACGGATATGCATGGCTCTCCGAGCGAATGAGCCGCATACCTCATGATCGGCTGATAGGTAAACCAGATAACGTATGGGAGCTTGGTAGTCGTGACCCGTCTGCATTGGCGGCTATTACAGAAGTAGTCAAATATCTTGCTTGGTTGGGTCAACAGTTTACCCAAGAACCAAGTACCAGAGATCAACTTCGTGCAGCGGGTAAGGCGATGCTTCAGCATGAGCATGCACTGATTTCGACGCTTCTGAACGGTAATAATAAGTACAAGGGCCTTTTAAATATGGAAGGCGTGACAGTCGTTGGTACCACTGACATTAATCAACGCGAAGGTGTTGTTTCATTTGGTGTCGAGGGCTGGGACGCCGCCAATCTTGTATCTGCACTGGATGGGCGTGGGATACGTATTCACGCGCGGTCAAATGACCTCTACTCCGGCAATATTCTACGCCCGCTTGGTCTTGAATCTGTAGCCCGGTTTTCCATGGCTCACTACAACACCAAAGAGGAGGTTGAGTTTTTTCTGGAACAGCTTCTAGAAATTTTAAAAAAATAAAAGAAACATTCACTTTTTGATAAAAAATAAGGATGAAATCGCATGACAACAAAAAATAAGCTTTCAAAACTAATCATTTCAACGGCTATTAGTTTGGCCGCCTCTCTCAGCGTTACGACAGCCAACGCAGAGCAAAGCTATGTGACTATCGGTACGGGTGGTCAGACCGGTGTTTACTATGTTGTTGGTCAGTCAATGTGTCGTTTGGTTAACCGTGGCACAGATGAGCATGGTATTAAGTGTACAGCACCATCAACGGGAGGGTCGGTTGCCAATATCAATGCTATCCGTCAAAGCCAGTTGGATCTGGGAGTAGCCCAATCAGATTGGCAGTTTTATGCCCTTAACGGCACTAAACATGATTCTTTTATCGAACAAGGTAAATTTGAAGACCTACGTGCCTTGTTCTCCATTCATAGTGAGCCATTCACTGTGGTTGCCCGTGCCGATTCAGGCGTTGAAACGTTTGATGATCTGGTCGGCAAGCGAGTTAATCTGAATAATCCAGGTTCGGGAACCCGCGGCACGATGGAAGTTATCATGGCTGAAAAAGGCTGGACCCGCGATTCTTTCAAGTTGGCAGCTGAACTTAAATCATCTGAGCAGTCTCAGGCGCTGTGTGATAACAAACTTGATGTCATATTGTCAAATGTAGGCCATCCATCGGGCATCATTAAAGAAGCAACGACGTCTTGTGATACAAAACTGATTCCAGTGACAGGCCCTGTTATCGATAAACTCATCGCTGAAAATGCTTTCTACGCTCCAGCAGTAATTAAGGGTGGTCTTTACAGAGGTAATGACAACGACATAGATACCTTTGGTAACGCAGCTACAATGGTTTCTTCAGCGCAGGTTGATGCCGATATTGTTTACCAAATAGTCAAAGCGGTCTTCGATAATTTCGATAACTTTAAACGTCTGCACCCTGCGTTTGCCAACTTGGATCCTAAAGAAATGATTGCTAACGGTTTGTCTGCACCTTTGCATGAAGGCGCTATTCGTTACTACAAAGAACAAGGCTGGATGTAATTTAAGACTAGCCAAAGAAGGGGTGTTACACCCCTTCTTTCTTATTCCTGATTCCAGTGTTGGGAGATGAATATGACGGATTTAGACCAACAGAACAAAAACACGCAAACAGCACTCGATGAAAAAGAACTGCAAGATATGGTCGCAGCCAGTGATACTGGCGCACGTATCCCGCACGGTTGGCAGGGTAAACTGCTATTAGGCACCGCGCTCGTCTGGTCACTTTTTCAACTATGGATAGCATCACCCCTACCTTTTTATGACTGGCCTCTCATCGGCAGCTTTGGTATTTTCAACGACACCGAAGTCCGTGCTATTCATTTGGGTTTTGCTACGTTCCTGGCATTTACGGCCTATCCGGCCCTTGCTCATTCACCACACCATCGTGTCCCACTTAATGACATGATTCTCAGCGTTGTGGCTGCTTTTTGTGCTTCCTATATCTTCCTGTTTTATGATCAACTCGTGAGCCGCCCAGGCCTTCCCAATACACAAGATTTAGTGGTCTCTGTTGCCGGGATTATCTTATTGCTCGAAGCGACACGCAGAACACTGGGTCCGCCATTGATGATCGTGGCGATTGTATTTTTGACCTACTCACTGGCCGGCCCTTATATGCCGGATATCATTGCCCACAAAGGCGTTACACTTAAAGAGCTTGTCAATCACCAATGGCTAACCACTGAAGGCGTTTTTGGTATTGCGCTTGGCGTGTCTTCCGGTTTTGTATTCCTGTTTGTTTTGTTTGGCGCACTGTTAGATAAAGCAGGGGCAGGTAACTACTTCATACAGGTCGCATTCTCCTTATTAGGTCACATGCGTGGCGGTCCGGCTAAAGCGGCAGTCGTTGCTTCAGGTCTGACCGGGCTTATCTCAGGCTCATCCATTGCCAATGTGGTCACCACCGGTACGTTCACCATTCCGATGATGAAACGTGTGGGTTTCTCGGCTGAAAAAGCAGGCGCGGTTGAAGTGGCGTCTTCTGTTAACGGACAGATTATGCCGCCGGTCATGGGAGCCGCTGCATTTTTGATGGTTGAATATGTGGGTATCTCTTATGTCGATGTTATTACCCATGCCTTTTTGCCAGCACTGATCTCTTATATTGCACTGGTATATATCGTGCATTTGGAAGCGCTCAAACTAGATATGCAGGGTTTGCCACGTCGTGGCGCGATCAAGCCCTGGCACCTGCGTGTGATCGGCTTGTTGACCGGGTTTATGGTGACGGCTGTTATCGCCGCTGTCGTTTACTATGGCATTGGTTGGATTAAGCCTACCTTTGGTGAATATGCCGGATGGGTGATTGCTGCATTATTAACGGTGACTTACCTCTACTTAGTGCGTTACGCAGCGGCCGTGCCTGATCTGAAAAAAGAGAGTCCTGATTCTCCGATGATTCAGCTTCCTGAAGTGGGCCCAACGGTTAAGTCCGGTCTGCACTTTCTATTGCCGGTGGTTGTACTGGTATGGTGCTTGATGATTGAACGTTTGTCTCCGGGGCTTTCTGCTTTTTGGGCCACCGTGTTGATGATCTTTATACTGGTGACACAACGACCTTTAATGGCATTTTTCCGCCGACAAGGGGGGATCGGCACACAGCTGAGAAGAGGGGCTAATGAACTGATTGACGGGCTGATCGTCGGTGCCCGTAACATGATTGGTATCGGTATCGCCACGGCAACCGCCGGTATTATTGTGGGAGCAGTATCGCAAACCGGTGTGGGCTCTGTACTGGCGGATTTGGTTGAGATTCTCTCAATGGGTAACTTGTTACTCATGCTGATTCTGACAGCCATATTGAGTCTGATTCTGGGGATGGGATTACCCACCACCGCTAACTACATTGTGGTTTCATCGTTATTAGCGCCGGTCGTAGTCACCCTCGGGCAAGAGTCGGGCTTGATCGTCCCATTGATTGCCGTTCATTTGTTCGTATTTTACTTCGGTATTATGGCTGATGTAACGCCGCCGGTCGGTTTGGCGTCGTTTGCGGCGGCGGCGGTGTCCGGTGGCGATCCGATTCGTACCGGGTTTGTTGCCTTCAACTACAGTATGCGTACGGCCGTTCTGCCGTTCTTGTTTATCTTCAACACCGATCTTTTGCTGATTAATGTGACGTGGCTTCAAGGGATAATGGTCTTTATTGTTGCCACGGTCGCCATACTGATATTTACCGCGGCCACGCAAGGCTTCTTTATCGTGCGCAACCGTTGGTATGAGTCACTGGTGTTGATATTAATCGCGTTTTCGCTTTTCCGTCCGGGTTTCTGGATGGATCAAATCGTACCGCCTCATAAGCAAATTGCAGCTACAGAGCTTACTCAAGCGGCAGACTCGATGGTGGCAGGCACTGAGTTGCGCCTCTGGATTAAGGGTGAAGATGCGGTGGGTGACGACCGCTCATTTATGGCCAGTATGCTATTAGGTGAGGGGGAAGATGGGGCATCACGATTGGAATCAGCAGGCTTAGGTTTACTCACCAAGAATGGTAAGACTATCGTTGATTCCATTGGGTTTGACAGCGCTGCAGAAAAAGCCGGACTGGATTTTGATCAGGTTATTACGGCGGTGGATGTGCCACAAGCACAGCCTGCTAAGGAGTGGATGTACATACCCGCAATGGCCATATTTGCCTTGATTGTCTTACTGCAGCGACGCCGTAAAAAGCCTTCAGCAGCGATAAGTAATCCGGCAAATGCTAGCTAGCTTCTGGCTAAGCTGTTCTATAAATCACCTGGTAACTTGCTATCGTAGTGAGTTATCAGGTTTATAAGAGGTATGAGCGATGTTTAAAAAAGTACTCGTTCCCATTGATCTGAATGAATCGGCTTTCGCAGAAGAAGCGTTAAAACTGGCACTGCGAGAAGTAAAAGATAACGGAGCTGAGTTACACTTGCTCACCGTTGTTCCCGGTTTTACTAACTCATTTGTGGCGGCCTATTTTAGTGAAAAAGACCACATTAAAGCGGTAAAAAAGATTGCCAGTAACTTACAGGATTACTCACATAAAGTGATGCCGGAGGGCGTTCATCCAACACTGCGTGTATACGAAGGTTCTCCTGCAGAGACGATTGTCAATTACATTGCTTCGAAAGAGATTAATCTGGTGATTATGCCGGCGCATCACCGTTCTATAATTGATGAGTTTTTTCTGGGTTCAGTATCTGCCAGAGTGGCGGAACGGGCTAAATGTTCAGTCATGTTGCTTAGGGGTTAGAGGCGATTAAAAAGCTGTTATGCAGGATAATTAATGAAGATCGTAAATACAGAAAATTCGGAGCGCTATAATTGGGGTGTCAACTCAGTTGGCTGGCATTTACTTAAATCTGATAGCTTGAGTGTAATCGAAGAGGATGTGCCTCCAAATGAAAAAGAACAACGACATTATCATAACGAGTCGCAGCAATTCTTCTATGTGCTTTCGGGTGTTGCTCACATAGAAGTTGCAGGGAATGTGGTCGAGGTTAATTCTGGTAGTGGTATTCACGTTCCAGCTCAAGTGCCTCATCAATTAATGAATAATGGCGCAGTGAATTTACGTTTCTTGGTGATATCACAGCCAAAGAGTCATGGAGATAGAGTCAATGCAGAACATGAGCCTGCCTAGGTGCTTGATCTGGGCCGACTCAAAGCTTTTTAGGCGGTTAATTACTATTGAATAATTATCCTTTGTATTTCAATACTAACGCGTACAAAGTAATACATATGAAAACCCCAAGCGCTGGCAGCAATACGAAATCAAGATAACCTACTGCAGATGACATGCCGATAACGCCAAGAAGAATGACCAGAATGGGGGTGAAGCAACATAGCGCCGCGATCACACTTCCAATGATGCCTGTCTTTAGTAGGGTCGTAGATTTTTTCATGGCTATGGTGCCTCCGCACAGTATTTTGAAAGACTGACAGTTGTCTGTAGGCATTATCTTATTAGTCTGTGCACCGCATTCAGGGCAGATAATGACAGACTCATAAATGAGGTTATTACTCATTTGGGAAACTCTTTGAGGCAACACTTACCTGATGGGTTTCTAATATTGCAGGCACAGCTTTTTAATGTGGTTTGCTCGATAACAAAAGCTTTGCTGGCGCTTTGTCCTGTCTGTTCTATCTCCTCCATCACTCGCTTGTTGGTTATGCCAAAGCAATAACAAATAAGCCGATTTTCTTCCGTTGATTTCTGGCCAATCTTTTCACGCACTTCAGCTGCTTGGATAACAAAGCCTTCGTTGGAAAAGTACACAACAGGGCAGGCAACATCTGAGCAAAAGAAAAACGGATCAGCAGGAATTGTTTGGTTTATTGGCGCAGCTACGTGATGCATAAGAGTGACTCTTTCAACGGGTTTCATGCGATTGCGACATCGAGGACATTCTGCTATTTGCCGCTTTTCTTTCTGTGTTTCGACATTAGTTGTTGAACAACAATTACTCATACGGAATTCACTCTATCGGAGTTGAAGGGTAACCAGCATTAGCGGTTGAAGCTGTTAACCAGCACTGCTTATTATTGCTTTCCTGCTCAGATCTCATTTAAAACTATCCTCTTACAGTGATAATATTGAGTATAAAACCTGTAGTAACTACAGAATCAAGCGCGACAGAGATTTATTTCATGATGAAAGAAGATAAGACGTTGAGTATTGGCGGGTTGTCTAAGCTGACTGGCTGTAACATAGAAACCATTCGCTATTACGAGAAAATTGCTTTGTTGCCAGCGCCCTTAAGAACGCAAGGCGGTCACCGCTTATACTCTAATAGCTTACAAAAAAGGCTTATATTCATTTGTAAGGCTAGAGGTCTTGGTTTTACTCTGGAAGAGGTTCGTAATCTATTGGAGCTAATCAATGGAGACTATTCATGCGATGAGGTCAAACATCTGGTGCTTGAGCACCTCAACGTAGTAAAGACCAAAATTGATGAACTGGCCCGACTACAAAGCAGCTTGGAGTTGATGGCATCCCAATGCGCTGGGGGAGACCTTCCCGACTGTGCGGCGATAGACAGTCTATTTGAGAAAGAATAGTAAAGACCATTTTTTACCGAACTGAGTTAGGTTTGATCAATTCAGATAGCACTTAGGCCTCATTAACCGGGTGCATGACATGGCGTTGATGGGGGAGTGCCTCCATTCCTTAAGCGTGTTTTTCCTTCTCATCGTCACCTTTAAACTGTGCAATTAATGTTCTGTTGCGTCCCGATTTTTTTGCATCATAAAGGGCGTTATCAGATAATTTAAGTAACATATCAAGGTCTAATAAAGCATTTTTTCGCGTAACGACTAAGCCTATACTTACTGTGATTTTTATATCGTCTATTGCACTTTCTTCAATATTTCTTCTTAACTTTTCAGCTAATAGAAAGGCGTCTTTTTCATCAATATCCTGCAATAACAATACAAACTCTTCACCGCCCGTCCTTGCTATCAAGTCATGGGCTCTTAAGCTCGAAGTGAATATATTTGCCAGTTTTATCAGTACCTTATCGCCAGTCTGATGACCGTATGTATCATTAACGCGCTTAAAAAAATCAACATCAATAGATAACAATGCAAATGTTGATAAGTTTCTGGACACTTGATAAATGACTTTTTTAACTTGTGCTTGTAGTTCGCGCCTATTTATTAAACCTGTCAGTGGATCCGTCGTTGCGAGATTAAATAACTCTTGCGACTGTTGTTCAAGTTTTTCATTCGCTTGTAACAGCTCGCTATGAAGTTTATCTCGGCTGGCACATTCGTATAGTGACCAATAAGAGATACCTTGCAGGCCTAGTTTTATATTGGCTACAACTGCTATTCTTTGTCCATTTTTACCAACCCAGGTTATCTGAATTTCTTGTGCAATTGATTCATTTATCAAGAGTGGGTAAATATAGCTATCCATAAAAATATTGGAGGCTTTACTCATATATTGAGAGATATTGCTATCAATCATCTGCTTTTCAGGCTGGTCACTTAAGTTGCAGATATAGGCATTGCAACAGATAATTTTTCTATCATTATTTACTATCAAATGGCCCGAATGAAAGTGATCTATATCTTGAAAGCTGCTTGCCGCCATTAGATTATGACTCGACAAATTTAAATACTAACGGAATAATTTCTTGATGATTTGACATATGTAAGCAATGGCCTTCTGCTTCTACCATTCGCAGTTCACTATTAGGGATATTGTCCGCCATATAATGGCCAATACGCGGGCTAGCCAAGGCATCGGATGAACTTTGTAATATCTGCACCGGGCAGGTTATATGCGGTAAAATATGTCTATGATCAGAGAAAAAAGTGGCTTTAGCAAAGGCCTTTGCCACTATCGGGTCTGTACTACAGAAACTTCCGGATAATTCACCAATAAGTTCTTGTGGTTGTGAAGTTCCCATCACGAGTGGAGCTAAATAATTTGCCCAGCCAATATAATTTTTATCCATTAGTTCAATTAACTCTTCCAAGTCACTTCTTTCAAAACCGCCTTCATAATCGGGTGGAATGTTAATAAAACACGGTGATGGGCAAACCATCACAATCTTCTTAATTATGTCGGGCATCTGTATAGAAGCAATTGAGGCGATAATAGAACTGACAGAATGCGCAATAATGATGACATCCCTTAATTGTAACTCTTCAATAATATCTGTGATGTCTTTAGCGTAACCTTCTAATGTCGAGTATTGCTTTTTTGAATAATCATTTAACAAAGAATTTCCAGAGCCAACATAATCAAACAATACAATTTGATAGTGAGCTTCTAATTCAGGCAACATAAATCTCCACATATTCTGGTCGCAGCCGAATCCATGCGCGAGCATTAACGTAGGCGCATTATTTTTTCCTATTACTTTTACATTATTTCGTATTTCCACATTATTCATATTACTAACGTCCAGTTCATTATTAGTTTACAGCCTGAATCAGTGACTCCGTCGGCTGGATAGCGTCACCTTCGTTAATTCTAGCACCGCTTTTGAAAAACAGGATCTTATCTCACCGGTTCAGGTCATTATTCTGTGTAACCGGTTTTCTTTTATGTGCGTGTTTTTATCAGGTCGCTGCGCTGGATGCATCCGAACACCGACGCACCGTGATTCAAAAAGGCTAATTTGCCGTGAGATGAAAGACTTTTAGTGTTGGGCTGCTCAAGCCAGAAGGCGCTCAATTACTAAACGGACGAAAGATCATGGCAGGCGTTGCGACAAAGCGTATCTTACGTAAAGAAAAATCTGGGCCTAAACGTAGGCGGAATTAAGTAAACTGTCCCCGGAATCCCAACGCTAAACGTAGGCGGAATTAAGTAAACTGTCCCCGGAATCCCAACGCTTTTACCGGCCGTACCTCAATATACGATTCCACATTGTCTTCACATTCCCAGCGATCTTATGAGTTATTCTGATCTCAAATCAGTGTCAGGGGATACAAAGATGATTAGTGGAATATCCGCTGCCTCACTGGCGCTCTTTCAGACTCAATCCAGCAGTAATTCTTCTTCATTGTCTACCGATCAGCGCCAGTTAATTGAGGATACTCTGGCTGAATTTAATGTCGACTAACTGACAGAAGCTGACGCGATTTCCATTACCGAAACGTTTGCTGATGCAGGATTTGATGCCTTTTTTGCAAAATATAATGATTGATAAAACACTAACAGGAAATGAACATGCGTAAACAAGTACTCGTTGGAATCACAGTCGCCGTAATCAGCGCCGGCACACTAGTTTCAGCAACGGCTTTTGCTGGCGATTGCAGCGATCGGGATAACGACCATTATAATCGATCAGAAATGATGCAAGACCACAAACACGGTGACCGTTCTGATATGAAAGGTCAGCCTGATGCACGTGGTAAGAATATGCCTATTACACTTAACGATTTGAAACTGTCTGAAGCACAGCAGGATCAACTGAAACAAATAATGCGCCAAGAGCGCAACAATATAATCTCACTAAACGATGCTAAGCAAGATATGCTCGAAGACCTGCGAGATTTAGATGTACAAGCAGCAGACTATGATAAGCAAGTTGAAGCGTTAGTTGTTATGGCCCAGAACCAGGCGGCGCAGCAAATGCGAATCACGACCGATAAAAACCGAAATATTTTTGAAATTCTGACACCTGAACAGCAAAAACAAGTAATAGAGCAGCAGCGCTAAACCTACCTAAAGCCTCCTATCAGAATTTGGCCCGTTTGTACCTCAAGTCATTCTGATAGGAGATTCAGCTACCAACAAATCACGTTATACGAATTCCGGGGACAGTTTACTTAATCCAGCCTACTTTAAGGAAATTGAATAGACTGTCCCCGGTATCCTCGTAAATCAGTGACTGCAAAAAAGCTGTCTAGATGTCTGAAAAGGGTTCAGCTGTCTATCTTGAGGGTAACTGTCTATGACTCCTATCGATAAATCTGGCACCCTCCTGCCCAAAGATTTGACCTGAATGACACAAGAATTCCCTGCGGAGTAGCAGCTGACATATGAATCAACATCTGTTTTTTTTAGGTTAGAACGGCATCAATTTATGTGCTCAATACATTTCAGATGGTTTTAACCATCGCCTGTCTATTTAGTAAAACGTAGTGTTAATTGCAAAGGGTAGTGATCCGATGAGCGGATGTTTGTTAGTACTTTGGCATTTAATATGTCAAACCCTTTACAGTAAATATGGTCAAGGTGTTGAAATAAATGAGCCATTTTAGGTTTGCGAACCAAGTCGACTTCAATTAACGAAAATGACAACGCAAACTCATGAAAGTATCTCAGCCTTTTCCAGTTCCATGTATTGAAATCGCCAGCCAAAATCACTGGTCCTACATGGTGTTCAAGCACTTCGGAAACTGTATCTAAGTGCGCTTTAAATTTAATGAAAGAAACGAAGTTGATCATGTGGGCATTTATTACGAGTAAAGAATCATTCCGTCTGTTTAAGGGATAAATAGTAGTAAGTAGCATTTTCTTTGTTTTTGAGAGCGGCTCACTATGCAACGAAGCCATAACAACTTTAGTTTTGGCAGCCACTGTTGATCCGGTTTTAATGCCTGTTTCGAAGTTGGTGCGAAGATCCCGAAAACTGCGAGCCATAATCCACTGATACTTTGATGATTTTTCAAAATGAGCGTCGAACGGTGAATTTACAATGGTCTCTTGTAAAAGAATCAGATCCTTATCATGACACAGCCTTATAAAATCCTCCTGCCACCCCTTTTTTTTGCACTTATAAACATTCCATATAAGTACATCTATTTCTGGCCCCATCGCAGGCTCAGATGCACTGCCCATGATTTTTAATTTTTCAATTGGGTTAAAACGGCTTTTTATCATTAAGCAAGTATCCTAATAAAACGTTAGCCTGACCCAAAAGGGATCATAAAATGTAGTAAAGCGGTTAGAGGTACGGTGTAAATAATCGTGAGAAATTGTTTCTTATTTTTTTGTAAGTAGGTAATCCCTCAATGTCACTTTTAACAACAAGGACGGCGTTTTTCTTTTTTGACGTAAAGAATTTGGTTAATTCAGTGTTGAGTGTCGAATTATAACATTCAAGATTTATTTCAAAATTGAGTTCTAAACTTCTGGCATCCCAGTTTGTGGACCCGATAAACGACCAAATATCATCAATAAGCGCAATTTTACTGTGATCAAAAGGTCTTTGATTTCGATAAACGCGTATGCCATGTGCCATTATTCTCGGAATGTTCGCATCTATTGCCCAGTCAAAGAACGGAATATTACTACGTTTGGGTATGATGATCTCTATTGAGACACCCCGTAAAGCCGCACCTTGGAGCGCGGTCATTAAGGTCCTATCCGGAATGAAATAGGGTGTCATAATTCTTACGGTTTTTTGTGCGCAGGCTAACGCATTGATCAACGTCCAGCGGATTTTATCGTAGTGTTGATCGGGTCCGTCCTGGATTACCCTGGCAATAACAGCGGCGGGTACTGTCACATTTTTTGTTTCAGGTACATAGCGAGGGAAATCAATATTTTCCCGAGTGGCATAAAACCAGTCTTCTATAAATACCTGACTGATTTGATCGATTACCGGGCCGGTCACCGCAAAGTGAATATCATCAATGGGGTGCAAGGATGATTCGACTAAATTATTTTGGCTGATATTTATGCCACCCATATAAGCGACTTCGCCATCGACGCAGAGTATTTTTCTGTGGTTCCTTAAATTGATAAAACGAATACTCGAAAACGAAATCGTCGGTAGAAAGCGTGCCGTTTTTACCCCCAATTTTTTTAAGACTCTATCCGATTTTCGCCAACTATAGCCGACACCAACGCCGTCGAATAAAACTTGAACTGTTACTCCGCGCCGATGCGCCTGAGCTAAAGCGTCAATGAATTGTTGCCCAAGGGAGTCGCAGTCGAAAATATAACTAGATAAAATAATATGGCGTTTGGCGCAATGGATAGCGTTAATCATCGCCGGGTAAGCTTCTTCACCATTGACGAGAGACGTCACCGTGTTACCCGCTAAATAACTAAATGGGTGAATCGAAAGCCCCGCTACAATCGCTGAATGCCAATTTTTTGGGAGGAGCTGTTGATCAAAACTATTATCCGTGTGGCTTTGGTCTGCTTTGTGCGCGTGTGGCAGAAGCTTTTGCGCTGAACGCTTTATTCGGTTTATCCCGAATAGCCAATAAAATAGACTTCCCAGCATAGGCGATAGGACTACAAGCCCAATCCAAGCGAGTGATGTGCGTTCATTTTCTTTGTACAGCAGCACATGTATCGCGGTCGGAAAAGATACGCTAACATGCAAGAGTCCTATGATGCTAACCCAATGAAAAACGATGTAATCGACCAGTTCCTCGGGCATTATTAATGGTGACCTCAAGCCTGACTTAATAAATATCTAGGGTACTTTATAATGAAAAATAGTCGTGTTAATAGATTTTTATAATAAAACTGCAAATTATCTTATTGGTAGCTTAGATGCTAACTTTATATTCTTAAGCATTGCCATAACGACGACAATTTCAATCGTTTATTTCATTGTTCTGGGTTGGATCATAACACGCATGGATAAGACGTATTTCCTGCGTCAATATATTGCACAAGCGGATCAGACGAATAAAAAAATCTTAACATCTCCTCATAAACAGCTGGTGTGGCTGATTGAATGTGCAAAAATATTGCTGGGTGTGTTGTTATTATCAGCGGGCATAGCGATGCTGGTTTTACCGGGGCAGGGGCTTATCACTATATTGGTGGGGCTTAGCTTGATACCATTTCCCGGTAAACGACGGCTCGAACTATTTTTACTTTCACGCAAGGAAGTCAGATCTTCCCTAAACTGGATTCGAATTAAGGCCAATAAAGATCCTTTTATTTTCGACAAAAAAAATGAGTAAGCGGATTAGAAATCTTGCAAAGTATAGGAAGAATAAAAGCTCTATCTTTCAATACCAATCTAGGATCTTTTTTTATGCCCTGTTATTGGTGCTGACAAGTCACGGAATAATTTAGAAATGAACTCATCCCAGCGCAAGTATAAACGCCATCATTTCCGCCAGAAATCAACCAGCATGCAGTCTGGTTAATATTATCGCTTTAACCTCAGTTATCCAGATGATGAAGACCTGCTGGCTGCAAGTTGATTCATTGTCAACTTTTCGTCAATATCAACGACAAACAGCACCTGTGGCGCACAGTAGATCAGGATGGATATGTGATAGTTGTATTGCTACTTAGGGGTTAGGGGAAACCTCCTAAGAAAAGGGCGCCAGTGCTTCTTATACTTGGCGCCCTCAGGTTCGCTGTTAGTTAATTCGCGTCTTCACAAAGCTGCCGGGTGCCGGCTCCAGTATCGGGTAGTCTTTATTGCCGACGGCTTTGGGTGCCTCAACTTGCTTGCCAGCGCGCTTTTTCACCCAGGGAGCCCAGTGGTTCCACCAAGTACCCTGGACGTCTTTGGCGGTTTCCAGCCAGTGATCGTGGCCTTTACCGATTTCACCATTAATCCAGTGGTTGCGGCGATTCTTGGAGGCGGGGTTAATGACGCCGGCCACGTGGCCGCTACCACCCAGGACGAACTCGACGTTGGGGATGATATCGGTGGCGGCGAAGGTACTTTTCCACGGTGCGATGTGGTCGTCAATGCAGGACAGGAAGTAGCAGGGGGCACTGATTTTTCCGAGGTTGATTTTTTCACCACAGATGGTGAGGCAGTCGGGCTTGATCAGATTGTTCTGCTGGTACATGTTGGTTAGGTAGTAGTTGTACATGTCCGCTGGAAGGCTGGTGGGATCGCTGTTCCAGTAAAGAATGTCGAAGGGGGCAGGGGATTTGCCCTTAAGGTAGCTGTTGACCACGTTGGACCAGATCAGGTCATTGGAGCGTAGCAAGTTGAACACGTTGGACAGGTTTTTACCGTCCAGCACGCCGGCAGCGTTGACGTCCCCCAGGATTGTATCCGGGTCGTCTAGGAATACCCCAATTTCACCTGGATCTTCAAAGTCTGTGAGCGTAGTAAGGAAAGTAGCGGAGCTGATTGTGTTGTCTTTGCGTGCGGCCAGGACTGCCATGGCGCTCGCCGTGATAGTGCCGCCCACACACCAGGCAACACAGTTGACTCGCTTGCTACCGCTAACCGCTTTGGCAACTTCCAGGGCCTTCAATACGCCGCTTTCTATGTAGTTGTCCCAGGACAGATGGCGCTGCTCCGGGGTGGCGTTAACCCAGGATACCAGGAATACAGTATTGCCCTGATCTACGGCGTATTTGACAAAGGAGTTATGAGGCTGCAGATCCAGAATATAAAACTTGTTGATACACGGCGGAATGATCAGCAGAGGCCGTTCGGCGACGGTGTCCGTAGCCGGGCTGTACTGGATCAGTTGCATGAGTTCGTTTTCGAAAATGACAGAGCCTGGCGTGGTAGCTATGTTTTCGCCGAGGGTAAAGGCCGTTTCATCGGTCATGCTGATGCGGCCTTTATCCATATCTTTTATTAGGTTCTGCATGCCGTCCATCAGGCTCTGGCCCTTGGTATCAATGGCTGTCTGGATGGCTTCGGGGTTAGTGGCGATGAAGTTGCTGGGGGCAAGGGCATCAATATACTGCTGGGTGTAAAATTCCAGCTGCTTTTGTTTCTTCGGATCCAGATTGGCGTTGCTGGCCGTTTGCTGCATCATGTGCGAGGCCATTAAATAGGACTCTTTGATGTAGTTAAAAACCGGATTTTCACTCCATTCCTGGGAATTAAAACGGCGGTCTCCCGCGGCAGGCTTGGTGGCTTTCTCAGAAGAAGTGCCGAGTAGTCCCGCCCAGAGTCCCAACTGGTTTTTCTGGTAGTCACTGATAGCTTTCATCACGTCATCGGGCTTGTGCGGGGTCTTTAACATCTGGCCCCAGGCCTCGTTGAGTTTCACCCAGTCGTTCTCACCGGAGCTGGCTTTGCCGCCGAACATCTCCATTAATTTTTGGGTTTCTGTGGTCATAGCAGTCAGAAAATCTTGGGTTACCTTATCAAGGTCTTTATTGTCCATGCGCTGATCTCCGATATCGAGTGAAAGAGCGGGCCGGCCAGTAGCTGCGCCAAGTGTACGATATAATATACCAAGCTATCAGATGCTTTGTAATACGACGTTTTCATCTGGCTTTGGGGCACATCCAAAGCGGTCAGAAATCCCGCTGAAGGGCTTTGTTAAGCAAAACGCCTGGAATTCGATCGTTTTCTTATTCGAACTTGCGCCCTTCGCCAGCTTCCTCATGGGTCACGCCGTCGCGGATGTGGTAGATGCGCTTAAAGGTGGGAATGATCTTTTCGTCATGGGTGACGACGATGATGGCGGTCTCGAATTTTCTGGCCATGTCGTTAAGGATGCGGATCACCGCCATAGCGCGCTCGGAATCCAGCGGTGCGGTGGGTTCATCCGCCAGGATCACAGGCGGACGATTGACCAGACCGCGTGCAATCGCGACTCGCTGCTGTTCGCCACCGGAAAGTTGAGAGGGCATGGCGCCGGCCCGGTGTTGCACATCCAGCGCGGTGAGTAGTTCAAGCGCTTTTGCACGTGCCTCGCCGTTGGGTACGCCAGCCAACATGGGCAGTAGCGCCACATTGTCGGTGACATCGAGAAATGGGATTAGGTACGGAGCCTGGAATACGAAACCGATCTTGTCTCGTCTGAGTGCCCTCAGGTCACGAACTTTCCAGCCCTGATCGTAGATTATTTCATTACCCAGAATCATGCGGCCCGCTGTGGGGTCGATTACTGCGCCTAAACATTTCAGCAAGGTGCTCTTGCCCGAACCGGAAGGGCCGATGAGTCCGACCACTTCGCCAGGCGCCACATGCATGTTGACATCTTTCAAAGCATAGACGGCAGTATCACCTGAGCCATACCTTTTTTTCAGATTCTCAATGCGAATGCCTTTGCTGTTCATTTCAACCTCCAATGGCTTCTGCCGGATCGACTTTAAGTGCAGCACGAATCGCTATGGCGCTAGATAACACACAGATCAGAATGACAATGGCGAAGCCGCGGACAGAGTCGAGAGGCTCAAGCAGCACATATTTCGGGAAAATGGGTGCCATAAATAGGGTAGCGGTTATCTTGCCGACGACGAACCCGATTACGCCAAGTGCAATCGCCTGTTGCACGATCATCGCGGCAATGGTCCGGTTGCGGGTGCCTATCAATTTGAGTACCGCAATCTCACGGATCTTACCCAGTGTTAACGTGTAAATAATGAAGGCAACAATGGCCGCGCTGACAATTGAGAGAATGACCAGAAACATACCGATCTGTTTTGCCGAGGTAGCAATTAGCTTGCCCACCAGTATTTGCTCCATCTGGCTTCGGGTATAGACTGTCAGTCGCTTCCAGCGGCGGATTGACTCAGCTACATCCTCCGCGCTATATCCCGTTTCTATCCGCACCAGGGCAGCGTTGACATATGGGTTGCTGCTTTGTGAAGTGATGACTGCATCGAGTAAGCCCGGGGAGCCAGGACGATTGAAGGCCGGGTTAGCTTCGGTGCGTCGTCGGCTTTGCCAAATGGCATCATTGTCTTTAAGGAACTGAGCCTCCTGGGCGTCTTTTAGCGGGATGAACACCATAGGATCCCCGCCAGAAGAAACCATGCGTCGGGTCAGCCCAACTACTTTATAGTGGTTTCGGCGGATGGTGAGGTGATCACCCAGATTGAAGCCAGTGGCGATGTCAGCCACTGCCTCGTAGTGACTGCGCGTAATCTGTCGTCCCGCTACAAGGTAAGGCGGCCACCCAGGTGTGGTTGCCTTACCGGGTGCGATACCTACTATCATGGCTCGCACATCTCTCGCCTCTTTGCGCACCTGCATAGTGAGGTAGGTGACATTAGCGACCGTTGCCACCCCCTGCATGCCGCGGATACTACGCCAGGTATCTTCGTAGAGACTGGACGGCTCCGCATAGGGACCAAGCGTGTCTTTTTGTACCACCCAGAGATCCGCACGGCTGTTATCCAGCAATACTTTGGCATCGTCAACCATGCCTCGGTAAATACCGGCCATAGACAGCGTCACTCCGATCAACAAGCCAAGACCAACGCCAGTAAAGACGAATTTACCCCACGCGTGCATGATGTCACGTCCAGCCAGACTGATCATGGTGAAACTCCGGGAATGATGTCAACTACATGGATGCGGCTGTGTAACGTTAGCGCCTTTTCGCTATAGCTTACGACCTTGTCCCCATCCTTGAGCCCTTCGCGTATCTGCACGTGCCCATCCAGGTCAGAAGCGCCGAGCTTGACCGGGGAGAAACGCAGATCGCCATCGAGGATTTGCCAGACACCGACGTTGCCTCCTTCACGCTGGATGGCTGCGTTGGGGATTACCGGAGCGGCGGGCAGCGGGGACAAGTCAACTGTGACTTCGGCGAGTTCACCCACCGGCGGTAAGTGCTGGGGGACCGCATCAAAGACTACTTTGGCGAGCAACTCTTCGGTCACTGCGTCGGCGATGGGTTCCACCCGAAACACTTTACCTTGCAACACTTGATCGCTACGCGAACGCAGGGTGATATGAGCCGACAGACCTTCCGCCAGTCCCGATGCATTGATCTGGTCGAAGCGCACATTGATCCACAAACTCTTGGGGTCGATCAGTTCCACCACGGCTTGACCCGCGACGACCGTCGTTCCGGGGTCGGCATCGCGTACCGCAACTACACCGTCGGCCGGCGCGATCAGGCGCAGGTTGTTTCTTTGCACAACGAGCCCTTCGCGATCAGACTGCGCACGGGCAACATCTTCTCGTGCGGCGGATAATGCGGCCTCTGCAATCTGCAATTCCTGCCGTTTCGTTGTGACAGTTTCCTCGCTGGTCGAGCGCACCGCGAATAATTTCTCATAGCGGTGTGCCTGACTTTTAGCGTAGGCTTGCCGCGCTATAGACTCGCGCAAAGCTGCTTGTGCACGTCTGAATGCCGATTCCTGTGAGCGCACCCGATCATCAAGATCGACCGGATCCATCTCGCCAAGTACCTGTCCGGCTTTGACCAGTTCGCCCACCTGTACTTCCAGATGTTTAACGCGCCCGGCTATTGTTGGGCCGATCTTGTAAGTATAGCGAGCCTCCACCGTACCTATGCCGAAGAGCGCCGGTGTGACTGGCTGTGATTCTACGCTTACAACTGTCACCGCGACGGGAGCGAGCGGGCCTGATCGCAGGCCGACATAGATGAAGAGTGCTAACAATGGAATAATAACGACAAGCATCGCCAGGGTGCGGCTTTGCAAACCTAATTTTTTCATTACGTACTCCTTATGCCACGCCGATAAATGGCAAAGACGCGCGGCGCATCCCGCTGCATACGTTCCACATCACCTGCCAACATAGATTGCATGACCAAGCCCTGGATCGTGCCAATGAACAGTAGCGCCGCTGCCTCGTTGTCAAGCGAGGGAAGCAACTCACCGTTGGTTTTGCCTTTTTCGATATGACGATGCAAGCGTTCGCCATAGTGTTGAAGCAGAGTCTGCACCATGCGTTTGGCCGGAGTCGGTTCGGCACGCTGGAGTTCACCAAACATCATTCTGGGCACGCCAGGGTGCTCGGCTACGAAGTCGATATGACTCATGAACATCGCCTCCATGGCGGCCAGAGGTGACTCAACCCCTTGTGCGGACCGGTCAATTCGGGCCAATAATCGCTCTGCTACCCACTCCATGACCGCTTGCCAAATCGCTTCCTTGTTCGGGAAGTGCCGAAACAGCGCACCCTGGGTCAAGTTCATGTGTTTAGCGATGGCCGCCGTGGTGATTTCGCTTGGGTTTTTTGAAGCGGCAAGGGCTACGACAGACTCGACAGTAACGGCACGACGCTCTTCTGCTGGCAGGTTCTTTGAATGGGTAGCCATGATCGCTCCTAAAAGATAGTAATTAATTACTATCTTATTCTGATTAGCGACTAAAGCAAGAAATAAGTTGAAATCCGACGCGTTCGTTAATGTCTGGTGTTTGTATTGAGTTTCCGAGCTTTACTTTTTCTTTCGAGGCTCAGCCTGAAGGGTTTTACTCTGGCTTTTTGGGCAAAGATGTAATGATAATATCTTCGAATATTTCTAAAGGAGGTATCCGCCAACCCTCGAGCGCTATGGATCCGGGTTTCAGTCGCACCGGAGCTGAGTAATTAAGTAAACTGTCACCGTAATTCGTCACCGTAATTCTCAGCGTAATCCAGGCTATGGTTTTTTCGCGGTTGTATCGGTATTGTGAGTGTAAGCGCTCGTTATGTTGGGCGTCGTCACCTAAAGACGGTTAGAGGGAGCTTGTATTTGAACACTGATCAATGGCTGATTACCGCCGTGCTGATGCTGACGCTGCTGCTCTTTGTCTGGGGAAAGTATCGCCATGACGTCGTGGCCGTTATGGCACTGGGGCTGTGTGTGCTTGCAGGCCTGGTGGCGGCTGAGGATGCTTTTGCTGGCTTTAGCCATCCGGCCGTCGTCACGGTAGCCGCGGTGCTGGTGATCTCCGATGCGCTGCGCCGTTCCGGTGTGGTGGACATGATCGTACAGAAAATACTGCCCTACACCGAAAACCCGCTAAGCCATATTCTGATCATGACCACGGTCGTGACGGTGGCATCTGCCTTTATGAATAACGTGGGGGCGCTGGCGCTGATGCTGCCTGTGGCGCTGGCGACCTGCAGCAAGCACCAGCGCTCGCCGGCGCTGATTCTTATGCCGCTGGCCTTTGGCAGTATTCTGGGAGGTATGACGACTGCCATCGGCACGCCGCCCAATATTATCATTGCCATGATGCGAGCCGAGGTGAGCGGGGAGTCATTCAACATGTTTGATTTTTCGCCGGTAGGGGTGTCCATCGCCATTATGGGCGTGCTCTTTATCACGCTGCTGGGCTGGCGCCTGATACCGGCAGCCCGCCTCAAGAGTAGCTCGCCGGAGCAGCTATTTGCCATTGGTGAATATCTGACAGAAGTGATAGTGACCAAAGGTTCTGCCTTGGAGGGGCGGCCGGTCGAGGATATCGACGGTCTGGATGAAAGCAGTATCGAGGTGGTCGGTGTGGCCCACCGCCATGGCAAAACGCTGTCGATGCGCCCGGGGCAACTGCTCAATGCCGGCGATATTCTGATTCTGCAGGCCGACCCGTCTCAAGTGCAGCCTTTGATCGACAAGAATGATCTGGAACTGGTCACCAGTGCCGACAAGAAATTTACCGAGCTGACTCAGGGTGATCTCACTCTGGTAGAGGGGGTAATCAAGAAAGGTTCGGTGCTGGAGGGACGCGATGTGTCCTTATTGCGCAGGCTCAGCGGCAGTTCTGTGGCGTTGGTCGGGCTGGCTAGGGAAGGGCAGCAGGTTCGCCGCCGGCTAAGGCGCGAGCAGTTTAAGGCCGGTGATATCCTGTTGTTGCAGGGCGCTGCAGATGGTGTCGATGAACAGCTCAGCGAGCTGGGCATGCTGCCACTCGCCGAGCGCAACCTCAACCTGGGACAGCCGAAAAAAATTGCCATCGCGCTGGCCATCTTTGCCATCGCCATTGCGCTGGGCGTTGCCAAGGTGTTGCCGCTTGCGATCGTATTTTGTCTGGCCGTTGTGATCTATTTGCTGCTGGATATTCTGCCGGTGCGCAACCTTTATGATGCCATCGACTGGCCGGTGATCATCCTTCTTTCGGCTATGATTCCGGTGGGCTCGGCACTGCAGAGCACGGGGCTTACGCAGTTGCTCGCCACGCAGTTATTGGCGCTGACCGAGGGTATTCCGGTGTATCTGGTTATCGGTCTGGTACTGGTCGTCACTATGTTCCTGTCGGACATCATCAATAATGCGGCCACGGCCGTGATCATGGCACCCCTGGCCTACGGTATCGCCTTGGGCCTGGGTGTCAGTCCGGATCCGTTTTTCATGGCGGTGGCAGTCGGTGCATCCTGTGCCTTTCTGACCCCGATCGGGCATCAGTCCAACACTCTGGTGATGGGGCCGGGGGGATACGCCTTCGGGGATTACTGGCGCATGGGGTTGCCGCTTGAAATAATGATTGTGTTGCTCGGTGTGCCGCTGATTTTACTGGTCTGGCCACTCTAGAATTACGCTCAGAATTACGCAATCAGCAGAACTGAGGAATTAAGTAAACTGTCCCCGGAATCAATAAAATGGTTGGAGACAGGTTTGCCTGCCTCCAACCTTACCATTACGATGAAATCGGAATGCGTCTCACCGCTTCGTTTGGCGTTGCCTTACGCGGTATAGAGAGTGTCAGAAGGCCGTTCCTCATAGTCGCCGTCATACCTTCTGTATCGGCATCATCCGGCAACGACAATGTTCTTTGAAACGACCCCGAACTTCGCTCAACCCGATAATAGTGTTTGTCTTTATCTTCATTTACCTCCTCTTTTTGGCCCTGAATAGTCAGCACATTACCTTGGAGATCGATATGTATGTCATCTTCCGACAAGCCGGGAAGCTCGATAGATATCTCGTACTCTTTTTCACCTCCTGAAACATTTAATTTAGCTCGGTAAGCGCCTAACGCGGCGTTATCAAACAGCGAACTGTCTGAAAGTGGAGCGCTACGTTTTAAGGCGGGCGATGAAGTAAACCCAAATGAACGCCACACATCATCAAACAAGCGATCCATCTCTTGATGTAATTGCAAGAAAGACCCTGCCGCTGAGTCCGCCACCTGCGGTGGTTGGCTCATTTCTGGCGCATAATCGGCACTGGCTTTATTTTTTGATACGGGTATTTGGCTGCCCGAGTCTTCTTCGTGTTTAAACCAGTTCCAAGGTTTTAGTTTTTCAAGATTCATTACTATAACCCTCACAATAAATTAATTTATTAAGCCGCATTAGCGCCCTTAGCCTCTATTTTCTCTTCAGGCTTATGCACTTCTGATAATTGGCCATTAGTGTTAATAGCAATGGTCTTAGGCTTTATGGCTTCAGGTGTTTCTTTGACCAAGCTGATAGTCAGCAAGCCATTAACCAAATCTGCACCGGTCACCTCGATATGGTCGGCCAAATTAAACTTACGCTCAAATGTCCGATTTGCTATACCTCGATGCAAAAACTTAGCTTCATTTTTCTCTGGCTTGTTGCCACGAATTGTCAGCATGCCTTTATCAACTTGTATATCGATCTTTTCTTGTGAAAAACCAGCCACAGCAAGTGTGATTGCATAGCGGTTTTCATCGAGCATTTCGATATTGTATGGGGGGTAGCCGTTAGTATTTGTTTCGCTTGCTAATGTTTGGTTTATCAATGACGCTAAGCGATCGAAACCAACACTACTGCGGTATAGAGGGGTTAAATCAATTGTGTTCATAATAAGACCTCCATAAGAAGCGAATTAAAATAATCAACAATCATGTCGGGGAAGCTTCCATTTAGGACAGACTTGCCTTAAATCTTATGTAGGGTCGCCAAATACTTTTTCAAGCGATTTATAAAAAAATTAACAATCTCATTATAGTGCTGGGTACATGAGATCGAATTGAAGATCACCAGTAGTAATCCAGAGAATGATGAAATGATGTGTAATTTCAGAATACTGCTTCTGTCTTGATGATGGTATTTTTTCTATACGTGCTTTCAAACTGAAAGCTTCTTAGCTATCTAGTCGCGGCTATCCCGTTAAACGGAATTGAGTTGACGTAAGGCTTAATTGTAAAATTGTTCGGCCCACCAGTAGGTTACATCCGCTATAGTGCGAATCAGTATCTTGTCTCAGAGTAAATTATGTGGACACGTTGCGTGTGGGAGAAGCCCCCATTAGTATTGGTTCATTATGCATGTAGCGTAGCTGGATGATTTTACAGCATGTGAGATCGATGAAAATAATCAAATAATAACGATGGTGAGTTCAGGTATGTTGAAGAGATTTTTTTCTGCGTTTGCGCTTTCTATAGTGGTATTCATAAGTGGCTGTAGCGATGGGGAGCCAAAAGTCGATGGGCGTTGGTATACTCAATCTCAGGTTGATAACGGTAAACAATTATTTCTTGCGCAATGTGCTAGTTGTCATGGCGCTTCTGCTCAGGGAACGGCGGATTGGAAGACGCCGTTGGCCGATGGTAAATACCCGCCGCCTCCGCTAAATAGCACGGCTCATGCCTGGCACCATCCTTTGAAGGGACTCAAGCTAACTATTCAGAACGGCGGAATCGCTCTGGGCGGCAGTATGCCGGCGTTTGCTGATAAGCTTTCAGAAGAAGATCAGGATGCGGTGATAAGCTTCTTTCAGAGTAAATGGCCTGCAGAGATATACAGTGCTTGGCTAGAGAGAGGGGGGCTCGAGTAAATTCAGGTAATTTGACACAGAACAAATTTAATACAGAAAAAGCACAAATAAGCATTTTGGAGAATAATAACTAGTATTATGATTCCATTATGTTTTGGGGACGTTAGTACGCTTCTGGATTTAATTGCTAAGGGTGATGTTGCTGCCAGATAAGCGTGTTGAAGAAAAGCGTTGGGGGTATATTTGATTGTTACTATTGGCTTTTAATCCCCATAAAAACTAGGTATTAGATGGGCTTAGGTGTTAGATTAGACTAGTTGTTAGATCAAACTAGGTGTTAAATGAGACTAGGTGTTAGATGAGAAGAGTGGCAAAAAAGGTTTTGATAGTATTGTGTATGCTGGTGGTGACAACCGCACAGCTTTACAGCAGTGCCTTTGCTATGCCTATGCCTATGGATACTGGTTCTTCATCAACGTCCAAAACAAATGCGTCTCAAGCCTATGCCTCCCAAACCCATACGTCTCAAGCCCATGCCTCCCAACCCCATGCGTCTCATGTGATGCACACTAATGAAAACGTGCAAACAGTTGAAGAAAGCTGTTGTGAGCTAATAGCAACAGAGAAAAACAATCACTGTACTACTATGACAAACGGCGCCACTATGCAAAACGGCATCACTCCGGAAAATAGTAGCGTGAATCATTGTGATGAAATGGCTAATTGTGCTCAGGCGCATTGTGTTAATCCGGCAACCGCTAGCCTCTCAATCTATTTTTTCTATATGAAGGCATTTAGTACATCCCACATTGCTATTAACTACTTGCTGATTGATCAGCATGGTAGCTCGTTATACCGCCCTCCCATATACCGTTGATGAACTCAGCCGTTATTCGGTAGCTTCTCAGCGGGAGATCAAATAAATCTCCTAACTCTCATAAATTTGTCCGAAATCATTTTCAATGATCTTGACTTGAGTGGGTGCATTTATGTCACCAATAATTTCTTTTAATGGGTACAAACGGGTCGGGAACTATGTCTTCCCATTATTAGCTTTATTTCTGTTAAGTGGCACAACAGTCCAGTCGGCATCTGCTGATTCAGAAAAACATGAGCTGTTAACACTGGATCAAGCCGTTAGCTTTGCGATTAAAAATGATATGTGGTTGTCTGGCAGCAGTTATACGCAAAAAGCAACGGCAGCAATGGCTGAATCGGCCTATCAATTACCCGATCCGACACTTTCACTGAAGATTGCGAATTTACCCACCGATACGCTGGATTTTAATCAGGAAGCGATGACGCAGTTAGTCGCGGGGATATCGCAGATGTACCCTCGGGGTGATAGTCGTCGGCTGAAGCGTCAGCAGTTGCAACAGCAAAGTGACCGGGAGCCTTTATTGCGCTCTGAACGTCAGGCACAGCTAACGCTGACCATTACCCAGTTGTGGTTAGATGCTTATCAGGCTCGAAAAAGTATACAACTGATTGAGCAGGATCGAGCCCTATTCGATCAGCTGGTTGATATCTCCCTGGCTGATTATTCCTCTGCGTTTGGGCGTACTCGGCAGCAGGATTTGATCAAGGCGCAGCTTGAGCAAACTCGTCTGGAGGACCGACTGACTCGACTGCTGCAGACGCAGGAGATGCTCGAGCAGAGGTTGCTTGAATGGTTGTTGCCCTCGGCTAATGGCGCTACTCCATTCGGTGCTAGTCTGTCGTCCGGCTACTCTGCTGAACTGCCAAAAATCCGCTCACTCTATGCGGAGCGTTGGCCGGATATGCCCCCCGGTAACCATGAACTGGCACGCAACCTTGTAGGCCATCCTTCGGTACAAAAAATCGATCAGAGTATTGCAGTAGCGGGAACAGCGGTGCGTCTGGCGGAGCAAAACTATAAGCCGGAGTGGGGACTGAACGCTAGTTATGGGTTTCGTGGAGAAGATGCCAGTGGCAGGGACCGTGCAGACCTGTTTAGCGTAGGAGTAACTGTTAGTATGCCGTTATTTTCCTCCATTAAGCAGGACCGGGAAGTTGACGCGGCTACTGCTGGCCAAGAGAAGATCCGCACTGATCGTAGCCTGATGATCAGGCAGATGATCGCCGCTTTTCATTCTGCCCGCACCCAGTTGGAACGCTTAGAACAACGCCGCAAGCTATTTGATCGCACATTAATTCCTCAGATACAGCAACAGGCACAAGCCGCTATGAATGCGTACGAATCAGATAACGCTAGTTTTATTGAAGTGCTACGCCCGCGCATTGATGAGTTGAATGCTCAGATAGAGTATCTGGAAATTAATGTTGCGAAACAAAAACAGGTTGCTCAACTTAACTATTTTCTCACGTCAATAGATTCAGTCTCAGCCAATAACTCGCTTAGCGTTTCAGGAGAAAATTAATGAGTACTACCGGCAAAAACATCGGGTTAATTGTGCTGGGTGCTGTGATCGGAGCGGCTGGTTTTGGAGCCGTCATGAACGGAACCCGTTTATCTACCATTGTAGGAATTGATTCTGGGGCGGACTTAAAACCTGCGCAGGCCCCCAAAGCCAGTAATGAGCCGCTTTACTGGGTTGCTCCGATGGACCCGAACTACCAAAGGGATAAGCCGGGTAAGTCTCCGATGGGGATGGATCTTGTCCCTGTCTATGAAGAGGCGGGATCCGCTGCTGATTCGGGCCCTGGTACGATAAAAGTATCGCCGGAAGTGGTTAATAATCTGGGGGTTCGAACGGCAATGGCGCTGAGGACTAGTATGAACTTTGAGGTCCGCACCGTCGGTTATGTTGACTATAACCAGGATGAAATAGCGCAGGTGCATCCTCGTGTAGAAGGCTGGATTGAAAAAATCTATGTCAAAGCTGAGGGGGAGCCGGTTGAAAAAGGGGGGCCTCTTTATGAGCTCTATTCCCCAGCATTAGTAAATGCTCAGGAGGAATATCTGTTTGCGTTGTCTCGGGGGAATCGGGACTTGATTAGGGGGGCTAAAACCCGCTTGAGCGCCTTGCAAGTACCGCAGCGGACGCTTGAAGAACTTAGGAAGACCCGTAAAGTGCAGCAAGCTGTGATTTTCTACGCGCCGCACAGCGGCGTGGTGGATAACTTCAATATTCGTCAGGGGATGTTTGTTAAGCCGGGAATGACGTTGATGTCGATCGGCGCCTTGGATGAAGTCTGGGTGGAAGCCGAAGTGTTTGAGCGTCAGGCTAGCATGATTACTGCCGGGTTGCCGGTCTCTATCCAATTAGATTTTCTGCCTGGTGAGGATCGTGAAGGGGTCGTCGATTATGTTTACCCCGTGCTGGACCCGGTCACTCGTACATTGAAGGTAAGAATGCGCTTTGATAACAAGGACCGGCAGTTGAAGCCGAACATGTTTGCTGAAGTGGTGATCTATAAAGAGGACACAGAAGCCTCGCTTACTGTGCCTAAAGATGCCGTGATTCGTGGTGCTGGATCCAATCGGGTGGTGTTGGCACTAGGTGATGGGCGGTTTAAATCTATTGAGGTTAAGACGGGCCGTAGTGATGGGAACTTGATTGAAATTCTGCACGGCGTGAATGCTGGCGAAGAGGTGGTTACTTCAGCTCAGTTCCTGCTGGACTCAGAGTCGAGTAAAACTTCCGACTTCAAACGCATGCATGTTGAGCAGCAAGGGAATGCTGACGATATGAGCATGGATGCTCTTGATATGGAAAGCCTGGATATGGATGGTATGGATATGGACAGCCTGGACATGGAAAGCATGGATATGGATAGCATGAGTCTGGACGGTGCCGATAGTGAGATGAAGCAGGGTGAGAAGGTGGACTTATGATTGAGTCGATTATTCGATGGTCGGTGGGCAATCGCTTCTTTGTCCTGCTGGCCACTGCGATCCTGGTGGGTGGCGGTCTGTTCTCCCTGAAGAATACCCCGGTGGATGCAATTCCTGACCTGTCTGATGTGCAGGTGATTATTAAAACGAGTTTTCCGGGGCAGGCGCCTCAGGTTGTAGAAGATCAGGTGACTTATCCGTTAACCACGGCGATGCTGTCGGTACCCGGTGCTGAAACGGTGCGCGGTTATTCGTTCTTTGGCGATTCCTATGTGTATGTCATCTTCAATGAAGATACTGATATGTACTGGGCACGCAGCCGCGTACTGGAATACCTGAGTCAGGTTGCGCCTTCTTTGCCAGAGAATGCAAGGCCACAATTGGGGCCGGATGCCACCGGTGTTGGTTGGGTCTATCTCTATGCGTTGGTGGATAAAACCGGTCAGCATGATATTAGCCAGCTGCGTAGTTTGCAGGATTGGTTCCTTAAGTATGAGTTGCAGACGGTGCCCGGTGTCTCTGAAGTCGCCCCCATCGGCGGTATGGTTAAGCAGTATCAGGTGCGGGTGAATCCGGAAAAGTTGCGGGCATTTAATATACCGTTATCGCATATCCAGACGGCTATACAACGCGGTAATCAGGAAGTGGGCGCTTCTGTCGTGGAAATGGCCGAAGCGGAATATATGGTTCGCGCTACCGGCTATATTCAGGGTGAGGAGGATCTGAAGAATATCCCCCTGGGTATAAATAAGAATGGTACGCCGCTGCTGTTGCAAGATGTTGCGGATATCGGTACCGGGCCACAAATGCGTCGTGGCATCGCAGAACTCAATGGTGAAGGCGAAGTGGTCGGGGGCGTGGTGGTTATGCGCTTCGGAGAGAATGCTCAAAAAACCATCGATGGCGTAAAAGCGAAGCTTGAAACCTTGAAGCAGGGGCTACCGGAAGGTGTTGAAGTCGTGACGGTGTATGATCGATCCGGCCTGATCGATAGTGCGGTAGAAAACCTTTGGTACAAGCTTCTGGAGGAGTTCATCGTCGTAGCGCTGGTCTGTATTGTGTTTCTATTTCATGTGCGCTCGTCTCTGGTTGCCATTTTCAGCCTGCCGGTGGGTATTCTGACGGCATTTATGGTGATGAATGCGCAGGGAATCAACGCCAATATCATGTCGTTGGGCGGTATTGCGATAGCGATCGGAGCGATGATCGATGGCGCGATTGTCATGATTGAGAATATGCATAAGCATATGGAACGTACGCCGTTGACCAAAGAAAATCGATGGCAAATTGTCGCAGACTCAGCCTGTGAAGTGGGGCCAGCACTGTTTTTTAGTTTATTGATCATCACCGTTAGTTTTGTTCCGGTATTTACGCTGGAGGCGCAGGAGGGTCGTATGTTTGCGCCACTGGCGTTCACTAAAACCTACGCGATGGCGGCCTCAGCGGCACTGGCCATCACGTTAGTGCCGGTGCTGATGGGCTACTTCATCCGAGGCAAGGTGCTGCCCGAACACAAGAACCCGATAAACCGATTACTGACCGCTGTTTATATGCCGACCTTGCGTAAAGTGCTGGCTTTTCCAAAAGTGACGCTGTTGTTTGCCTTGTTGATCTTACTGGTGGGTTTGTGGCCATTAGATAAGCTGGGTAGTGAGTTTATGCCGCCGCTGGATGAAGGCGATCTAATGTATATGCCAACCACCTATCCCGGTATCTCTATCGGCCAGGCGCGGCAGTTGTTACAGCAAACCGACAAGTTGATTAAAACAGTACCTGAAGTTGAAACGGTATTCGGCAAAGTGGGGCGGGCGGACACTGCGACTGATCCAGCACCGTTGACGATGATCGAGACCTTTATACAGCTCAAACCCAAAGATCAGTGGCGTGCCGGATTGACCACCGATGATCTGAGAAAGGAGCTGGATAATCTGGTTAAGGTTCCCGGGGTGACTAATGCCTGGGTGATGCCGATCAAGACGCGTATCGATATGCTGGCCACCGGTATCAAAACCCCCGTCGGGATTAAGATCGCAGGCCCTGAGCTTGAGCAAATTCAGCAGATCGGTCAGCAGCTGGAAACTATATTGACCGATGTGCCCGGTACCGCGTCGGTGTATTCCGAGCGGGTTGCGGGTGGACGTTATATCAAAGTAGATATTCAACGTCAGAGCGCTGCTCGATATGGCTTGAATATCGCCGATATCCAGCAGGTGGTTGCCACGGCTATTGGCGGCATGAACGTGTCGCAAACGATCGAAGGATTGGAGCGTTATCCGATCAATGTGCGCTATCCACAGGACTACCGGGATTCTCCAGAGCAATTAGCGTTGCTGCCGATCGTGACCCCGATGGGGCAACGGATACCCTTGGGTGATGTGGCTAACGTCTATATCGAGGATGGCCCCCCGGGTATCAAAAGCGAAAATGCGCGCCTTAACGGTTGGACCTTTATTGATATAGAGGGCATGGATATTGGTAGTTATGTAGAGAATGCGCAGCAGGTTGTAGCCGATCAACTCCAGCTGCCGCCAGGTTATTCTGTGAGCTGGGCAGGACAATATGAGTATATGCAGCGGGCGAAGGAGAAGCTGACTTATGTGGTGCCTCTGACGCTCGGGATTATTGTGATTCTGCTATTCCTTAACTTTAGAAACTTTGTTGAGGTGAGCATCATCATGGGTACGTTACCTCTGGCAATGGTTGGCAGTGTCTGGTTGATGTATCTGCAGGGTTATAATTTTTCGGTAGCGGTGGGTGTCGGTTTTATCGCCTTGGCCGGTGTCGCGGTAGAGATTGGTGTGATTATGCTGGTCTACCTGAATCAGGCCTATCAGCAGATGCTGGATCGTTGTCAGAACCAGAATCTTATCCCCCGCGAAGAGACGTTGCGACATGCTGTGTTGCACGGCGCAGGGTTACGGGTTCGTCCGGTAATGATGACTGCCGCAGCCATTATCGTTGGTCTGTTACCTATCTTGTACGGCACAGGGACCGGATCTGAAGTCATGAGCCGGATTGCAGCGCCGATGGTGGGCGGCATGGTCAGTGCCGTCATTCTTACGCTACTGGTACTGCCTGCCGTGTATTTTCTATGGCGTAAGCGATGCATCGCTAAGTTGGAAATTGAAGAGTAATGGCAGGGTAGGGCTGGGATATAACGATATCAGCCCTACCGTTACCCTATTTGTGTAAGGAGAAAGTTAATGTACAGCGCTCAAGCAGAAGCAAAACCAGTGCTAAAGCCAGTGCTTAAGCTGGTCGGTAGCGGGGTCGTAATGTTACTGGCCGGCTGTGGTATGGGGATGGATGATGCAACGGATTACGCGGCACGTACTTTTTCAGGTAATGGCGAGCAAATTTACTATACCGGTAGAAGTCAGGCGGGCACTGCGATCACTTATCAGGGAGGTACGATGCATGCTCAGATGCATAGCACCTCTTGTGCCAGTTGCCATGGAGATGATCGACAGGGGAAACGACTCTATCCGAAGTTCTGGCTTGTTGCCCCGGCTTTAACCCGGCATGCACTTACCGAAGAGCACGATGATGGTCATGGGGATCATGAGCGTTATGACAAAAATAGTCTGAAGGTAGCTATCAGGCATGGGCTTGATCCTGCTGGAAAGGGATTGAATACAGCGATGCCCCGATGGCAGATAAGTGAAGAGGATATGGATGATCTGGTCAGTTTCTTAATAACTGACAGTCACTGATTGGAATCGACGAAATTGAGGGTAGTTGCCGTTGGAGTTCGAGCAGGGGCGCCCTCGTCAGTTATGAATGATGTCAAAGTATAAAATTAATGGTTAAACGTTTAACTCAAATAATAGTGGAGAATTGAACATGAAATTCAATAAAATTTTGATTGCTGGTGGTTTGGGCGCAGTAATGCTTAGCACTTTCGTGAGTACTGCTAGTGCAGGCAATACGGGAAGTAGCCATAGCCATGGTAATGAATCAATGCCTGCGCAGTCCATGTCACAAGAGGCGATGTCAAAAGAGGCTATGCCACAAGAAGCGATGTCCCAGGAAGGAATGCCACAAGAGGCTATGTCGCATGACTCTATGGGTAGCAATATGAATCAGAACAAGATGTTTTTGGAAAAGAAGGATATTGATGGCTATACGGTTAGCTTCCATGTGATGAAAGCAGATGAAGGGATGGAGCACGGTGGATCACATAATGTGATGATTAAGGTAGAGCAGCAGGGGGCAATGGTAAAAGATCTGAAGATTAACTCTAAAGTTATCTATCCCGATGGTACAGATGAAAGCAAACCCCTAATGACCATGGGCGACTGGCAGATGGCGGGTTATGACCTCAAGGAAAGCGGTAAGCATCAACTGATGGTGTTGTTCAAAACAGCGGATGGTAAAAAGCATTTTGGTGGATTGTATTACGGCGAATAAGTTTTAACTCTGCTGTGCTGGCTTTGTCAGGCTGAATTAACCTGTCACTGACAATGCCAGCCCTGTGAAGGAAAATTTTTTATGAAACCGGTGCTTACGGCATTTCGATATTTACTCATTACTTTAGTGGTTGCTGCATTTTTTCTGTGGGGGTGGCTTGATCATTTTAGTGTTCAGTTACCTATCGATTGGACTAATCCTCAGCTAATTATCGATTATGCCAGAAACTCAGGATTTATAGGGCCTTTGGTAATCATTGGCAGTATGGCAGTAGCGATTGTATTTAGTCCCTTACCTAGCGCCCCTATTGCTTTGGCGGCAGGCGCTGTATACGGACATTACGAAGGAACTGTTTACGTTTTTGCGGGATCGTTGTTAGGTGCCAGTATCGCATTTAGTATAGCGCGCATCTTAGGCTTTAAAGCGGCTTATCTTTGGCTGGAACAGCAACTTCCAGGTTGGAAGCTTCAGGATCCGAAACGATTGATGTGGCTTATTTTAGCGTCGAGGCTCATGCCATTTGTTTCTTTTGATTTGATCAGTTATGCGGCTGGCATTACTACACTGAGCTACAGACGTTTTTTTATTGCTACGGCTATTGGAATTCTCCCGGCAAGCTTTTTAATGGCTCACTTTGGTGATACGGCTAAGGATCAGTCGTTGGTGATAAATGTGGGGCTTGTTATCGTGCTGGTTATAGCGGCAGGGGTTTGGCGTTTTACATCAACTAAGAAGAACACGCGTAAGACTGACTTATAGCAAGAGGGTCACGCGACTATATTTTATATTTGAACGTTATTTTTTACCTGGTGGGACCTTATGGCAACTCCAGGGTTCATGGGCTGCATTATCTTTAACGTTCTGATCAACATACTTGTAGTAGCCTTCTTTAACGTGCGTCCACCAATCATGAGCGACATCTGCACCATGTTGCCTGATGATTTCTTCAATGCCGTCTAAGTGGCAACGTGATGCATCATACGCAATGTTCAAGACCGCTGATTTATCATCAAATGACACATTATCAATACCATAGATCGCAT
The DNA here is from genome assembly GCF_900113275.1 of Neptunomonas qingdaonensis. Taxonomy (GTDB): domain Bacteria; phylum Pseudomonadota; class Gammaproteobacteria; order Pseudomonadales; family Balneatricaceae; genus Neptunomonas; species Neptunomonas qingdaonensis. Next base: position 46,097 of record NZ_FOOU01000008.1, read on the forward strand.
CAATCTCCGCAAGGATTAGATCCTTATTGGCCACAGTAATTTTGTCTAACCGTAAATGTCTGACGACTAAGTTGACTTCGCAAACGCCGAGTCTATGTTGTGAGTCATTCACGATTGTTCTCCTTGTTACTAATAAGTGATTGACGTTTACCTTCTTCAACGCCTTTTTGAAAAATGTCCTTGCTCTCTTCATGTTCTTCATGCTTATTGTGACCATGTCTATGTTTTTTATGCATAAATAGATGCATTAATGGGCACGCTAAAAAAATCAAGAAGGGTAAAAAGGCAAAAATATGTTGCTGATGTTCGACCACTAAAAAGTACGTCGCCGCACCACTCAGGGCTAGAGTTGCTAATCCCCAAGGTGTTTTCCAGAAACTAAACATACATTCACTCCTCATTCTGACTTAATCACACCACGATACATTTGCATCGAACAATGAAATGGATATTCCCCCGCCGCTAAAGGGGGCAAGGTAATAACAGTCTCTTTATTGAGGGGAATCTCCTGGCTCATTTCTAAACCGGGAATGAGTAGCGTTGCTGAGCAGGGGGAGCTGTCAGTTCTGATAAATGTCAGTACAGCTGCTTTATCTGCTTTTACTTTTATATGAGCGGGACTGTAAACGCCGTTTTCGATTCGGATAACCATTTTATTGTTGGTGACTTCTATTTCCTGCGGCTTATAAAGCCAGAACCACCACACGATTAGAGCAATCAGGAGAACCCCACTGATATTAATTAACAACATCGTATGACTCCTTAATGATCTTTGGCTTTAAAAAGGCGTAGGCGGTTTGCATTCATTACGACGGTCAGAGATGAAAATGCCATGGCTGCTCCGGCAATGACTGGACTTAATAACAAACCAAAGAAGGGGTAAAGCACGCCTGCGGCGAAAGGGACGCCCGCTACGTTATAGATAAAGGCACCAAACAGGTTTTGTTTGATGTTACGCAATGTTGCTTTACTGACAGCTACCGCATCAGCCAAGCCGTGTAATGAGCCACGCATCAAGGTAATATCGGCACTTTCTATAGCCACATCGGTGCCGGTTCCGATAGCAAAGCCGACGTTGGCCAGTGCCAGTGCGGGAGCGTCATTAATCCCGTCACCCGTCATGCCGACTATTTCACCTTGTTGTTGTAATTCAGCCACTTTTTTGGCTTTATCTTCTGGTAATACTTCAGCGAAGAACTCAGTTATACCTACTTTCTCGGCAACTGCTTTAGCCGTCAGTCGGTTGTCTCCTGTGAGCATAACCACCCGGATACCATTAGCTTGAAGGCGTTTAATGGCGTCAATAGAGTCGTGTTTGATCGGATCGGCTACCGCAATAACCGCCGCAAGTTGTTCATCAATGGCAAAATAGACCGGTGTTTTGGCTTCTCGGGCCAACTGTTGAGCGGTCTCGATATAACCACTGATATCAATATTACGGTCATGCATCAATTTTTCATTTCCCAATAACAATCGTTGGCTCTGGATAGTCGCTTCAGCACCGTGGCCAGCAATAGCATTGAAATTTTCTGCTCGATTGAGTGACAAACCTTTCTCTACTGCAGATTCTACAATCGCTAATGCTAATGGGTGCTCAGAGCTTGACTCCATACTGGCAGCTAACTGCAGAATGCTTTCCTCAGTTAATCCATTAGCCACAACAATATCAGTTACTTTTGGCGCACCTTCAGTAATAGTGCCGGTTTTATCAAGCACCATGGCGGTAATTTTAGAGGCGGTTTGTAATGCGGCGCCGTTTCTTATGAGCACGCCGGCTTCTGCGGCTTTACCCACGCCGACCATGACTGACATAGGCGTTGCTAGACCTAATGCGCAAGGGCAGGCAATAATCAGTACGGTTGTTGCTGAAACAATGGCAAAGGCGAGTGCGGGTTCTGGGCCGAAGTTCAACCAGGCCAATGCACTGATAACTGCAGTGATCATGACAACAGGAACAAAATAGGCGGAGATAACATCGGCTAAGCGGCCAATCGGTGGTTTAGAGTTTTGGGCACGTTTAACCATCTTGATGATTTGTGCTAACGCCGTATCTTTGCCGACGCGAGTCGCCTTGAATAAGATGGAACCTGTTTTATTTAAGGTGCCCGTGGTGACTTCGTCGCCTGTATTTTTGACGACAGGCATCGGCTCACCTGTCAACATAGACTCATCAATGGCCGTTTGGCCTTCTTGTATGACGCCATCCACCGGAATTTTTTCACCGGGTCTGACGCGAACAATGTCGTGCAGCAGCACTTGTTCGATAGGGATGTCTAATTCAATGTCGTCTCTGAGAACACTCGCTGTTTTGGGTTGTAAGCCGATCAGTCGTTTGATCGCTTCAGACGTTCGGCCTCGTGCTTTGACTTCAAGGGCCAATCCCAGGTTGATCAGACCAATAATCATTGCAGTGGCTTCGAAGTAAACGTGTCTTGCCATGTCAGGTATAAGATCAGGCACAGCGATCACTGCCATCGAATAGACCCAGGCGGTGCCTGTACCCAGAGCGATGAGTGTATCCATGTTTGCTGAATGGTTTTTAAAGGATTGCCACGCGCCCACAAAAAAATGTTTTCCGGCAAAAAACATCACGCTAAACGTTAATGCACCCACCAATAACCAAGCGAGCCGTTCGTTTGTCGTGGTCACGGTCATATCACCGCCAATAAGGCCGTAAATCATCAGTGGAAGTCCTAAGGCAAGCCCAATCCACATTTTCCACATAAGTGTTTTGTAATAAGCTAAGTCAGCGTGTTCTTTTTCATCGAGTAATTCTGCTTCTGAGTTACTTTGCACAACTCTGGCGTTATATCCAGCTTGCTCGATCGCTTGAATCAACGCGGATGATTCGGCCTGACCTGATACCGTCACTGTGCGAGCTGCAAAATTCATTTCTGCTTGCTGAACACCTGTTACCGAAGTAAGCGCGGCTTCAATTTTACCGACACAACTGGCACACCCAGCCCCCTCAATGATGAGCTCAATAGAATCAGGTGGCTGCTCTAACGAGGCGTGTTCCTGAGTGCTATCGATAGCCGAATAGCCCATGACTTTCTCCTTAATCATAGTTAAAGCGCGTAAATGGAACCATCGCGCCTAACTATGTAACACCTGAACGTAACACCTGAACGTAACACCTGAACTGTTAATTCATCTGACAAGTGCAATACTGGAATCCAGTACGCCACTCACGGGGTAAGTCTTACCGTGCGTGGCAGTAATGTTATTGATTAGTATGCTCTTTGTCCCCCGTTAAATGACCCTGATGGCCTTCGCCCCCATGCATCATGTATTCATTTTCAGAGACAGGATGGCTATGCGTTATTATCTCTTTATCGTGTTCTGTTGCTTGGTTTTCCCCATGTGTGGCACCTTCCATTAAGTGACCTTGATGGCCACCGCCACTATGCATCATGTAATGTGTACCAGTAGCAGAAAGTTTGTGTTCATGAGCAGTGGGTGCTGTTACCTTTTCTTTATGATGAATGCCAGTATCCGTTTCCTCATGAGCGATGGCAGGTAAGGCAGCGCTGATAAGTAATACACTGCTTACGTTGATAATAATGCTTTTAAGTTTCATTGTTATACTCCCGGCTGATGTAAGAAAATGTTTGTAACCTTTCGAATCTATAGTAAACACTGCACCTTTCATCGAGCTGACATGAGGATTACATTTTTGTAATTTTCATTTAATACTGTTTATGTGTTTATACTCACTCAAAACGTCTGGATGTGTTATGAAAATACTGGTAGTAGAAGATGAGGATAAAACAGGAAAATTTCTTCAGCAGGGACTTAACGAATCGGGTTTTAACACGGATCTTGCCTGTAACGGCATAGATGGTCTTCATTTGGCGCTGACACAGGTTGACGCTTATGATTTGGTTATTCTTGATGTCATGTTGCCTGGGCTCGATGGTTGGAAAGTGTTAGAAACATTACGCCTGAGCGGCAGGGATATGCCTGTATTGTTTTTAACAGCACGCGATCTAGTAGAAGACCGTGTAAAGGGGTTTGACTTAGGTGCTGATGATTACTTAGTAAAGCCTTTTGCTTTTTCAGAGCTTTTAGCACGGATACGCTCCTTATTAAAACGCACGCGTAATACGTCAGAAGTGACAGTATTGAGTGTTGCAGATTTAGAACTTGATCTATTGCGCCGACGGGTTAGCAGAGCGGGTCTACGAATCGACCTGACGGCTAAAGAGTTTTCGTTGTTGGAATTGTTGATGAGACGGCAAGGTGAGGTTTTGTCACGATCGTTGATTGCATCACAGGTATGGGATATGAATTTTGATAGCGATACTAACGTGATAGAAGTCGCTATTCGACGACTTCGCAGCAAAGTAGATGATCCTTTTAGCCCTAAATTAATACATACGCTCCGAGGAATGGGGTATGTATTAGAGGGTTCGGACGAGCTATGACGCGTAAGTTATCTTTAATTTGGCGGCTGACGGGCTTATATACACTGGTGTCGGGCTTTGTTTTGCTAGAGCTTAGTGTCGTGATTGTTTTCTCTATAAAGCAGCATTTCTTGGAGGAGGATAAAGAGACATTACAAGGGAAAATACAGCTGGTCAGCAGTATTGCTTCTACAGGGGTTAGTGCTAATACACTAGATCCGTTCTTAGACAAGTTAACATCAGGGTTGATTGGGCATAAAGATCTGTTGGTGTTAGTAATGCACGAGCAAGGTGTACCTCTGTATAGTTCTGCGGGCGTAGAATTCCCCGTTAATTTGATAAGAGAACAATCAGGTTCCTCTTCCCCCCAGACGATTACCTGGAATGCCGAGGGGCACTCTTATCGAGGGCTTGTTGTTACAAAAAATATACAAAATCAGCCTGATTCATCCATTATTATATTGGTAGCACTAAATATTAATCATCATGATCTCTTTATGTCGCGCTTTCAGGGAGCCCTGTTGATGTATGTTGTTATTGCTGCATTAATCAGTGGTCTTCTCGGTTGGTTAGCGGCGAAACGAGGTTTGTTACCCCTATATCAAATGAAAAATCGTGCATTAGCTGTGACAGCGAACCAGTTAGATAAGCGTATGCCTGTTGACAATGTGCCGGTCGAAATCTCAGAGTTGGCGAATGCTCTTAACCAAATGTTAGCGCGGTTAGAAGATGCGTTCAGGCGTCTATCTGAGTTTTCTTCAGATATTGCTCACGAGCTCAGAACCCCTGTCAGCAACCTCATGACGCAAACACATGTGGCATTGAGTCTTCCTCGAGATGTGCAGACTTATCAGGCTATTCTTGCTTCTAATGCAGAAGAGTATGAGCGATTATCACGTACGATTTCTGACATGCTTTTCCTTGCTAAAGCGGATCACGGATTAACGCTGCCTTCAAATGAAATTATCGCACTCGATGAAGAGGTGACTGATCTGTTTGAGTTTTATGATGCATTAGCCGAGGATCAACAAATTTACCTACGCGTAACGGGGAAAGGCCGGATCAAAGGGGATCGTTTAATGATCCGCCGTGTTATCAATAACTTATTATCTAATGCCATACGTTACACACCGGCCCATGGAACCATTGACGTCCAGATTGAATCTGCTTCTGAGTCCGTTTTGCTGATAGTTAATAATGCAGGTGTCCCTATACCGGAAGGGGACATTCCTCATCTGTTTGAGCGTTTTTACAGGGTTGATAAGAATCGTGTGAAAGGTGACTCGGAAGGATCTGGCTTAGGTTTGGCAATTACCAGAGCAATCGTCGTAGCTCATAATGGTGAAATATCAGTGACTTCGACGATTGAAGGCACGAGCTTTCGAATTACCTTTCCAAAAACTGCCTAAGCACATATGAAATATATAAGACTTCTCAGGTAAATAGATTAAAGTTGTCACTTAGTTTCATCAAGTGATGCGACTAATTGAGATGCCTCTACTTGATGCCAATAATTTCATAGTTCCCTTCGATTTTCAGTGATACGGTAATAGGCGAACTCGCTTTATTCTCCCAATACCAGCCATGCGACCCATCAAAGGGGGCTGTTAGCGAACCTTTGATGGTATCGGATGTACTAATCGTATAGCTTTCAAAATAACCTGTCGTATCGCCTTTGGGCTCACCGTGGAAATCGAAAAACAGCTCCCCACCCGTTGAATTCCAAGCATAACGAATGGCTTCACCTTTCAACATACTGAGCTTATATTCCAAGCCCTTACCTGCAGGGATTGTAATTTCAGTATTGTGCTTTTGGAACTCGCCAGCTTGCCCCTTCCGCGTCTGCTTTGTAGGCTCAAGTGGGGCTGTATTTGCTAACTTGGTTAACCCTAGATAGGCTCCTATACCCGTAGGGTCAATATTATATTCGGCAGGTAGTATCGCCACTGTTAATATAAGGGCCCCAAAAAGCCCGGCAAAGGCACTGGCTTTTACGAGTGTTTGCGTTGATTGTACCGAATGCTCCAGCTCATGCTGAGTACTTCCGGTTTGTTCTAATTGAGTCATATTATCACCTTAAACCGTTGTGAAAAAACCAGTAAGCTGAAAGCCAACCAGCATCACTCCGCTACTCATAAGAAGCGCATTGGTTGCCGTTGAAAAGCGTAAAAAACTAGGATGTCTTCGCCAAAAACTGAGCGCTATCAGAACAAAAATCAAAGCTGAAAACTGACCGATCTCAACGCCTACATTAAAGGCGATTAGGTTTTCAAATAAGCCTTCCTGTGGAATTTCGAACTCTTGTATTTTGGTCGCTAAACCGAAACCATGGAATAAGCCAAAAATCATCACCGCTGCTTTGGTATTTGGTTGAAAGCCAAATAGCCGCTTAAAGCCTCCCAGATTATCGAACCCTTTATAGATGATAGAAAATCCAATAATCGCATCAATTAAATAAGCATTCATGGCAATGTCATACAGGACACCGAACATCAAGGTTAAACTATGACCGATAGTAAAGAGTGTCACATACACTATGACGTCTTTAGACCTATAAAGGAAAAAGATAACCCCTACCAGAAAGAGTAAATGATCGTAACCGGTCACCATGTGCTTGGCGCCAATATACATATAAGGGATGATTGAAACGCCTTGATTCGCCAGTAAAAACTGCTTAGTACTGTCATCAACACCATGGGCAAAAAGCGTTGTCGAGAAGCCGCAAGAACAGAGTAGCAAGAAGAGATATGTTAACGATTTACACGGCATAACGAAAAGACACGGCATAACGCACAGGTTCCTTGTTATATTTGACGACAATGTCTTAAGGACAAATTCGATGCTATAACGGATTTTAGATAATAAATGTAACACATATGGTTGAACGGTGAGAGGCAGCCATTTGCTGATAGAGGTATGTTTCAACTCGCCAATGCTGAATAGCTCTTGGCGGCCGACGCAAAAAAAACAAGCAAGGCCGATCACTTCCTTCAATGACGTTCTGTGTTTTTCCGAGGACAAACAGTATTAGGAATCTCATGCAGTGTGGCTAATGTCGCCTATAGTATAGTCATTAATGCTTTTGCTGAACGACTAATGTGTTTTGAAACAGAAGGCGTTTCCAGCTGACTGCCCTTACTTTAAGTATTGCTATTTTCTGGCAATGAAAAGGGCCGCTGGAGTGACGTATATTTGAATAATCAAGGAGTAGTCTTTGCAAAGTTCGCATGAGTTTCTAGTTCTGGTTCTTGATTCAATCACCGAGCATATTGTTGTCATTGACGAAACAGGTGACATTCAATTTGTAAATCAAAGTTGGTCTGCATTCGGAAACAACAACGCTTGTGTTATTGGTGATAACTGGGAGCATGAGAACTATTTATCAGAGTGTGACAAAGCTTCGGCAATGGGGGATGAATTTGGGACTAAGGCCGGAACCGGAATCAGGACTGTTATAGAAAATCGGGAGTCCTTTTTTGATTTCGAATACCCCTGTCATAGCCCCAGTGAAAAACGCTGGTTTATGATGCGTGTTACCCCTTTTCAGGTCGCTGATCAGAAATATTTTGTTATTTCCCACCAAAATATTACAAAGAGGAAACTAGCGGAGGAGGATGTGAGCAATCTGGCGAAAATAGATGGTCTCACTGATATCTCAAATCGGCGAGCTTTTGACGAGTTTTTTCATAAGGAGTGGAGCCGGTGCTGCAGGCTTAAAAAGCCAATTAGCCTGGCTATGGTGGATCTGGACCACTTCAAGTTATTAAATGATGATTATGGTCACCAATCTGGTGACGAGTGCCTGGTTAAAATGGGAAGATTGCTCAAAGAATTCGCTAATAGACCTGGTGATATGTGCGCCAGGTATGGCGGAGAAGAGTTTGTTTTAGTCTGGGGGGATACTTCACTTGCGCAGGCTAAACAGCTGTGCAACCGATTGTTAAAGAACATTATTGATCTTAATATTCAAAACCAAAACTCACCTATAAAGAATTGCTTAACGGCCAGCATTGGTTTGGCAGAAATAATTCCGGATCAGGGAAATGAGGCGAAAGAATTAATTACTAAAGCGGATCGTATGCTTTACAGAGCAAAAGATAGCGGTCGAAATAGGGTTGAGAGCTAGATCTATTTATTTCCGTTAGGTTCTAACGTCAGACCGAGTCTATTTGACCGAACTTTCGGATTGTTTTCGCAATAATTGATTTTTTGATTACCGAAACGGGAGGGTTTGCGCTTTCACGGTTATAAAATTTCTACTTTCGTTACTGATATACGCTAGCTTCGTTACCGTACTGCAGTACGTTTGAAGATCCTATTTAATCTCGTCCATGAGTGAAGAGGTTGTAGTCAACCCTCAGCAGCACTTTAATTAATCGCGGTTAACAGCGCGCGTCCGGCAAAATGTGCTTCAAGATTGTCGACTACCAACTGCGCCATCGCATCACGAGTTTCAATAGTGCCGCTGGAGTGGTGAGGGTATAAGACCACGTTTTCCAATCCAGCAAAGGCTTGGCCATCATGAGGTTCAGTGGTAAAAACATCCAGCCCTGCTCCGGCAATGCTATTAGTGGTTAGCGCATCAATCAGAGCCTGTTGGTCGACGACCGACCCACGCGCTACATTAATCAAGGTGCCGTTAGTCCCTAATGCCGCCAATACTTCCGCATTAATTAAATGATGGGTGGCCTCACCACCAGGGCATGCCAAAACCAAGATATCCGCCCAGTGCGCAAGATCGATCAACTCGGGTTTGAAATCATATACAGTATCCGCTTGAGGGCGACGGCCAAAGTAAGCGATCTCCACCCCCATCGGCTCAACCCGAGCCGCTATGGCCTTACCAATTCGTCCCAAACCGACAACCCCCAGCCGCTTACCACGTATTGAGCTGGTGAGTGGCATCGGGCCTTGTTGTGCCCAGCACCCCTCTCTGATCCAACGATCACCCAACACTATACCGCGACGCTGTGCCAGCATTAACGCGATGGCTATATCTGCTACATCATCGGTTAGTATATCAGGCGTATTGGTCACACGAATGCCTAACTCGGAGCACAGTGCGACATCGATACTATCGTAACCAACACCTGATGATGCAACGATTTTAAGATTGGGAAGCCGCTTTATCAGGTCACTGGAGAGTCCCTTTATCCCTGTAGTGACAACCGCCGTGATACTGTCACCAATAGTTTCGATCATCTCTTCGGGATTGCTGCATAGGTCAAGCCGGTGCAGCTTATATGTCGCTTCAAGATGAGCCATTTGGGATGGCCGGTTAGGCCAGATAACCAACACATTTGGCAATGCAGTAGCAAGATCTGATGTCATTAATAGTCGTCCTGAAAGCCCTCAGTAGCGACGTTCTGACACGTTCAGGAGGGCATGTAAATATGAGGTAAATGTTTAGCTATCGGTTCCCTCAAACATCCTGATTCTGGCATTGTTGAGGTGCGCTTTCATCGCGGCTTCCGCTTTCTGGGCATCACCATCGATGATATATTTCAAAATGGTGTCATGCTCATCCTGAACCAGATCCATGCGATTATTCGACGATCGTAAGGATAACGTCCGGGTAATATTCATCCCCTCTTTAATGTTCTCTCGCAGCGATTTCATCACCGTCGTGTAATATTTATTGTTAGCAGCCTCGGCAATAGCGAGATGGAATTCAAAATCCTCGTCACTGGCGAGGGCATGAAGCTTATTCGCTTCATTGATTTTTTCTGCTGCGGCAACGATGCGACCCAGCTGTTCGGCTGTTCGCCGGGTAGCGGCGAGTCCTGCAGCATTACCTTCAAGACTGGTACGAAACTCAAAACACCGCTGAATATCAGAAATGCTGGATATTTTAGAGAAGGAAAGGACGGCATCATCCGGACGCTTAATGACAAAACTACCTGATCCACGCCGGGATACAATTAAGTTATCCTCTTTAAGTCGTGTTAAGGCTTCTCTCAACACGGGTCGAGAAACGCTGTACTGTTCACAAAGTTTAGCTTCACTCGGAAGCTTTTCATTTGCAGGGTATTCACCACTGATGATGGAAATCAGAATCTTCTGATAAACCACCGACGAGAGCGATTGACTCATTTCTGGTGCTTGCATTCGCATAGTTATAACAACCGAAAGGTAGTGTTAAACGCTGAAAAAAGACAACTTTTATCAACTATAGTTAACCATTCATCCTGAAAAGTTCATTTATAAAACGATTAACAGTATCTTCATTAAATGTTGGCTTTTTACCAGTTAAATCAGACTAAATGGCCATAAACTAACTCGATTCTAACACCAAGAAGAGATTTTTAACAAGTCAATATTTGCGCTTAAGCGCCATGGCCGACGGGATAGATAATGAGAAAGATAAAACAAATTATTACAAAAAAGTAAAAAGTTGTAAAAAGTTGTTTGATTTGTAATTTTTAATGGCGTACAGTTTGGCTACTGTTTCTTCTGACCGAGGTAAAAATGTATGACAACAAGCGATCAATACATGCTGTTAGATGAGAAGGTGCTTGATGACCTTCGTCGTGTCTCAACAGCTACGTTGCACACAGCACTTTTCAAAAGAGGCTTTCGCAACACTTACATTCAGGGCGTAAACCGCATCAACAACAAAAAAGTGAAGATGGTCGGGCAAGCATTCACTCTGCGCTACATCCCGGCCCGCGAAGATGTTGATACCGTTGAGGCCTTTAAAAGCCCGGTGCATCCTCAGCGCCTCGCTGTTGAAACCGTTCCTGCAGGAATGGTGTTGGTATCGGATTGTCGCCAGGATGCATCCGCAGCCTCTGCCGGGAGCATTCTTCTGTCTCGATTGGAATACCGCCAATGTGCAGGCTTTGTCTCTGATGCAGGCATAAGAGATTGTGACGATGCCTCCGATATGAGCATGCCAATCTTTTGCGCTAAACCCAGCGCGCCGACTAACTTGACCAAGCATCATGCGGTTGACATTCAAGTGCCGATTGGTTGTGGCGGTGTGGCCGTTAATCCGGGGGATGTATTAGTAGGCGATGGCGACGGGATCATTGTCATACCTTTAGAGATTGCAGAGGAAGTTGCCGAGCAGGCGATAGCAATGGAACTCTACGAAGATTATGTACTGGAAAAAGTTCGCGCCGGCAGCAAAGTCATCGGGCTTTACCCGCCTAATCCGGAAACGCTGGAGGAGTACAACAACCTAAAGGCATAGAAGTAATTTGACTTTTATAGAAATAATTTGACGACTGAGGTAAACGATAATCTCCAATCGTTTATACCTGAAACATTTAATAGATCGTCGCCAGTAATGACTATCTATTAATAATAAAAATAAGATAAAGAGAGATTTCACTATGATGTTCACAGGATTTAAAAATAAATTCATCTGCGCCATTGGTGCTTGTTTGCTCACCTCAACTGTTGCGGCAGCTGATTATCCTTCACGCGATATTCGCCTTATCGTTCCTTGGCCTGCCGGGGGTGGTGCCGATGCCATATCACGAAAAATCAGTAATCTTGCCGAGCAGCAGATGCCGGTCTCTATTTACGTAGAAAACATCCCTGGTGCGGTAACCGCAACAGGTCTGATGCAGATGACGCGGGCTCGCCCTGATGGCCACACCGTCGGTGTACTAACCTACGACAGTGTCATCACTCTTCCGCGTGGCAACATGGTTCCCGGTTACTCGCTGGAAAAAATGGCTCCGATTGCCCGAATTACACGTGAAGCCGACGCTGTTGTCGTGTCTAAGCATTCTGGTTTTACTGACTTTAACCAACTGATTGAAGCTGCCAAAGCAAAACCTAATAGCGTGCGTGTGGGTGTTGCACCTAAAGGGTCTGGTCCTTTTCTCGCGATCCGTCGTCTTGAACAACAAGCGGGAGTTAAGTTTAACGTCATCACTTACCCTGGGTCATCCAGCGCCGAGGCCGAAGCGCTGTTGTCCGGTGAGTTGGATGCAGCTATTTCAAGCTTGGGTGATTTCAGTGGAATTATCGAGTCAGGAGACGCAAAAGGTCTGGTAGAGCTGTCCTCAGAGCAAAACCCGTCGTTCCCTGGTGTTCCACCTATTAGCACTCTGGGCTACGAACTGGAAACGGGAAGCTTCGTCTTGTTGGCTGCGCCTAAGAATACGCCTAAAGAGGCGATAGTTAAGTTGGAAGCGTCTTTTAAGCATGCCTTCGAGAGCGAAGAGTTCCAAACCTGGGTTGCGAGCACCGGGGTAACGCCAAGCTGGCTAGGTGCCAATGATGTGCAGAACTGGATTGATGAGCTGCAATCAGAAACATTCAAAGTCATGGACGGACTAGGCCTATAACGATGTAGCGTGCATCCTCCTGCCGTGTTGCCAGGGGGATGCCCGAGGGACTCGAAATGATTTTATTATGTAAAAAACTTATCTTTCAATTGTTAATTCTTGCTGTTTCCATTGGATATCTCATCACTGCCATCAATCTGGGAAGCCCTATAGTAGAAGGGAGTATTCAGCCCTCTTTCTTTCCGCTGATTCTAGGTTCGTTTGCCGTACTGTTTAGTGGAGTATTATTTTATAACGAGTTTAGCGCAGTAAAAAGAAGCGGCTTAACAGAGACAGACAGTGCTGGTGAGAAGCAGTTTTCCGTTCCTATCATTATTGTTTCTATCTTTATTTATATTATTGCCTTTTCAACTGTTGGATATTTTATCTCTTCAGCCTTGTTTGTTTTTGCAATCATATTGGTCTTTTCCTCTAAGGGGAAATACGCTCAAAAGGCCGCGATTTCAATAGTGATAGTCACTCTTGGATATATCGTATTCGAACAACTTTTCGGCGTTAGGCTTCCAGCCTTGTGGGGTTAAATTATGGAATTTATTACACTGGTAGCTGGTAGTTTTTCAACTCTGCTTAATCCTATGGTACTGGCCTACGTGGTAGCAGGTTTTCTCATCGGTACTATTTTTTCCGCCATCCCGGGGCTGACCGCAACCTTGGCGTTAGCGTTGCTATTGCCTCTGACATACAGTCTGGATGTCACCACCGCATTAATGGCCTGCTCGAGTATCTATATGGCGGGAATGTGTGGTGGCAGCATCACGGCCACAACGATAAACATTCCCGGGGCGCCGTCATCAATGATGACAGCTCTGGATGGCTATCCACTTCAGAAGCAAGGCAAAGGCGCATTAGCGCTGGGTCATGCGGCTTTCGGTTCTATGGTGGGCGGCGCGTTAGGTGCCATTTTACTGATCGCCATCGCACCATTTATTGCCAAAGCATCACTGCTGGTGCAAACCACCGGTAAATTTTCACTGTTGGCTTTTGCGATTATCGTTATCGTTATCGCTCAACGCGGAAAAATGATCAAAGCGGCCATGGCAGCATGCATCGGTTTAATGTTGGCAACGATAGGTCTGGATGCGATGGAACCGGTCACTCGTTTCACATTCGGATTAAGCGATCTTACCGCAGGTATCGATCTGATGCCGGTGATTATCGGTACCTTTGCCATTAGTGAAATATTGACTCAGGCTAATGCTGCAAAAGAGGCTCGTCAAACCACAGAAGCCATGAGTAGTGTTAAAATCAGACGTCGGGATTTCATTCCGCCATTAGCGTCTATTCGCGAAATTGGTATCGTTTGTTACGTCAAGTCGGCGTTGATTGGTTATTCTGTCGGTACGCTTCCAGGGGCTGGTGGATCTATGGGCAGCTTCCTTGCTTACGTTGAAACAGTTCGCACCTCATCAAACCCTGAAAGCTTCGGTAAAGGTAATCCTAAAGGGATCGCTGCGTCCGAAACCGCCAATAATGCGGTTTGTGGTGGCGCTTTAGTGCCGATGCTAACGTTTGGTATTCCGGGTGACCCGATCACTGCGATCATGCTCGGCGTGCTCGTTATCAACGGGATTCAACCTGGCCCTCAGTTGATGTCTGGGCAAGCTGATTTGATTGCGCCGATGCTAGCCTCTTTATTATTTAGTGCGGTCGTATTGATTCCATTAACGCTGTTCTTACTCGGTCCTTATTTCATTAAGATTGTCGCGATCCGTAAGGATGTCCTCTATGGTGCTATCGCTCTGCTCGCGGTGGTAGGCAGCTATGTTGCTACTTACTCAACCTTCCAAATGATCATGGCGTTGGTAATGGGGGTAGTGGCGTACTACATGAGAAAGAATGACTTCCCGGTGATAACACTGTTGCTTGGGTTTATTCTCGGCCCGAACCTAGAAGAGTTTTTGCGCCGTGCGCTGGCTCTCTCTAATGGCAATCCAATGACGTTCTTTACTAATCTGGATAGTTTGTTCTTTGTCGTTCTCACGTTGGTTTTCGTTTATTTCCTCGCGATCAAAAAACCAATTAAGAATCCAGTGAACGCTGTTGAAAGCGTTGCTGAGAGCACTTAATGGCGTCACCCAGCCCGGCCACTTAGGCTGGCCGTGCCGGGGCTCATCTTTAAGTCCGTTAACACACAACCCTTACTCTATTATTTACAAAGTAGGAGCAAAAGTATGCAACCCAAAGGTCAACAACTCATTGGTCTAGATGCCTTTTTCGCAGCAGGGGCTCCCATTCATGCCGTCAATCCTGCCAGCGGTGAACAGCTTGAGCCTGCTTATGCCAGTGGCGGTTTTGCAGAAGTTAATCGAGCATGCGAGTTAGCCGAGTCGGCAAGTGTCGCTTTTCGCACTTCATCGCTGCAACAGCGCGCGACATTTTTGGAAACTATCGCAGACCAGATAGAGGCGATCGGCGATGAGCTGATCCAGCGCGGAATGCTTGAATCGGGCCTTCCTCGCGCCCGGTTAGAAGGCGAGCGCGGCCGAACTTGTGGGCAGTTAAGGCTGTTCGCATCCGTCGTCCGCGCGGGTGAATGGTTAGATGTCCGTATTGATCCTGCTTTGCCAGAGCGTCAACCATTACCCAGAGTTGATCTGCGTCAGCAGCATATCGCCCTTGGTCCGGTTGTAGTGTTTGGTGCCAGTAACTTCCCGCTAGCCTTCAGCGTTGCGGGTGGAGACACCGCCTCAGCGTTAGCTGCCGGTTGTCCGGTGATTGTTAAAGCGCATTCTGCCCACCCTGGTACTTCTGAACTGGTAGGGCGAGCGGTGCAGGCAGCAATCAAGGAGTGTCAGATGCCGGAGGGGGTGTTTTCACTGTTATTTGGTTCCGGCTTCGAGGTTGGACAAGCATTGGTCTCTGATCCTCGGGTAAAGGCCGTCGGTTTTACCGGTTCACGGAGTGGTGGTATGGCGTTAATGGCGACAGCCCAAACGCGTCTTCAGCCGATTCCTGTTTATGCGGAAATGAGCAGCATCAACCCGGTATTTTTATTACCTGAAGCTCTCCAGTCACGGACTCAGGCATTGGCTGAAGGTTTTATCGGCTCATTGTCGATGGGAGCCGGCCAGTTCTGTACCAGCCCTGGTTTGGTCATTGCCATCCGCAGTTCAGCGCTTGACACCTTTGTAGCAGCGACCAGTAAAGTGATTTCCGGTATCGCGACTCAGACCATGCTGACACCGGGAATTCATAGCGCATACGAGCAAGGCGTCAAAGCACTGTCTGATAACGTGGGTGTTCGCTCGCTCGGTAACGGCGACGCGAGTGACGCTCCCAACCAATGCCAAGCGACCCTGTTTACCACTTCTGCAGAGGTGTTCCTTAATGATGATCGACTGCAGGACGAGGTGTTCGGCGCTTGCTCTTTATTGATCGAATGCGACGATATGGCGCAAGTAAAGTCCGTTGCAGAAAAGCTGGAAGGGCAGTTAACGGCGACTATTCAGATGGAAGAGGGCGATATTGAGCAGGCTAAGCTACTACTGCCAGCCTTGGAAGAAAGGGCGGGTCGGGTGTTAGTGAATGGCTGGCCAACCGGGGTTGAAGTGTGCCATGCCATGGTTCATGGCGGACCGTTTCCTGCCACCTCAGACTCGCGGACGACCTCAGTCGGAAGTGCCGCAATTTATCGCTTTTTGCGTCCTGTGTGCTACCAAAATATGCCTCAAGCCTTGTTGCCTGAAGTACTGCGCGATGGAAATCCGTTGAAAGTGTCTCAGTTAATGGATGGCAAGAGAGTCGTCTAAAGGTCTGATAAGCGAGACCATCTGCTGTGGTCTCGCTTTTTGTACATTCATATTTTGGAACTAAGCATGGATTCTTCCCTTAAGAGCAGGGGAAATGCTGTTCTCCCGTTTACCACGCAATCCTGCTGCCGTCGTAATCAAAGTAGCCTTTGTTCATATCCGCTGGATAGGCAGGACTAATCTGATCTACTACCTTTCGCATACCTGCCACGCTGGTGGCTATGTCGATATCGCCCTCGGGACCTCCCATATCTGTTCTTACATGCCCGGGATGCAACAGCAGGCAACTGATTTCCATGGCTTCCTGGTCTTTTGCAAAGCAGCGTACCGCCATATTCAGTGCCGTTTTTGATGAACGATAAGCGTAGGCTCCTGCTCCATTGACAGCGAGTGAGGCCATCTTGCTGGTGGTGAAGGCCATCACTTTGCGTTCCGATAACCTCACGTTTTCTACCAGGGCTTCTGCGATACGGATAGGTGCGATGCAGTTGATTTCAAACGAACGTAGCCAGTCGCGGTTGTCGACCTGCTCGAGGGTTTGGCTTTTATCCAGATAAACCCCGGCGTTATTCCAGACAATATCGATCGGGATGCCGGCTAGTGTTGATGTTAACGCTTTGATGGATGCTGGATTGCTTAGGTCCAGAGTCACGGCTTCTGCTCCTTCTGCTAATGACTCGTCCGGGCTACGGCTGGCCGCAAAAACGCGCCATCCGTCCCGTCGATAGGATCGTGCCAAAGCAAGACCGATACCCCGGTTAGCACCGGTAATTAATATAGTGGGCATTTGATCAGGCTCCCTTTCAGTGAATTATTGGTAAAGTGCCACTAGGCTATCGCTGAGTAGTTTAACATCCGGCATTGTTGCTTGAAGCTCTGATGAGAGAGCCCATGGGTATGGAAGCTTATCAAACCAGGATAATACGTCAGGCTGCAGCGCCTGAGGTAAAATAACCATATGCTCGATAGTAATGACCAGATGATTGGCGAGGCAAGGGACGTTCTTCTCAAAACCCCATTGATAGTCTCCATAGCCCAGCCGTAAAGATCCGGAGGTTTTTTCAGTCATGCACACTATCCAGCGGCAGTTGAGCTGATTTTGGTTTTGCTGCACCGTGTCAGTGAGACAAAGGGTATAAATATTTTCATAGGTGGTGTTGAATTCGCAGACCAGTGTCTGTGTGATGTTATCCAACCCCGTCACCTTGGCGGGAAATGATATGTTGTCTGTTTGCACACTCATCTCGAGTGTGGCGTGCTGAGAAAACACACGTTTCATCAAATGCGGTTTGTTGTTGTCTTTGGCTTTTATATATTGGCTAATCAATATCTTATTGTTATTCATAGATATAGTTTCGGATGGTTTTACTTTGGTTGGACGGGAGGGCCTGGCGCTTTTCAGCGTTGCGGCCCTCCTTATGTTATCGCTGCGGCTCTATCTTATGGGTAATGGGAATGGGTTAGGGTCCGCTCATTGATGTTGGAAGATAAGTCACGATCTGAGGAAACAGATAGATCAATACCACAGCAAACAGGATCAGCAAGAAAAACGGTAGTGCAGCGCGGGCTACATACAGAATGTCTTTGCCGGTTAGCGCCTGAATAACGAACAGGTTAAACCCGACCGGTGGTGTGATTTGTGACATCTCAACCACTAATACGATGTAGATACCAAACCAAAGCAGGTCGATACCGGCCTGTTGCACCATCGGCAATACCACGGCCACAGTGAGTACTACCACTGATATACCATCAAGGAAGCATCCCAGCGCGACAAATAAAATGGTCAGGTAGATCAACAGCACCCCAGGAGAGAGGGACATATGACCGATCCATTCAGCCAACGCTTTGGGAATACCCAGAAAGCCCATCGCCAGGGTCAGAAAATGTGCTCCAGCCAGAATCAAGCCAATCATACATGAGCTTTTGACCGCGCCGGTCAAACTTTCCCCAAAACTGCTCCTATTTAACGATCCAGTCACACCCGCCAGAAACAGTGCGCCAACGACACCCAGCGCAGCGGCTTCGGTTGGGGTGGTAAAACCACCATAGATGGAGCCCAGTACAAAACCAATCAAACCCAAAATTGGCAACAATAAGCGTAAGGCTTTGATCTTTGCCGCAAAGGAAACATGCGATTTATCGTGTTGTGGCAGCTCGTCTTTGTTCAGCAACGCCCATATGACGGTGTAGCCCATGAACAAAGTAACCAATAACAAACCTGGCAGAGCACCCGCGATAAACAGGCGACCAATCGATACCTCTGCGGCCACGCCGTAAACAATCAGGATAATCGAAGGTGGAATCAGCAGCCCCAAGGTGCCTGATCCGGCAAGAGTACCTACTGCCATTTTGTCACTGTATCCCTGAGCTTTGAGCTCTGGCAATGTCATTCTGCCGATGGTGGCAGCCGTGGCTGCAGAAGAGCCGGATACCGCAGCAAAAATACCACAACTGAGCACGTTAACATGCAATAGCTTGCCGGGTAGCCCGCTTAACCAGGGGGATAGTCCTTTAAACAGATCTTCTGACAGACGGGTACGAAAGAGTATTTCGCCCATCCAGATAAACAGTGGCAATGCCGTTAGTGACCACGAGGTACTTGATCCCCAGGTCGAGGTGGCAAATAGTAAACCGATCTGATCGTTACCTGACAGAAGCAGGCCTAATACACCTACGCCAAACAGCGCTAAAGAAACCCATACTCCCAGCGCCAGCATCAGCAGCATGAACACCGCCAGGGAGATGGCGATTATGGTCATATCCATTAGATTTCCTCCAGGTTAAGCTCGTTTTCATGAGCTTTATAGGAGGGCGTTTTACGTCTTAACATGGCGATAACGTCATCCAGAATAGCTATATTTAATATAAGAATACCCAGTGCCACAGGTACCTGCGGCATCCAGATTGGCACCGAAACATACCCGGAAGAAACCTCTTCAAAAATGTATGATTCCCAAACCATATGGATGGAGTAGAAAGACATAAAACTGACGAGTAACAGCGCAAGAATAAGGACCAATAACTCTTGAATGTAACGAGAGCCTTCTCTCCAGTGTTGAATCACCAGCGTGACTCTTATATGCCCGCCTTCACGGAAGGTATAAGCAAGCCCGAAAAATGTGGCAGCGGCCAGCGCGTAACCTGAAAAATCTTCTGCAGAGGGCACAATAAAACCCAATATCCTGCCGACAATTTGCGCGCTAATAATGAGTGTGATCAGGACAATACAGAAGCCAGATAAGTATCCGGATGCCAGATAGAGCTTGTTGAGTAGAGAGCGCATAATAACAACCCTGTATGATGGCCCTGCTGATTTCGCAGGGCCTGTTGGCGTCGTTGATTACTGATTGAAGGTTTTAAGAATAGCTTCAACTTCAGGGGCTTCAGCTTTCCACTCTTCGATCATGGTAGCGCCGATTTTATTCAGCTCAGCAATCAGCTCTTCGGATGGTTCAGACACGATAATGCCTTTATCGGCTAAGGTCTGCGTATCTTCCTGTGCTTTAGTTCTAACACCAGCCCAACCTTTGGCTTCGGCATTCGCGGCAGCATCAAGAATGACCTGTTGGGTCTTTTTATCCAGGCGCTTGAATGAGCGGTTGTTGACGACAACCACATTCTTTGGGATCCAGGCACGGATATCTGTGTAATGACTCAGATAATCCCATGCCTGACCGTTTACGCCCGTGGAAGGCGAAGTGACCATCGCATCGATAATACCGGTACTGAACGCTTGTGGGATCTCTGGCACTTGCACTGTTGTTGGTGAGGTATTCATCAAATCAGCCAAGCGGGAAGTTGATGGGCTGTAGGCTCGCATCTTTAACCCTGAGATATCTGCCAGTGTGTTAACAGGTACTTTGGTGTAAAGACTCTGGGCAGGCCATGCAACGGTGTACAACAGCATCATACCTTCTTTTTTAAGCTGCTTTTCGACTTCTGGTTTGGCTGCACTCCAGAGTTTCTCGGCGCTATCGTAGGTTGTTGCCAAGAAGGGGATGTTATCGTGTTTGAAGACCGGGTGGGTATTACCCATAATACCGATAAAGACCTCTCCCAGCTGAACCTGACCGGTTTTGACTGCGCGTGGGATTTCAGGATGCTTGATCAGCGAAGCACCGGAATGGACAACGATAACTAACTCACCAGCGGTGTTGCTTTTGACCTCTTCGGCAAACTGGTTGGCGATCTGAGTCGGAAGATTAGCATCGCCATACGGCGTTGGCATATGCCATTGCGTTTCTGCGAAAGCGCTGCCCGCAGTTCCGAGCGTCAGTAAGGATGCAATCAGGATTGCGGCTCGATTGGGTACAAATTTCATTATTATTTCTCCAAATCAAAGGTTTGTTAGCGATACCAATGGCATTTGCTACCCTTGTATAAAGCAAGCCCCGTACCATACTTTGAGATGTAAATAATATTGTTTAAAAACAGATGTTTGAGAAGTTTTGTATTAGTCTAACCATCTCTTGTGGGTCAGTTTTGACACAAAAAAAAGCGGCATTGTGAGTCAGTTTTAACTCACGCCGCTCTCAAATCGCTCATCGCTCAAGTCTTTTGGCTGTAAAATCAGTCGGCTGTAAAGTCGCTGCGGTCCAATCCATACTTTTTCATGCGCAGGTAGAGTTTTTTGCGGGGGATATCAAGTGCCTGGGCAGTCAATTCCACATGACCCTTGTTAGCCTTTAGCGCGGCTAAAATAACCCCCTCCTCATAGCTGGCAAGCAGTTCGTCCAGATTGCCCTCTTTCGTTGCCTGATTAAAGTCGGTATCAACGCTGCTTTCATGCGCAGAAGGTAACCCCAGCACCCAACGTTCTGCAGCATTACGTAATTCCCGGACATTGCCAGGCCAGGACTGCATGCTTAACTGCCGCAATAAGGGTGCAGGCACCGCTTGACTCTCACGAGCGAAACGCTGGTTAGCTTGTTCTGCAAAATAGCTGAACAAAACAGGTATATCAGCCTTGCGTTGATCAAGACTAGGGATATCAATACGCGCAACATTGAGGCGGTAGTATAGGTCTTCTCTAAATGTTCCTTGATCAGCGGCATCGCGAAGGTCAATTTTAGAAGCAGCAATAACCCGGATATCGACATCGATATCCGCATTACCACCGAGGCGTTGCAGAGTCCGCTCCTGCAATACCCGGAGCAGCCGTACCTGAAGAGAAGCCGGCATGCTTTCTATTTCATCCAGAAACAAGGTGCCACCGCTGGCGTACTCTATCTTACCTATTCGTTTTTTTTGTGCGCCGGTAAATGCGCCAGCTTCATGGCCAAATAACTCGCTTTCTATGAGTGATTCAGTCAGTGCTCCACAATTAAGCGCGACAAAGGCTTTTTTCGCTCGGGGACTGAAATCATGCAGGCACTGGGCAACAACTTCCTTACCGGTACCTGTAGCACCATTGATGATTAGGTCTACATCGACCTGGGCTAGCTGTAAAACGGTTTGTCGAAGGCGCAGCATGGATGCTGTCTGGCCAACCAAGCGATTATCAATTTCGTGCTGTCCTTGAATCACCTGCCGTAAAGCGCGATTTTCCAGTACCAACTGGCGCTTTTTCCAGGCTCGCTGCACCGTGTTGAGATGGTGTTGCGGATCATCTGTTTTTTCCAGAAAGTCGTAAGCACCCATTCTGATTGCCTGAATTGCAATGGCTATGTCGGAATGACCACTAAACATGATGACCGGAATCTCAGGATCTATGTCAAGTACTTGCTGCAAGACTTCAAGACCATCCATGCCATGCATGCGCACGTCACAGATAATCACCCCCCGCCAGCTTTTGGAGCACTCAGCTATAGCGGCAAGCGGATTTTCAAAAGCGATGGCGTCATAGCCTTCCAACTGGAGCGTCTGCATCATTGATTCGCGCACTATTTCTTCATCATCGATGACGATTATCTGGCCATCATGTACGGCTGAGCTCATGACTTATTTCTCCGGTATTCGGCTAGTAGCAGGATACAGAATGATGCGCCGCTGTCTGATTCATAATCTATGACGATTATCTGGCCATCATGTATGGCTGAGCTCATGGTTTGCTTCTCCGGTATTCGGGTAACTGGATACAAAATGACGCGCCGCTGCCTGAGTCGTCATCTACTGTCAGCTTGCCAGCAAAATTATTAATTATATTGAAAGAAATAGACAAGCCGAGCCCCAGACTCTGGCCGCGTCGTTTTGTCGTAAAAAACGGCTCAAAAATATTCTCGCGTAGCTCTTTACTAACCCCTGGTCCATTGTCCCGTACATGAATTTCTAACCGGTCGTTGTTATGCAGGCATTCAATGCGGATCAGTTTTGTTGGTTGATCCGCAATGGCATCCAGCGCATTGGTAACCAGGTTGAGGACAACCTGCTCGAGTTGCACAGGGTCTGCATAAACCAGATTATTCTGCATGGGGAAAAGCACTTCTATGCGGGTTAGTTTCCTGACCTCATCACCTTCAAGCATGATCAGGACGTTATCAACCACGCGCTGCAGATCGACGACAACCAGATTGTCTTGCTGCTTGCGTGCTAAAGATTTAAGGCGCGTAATAATCGTGGTGGCGCGTTTGGTTAGATTGGATATCTGGTTTAAATTTTTCTCAGTTTCCTGCAGGCGTCCAGCGTGAAGTAACCGCAGACCATTATGTGAATAATGCCCGATGGCCGACAGCGGTTGATTAATTTCATGGGCAATGCCCGCTGATAACTGACCGAGTGCTGCCAGTTTACCGGCTTGTACCAGCTCTTCCTGAAACGTGGAAAGCTGATTCTGAAAGCTGACCAGAGAACGTGCCATTGCGCCAATTTCATCATTGCCTTTTACCTGTACTTGCTCTTCCAGGTTGCCATTTGCAATTGAGCGCATGCTGGCATCCAGGCTGGTAATTCTTGCCACCATATTGCGGCCAACATATAGCCAGACAATCAAAATAGAAAATAACAGACTGGCGGTGACCATTAACAGCATCCAGGTCCGTCCTGTTTTGATGGTCTCGCGAGCATTGTAAACCGAGCTTTGGGCCGCTTTTTCGGTTTTTTCTGTCTGTATTGCAATCAGTTGGTTTAACTGGCCAAGCTCTTCTTGAACCTGAGTGAGTAACATCTGGCCTGACTCCAGAATCGCGCGTTCCTTACTACGTAGGGTAAACATATTGTTTTGTCCCCGCGACAGAAAAATAATATTCACCACGGTTTCTTTTAAGGGTTGTACACCACGCAAATTATCCACCGCCTCAAGGTCATTTTGGATACGCTGGATGATTTCATCAGAATGAATTTGCGTGGCGATAAGTGAATTCAGGTCGGGTAAGTGCTGTGCCCGGTCTACTAGATTGATCAGAAGATTCACATCAGCCTTGATACGATAGACTCTTTGTAAATCAGCATTTATTTCGCTAATCGTCTGTTTGTTGAAGTTGTCGATGGGCATCCAGGAATCAGGAAAATCCTGGTTGAAGCGATTAAACAGAGTGAGCTGCACACTCTCTGTTAGTGTATTTATATCGCTCAAAAAACTCGATGCTACCCACCTGAGATGCTGGTTTTCAGATATTTTTTTCTGCTGAATATCCTGCTTTTTTGATACATTGCTATCAAGTTCAGCCAGTGTTGTTTTTAACATTTCAGTCTGCCCCAGGAGGACTCTTTGAGCCTTATTGTCTTGAGTAACCGCAGAAATGCTCGACAGTAAATCAGCCATGCTGGTTATGTAAAGGTTTAGCTCTTGGCGAATTTCCAGACGACTTTGTTCATCTTTCGCCGCCAATAAGCTCGGTGATATCAGGGTTATTTTAGTGCCTAGCTCTTTTAAATCAGCTATCGAACTCAGCGTGCGGATATTACCCTCCACCACACTGTTCAATTCATTGCCAAGGCGGTTATACGACACCCAGTTGACAATGCTGGCGAGTATGATGAAGGCACTCAATGCGCCAAACGCCAGGAAAAAACGGCCGCGAATTCCCAACCTATAACTACTTTTCATAAAAATATGCCTTGAAAAACCTATTTGACATAATAGTCACTTCAGAGATTAATTTGAAATTAAGCAGCCATAGAGGAACACAGTCATTAAGTCATTAGCTAAGGGGGGCTGTATCAGACGCGACAGCTTTATCTGTCGCATCTATGTTGCCATAACCTGCTTGCTTAAGCGGTTATAGTCAAGTGCTATAATACAAGCTACTCTGGATATTCAATTAACTCACTACTCAGGGGCTTTGATAGCCGGTGGTTATTAAAACGTTAAAGAATTACTCAGCTTCACTTTTTCTTGTTCTGCTGATGTCGGCTATGAGCGGCCTTTTGATAGCGAACGATACTATCATTATCAAGGCGGTAGGGACTTGGGGATATTTCAGCAATTATCCAAAACATGAAGGTCCCTTCTGGAATCAGCATATTGCAGATGTCACGGCTGGAGAGATAGTTGGGGAGATAAAACCACAAGATGAGCTGGGCCTGCGCGGTTTTGAAATTATGCACCTGCTTAAGAATGGTGTATTTGATTTTGCCTTTGGGCTACCTGCATATGCCATGCAGGAAAGCGAAATTTTTGAAGGGGCGGATTTGTCATCTCTGGTGCAGCATATTGGTGTGCAGAGAAAAGTTGCCGCTGCATATTTCCCAACTTTGGAGCGTGCCTTTTCAGAAAAATACAATGCTAAACTGATGATGCTGTATCCATTCCCCAGTCAGATGATCTGGTGCAAGAATCCAGTGAACAGTATTGAAGATCTGAAAGGAAAGCGGATCCGGGTATTTTTAACAACGCTTGGCGATTTTGTCGAAGGGGTGGGTGCTATTCCGGTAAGCGTCGCCTATCACGATGTGCCCGACGCTCTGGAAAAAGACAGGGTTGACTGTGTTATCACCGGGACCATGTCAGCGTATACCGCAAAGTTGTATAAGTTAACGCCTTATGGATTTACTCTTCGGGTTGGCTGGGGACTGGCATTTGGTGCAATAAATATCAATAAATGGAACCTGTTGAGTGAGTCTCAACAGACACTCCTGCAGAAAGAAATTTCAACGTTAACCGACAATATGTGGCAGGAAACCGCTACTGAAGATGCCATTGCTCTCGCTTGTTTGTCTGCTGGGCCTTGTTCGCTGGGCGAAACAGGCAATATGGTTTTAGTCGAGCCTTCTGAGGCTGACCTTATCAAGCGCGACAAGGTGGCTGCAGATGTGATCTTGCCACGTTGGGCAAAGCGTTGCGGGCCTGAATGCGCCGCTAACTGGAATCGAACGGTAGGTACCATTCTTCATTTAAGAGCTGAGGTACCAGCTAAGTAAATCACGCTTTTTTGTCGGCCTCGTTTCGTTCACTCGTGGCTTGCGGCGGATGCATATTGCTCCGGCGTTACAGAGTTGTCGCTTTCTTTTGAAGTGACAATAAGGCAGAGAAAGTGACGGCCTCGTTATCAGAGTGAACAGAAATGCTACCTCCATGGGATTCAATAATGGATTTAGTGATCGCCAGTCCCAGTCCTGTTCCTTCACTTTGTTGTTGGCGGGAAGGATCGACCCGATAAAACCGATCAAATAGCTTGGATAGATGTTCCGCTGGAATATTCATACCAGGGTTAGCAATTGAAATACTCGCCATGTTGTCAGTCGGTGTTTCGAGTTGAACGACAACCTTTTCTGTTAAATCTAATGGCTGCATCACCGGTTTGATCAGGTCATTATCGCATTTAGCGAGCCACAGCATGTCGCCGACCATTTTTGTTAAACGCTCAAGCTCCTCTAAGTTTGAATAGATCAGTTCTCTATAAATTTCGGGCTCTCTGCTTTTGTTAAGCGTCACTTGCGATTGAGTGATCAGGTTGGTTAACGGTGTACGTAATTCGTGGGCAATATCGGATGAGAAGTGCGAGAGGCGCTCAAAGCCTTCCTCCAGACGACCGATCATATGATTGAAAGATTGGGCGAGCTCCACTAACTCAATAGGAACAGTGGCGGTGTCGATACGCAAATGGAGGTGATTGGTTTCAATTTCATGCAAGCGGTTGCTCTGGCCTCGAAGCGGCAGGTGGCCTTGTCGAATGCCCAGCCAGGTAATGAGGAGCGTTGCTACGCCTGTGCCCAGCATGATGAACCATAAACTCTGACGAAACTCGTTGAGAAACTGCAGATGAAAACCCATGTCTACTGCAGCCGTTACACGAAAAGAGGCACCGTTTTCAGAAATATTGAACTGCATTCGACTGAACTGCACTTGACTTAAGAGTCTGGTTTGACTGCATCAGAACGTTTTCTATCGATTGAGTAATCACCTGCAGTTCAGCAGCATCCTGCTGCATAAAGTGCTGATTGACTGACGATATGACCAGAGAGGCGGTGAGGAACAGACTGAATCCTATGGCGAGGCTGACAAAAAGCAACACACGCAGTGTGAGTGAGATAGGGCGGACTTTACCCGCAAGCATCATCATCTTCCCAATCCAGTTTGTAACCCATACCACGAACGGTGTGGATAAGTTTGGGTTCAAAATTGTCATCGACCTTTGCTCGTAATCTTCTAATGGCCACATCGATCACATTAGTATCGCTGTCAAAGTTCATATCCCATACTTGGGATGCAATTAAGGTACGTGGAAGTACTTCACTCTGGCGGCGTACCAGCAATTCGAGTAGTGAAAACTCTTTCTGGCTGAGTGCTATTTTTTTACCCGAACGAGTGGCGCGACGCCGGGGTAAATCGAGTATCAGGTCGGCTATGGTCAGTTGACTTGCTAAATTGGAGCCAGATCCCCGGCGTAGTAAGGTGCGAATTCTGGCCAGCAGTTCGGCAAAGGCAAAGGGTTTAACGAGGTAATCATCAGCGCCTAGCTCCAGCCCTTTGACGCGATCATCAACACTGTCCCGGGCAGTGAGAAATAATACCGGTGTTTGGTGTCCGGCTTCGCGAAATGACCTGAGGATTCGCCATCCGTCGACATCAGGCAGCATCACGTCGAGAACGATTAACTCGAATTGCTCTGTCATTGCCAGATGGTAGCCATCCAGACCATTACGCGCCAATGTGATCATAAACCCCGCTTCTGTCAGCCCTTGGCGCACATAATCACCGGTTTTTACTTCGTCTTCGACCACAAGAAGTCGCACAGCTTATCTCCTGCTTTAAATACTGAAGGGCAGTTTATCTCAAGTTTAGGGTAAGTTTAGTGCACGGAAGTTCACCGCCAGATGACCCACAGATTACAACTTTGTCATCTTTTGGTCATGCTGGTGTCAGCGGGAGCGGTCTAGAGTAAGCGCATGACTACCAAGATAGATGATTGCATTGGAGCATCAGTACATATGAAGCAAGACGAATCTGCGTTAATTCCTCACACTCGTTTGTCACGACGGCTTTTTGTAAAAGGTCTGGCAGCGGGTGGTGTCTTATCGGCAATGCCGAGGCTGCTTTCTGCTAACACAAACGATACTCGCCTGGGCTCAGCACCGGTACTGAGCGGCCAGCTAATCACGTTGGTTATTGCTGAAACACCTGTGAATTTTACCGGTGTTAGGCGCATGGCAACCACTATCAATGGATCTATTCCTGCTCCGACTCTGCGTTTGCGTGAAGGTAATGAGGTGACTATTCGTGTGAGTAACCGTCTCTCCGTTGCTACCTCCATTCATTGGCATGGAATTATCCTTCCTTACGAAATGGATGGTGTACCAGGTATAAGTTTTCGCGGTATAGCGTCGGGAGAGACCTTTGAGTACCGCTTTACGTTAAAACAAAGCGGTACATACTGGTACCACTCGCATAGTGGTTTTCAGGAGATGACCGGAATGTACGGCGCACTCATTGTTGAGCCGCGCGAAGGTGAGTCGATTCAGGCAGATCAGGATCATGTGATACAACTATCAGACTGGACCGATGAAGATCCTATGTCTGTGTTCTCCAGGTTGAAAGTGCAAAGTGATTTTTATAACTTCAATCAACCGGTAGTGGGTGACTTTTTACAAGATGCGTCAACCATTGGAATGAAAGGTGCTTTTGAAAAACGCCAGATGTGGAATCAGATGCGGATGAGTCCTACTGATTTAGCCGATGTATCTGCCGCCACCTTTACGTATCTTATGAATGGTATGACACCCGCGGGCAACTGGAATGGATTATTTAATCAGGGTGAGCGTGTACGACTGCGCTTTATCAATGGCTCCAGTAATACTTTTTACGATGTTAGAATCCCGGGTTTGAGCCTGAGTGTTGTGCAGGCCGATGGTCAGAACGTGAAACCGGTCAGCGTCGATGAGTTCCGCTTTGGCCCCGGTGAAACGTACGACGTTGTTGTTGAACCTGAAGGTGATGCATACAGCATTTTTGCACAAAGCATGGACCGATCGGGTTATGCTCGCGGTACCTTGTCTGTTCGTCCGGGGCTTGCTGCCCCTGTGCCAGAACTTGATCCCGTTGAATGGCTTGCTATGAGTGACATGATGGGCGCAATGGACCACAGCTCTATGAAAGGTATAGACCACAGTGCCATGAAGGGCATGGATCACAGTGCCATGGAAGGTATGGATCATAGCTCAATGGGACATAGCATGGAGACGAACCCTCTGGCGAAGCCTTCACAAACGGTTCGCCATGCAAGCACGGAATACGGTCCGTCTGTCGATATGCGTGTTGATACGCCACGTACTAATTTGGATGACCCGGGTATCGGGCTGCGTAATAATGGCCGGCGTGTATTAACACAGGCTGATTTACGTTCAATTAATGGTGTACTGGATGATGATCGTGCACCGACGCGGGAGATAGAGCTGCATCTGACCGGCAATATGGAGCGTTATAGCTGGTCAATTGATGGGCTTGAGTTTGGTAAGAGCACACCGGTTTCGATGCGGCAAGGCGAGCGGCTGCGGGTTATTTTACAAAATGACACTATGATGACTCATCCCATGCACTTACATGGTATGTGGAGTGATGTGGAGTCTGCCGAGGGCGATTTGCTAGTCCGTCGTCATACTATCTCTGTGCAATCCGCCCAACGGGTTAGTTTTTTAACAACACCGCATGATGTTGGGCGCTGGGCCTGGCATTGCCATCTTCTTTTTCATATGGATGCGGGGATGTTCCGCGAAGTGGTGGTGTCATGAAACGCTTGAGTGATGTTGACGCGTTAAAGCCGCTGACTATCTTAGCTATGTTTGCAATGATTAGCAGTCCTTTGCTAGCTCAAGCTGAGATTCGCGACCCTCATGCCTACTCAAATGGATATACGTTGGAAGAGGGGCCGTATGCCTTAGCAGGACCACGTCTGCTAAAGTTAGCTGACGAGCATAAATTCTGGGCAATTCAGGGTAATCGTGTCGAATACGATGCTGACAGTGAGAATGGTGTATTTGAGATACAAGGCTGGTACGGTTCCACGTATGAGCGTCTGGTTATCAAATTTGACGGTGATGTCGCTAACGGGCGTCTGCAAGAAAGCCAGACAGGTGTTGTCTGGAGCCACGCTTACAGTACTTTTTTCGATACGCAATGGGGCGTACGACTTGACCACTATGATGCAGGCACTGACCGGCAGTGGATTTCTGTTGGATTTCAGGGATTAGCGCCATACTGGTTTGAGTTAGAAATGACTGCTTATCTGGGTGAAAGTGGCCGTACGGCTATTTCACTTGCAGCCGAATATGAGTTATTGCTTAGCCAGCGGTTGGTTTTGCACCCGAGCGCTGAACTGAGTTTATATGGGAAGAATGATGTCGAAAACAGATTAGGTGAGGGGTTGTCGGATGCCTCGCTTGGATTAAGGTTACGCTACGAAATCACACGTCAGTTCGCACCTTATGTGGGTGTCGAGTGGACAAGTAAGCTGGGCAAAACGGCGGATATTGCCAGGGCCGCTGATGAATCTATTCGTGATACACGTTATGTCGTAGGTATGAGGTTTTGGTTATAACAGGCTTTATAAACGTAAAAATAATATATTTTTAAGATATTCAGGAGTTAATCATGAAGAACAAACAACTTGGCGTATTGATTGCTGTACCTGCACTCATGCTGGCGTTTTCTGTACAAGCGCATAGCGAGAAAGAGCATATGGAAAAGGCAGAGAATCCAGACTGTGCCGCGATGAACAGCATGGATCATAGCAAAATGGATATGAATGATCCTGTTGTCATGGCGATGATGCAGCAGTGCATGAGTAGCATACACGGCTCAGCAGAAGCAGAGAGCGCACCTCATGGACATGGCAATAGTCATGGCGAACCGATGACAGGTGCTGATAAGGCGGGTGAGCATATGCAGGCTCCCGCTAAGTAATAAATACAAGCAGTAAACAAATGAAAACAGTAATCAATAAAAAAATAGCTACTTAATAAAGCTTCTTAACATAGCTTTTTATAAATGGTTACTTGAGGTTGCCCTTGCCGAGAGAGCGGCAGGGGTAGCTACTGACGGGAGATTATCCGATGACAGCTTTTAAAAAAAAGGGAGGGTGTTTCAAGCGGCTGATGGCAGTGGCGGGAGCAACGATAGGAGTTATCGTGTTAGGAGGCGTGGCGTTTATCTATTCGGGTTTATACCCCATGGGTGCCGATGATCCTCACTCTGATATCACCACCTGGGCGTTAAAGACATTACGTGAGAATTCAATCGCTAGCGCCTCTAAGGATATTGAGGTGCCGTCGGATCTGAATTCGGTCGAGCGCTTACTCAAAGGCGGTGCCGACTACAATGATATGTGTGCTGGCTGTCATCTTAAACCGGATCAAAAGGAAAGTGATTTTACCTTAGGGTTGTATCCGGTACCGCCAAATTTAGCAGATATTACACTGACTGCGGCTGATGAAAAAGCAGCCGATCAGCGAAATTTCTGGATTATTAAACATGGTATTAAGGCTTCCGGAATGCCTGCGTGGGGCCCGGGGCATGATGATGTGCGTATCTGGAACATGGTGGCTTTTCTCAAGCGTTTGCCTGAACTGACGGCGGCTCAATATCAGATACTGACCGCACGTGGAGAAAATGATCCCGGACATCATTAACATAGCCAGTCACTCACTTTAGTTGCTCTCATCAGGCACGAAAGAAGGTTAACAATAATGTACAAGAGACAATGGGTAACCGGGATATTTATAGTGGGCTTTCTGTTGAATAGTTCCTTTGCGTTGGCAGAGCATTTTAATGGCCATGTGAATGTTAAGGTGGGGACTTTGACGGCTGCGGCGCAAAAGGGGCAGTTGGCTTTTAATAATACGTGTGCCGCATGCCATGGTAATAATGGAGAAGGATCTCTTCAGGGACCTCCGTTGATTCATGCCCTTTATAATCCCGGGCATCATTCTAATCAGTCTTTTTATTCCGCTGTGCGCAACGGCGTACAACAACATCATTGGCCCTATGGAAATATGCCCGCTCAAGAAGGGGTTGGTTTTTCAGATATGGCAGTCATTGTGAAGTTTGTGCGTGAAGTACAGCAGCAAAATGGTATTGTTCAGAAAAAGCACAAAATGTAATCCGGATTAAGAGCATTTACTAAAGAGAGTAGTGTGTCAGTTTTGCTGGAATTTACCCGTCAGGAGAAAGGTCGGTGCCTGGCCTGCTGATAGAATTGATATAAAAACAGCACGTTGGAAGCCTGCAAGGTGTTGAGTCAGCGATTTTTTGGCGAGAATGTAACCTTTTATATAAAAAAAGGGCTTTTCTTCTACGGAAAGCCTCCACAATTACGTTCGAAATCCTGTATTATAATGCCCATTTTATGCCTCCTACTATTCGAGTGAAGAAATGTCTGACTTATCACACTACCGTAACATCGGTATTTTTGCCCACGTAGACGCGGGAAAAACCACCACTACCGAACGTATCCTGAAGCTGACAGGTAAAATCCATAAGACAGGTGAGGTTCACGATGGTGAATCTACTACTGACTTCATGGAGCAGGAAGCTGAGCGGGGAATTACTATCCAGTCAGCGGCGATCACCACTTTCTGGAAAGATCACCGCATGAACATCATCGATACTCCAGGGCACGTTGACTTCACTGTAGAAGTTTATCGTTCTTTGAAAGTACTGGATGGTGGTATTGGTGTGTTCTGTGGTTCTGGTGGTGTTGAGCCTCAGTCAGAAACTAACTGGCGTTATGCCGATGAGTCGGGCGTTTCCCGTATCATCTTCGTAAACAAGCTAGACCGTATGGGCGCTGACTTCCACCGCGTTGTAGATCAGGTTGAGAACGTACTGGCTGCTAAGCCACTCATCATGGTTCTTCCTATTGGTCGTGAAGAAGACTTCGTAGGTGTTGTTGACCTGCTGACTCGCCAAGCTTTCGTCTGGGATGACACTGGTCTTCCTGAGAACTACGAGATCAAAGAAATCCCAGCAGACATGATAGAAGATGTTGAAATGTACCGTGAGCAGTTGATCGAAACTGCTGTAGAGCTGGATGACGATCTGATGATGGCTTACATGGACGGTGAAGAACCTTCTATGGAAGATATCAAGCGTTGTATCCGTGAGGGTACTCGTGATCTTAAATTCTTCCCAACATACTGTGGCTCTGCATTCAAGAACAAAGGC
This sequence comes from Neptunomonas qingdaonensis, assembly GCF_900113275.1. Classification (GTDB taxonomy): domain Bacteria; phylum Pseudomonadota; class Gammaproteobacteria; order Pseudomonadales; family Balneatricaceae; genus Neptunomonas; species Neptunomonas qingdaonensis. Next base: position 79,092 of record NZ_FOOU01000008.1, read on the forward strand.
ATCCAGCTTATTCTTGATGCGGTTGTAGATTATCTGCCAAGCCCAACAGATGTTATCCCACAAGATCTGACCGATGAATTCGGCGAGCCAACAGGTAAAGTTGCAACTGTTTCCGTTGATGAGCCTTTCCGTGCACTGGCATTTAAAATCATGGAGGACCGTTTCGGCGCTCTGACCTTTATTCGTGTTTACTCTGGTAAGTTGAAGAAAGGCGACACCATCCTTAACTCGTTTACAGGTAAAACTGAGCGTGTTGGTCGTATGTGTGAAATGGAAGCCGATGAGCGTAAAGAACTGGATTCTGCTCAAGCCGGTGACATTCTTGCCATCGTAGGTATGAAAAATGTACAAACAGGTCACACACTTTGTGATCCTAAGCACGAATGTACGCTTGAAGCCATGGTGTTCCCTGAACCAGTAATCTCGATTGCAGTTACACCTAAGGATAAAGGTGGAGCTGAGAAGATGGGGATTGCGATCGGTAAGATGGTTGCAGAAGATCCTACTTTCATCGTTGAGACTGACGAAGATTCCGGCGAAACCATCCTGAAAGGAATGGGTGAGCTTCATCTGGATATTAAAGTAGACATCCTGAAGCGTACTTACGGCGTTGAGCTGATCGTAGGCCAGCCACAGGTTGCTTACCGTGAAACTATCACTATACCTCTGGAAGACTCTTACACTCATAAGAAGCAGTCTGGTGGTTCTGGTCAGTTCGGTAAGATCGACTACCGTATTAAGCCTGGCGAGCAGAACAGCGGCTTTACGTTCGTCTCTTCAGTTGTGGGTGGTAACGTACCTAAGGAGTTCTTCCCGGCTATCGAGAAGGGTTTCAAGGGTATGATGAATACAGGTCCACTGGCGGGCTTCCCTGTACTTGATGTTGAAATTGAACTTTACGATGGTGGTTATCACGCGGTTGACTCCTCTGCGGTTGCGTTTGAAATCGCTGCGAAAGGTGCTTTCCGTCAGTCCATGCCTAAAGCGGGTCCACAATTGCTGGAGCCGATCATGAAGGTTGACGTGTTCACCCCTGAAGATCATGTTGGTGATGTTATCGGTGACCTTAACCGTCGTCGTGGCATGATCTCAGGTCAGGAAGCTGCAGGTTCAGGCGTTCGTATTAAAGCAGACGTGCCTCTGTCTGAGATGTTCGGTTATATCGGATCTCTGCGTACTATGACCTCTGGTCGTGGTCAGTTCTCTATGGAGTTCTCACACTACGCTGCATGTCCTAACTCAGTTGCTGAGAAGGTTATTGCTGAAGAGAAAGAGCGTAAAGCTAACAAGTAATTATTTCTTAAGTCTTGTTTTGAAACCCCGGTGATGCAAATCACCGGGGTTTTTGTTTGTCTGGCTTTTCTGTTTTGGATGAATTGTTTGGCCACTTGTTCAGGGCTTCCAAGATGTTTAGACGTTATCAGCAGCGTCACAGTTGGCTAAGTCCGATGGATCACCAGCAAATTTTCTCAGGCAGAGAATACTGTTCTGAGCGTCGCTAAACCCGTAAAGAGATCTTTCTGGGGCGTATGGAGTCGCTACATGAGCGATCCCGCCATGGAGGATGCGCTTTACGAAATTGCTTCCATGCGTCTATTTGCAGGTCTGTCACTGGATAACCGATTCCTGGCCACTCTACTATTCTAAATTTTGTCATCTTCTGGAGCGTCATGGCTTGGCCGGAAAGGTCTTTTCTGAAGTCAGCAACTGGCTGACTGAAGCTGGCGTCACATACCAAAAAAATCTAATTACTTTTACTGATTCTGATCTTGGCGCTATGGCCTTGTTACTGCATAAAGTCCTTGAAAAACTTATTCGAAAATAAAACTGATAGGAAAATAAAGAACCTTGAGAAAATATTTCCTGTTTGGGTCGAAGGGGTCGCATCTGCTGTAGATTAAAGTCATTTAGTAGCAGCATTTAAGAGCGCGTTTTTACATGCAAATGACAGTGCTCATGCGCTTTAACTGGTAGCCATATCAGCCCGTAACCGGTAGCATAAGCGTTTGTTTTTTGGTGATGGCGTCTTCTATTTATGAGTTATCAGGTTCTTGCACGTAAGTGGCGTCCTAAGCGCTTTGCTGAGATGGTTGGGCAGGAGCATGTCCTCAAAGCGTTGGTTAATGCGCTCGATCAGGATCGTCTGCATCATGCTTATCTTTTCACCGGTACGCGTGGAGTAGGTAAAACATCAATCGCACGTTTATTTGCTAAATCCCTGAACTGTGAAGTCGGTGTTTCTTCTGAACCGTGCGGCCAGTGCAGTGCCTGCCGGGAGATTGCAGAAGGGCGCTTTATTGATCTGATCGAAGTGGATGCGGCGTCACGAACCAAGGTTGAAGATACCCGAGAGCTACTCGAGAATGTGCAGTACGCACCGACACATGGTCGCTTTAAAGTTTACCTGATAGATGAAGTACACATGCTCTCCAGCCACTCTTTCAACGCCTTGTTGAAAACGCTGGAAGAGCCGCCGGCACATGTTAAGTTCCTGTTGGCGACGACAGATCCTCAAAAGTTACCCGTGACTATTTTGTCGCGCTGTTTGCAATTTAATCTTAAGAACCTGATTCCCGAGCGCATTGTTGAGCATCTTCAGTTTGTACTGGCTGAGGAAAAAGTTGGTTTTGAAGATCCTGCATTATGGTTATTAGCGCGTTCTGCTGATGGCTCGATGCGTGATGCCTTGAGTCTGACCGATCAATCGATTGCTTTTGGTAGCGGCACGGTACTCGAGGCGGACGTTCGATCGATGTTGGGTGCGATTGATCAGCGCTTGGTTTACCGGTTACTGGATGAGTTAACGGCGCATAATCCGCGTAATTTACTGGCGGTAGTAGCCGAGTTGGCGCTGTTCTCACCGGATTATATGAACGTGCTCGGTGACCTCATCAGCTTGTTGCACCGTGTTGCGGTGGCGCAGGCGATCCCGGATGCGATTGATAACAGTATGGGGGATCAGGAGCAGGTGACTGCGCTGGCGCGCCAACTGACCGCGGAAGATGTGCAGCTGTTCTACCAGATCGCGCTGATGGGGCGTAAAGATCTGCCCTATGTGCCGGATGCTCGTGAAGGTTTGGAAATGGTGTTGTTGCGTATGCTGGCATTTCGACCGGCTGATAGTGCGCCAAGGCCGGTTCAATTGCAGCACGAGGTTGCTGCTTCGGCATCGGATGCTGGACAAGCTAAACCCGCAGAGCAAACCCTCTCTCCGGCTCCGGCTCCGGCTCCGGCTCCGGCTCCAGTAGTACCTGCACCAGCACCAGAGCCGCTAGCCGCCCCCGATTCTGTACCAGCTTCAGATTTAGAGCCGCCTCCGTATGATGAGAATGATATTCCTGCGGATGATGCCGACGAAGAGGAAAGCCCGGCAAAAAAGCCACGACTCCCACCGGCCGAGCCTTCTGAAAGCTTAGCCGCTGAGGCGCTGGTTGAAAAAGCACAAACCGAACAAGTAGCAGTTGAGCAAGTAGCAGTCGAAAAGACTGCAACGCAACCGGAAGTGAAGCCAGGTGTAAGTGCAGAACTACAGGCAGAGGTACAGGCAGACGTTAGGGCACAAGTTAAGCCTGAGCTGAGACCAGAGCTGAAGAGCGACGCCCGGACTGATCAGCATTCTGAAGTCATCTCAGGCGCTGATGTAAAAACACAAGCTGACATAGAATCTGAAGCACCTACGGCACAAGCACCTATGGCACAGGCACCTACCGTACTGGCAGATTGCCGCGAAGAGGATTGGATTATTCTATTAGGCCAGATTGGCCTGACGGGGATGACGGCTAATATTGCAAGTAACTTATCGCTTGAGTCAGTGTCTGAGCATAAAATGGTGTTCCATTATCGAAGAGAGCAGGCGGCCGTACTGGATGACGTGCAGAAGCAGCGTATTCAGGATGTACTCTGTGATTATTTTAAAACCTCAATTGAGGTAGAATTCATTAACGCTGTTCAAACGCGGGAAACCCCAGGCCAATGTTTTGCGCGGTTAAAAGCAGAACGTTTGGTGGTGGCTGTTTCGGCATTTGAAAGTGACAGCATTGTACAGATGTTAGTTTCGCATTTTGATGGCACGATAGATCGTGATTCCATTGTTCCAATTGACCCGTTATAGGTGAGGTAAAGAGTATGATGAAGGGTGGCATGGGCAACCTGATGAAGCAGGCGCAAAAGATGCAGGAAGAACTGCAGAAAGCACAAGCAGAAGTCGCTAACTTGGAAGTAAATGGCGAATCTGGTGCGGGTCTGGTAAAAATTATCATGAATGGTCGTCACGATGTTAAGCGTGTCGTGATTGATCCTAGTTTGCTGGAAGAAGATAAAGATGTTCTTGAAGATCTGATCGCTGCAGCGGTGAATGATGCTGTGCGTAAAGTTGAAACGCAGTCTCAGGAAAAAATGGCTAAAGTCACCGGCGGCATGGGTATGCCACCGGGTTTTAATATGCCATTTTAAACGATGTCATTCAGCCCTTTAATACAGCAGTTGGTTAGTGCGTTGCGTTGTTTGCCCGGCGTTGGACCAAAAACAGCGCAACGCATGGCATTTCACCTGCTTGAGAGAGATCGTCATGCGGCGCTGGAGTTGTCTTCCGCGCTTCGTTTGGCTGCAGAGCAGGTTTCTGAGTGTCAGCAGTGCAGAACACTCAGTGAATCAGACATTTGTGAGTTGTGTGCATCGAAAAGCCGTGACCGCAGTTCCTTGTGTGTGCTTGAGTCGCCTATGGATGTGCTGGCTATTGAGCATACCAACAGCTTTGCCGGTGTTTATTTTGTGCTGGGTGGCCATTTATCTCCTATCGATGGGATCGGGCCTGATGATATTGGTATCCGTCAGCTAATTGAACGGGTCAATCAGGGGGAAATTAAAGAGGTTATCGTCGCGACAAATCCGACAGTGGAAGGGGATGCGACCGCTCATTATATTGCTGAGCAATTGAAAGGTTCTTCAATTAAGGTGACGCGTATTGCTCATGGTGTGCCGGTTGGTGGTGAGCTGGAATATGTTGATGGTGGCACCTTGGCGCATGCATTGGCCGGGCGGCGGCTATTTTGAGGCTAATGAATGAAAGATGATAGCTATGACTGGGCTGTTTTAGAGGCGTCGGCCCAGCAGCCGATCCATATTACAAGCAACGCATTGCTGGTTGAATATTGCGCCCGTTGGCAGACATTGCCGATGATTGCGTTGGATACCGAATTTCAGCGCATCGATACTTTTTACCCTATACCGGGGCTGATTCAAATAGCAGATGATCAATACTGTTATTTGATTGATCCCTTGTCGATTGATGATCTTTCGCCGCTGAGTCAGGTTTTTTCAAATCCTGATGTGTTAAAAATTATTCATGCCGGCAGTGAAGATTTAGAGCTTTTTAATCACACACTGGGCGTCTTGCCCAGCCCGATCTTCGATACTCAACTGGCGGCCGCTTTTATTGGCTGGGGCTTTACCATGGGGTTGCAGCGTTTGCTTGAGCATGCGCTGGATATTCAGATAGGTAAAGGCGAGACAACATCCGACTGGCTTAAGCGCCCGTTGAGCCCTGAGCAAGAGGTGTATGCTGCGCTGGATGTCGCCTATTTACCGGCTATCTGTCTGATGCAAAAAACAGAGCTGGAGTCACGTGATCGGCTTTCCTGGTTTGTTGAAGAGTCAGAGGTGGCATTGCAAACCGCGCTGGATACCGATCCTGATGGGCGTGAGTATTACCGGCGCTTTAGTCAGATGTCGGCTGTGAGCGGTTTTAAGCTGGCGGCGCTACGGGATATCACCATGTGGCGGGAGCAGCAATGTCGTTTGAGAGATACGCCACGCAATTGGGTGCTGCGCAATCAGACGATACTCTCTATTATCAACAATTGGCCGCGGAACAGCGTTGAGCTGGCCCGGACGGATGAAATGCGCCATAAAGTAGTGCGGGAGGAGGGTGAAGCGATTCTTGCCATTCTTGAAAATGCCTATAGTCGAGGAGATAATGAAGAGATAATTCCGATTAATCGTCCGTTGCCTGTTTTTTGGAATAAACGCCTTAAAAAGCTCAAGGCGATCGCACGAGACGTAGCCGGACGTTTAGGCATAGCGCAAGAGATCTTGTTGCGTAAGAAAGATCTTGAGGCATTGATTCGTTCGGGGTTAGATGGGCAAGAGTATCAGTTGCCGGATGAGCTGAATGGCTGGCGTCGTGAAATTATTGGCTTGCCTTTATTGGCTCAGCTTAAACAGTTTGATAAAAATGGTTAGTAGCGCATGATAATTTGTTCAATTTATAAAAGCCCGCGTAAAGATGAAATGTATCTTTATGTTGATAAAAAAGATTTGTTAAAACGTGTACCTGATGCGTTGGTTGAAATGTTTGGAAAACCTTCGCATTTAATGGACATGCCGATCAGGCCGGGACGTAAGCTGGCGCGTGTTGATGTCGAAAAAATGCTGCAAGGGATTAAAGAGAAAGGCTTTTATCTGCAGATGCCGCCGCCAAAAGAAGACTATATGCTGGATCTGTACCCTAACCGTCCAGAAACAGGTGTCCGCTAGTGGCACAGGAAGTATTTTGGCGAACCAAGTCGTTAACTGAAATGACGGCTCCTGAGTGGGAGTCATTATGTGATGGTTGCGCGCTCTGCTGTTTGCATAAAATTGAAGATGAAGATACTGAAGAGGTTTTCTATACGACGGTTGTTTGCAATTTACTGGATTTCGATAACTGCCGCTGTACTCAGTATGAAAAACGCAGTCAGTTAGTTCCAAGCTGTGTGAAGTTGCGTCCTGAAGACGTTGAGAGCTTTCACTGGTTACCGCCGACCTGCGCTTATCGGTTGATTCATGAAGGGAAAGAGCTGCCAGAATGGCATCCTTTGATTTCGGGTAAAGAGAATTCGGTGATTGATGCCGGTGCTTCGGTGCTGCATATTTATGAAGTAAAAGATAACGAAATCAGTGAAGATCAGTTTATCGATTATGTATTGTTGGAAGATTAAGCGACATCTGCTTTTCTGATAAAGCAACTGATGCTGAGGTAGATATAAAAAGGGGTTAACGAGAGAGTAAAAGAGTAGAAATAGGGTATAAAAAAAGGAGCACTGAGTGCTCCTTTTTTGTAGCTTTAAAACAACTGATTAGTTGTTTTTGTTAGCCATTTGCGCCTTGATCAAATCACCGATAGTGGTAGGACCAGCCGTTTCAACTTCTTGTGTGCGAACAGCAGCGATAGCAGCTTTTTCGTCAGCCTGGTCTTTAGCTTTCACAGACAGAACGATTGCGCGGCTACGACGATCAATGTTGATGATCTTCGCTTCAACTTCGTCACCCACTTTCAGTACGGTCGTTGCATCATCAACACGGTCTGCGCTGATTTCAGAAACTTTCAATGTACCTTCGATGCCTTCAGCCAATTCAACAACAGCGCCTTTAGCATCTACCGATTTAACGGTGCCTTTAACGATGGTGTTTTTGTCATTTGCTGCTGCGTACTCAGCAAATGGATCGCTGTCTAGTTGCTTGATGCCCAGAGAGATACGCTCTTTCTCTGCATCAATAGACAGGATAACGGCTTCAACTTCGTCGCCTTTCTTGAACTGACGCAGCGCTGCTTCAGCATCGCCTTCCCAGCTGATGTCGGACATGTGAACCAGACCGTCAAGGTCGTTTTCCAGGCCAACAAAGATACCGAAGTCAGTGATCGTTTTGATCTGACCAGATACTTTATCATTGGTAGCGTACTGCTCAGCGAAAGCAACCCATGGGTTAACTGTGCACTGTTTGATACCCAGAGAAATACGACGACGCTCTTCATCAACATCCAGAATCATAACTTCAACAGCTTCACCAATCTGAACAACTTTAGATGGGTGGATGTTTTTGTTAGTCCAAGACATTTCAGAAACGTGAACCAGACCTTCTACGCCATCTTCGATAGAAGCGAAGCAGCCGTAATCTGTCAGGTTAGTGATACGTGCGTTGCACTTAGTTCCAGCAGGGTAACGGTTTTTGATAGCTTCCCACGGATCTTCAGACAGCTGTTTCAGACCTAGAGAAATACGACCTGTTTCTTTGTCGAATTTAATGATCTTAACAGAGATCTCGTCACCTGGGTTGAGCATTTCGCTTGGGTGAGAAATACGCTTCCAAGCCATATCTGTGATATGCAGAAGACCGTCAACACCACCCAGATCAATGAACGCACCGTAGTTGGTCAGGTTCTTAACGAAACCTTTAGCAACCTGTCCTTCTTCCAGAGCAGCCAGGATTTCATCACGCTGAGCGCTATTGGCTTCTTGAAGAACGGCACGGCGAGAAACAACAACGTTGTTGCGCTTCTGGTCCAGTTTGATCAGTTTGAATTCTAGTTCTTTGCCTTCAAGATGATCAACATCGCGAACAGGGCGAACATCTACCAGTGAACCAGGCAGGAAGCCCTGGATGTTGTTGATGCTAACAGTGAATCCGCCTTTAACCTTACCGTTGATAACACCAGTAACAGTTTCTTCAGCTTCAAATTTAGCTTCAAGTACTTCCCAAGCTTCAGCGCGCTTAGCTTTTTCGCGAGAAAGTTTTGTTTCACCAAAACCATCTTCTACTGCTTCCAGAGAAACTTTAACGCTATCGCCGATTTTAATTTCCAGCTCGTTAGCGTCGTTTAAGAACTGTACGCGAGGAATAACCGCTTCAGATTTAAGACCAGCGTTAACAGTAACCCAGTCGCTGTCGATATCGATAACTTCACCGATAACAAGCGTACCTGGTTTCATGTCTACATTTAGAAGGGATTCTTCAAACAGTTCTGCAAAGCTTTCGCTCATGAAAGTGTCCTATTAATTGGCCGGGGATAGAAAAAATCCGGCACGTAACCTGTAATGCCAGCTTACAGGGTCAGATTATTTAATGTGCAATTGTATTGCTGGCTAGCCGTCACACATTAGAGAAATTAGAGCGCGTATTATACAGTATGCGAAGCTGTCTAGGTAGAGGGTATTCGGTTTTATACTTTATCGTTATCCAGTTTTTCGCGTATAGAGAGCTGGCAGGGTGTTAAAACGGATGATAAATCCTGAAAAAGTGCTTCTGTCAGAGAGCCGGTGTCTTCGGTGCGGAAAAAGTTGGCCAGTTTGCGCTCTTCGCTACGCGAATTAGCGGCAATTTCTACGCCATCGCCAACACAAAAGGCGTAAGCGGGTAAGTAATTGCTGATGAGGTTCTGTTTTTTGTCTTCAGATAGCATGAGTCGGTTACGCGTGATGAACGCTTTATATTCGGCAGCGCCTGCGGCCGACATGATTTCTATTTGTATCGTGCTGAACCGTTCTGCATCGGCACTACGGATCAGGTAGGCTTTTAATTGGTGTTCTACTGATCGGAGTTCATCTTTGAGTTGTTGGGGGGCGAAATGTTCGTTGAGTTGTTTGTACTTAGTTAGTTCTGTGACCTGTGCTTGCAGTTCTTGTATCTGCGTTTGTAAGGTTTTGTTTTCAGCGAGTAAGCCATCTTTATCACGGTTAAGGCCGTATATGATTTTTTGCGTCGGCGTTAGTTTGTCCTGATCAAAGGTGGACGATAGCTGACTTACGCCTAAATCGTCGGCTGTTTCTGTACTGCGGGAACTGCCGACCATCTCGTAACCAAAGCGTTCCAGTTCTTTGCTGTTTTTTGCCTGCTGGGAATCAATACGCTGATAGAGAATATAACCACCGATTCCCAGGCCAGTGAGAATCAGCGGTATTATCATGGCGAATAAGATGAGCTTGTTGTTACGAGCCATTGGTAACATGTATCGTCAGCCGCTATTTATTTTGGGTTATAAGTGGTCAATAGTTGCTTTGTCAGGTCAACCATATCCAATAGGATATGAGCACTTTCTTCCAGTATAGCTTCTGATTCAGGAGAAATGGGTCGGCCCTTCTCATCTTTCTCTAAAAGATCATCAAGGTCGGTGATTTTAGCAATCGGTGCCTGTCCTTTGGCGAGACGGCGCTTGTTTTCGGCATCGACCTGCCATTTATCGGCAAGATCACGCTTGGCCAGCAATTTGGTTTCATTCAGCGGGAAGGTAGTGTCACCCCTAACTTCCGTTTGGCGGCTGATCTGGGCGCGTAAAAAATTGAAATCAGGCTGGTTGTCGGTACGTAGGTTATGACGCTTTTCCAGCTCAGGTTTAAAAGAATCGATCCCTTTAAAGATGCCGTGTCGTGCTTCTTTTACCTGATCCCAGGGGAGGGCTCCATCCAGTGCGCTTTCACCGATTTCGCTGGTGTCAAAAGTCTCCGGAAAGGTGATATCAGGAATGACGCCTTTGTGTTGTGTGCTTTCGCCTGAAATACGGTAAAACTTGGCGTGAGTGAGTTTTATTTGGCCATGATCCAGTGATTGCAGTGTTTGTACCGTACCTTTGCCAAAAGTCTGGTTGCCGACAATGATGCCGCGTTGGTAGTCCTGGATAGCGCCGGCAAAAATTTCTGATGCGGAAGCACTTAAACGGTTTACGACGACCGCCATGGGGCCGTTGTAGGCAATCTTAGGATTAAAATCTCCAAGTATATCTACACGTCCATTCGGATCTCTGATCTGTACGGTCGGGCCGCGATCAATAAAGAGGCCTACCAGCTCATTGGCTTCACGCAGTGAGCCGCCGCCATTATTTCTCAGATCGATAATCAGACCGTCGATTTTTTCGGTTTGTAGCTCGCTAATCAGTTTTTCTACATCACGTGTTGTGCTTTTATAGTTTTTATCACCGCGTTGTAAGGCGGCAAAGTCGATATAAAAGGCCGGGATGTCGATGACGCCCAATTTATAGTCTTTATCGTTATGCTTAACATTCAGGATACGTTTTTGTGCCGCTTGTTCTTCCAGTTCTACGGTATTACGCTTAATTGAAATTGTTTTGCGGCCTGCTTTATCCTCACTGTCTGAAGGAATGATTTCAAGCCGAACGACCGAGTCTTTAGGGCCTCGAATAAGATCAACAACATCATCAAGGCGCCAGCCAACAACATCTTCAATTTCGCCTGTCTCTCCCTGGCCTACGCCGACAATCAGATCGGCGGGCTTAAGCTGCCCTGTTTTGTCAGCAGGACCTGCGGGGACTAAGCGGACGATTTTAGTGAACTCATTCTCACTTTGTAGCACGGCTCCGATCCCTTCAAGTGAAAGGCTCATGTTGATTTTGAAGTTTTCTGAGTTGCGAGGTGAAAAGTAAGAAGTGTGCGGGTCAAAATGTTTAGTGAAAACATTGGCGAAGCGCTGAAATACATCTTCGCTTTTATTTTGCGAAAGACGATTCAACTGGCTTGTGTAGCGCTTGATCAGGGTTTTCCGCGCTTCCTGCTCAGATTTGTCAGCCAAAGTAAGATTTAAAATGGCGCTTTTGATCCGTTTGCGCCATAGATCATCCATTTCGCTTTGTGAGCCGATCCAATCATCTTTTTCTCGATCTGTATTAAGCGTTTCATCCAGAGAAAAGTTGAAAGTTTGCTCGCTATTCAGGCGATCGAGCGTCCAGTTGAGTCGCTCAATAATGCGTTGTTGCTGGCGGTTAAAAATAGCGAAGGCAGCGTCCAGGTTGCCGTTGAGAATAGCGTCATCCAGTTCGTAGCGGTAGGCATCAAACTCCGCGATGTCTGATTTGTAAAAGTAACTTTTGGATGGATCAAGTTCCTCAAGATACTTGTCGAGTATATCGCTGGAAAGTGAGTCATCAACATTAATCTTGTTATAATGGCCAGCATTAAGGGAACCGATAATATCCTTGATAGTTTGCTGATGGACCGTTTCAGGTTGTAATGGAGTAATATCGACTGATGCTATTGCAATAGCAGGTACCAGCAAGCATACAGCAAGCGAACTGCGAAGGGCGTTGCCCAATGAGTTGCGAAGGGGGGTGCGTAAACCTTTCAACATATTATCCATTCTATATTCTTATATCGATGAGAGTTATGACAGGAATAGTAATCTATTGTTCCCTTAATCATTTATTCTGAGTGTAGCTATCGGCCTGTCTAATGTAAAATCAATGCTTTAATTCAACTCTTTAATTATGCGCTCCGGGAAAATTTATGTTCTCTGTTGAGGCGCTTCAGGCCTCTGTTAATGAGTTCCATTTAAAGAGTTTCATTCAATTCACTGACGTAAGGTTACAGATGAAATTATTATTTATCCCCCTGCTGCTTATCTGCGGTTTGTTGTTAGGCGGTTGCGGTGAGGATCCTGAAAAGGAGGCTTTTCGTCAACAATTGATGGAAAAAGCACTTAACGATGAAACTAACGAGGCAGGTATCACATTTTTAGCAGAAAATGCAAAACGTGATGGTGTGGTTGAATTGCCCTCAGGCTTGCAATATCGGATTCTGAACACTGGTACGGGTGTCCATCCGACTTATCAGCATTCTGTTGTTGTTAATTATGAAGGGACACGTGTTGATGGCGGCATTTTTGATAGCTCTTATCAACGCGGTAAACCTTCCACCTTTCCGCTTAAAAGGGTGATTAAAGGTTGGCAGGAAGCTTTGTTGAAAATGAAAGTCGGGGATGTATGGATGTTGTATATACCCGCGAAACTGGCGTACGGAGCTACCAGCCCGTCTAATGAAATCCCTGCAAATTCAACATTGGTTTTTAAAGTAGAGTTGCTTGCAGTTCAGGAAGATAAAGGAACAGAAAATGAATAACAAAAATAGGACATTGAAGGGCTTAATTGAATTCCTTAATGCTTCGCCAACACCCTTTCACGCAGTACAACAGATGAAAGCCCGCTTGCTTGAGGCTGGCTTTGAAGCACTCAATGAAAAAGACACCTGGGTATTAAAAGAGGGGGGGCGATATGTCATTACCCGCAATGATTCTGCGCTTGTTGCATGGCAAATGCCGGCAAAACGCTTATTATCTGAGTCGGGCTTACGTATGGTAGGCGCGCATACCGATTCCCCTTGTCTGCGTGTAAAGCCTAATCCGGAACTGCATAAACACGGTTATTTTCAGTTAGGCGTCGAGGTCTATGGTGGAGCCTTGCTAGCCCCTTGGTTTGATCGGGATTTATCGATCGCTGGGCGTGTTAGTTTTGTCAATGAGGCAGGCGAGCTATGTAGTGCATTGGTGAATTTTGAGACGCCTGTTGCTGTGATTCCCAGTTTGGCAATTCATCTTGACCGTGAAGCAAATAATGGGCGTGCGATTAATGCGCAAACTTTTTTGCCACCGGTGCTAGGGCAAGTGGATGAGAAGCCGGACTTCCGTGCGCTTTTGCGGGATCAGTTGCTGGTGTCAGGTGAGGAAGTGGTTAAAGTGCTTGATTATGAGCTTTCTCTCTATGATACCCAGTCTGCTGCTTTGATAGGGCTTGAGCAGGAATTTCTCGCGTCGGCTCGTTTGGATAACCTGCTTAGCTGCTTTATGGGCATGGAGGCTTTGCTGCAATCTGACTCAGAGGAAGGCGTTTTGTTGGTGTGTACCGACCATGAAGAGGTCGGAAGCTTGAGTGCGGCGGGCGCTCAGGGGCCTATGCTGGATCATTTGTTTGAACGTATACAGCCAGAAGCGGAAAGTAGAAACCGTATGCTGGCGAATTCCATGATGATATCGGCAGACAACGCACACGCTATACATCCCAATTTTGCTGATAAGCACGATGCTAATCATGGTCCTATTCTTAACAAAGGGCCGGTTATTAAGCTCAATTCAAATCAGCGTTATGCGACGACTGACATTACCAGCTCGCAATTCAGAATGTTGGCAGCACTGGATAACGTTGCGGTACAGGAGTTTGTTGTGCGCTCGGATATGGCCTGTGGAAGTACTATCGGGCCAATTACGTCAGCAGAAATAGGCGTACGTACCATTGATATAGGGGTGCCGCAATTAGCAATGCACTCCATCAGGGAATTAGCGGGTACGGATGATTTGATCAATACCATTCAGGTATTCAAACGTTTTTTTGAATGTAAGCAAGTTTAAGCTTATAAAGCCAAGGGGAAGATCGCGTCTTAAAGTAGATGCGATCTTAACCGTTTATAAAATGATTATGGGTGTATGCGGGTTAACCGGCAGCTAGTGTAGGCTGTGATGAATTCACTACATTTGATATTTTGCTGTAGTAACCTTCAATTAATACTTCCCACTGACGGTCATAACAATGCAAATACGCGTGACATGCAGTGCACTTGTATAGCTGGCTGTTGGGCAGTGTACTTATCAGTGATAAGAGTGTGTGCGATGCTTTATGCTTGCTTGTCAATAACGTTTGGCAATCGGGGCAGATGTTATCCATAACAATTGTTACTCCATATTCTTGATTCTATGGAAATTATTATACTTGCATCTTCGTCATAAAAAGATAGGAAAAATTCCTATTTATTGAATATCTATTCACTATTTTCGACAGTGTTAGCAACAGGCTGGAAGTTTTGCTACATGCGGGGTAGGATGACGCCTGATTTCTGTGAGGGTTCTTTGGGTTTGTTGGCGATCTGACGACATATTCAAAGCCTCCGGTAATATTCATTTTTTATTTTGGGAGTTTCTCATGCAGATTGCTGAAAATTCAGCTGTTACTATTCATTACACTTTGACTAATAGCCAGGGTGAAGTCTTGGATTCATCTGAGGGGCAAGAGCCTCTGGCATACTTAAGCGGTGCAAGTAATATTATTCCTGGTCTGGAAAATGCGCTGGTGGGTAAACAGGTGGGTGATAAGCTGGAAGTGACGGTGGAGCCTGAACAGGCATATGGTCCTTTACGTGATGAATTAGTACAGAAAGTTAATCATGAGAACTTTGAGGGTGTTGACGATATTCACGTCGGTATGCAGTTTATGGCACAAGCCCCTTGGGGAGAGCAGCCTGTCACTGTTATGAATGTTGAAGAAGACGGTATTACTTTAGATGGTAATCACCCGCTGGCAGGCCAGACTCTGACCTTTGCGGTTGAAGTCGTCGAAGTGCGAGCGGCCTCTGAGGAAGAACTTTCTCACGGGCATGTACACGGTGAAGGTGGTCATCACCACTAAGCGGTTCTTATTAAAAAACGCAGCTTCGGCTGCTTTTTTTTGTCTCATTTTTCAGTTCTGTCGCTACACTGATAGTGAAAAGGGGCTTTTGTTGAGATGAGCCCCGTTATTTTATACTCAAAACGGAGTGCTTATGCGAGACAGGATCGATCAGTTAGTTGATACGGTATCTTCTGTTGTTTTAGGTAAAGAGGATGTCGTCAGGCTGGCGGTTGCCTGTATGTTGGCGCGTGGGCATCTGTTGATTGAAGATTTGCCCGGCATGGGCAAAACAACATTGGCGCATACCCTGGCGCATGTGTTTGGGTTGGAATACCGGCGAGTCCAGTTTACCAGTGATATGTTACCGGCAGATATCCTCGGAGGGGCTGTATTCAATCAGCAAACCAGCAGTTTTGTTTATCATCCCGGACCTGTTTTTACCCAGTTGTTATTAGCGGATGAAATTAACCGCTCGACACCGAAAACGCAGAGTGCACTGCTGGAAGCGATGGAGGAAGGGCAGGTGTCATCTGAAGGGGTTACGCGTCAATTACCCTCACCCTTTTTTGTGCTTGCCACGCAAAATCCAACGAACCAGTTTGGTACTTTCCCGTTACCTGAGTCACAACTGGATCGATTTTTAATGAAAATTTCTCTGGGTTACCCTGACGCCGACACAGAAAAAAAATTGTTGAAGCATGGTGATACCCGAAGCGATATTGAAGAGCTGCCTGTTTGTATCGATAGTAAAATGCTGCAGGATATTCAAACGGCATGCCAGCAGGTAGCCGTATCCGAGCCTGTATTAGATTATATTCAACGATTAGCGCAGTTTAGCCGCAGTAGTGAAGAGATTGTTTTAGGGCTGTCACCCCGGGGAGCGTTGGCATTAATCCAGGCAGCTAAGGCGTGGGCTTATATGTCGGGTCGTGACTTCCTCACCCCCGATGATGTGCAGCAGGTTTTCAGTTCTGTTGTAGAGCATCGTCTGCTGATCAGAAAAGACTTAAATTATCAGGCTGATCCCATCCGGGCCATATTGACTAAGGTGGATGTGCTGAGTTGAGCATGGCGGATAGAAGGTCTCTTCGTGGCCGGATACAGGCGTGGTTGGTCAATCGCTATCCCGGACAAGCGGTTATCAGATTAACGCAAAAGCGTATCTATATATTGCCGACGCTAGCCGGGAGTGCGTATTTGCTAGTGGTGCTGTTAATTTTGCTATTGGCCGTCAATTATCAGAACAACCTCGCTTATGCTGTCTGCTTTACTTTACTCTCCCTGTTTATCACCGCTATTTTACATACCTATGCCAACTTGTCTGGATTAGAAAGCAGAGCATTGTTAACAGAGCCTGTGTTTGTTGGAGATGAGGCGTATTTTCGTTATCAGCTGAATACAGATCGAGGGCTGTTTCAGTTGGGTCTTGGGTTTGACAAGGCGCAGTGTATGACGCTGGACCTTGTCGCTAATCGCCCGGCTAATGTCGAGATCCCATCGCTGTGTTCACAGCGGGGCTGGCAGCAAGCGGATCTGTTGTACATCGGTAGCTTGTACCCATTGGGTTTATTTCGAGCCTGGAGTTGGTTGCGTTTTGAACAGTCTGTGTTGGTTTACCCAAAGCCGGTTGCCGGTGGTGAGATAGAGGCGTTAAGAGGTGCTGAACAGCATAAGCATGCCGTTGGTGCCCGGGGGGATGATGAGTTTCAGGAATTAAAGTCATATTACCCAGGCGCTACAAAAAGCAGCATTGCCTGGAAAGTCTATGCCAAAGGGCATGGGCTACAGGTTAAAGAGCATCAGGGGTATGCGGGAAATGAACTGTGGCTGGACTGGGATAGCTGGCCTGAATTGTCGGTGGAGGCGCGGCTATCACGATTGTGTTACTGGGCACTGGTTTTTTCACAGAGTGGTTCACGGTTTGGTTTGCGGTTGCCGGGTAAGCAGATAGCGCCTGCAACCGGGGTTGAGCATAAAAAAAACGTATTAACGCAGCTGGCTCTTTACGGTGGGGGGCCTGAAGATGGCAGAAGTGGTTAATCAAACATCAAGGGAGTTGACCCCAGGGGCTAAGAAATGGCTGCTTATTATGCTGATTACGGTCAGTGCACCTCAGCTGATGTATGTGCCGCTGTGGTTGGCGGTGACCGGAGGGTGTCTGCTTTCCTGGGTCTGGCTGACATTAGAGCGGCATCGCTATGTGATCCCACGTTGGGGAAAAGGGGTGGTCGTCATCGCTGTTATTCTTGGAGTGCTTGTTTTTTCTTCGCAGAGTAAAGGCTTAGATGGCCTGTCGTCCTTATTGATCGCAGGCGCACTGTTGAAATCGATGGAGCTAAAAAAACAGCGTGATGGCTGGGTGTTAGTGCTTGTTGCCTGCTTTATAGCGGCGGTTGGTTTTTTGTTTAATCAGTCAATGCCCAGTGCTGTTTATGGTGGTGTGTCATTACTGACTATTGTTTGCGCTTTATTGATGATGCATCAGGGCAGCACGCAGGCATGGTTGTTTTTGCCGGTTAAAAAAAGCCTGTTCATGTTGCTTCAATCCATTCCTTTAATGCTGATTCTGTTTTTGATATTTCCCCGTATCGGGCCTCTATGGAGTGTCCAGTACCAGCAATCCACCGCAAAAACGGGGCTGTCTGATCGGATGCAACCCGGAGATATCAGCCGCTTAACTCGCTCAGCTAGTGTTGCATTTCGTGTTAGCTTTACCGACAACAAACCTCCGGCGCCCGAACAGCGTTATTGGCGTGTCATGACATTTGCGGATTTTGACGGTCAAGGCTGGTCTATTGCTGATGTAACGAAACAGGATATGCAGGGGGATGTGTCTGATGATGACCTGATTGAATATCAGGTAATAGCGGAGCCGTCTGCTTCTACATGGTTATTTGCTTTAGATTATCCATTGGCTTCGAGCGCTTCCGCTGTACAGCGTTATAGTGATGGCACCTTTAAAGCACGCGCTGCTGTTTCTCAAAGGATAAGTTATACCGCCAGTTCGCTCCTGATTAAACCGTATGATGGGCATCCTTTAGTGAACCGGCCTCGTTATCTGGCTGTGCCTGCAGCAGGAAATCCTCAAACCAGAAAGATGGTCAGGCAGTGGCAGCAAAAAGGTTTTTCCGCTGAAGAGAAAATTGCAGCCCTGTTTAAGAATTTTAACCAGCATTTTACCTATACGTTATCACCACAAAAGCTTCAGGGTAATCGCATTGATCAATTTTTATTTGACACGCGTGAAGGCTTTTGTGAGCACTTTGCGAATGCAACGGCTTATACCCTTAGGCTGGCAGGTATACCCTCACGCGTGGTGGGTGGTTACTTGGGAGGGGAGTGGAATGATTATGAAGAGTACCTGTTAATACGACAATATGAAGCGCATGCCTGGGTAGAAGCCTGGTTGGATGGAAAAGGCTGGATAAGACTGGATCCGACGACTGCCGTTGCACCCGAAAGAGTCATTCAACCGTTTGATCAGTTGTTTTCGTCATCACCTGAATTTATGGCAGATAGCTCAATGATGGCGTTTCGTCTGCAGCAAAACTTAGCATGGCTGAAAACACTGAGTCTGCGTTATGATGCGCTTAATTATAATTGGCATCGTTGGATACTGGGCTATCATCAGCAGCAGAATAATCTGTTACAGGATTGGTTTGGTCAAATTAGTCTTTTGAAAATGCTATTGCTGCTGTTTATACCCGTGGGTTGTATGTTGATGATCGTTTTCTGGTGGCTGTTAAAAGTACAGAGTCGCTGGATGCATCCGGTGGATAAGGAGGTCGTGGCTATTTCTGATCTATTGGCTAAGGTATCCGTTGAACTGAAACGCGCTTCAGGTGAAACAGTGCAAATGTATAGTGTACGTTTAGCAGAAACCTTGCCTGAGATTCGAGCTGAGCTTGATGCCTGGAGTGGTTTATATCAACGCTTACGCTATGCCGATGCGTCTGCGCAGGCAGAAGACACTAGCCTGCAGTATCACCGCCTGAGTCAACAGCTTATGAGCAAAATTAAACGACTTGGAAAGCAGGGTGTTATCGGCAAAGGCGTTAAACAGCCTGACGTTGAAAAACAAATTGAAACCAGAGTCTGGTAAAGAGTTGAAGCAAGGGTTGAAAAGGTAATTGAAAAAAGAGTTGGCTAAATATTCGATTCAATGCAGTGGCGTGTGGGTTGCCCCTAAGGTTGTTCAAAGTCGACGTCGAAAAACGGTCTCACTTGAAGTGAAGCATGGCGAATTAACCATACGGACACCTGTCGGAACGCCGGAAGAATGGGTTCAACAGTTTATTGAGCAACGCCGCTCATGGATTGAAGAGCATATGGCGGCGCAGTTAACACGGCAGCAGAACTATCAGATCAACCCTTATGAAACACGCACTGTTCTGCTAAAGGGGCGGGATATCCCCTTGAATATTCGTCATAGTGCTGAGCGCAGTGCTGTTGTTCTTTGCCATGAATCAATTGAGATGAATTTGAGTCGACGCATCAGTCGACCGCCTGAAAGGGTGGCGGATAGCTTGTTGCAGTCCTGGCTGGCAGAGCAGGCTAAAGCCTACCTGATTCCTCGCACGCTGGAATTATCAAACACGGTAGGCCTCGAGCCTAATCGGGTTGACATCGGTAATTATAAAAGCATGTGGGGGCGATGTTCTGCGAAAGGCGATATAGGTCTGAACTGGCGTTTAATGATGGCGGCCCCAGAGGCGATTGACTACGTCATTATCCATGAGCTTTGTCATCTGCAGGAGTTTAATCATTCGGCCGCTTTTTGGCAAAAGGTGGCACTTTTTTGCACAGATACTCCCACGTGGCGGCATTACTTCAAAGAAAGAGGTGTATGGCTACAATGGCGGTGAGGTATTTATGTCAGAGCGTCTAAGCAAGTTAGTAGGCTGTGCCTGATCAAATACAGCCTAAAAAGTAAAACTATTGGCGTTCGGCATCAAAATGCATGTTTCGATTTAGTGGTTATTGTAAGCGCTGCTACACTGTCTGGAAGTGTTAATTTTGAATGTGGCCGAATAACTTTATAAAAACGAGAATGGCATGGCGTTGTATAAAACAATTGAGCGGGTGTTTTTTAATTCATTAACGAAAAAAATTGTGGGGAATGTCGTTTTTCTACTGGTTCCCTTTCTGCTGCTCATGCTTGTGAATCATCACTTTTCAGGTGAGATTTCCCAGCTGATTTTAGCGCTTAATTTAGAGCCCCGTGCCTCAGATCAATTACTCGTGATGCTGGATGACTTTTGGCGAACGAGTGTGTTTACCATTGCTATCGCAGTGGTTCTTGCCGTATTCAGTGTCTTCTTTATGCGCTTGCTGTTCTTGCGGCCTATCAATGCCATTACACATGTTTTACAGCAGATAAAAGAAAAGGATGGCGATATTTCCGCCACCCTGCCTGAATATACTTATGATGAAATCTCTGAGATGGCGCGTAGTTATAATCAATTCTCCGATAGCTTAAAGAAAATGATTTCTGAGTCGCGTTGCCGTAGTGTCAGCGTTGCGTTAAGTGCGACACGCTTACAAAAGGTTTTATCTCAGGCATCGGCGTCAGCTACCCGCCAGGAGGAGCAAGCACACTTAGTGTTCCAGTCGAGCGAGGAAGCTACCTTGGCGATTGATGAAGTAGCGGCCAGCACATTGAAGTTGAACGAGCATAACAATTCAAATATGGAGGAGGTGCGCACTTCCGGAAATGAATTAATGAAGGTATTAGAACAGGTACGCTCGATTCGTGAGTTGGTCAACAGCTTCCAGGATACCGTTAAAAAACTCAGTGAGAACTCGCTGAATATCACTCATATTCTGACAATGGTTCAGGAATTTTCAGAACAAACCAATTTGTTAGCACTGAATGCTTCGATTGAAGCCGCCAGAGCCGGAGATGCGGGAAGAGGGTTTGCTGTTGTCGCCGATGAGGTTCGCAGTCTGTCGCAGAAAGTTAATGTGGCTACTCAGGAGATCGATAAGAACATTGGCGAAATGGGAACTCTGGTTGAATATACGCGTATCAGTGCTCAGGATATACAGCAGTATGTCCAGAATACAGAGGGCTTTATAGAGAATACCAATACGCAGTTTACTCGTTTGGTGGATGACTTTGAGTTGGTGAATCAAGAGCTATCGGGCATTAGTGCTTCAATAGATGAATTATCCTACACCAATAAGCAGTCGCATCAGCACGTAACAGAAATTACGAGTATCGCGCATGAAATCAAACATGAAATGGATGAGTCTCAGACTTACTCCGGTCAATTAGAGCTGGCAACGGAAGAAACGCAGGAGTTGTTGTCACGCTTCAATATTGGCTACGGTGGCTTTGAAAGTATGATTCAGGCGGGCCGGAAATGGGCGGATCAGACGGTAAGGGCCATCAGCTCCTTATCTGAAAATGGACATAATATTTTTGATAGTAACTACAAGCGTACCAATGAAGGGCAGCAGCCTGAAAAGTACGATGTCAGTTATGTCTCGGCTTATGAATCTGTGCTTCGTCCTTTATTTGATAGCTTTATCAGTGAACGTCCGGAGTTTATTTATGCAATTGCTGTCGATAAAAATGGTTATGCTCCGGCACATCATCTTAAGGTGTCTGCGGCTATAACGGGCGACTTTGCGGTGGATAATGTCAAGAGTCGTCATCGTCGCATTTTTACGGGTAACCGGGCGGAGAAACGCAGGGCAACACACACACAACCCTTTCTGTTGCAAACCTTCATCCGTGACACAGGCGAAGTGTTAAATGATCTTTCGATTCCGCTGTATATTAACGGACAGCACTGGGGAGGACTGATTATGGGGTTTAACCCTGAAAGGTTGCTGGAAGAATAGCACTCCACTTTCTGAGATGTGGATAATGACATACTAAAACGCCCGGACAAACGGGCGTTTTTTATGTACTAAAAAAGTGAAAATGAATCCCGGATGAGTTACGTGACGTCATGATTGAGTACCAGCTGTGTAATCACATTTTTGAAAATGTCATAAGAGAGCGGTTTGCAGCAAAGGGCAGATACGCCGGCGTTTTTTATCGCGGCTAACTGCGTTCTATTTTGTTCGCAGGTCACCATTATAAAGGGGATAGTGGGCTGCTCTCCGTGAGAGCGGATATACTCGAGCATCTCGCGTCCATCAATATTAGGCATGTTGTAATCTGAAACAATCAGGTCGAAGGATTCCTGCTTTAATATTTCAATGGCTTCAGCACCATCTGAAGCTTCTGTGACTGCATGAATTCCCAAATTGTCGAGAAGCTGGTGTAAGTATTTTCGCGAGACCTGGCTGTCATCAACCAGGAGTATCTTTACGTTTTCAAATAATTCAGCACTATTTTCGTTCGGGGTATCCAGGTCATGCAGATAATGTAAGGTGCTTTGCAGTGCAATGCCTAAATCCTGGCGCGAGAAGGGTTTTGGCAATATTGCAATAGCGCCTGCCTGACGGATCGGTTCCAGATAGCGATAATGAGTTTCAGAGGAGACAAGGAAAAAAGTGACATCCATCAAATTAGGGTCTTGACGCATTTCATTGACTACGTCAGTACCTGTCATATCAGGTAAGTGCATCGATGAAAGTACGATGTCCGGTATGTGAAGGTGGATAGCGTTTAAGGCTGTACCGCCATCACTGTAGTCGTCAATATTCTCTATTCCAAAGCTTTTTAACTGGTTAATGATGATGGTTTTTTGTACTCGTGATGGTTCTATGATGAGTACAAACAGCTCTGAAAAATTCATATCAAAATCTCTGTCTATGCTGGAAAACTAATCCAATTTGAGTTTAGCAGCCGTTCAGCGCTTTTGCGCTGGGAGGAAAATTTTATAAGGTTAAATGTGTTGTTAGCTTATGTGACGTTTGCATGGATCAGAGAAGCATGCATGCGTTCAGCTTAGATCTCGTTGCTGGGGTTATAATCTAAGGGCTTCTATATACAATTTTAGCAACAGTCGGTTGTTGAATTTAGGTATATCATCAATTGCTGATGTGCGCTTCAATTGCCATACTGCCCCACCGGCTTATATTTAATCAGGGAAAGCGCATGAACCGGAGCGTCGTATTATTATCATTGTGTCAGGCTTTGCTCGGAACGGGTAATGTGCTTTTAATATCGGTTAATGGCTTGATTGGACAATCGTTATCGCCGTCTGATGCACTGATCACATTACCGATCGCCATGCAGTTTATCGGGTTAATGTTGGCAACAATTCCAGCCTCTCTCATCATGCAGCGGATTGGCCGGCGCAATGGTTTTTATCTGGGTAATTCGCTCGGTATTATCGGGGCTGTTATCTCTGCGGTTGCGCTCTTGTATCAGAATTTCTTCGTTTTTTGTGTGGGTACTACATTATTGGGTGTGGGGATTGGTTTTGGCACCTTATATCGTTTTGCTGCTGTTGAGGCATGTGAGCCTGAACAAAAAAATCGTGCAATTTCGATGGTTATGTTAGGTGGGGTGCTGGCAGCCATTCTGGGGCCTGCGCTGGCAGTTGAGAGCCGTGATTGGATCTCTTCGCAAGAGTTTGTAGGATCATTTGTCGGTTTAATGGGGTTATATAGTCTGGCGCTCTTGTTGTTGAGCGGCGTCTCTATTCCCCAGCCAGCCAATGTAGAATCAGAGAAAGGGCCGTCGCGTCCGTTATTTGAAATTGTTATGCAGCCTGTGTTTATTGTCGCCGTCGTTGCTGCAATGGCTAGCTATACCGTCATGAACTTGCTCATGACGGCTACACCCTTGGCGATGGCGCGGTGTGGTTTTTCTTTTCCTCAGATGGCTTGGGTCATTGAATGGCATTTGCTGGGTATGTTTTTACCTTCGTTTTTTACCGGGCGTTTGATACAGCGGTTTGGTGCTGTTTGTATGATGATGTTGGGCGGATTGATTATGCTGCTTTGTATCCTTGTTAACCTGAATGGTCAGTCTGAATGGCATTTCTGGAGCGCTCTGTTTTTATTAGGGCTAGGCTGGAACTTTATGTTTATCAGTGCGACCAGTATGGTGACCGGGGCATATACACATCAGGAACGTGCAAAAACTCAGGCCACTAATGAGTTTCTGGTGTTTGGTATGGTGACATTATCAGCCCTCAGTTCTGGCTGGCTTGAAGTCAGCATGGGTTGGGAAACCATGAACGTTCTTATGATACCGGTGGTTGTCTGGGCTATGCTGGTTATTGCTGTGTTTTCAAAAAAAATGCAGCAAGCAATTAAATGATTTGCTGGCAGGCTGTCGGGCTTGGCCGCAGTAGATCAGTGTTAAGTCCGACAGTTTGCTGGAGTTACAGGTTTCTTTTTAAGCGAACAATTTCATGCTTTAGCTTTATCAGTTGATGACGGCAAATTTCAGTATGTATAGGCTGGATTTTGGTATGCCACTGCCAGAATCCGGTTATCATGGCTAATAAACTCCAGCTAATGAATACGCCAAGCGAGATAGAATAAAACTGTTTGTTGGAAGCATCTAAATCAGACTGGCGCTCTAACACATGGAGTGTCACTTTTTGCTCCAAAGTCGGTGTTATAATTCCCTGAAGCGCTGATGTTTGCAGGTAGCGATCGAAAACTCTGCGGTTATATTCTTCGTTTAACTGAAAAAAAAGAACGACTAAAACGATACTCGAAAGAAGTCCCGATAAAGCATAGAATTTATAGATATTATCAGTGGGTATAGATGTTTTTGGCTGCACGGTACTACCTGGTTGCCGTTTGATTTGTAAAACATCTTAAAGAAAAAAAGTAACCCCTTCTAGGAATAGATGGCGTTAGCGTGAATTTATTTTTTATTTTACTGGAAAATTTTAAAATATAGTCTAGCAGTCATATTTTTCAGAGATTATCTTGCCCTATAGGCCAAGTTCTTTAATTTTCTTTGAAAGCACTTTTCGAACCTCTGCTTCATCTTCAGCCGCATTCGCTTTGGCAAGAAGTTTTAACAGATCTTCTCTTTTCAATTGGCGAATGATCCATTTAATTTTAGGAATTTTATGTGCACTGAGACTGAGGCGATCAAATCCCATTGCTATTAATAAAAGTACTGAGGCAGGGTCTGCTGCCATTTCTCCGCATAAGGACACCGATAAGTTTAACTCAGTACATTTGCTTTTAATCATTTGCAGAGCAACTAAAACAGCTGGATTTAAGTTATCAAATAAACGTGAAACTTTGGGGTTGTTACGATCTACTGCTAATAGGTATTGGGTCAGATCGTTTGAACCGATTGAGACAAAATCAATATAGGGTGCGATTTTGTCTAACAGAAGCATGGCAGAAGGTACTTCTATCATAATACCTAATTTAGGTTTGATGACTTGTTTACCTTCCTTGTTAAGTTCTACCAGAGATTGCTGGATCAGGTCTTTGATGGCTTTGACTTCGTCGATACGACTGACCATGGGGATCAAAATCTGTAAATTGTCGCGCCCATGAGCTGCACGTAACATCGCACGAATCTGCGTAACCTGAAGCGCCGTATTATCCAGTGTAAAACGAATGCCTCTCCAGCCCAGGTAGGGGTTTTCTTCCTTGAATTCGAAATAGGGGAGTTGTTTGTCTCCGCCAATATCCAGTGTTCTCATGGAAACAGGGCGAGGGCTATAAGCATCAATAACTTCTTTATACGTTAAGTATTGTTCCTCTTCAGTGGGGAAACTGTCATGCACCATAAAAGGAATTTCAGAGCGGTATAAACCTATGCCTTCTGCACCGTTACGTAAACCGGGGGATACATCGGCCAGCAGGCCGGTATTGGTATGCAGCGTTACATGGAAACCATCCAGGGTGACGGCAGGCAGGTCTCTGTATTTGGCCAGCTTCTGGTTGAATTGCTGATCATTTTTCTCGAGTTGGCGGTACTCTTTAATCATCTCTTTGGGAGGAGAAATGACCACTTCGCCACGGTTTCCGTCGATGACTACGAGTTGACCGGCGTAGCGTTTAATATCGAGATCAGCGACGCCCATCACGGCGGGCAACCCGAGTGCATTGGCAACGATAGACGTATGCGATAAGGCTGAACCAGAGCTGCAGATAATACCTTTAATTTGAGTTGAGCTGTACTCAGACAGATCAGCAATACTGATCAGATCACCGGCTAAAATAATTGGTGTAAGGCTGTCAGGTGAGGCCGAGCGCTCACGTTTGGCCATCTGCATCATTAGCTTAATCGCGATATTTCGAACATCTTCTCCGCGCGCTTTCATATAGGGGTCATCAGCCATCTCGAAAACAGTAGCGAGCTCAAGTGCTGTTTTGCGTACCGACCACATCGCGCTGTTGCCGAGCTGGATTTCTTGCAGTGTACCATCGCGAAGTTCCGGGCTCTGTAGCATCATTCGATAGACTGAAAAGAGAGAAACGATATCTTCAGGCAGGTCTTTTTTTATACGGTTTGCGCCATGCTCCAGATCGTCACTGACTTTTTGCAAGGCTGTTTCAAAAAGGTTCTGTTCATCCTTGGGTGATCCGCTTAACTTTTCAGGAACCTGGAGCAGGTCAATATGTGTGTTGATATGGGTGAGGTCACCAATGCCAATGCCGGATGAGCTAACGATGCCGTTGAAGCGTTTATACAGCTTAGCGGGACGGCGGGTGGGGATCCACTCGCCTGATCTTTGAATATTATAGAGTGTGGCTGCCAGTTGCGATGCAATGGTGACGAGGAAGGCTTCTGCTTCTTGTGAAAACGGGTCCTTTGTCGTTCCCTGCACGACAATTACCCCAATCAACTGGCGTAAATGGATTAGTGGAACACCCATAAATTTACGGTAGGGGGCTTCTTGCGCTTGAGGGAAAAAGACAAACTTATCATGTGTCTGAGCATCAGCAAGGTTTAATGGGTGTTTCGTTGATGCAATAACGCCGACAAGCCCTTCATTGAGATTTAATTTTATCTTGCCTACAGACGATTCAGACAACCCCTGCGTTGCTGCCAGAATTAACTTGGAGCGTGTCGGGGACTTGAGGTACAGACTGCAGACCGGCACATCCATTAGCTGGCTAAGACGTGCCACAATAGTTTGCATCGCACTCATGGCATTTTCAGCACCCGAAATCTCTTGAACAAGTGTTGTGAGTGTGGCCAGTGAGTGTTGCATAAGGGCGTCCTGCGTCAGTTCTGACTGCTTTAAAAAGCCATATTCTCACATAAAACAATTATTTATCAATGGCTGCTGTAATTGAGTTCCAGTAAGATGCATGAATAAATTTATGCATGTGAAGTCACGTGCTTAATACCTGCTAAATAATAGTGATAGCGCTTATATGAAAGGCGCCGTCATGCTAAAAATCAGGGGATAACATGAAGAGTTTTCTGTTTTCTACGGAAGATGAACGAGGCGGTGTGATGTTGTGCGACATCGATACACTGGAAGAGGCGGTCACCTATTTGGGTAAACGCTTTAGCGGCGTTATCAGGGTTGAGCAGGGGAAAGATGTCTGGAGTATCGAGGACGGGTTTGTGTTTGTAGATAAACCGGTAAGCCCGTCTGAAACAGACAGCTTACCGCCAGTCCAGGCCGCCCAGACAGACTAACTAGTATCAGGCATCAAAGGATCGGTTCATGCTAAGGGTTTATCATTCTAACGCGCTGGATACGTTGCGCGATGTATTGGTGGAGATGATCAGGCAGGACCCGCAATCTGATCCTTTTGTTGCAGAGCAGATTTTAGTGCAGAGCCCGGGTATGGCTCAGTGGCTGAAATTGGAGCTTGCAGAACGTTTGGGTATCGCTGCTAATATAGAATTTCCTTTACCCGCCAGTTTTTTGTGGAAAGTCTTTGTTGCGGCGCTGGATGATGTGCCAGAACGTTCCGCCTATAATAAAGCCTCAATGACCTGGGTGTTGATGCGGGTTCTTCCACAGTACCTCGACAGTGACCTGTTTAGTGTGCTGCGACACTATCTTCAGGAAGATGAAGACCCTCTGCGGCTCTACCATCTGTGTGAGCGGGTCGCCGATCTGTTTGATCAGTATCTTGTTTATCGGCCCGACTGGATTGCTGCCTGGGAGCAGGGTGATGATCAGCCTGCCTTAGAAGCTGATCAGCGTTGGCAGCCGGCATTATGGCGGGCGATCGTTGAAGACACGCACAGCAGAGGGCTTCCGCATTGGCATCGTGCCAATATGTATGACACCTTCATTAAAGCTCTTTCAAATAGCCAAACTGCTTTAGCAGGTGTTCCCCGGCGTATCTTTGTATTTGGTATTTCCGCATTACCGCAGAACTATATCGAAGCACTGGGTGCATTAGGGCAAAAAGTAGATGTGCATCTGATGTTGGCGAATCCCTGTCGGCATTATTGGGGCGATATCGTCGATCCGGGTTATCTGGCGCGTCTGAATCGGATCTGGCTTTCTAAGGGGCAAGATGCTGATGAAACTTATCAAACCGGCCATCCTTTATTGGCATCAATGGGTAAGTTGGGACGGGATTATCTGCACCTGATCCAGCAGATGGAGCTACCGGAAGTCGCACTTTTTAATGATGCCCGCTATGACACACTACTAAGTGCCTTGCAGTCCGACATGCTGGAGTTGGTTAACCGTGGAAACGACCAAAACAGCAATAGCGGCTTAAGCGACCCAGTGATCACCTTCGCGGATACCGATCAGAGCATTCAGTTGCACTCAGCACATAGTGCGTTACGTGAAGTAGAGATCCTGCAGGACCAGCTATTGGCAATGTTCAGCGATAATGCTCGTTTAAAGCCGAGAGATATCATTGTCATGATGCCGGATGTGGCCCATTATGCGCCGTATATTGATGCGGTATTTGGCAATGCCGCCGCCGCGCATTATCTGCCTTATTCTATTTCTGACAGATCAGCCGAGCAGGAAATACCGCTGTTAAGCAGTTTCTTGCAGTTAATATCGTTAAGTAAAAGTCGTTTCAGTGTTTCACAAGTGATTGAGTTACTGGAGCTACCTGCGACCTTAAAGCGCTTTGAACTGGAGCAGGAAGCGTTTGAAAATATCCGCCAGTGGATCAACGAAACGGGTATTCATTGGGGTCTGGATCAGATGTCGCGCGAGGATAGCGGCAGTGTAGGTTTTGAGCAAAATAGCTGGCGCTTTGGGATGGACAGGTTGTTTAGCGGTTATGCTATTGGCGCGACAGATGCCGTCTGGAATGATATCTCGCCTTATGATGGTGTCGGTGGTCTGGCATCGGCGGCATTAGGCCAGTTATCCGCTTTTTTGCAGCAGTTGCAGCAGTTACGCACACAGTTTTCCGGTGCTCAGCCGTTGACCGGCTGGATAGCATTGATTCAGCAGATGTTAGAGGCGATGTATCTGCCGGATGAACGTGATCATGAAGCGCTTGAGCTTATCTATCGGGCGTTGGAGTCATTGCGTGAAACCTTTCAGGAAGTGGCTTTTGAGAAAGATATTGATGTCGCTATCGTGCAGGATTATTTGCAAGAGCAGTTATCCAGCCAGCGCTCTTCACAGCGCTTCTTGTCGGGACAGATCAACTTTTGCACACTCATGCCGATGCGGGCTATTCCCTTTGGTGTGGTCTGTCTGCTGGGCATGAATGATAGTGACTATCCTCGTTCTATCCCGCCAATGGGGTTTGATCTGATGGTGGATCATCCGCGCAAAGGCGACAGGTCCCGGCGTGATGATGATCGCTACCTGTTTCTAGAAGCGTTGCTCTCAGCGCGTGATACCTTGTATATCAGTTATGTCGGACGATCGATTGCTGATAATGCAAAGCGTGTTCCCTCGGTGCTGGTCAGCGAAGTATTGGAGTACTGTGATCAGGCGTATCGGATTGAACAGGACACGCCTGAATCGACGCGTAAGTTTGTGACAGCTAAGACAGTACAAGAGCACCTTTTACTGGAACACCCGTTAACCGCTTATAGCCCCGGCTACTTCGATCAAACATCGCCGCGGCTGTTTAGTTATAACAATCGCTGGATGATTTCATCGAATCTATCGACGCTGACGTCAGCCTCTTTTATTAAGGGTAAATTACAGCCGATCGAGAATCCCCTGGTAGAACTGGATGATTTGATCGCTTTTTATCGACACCCGATTCAGTATTTCTTCCAGAAGCGCATGCAGATCTTCTTTCGTGATGATGAATTGGTGTTATCTGATGAAGAGCCTTTTAGTTTAGCGCCGTTAATTGATTACCAGTTACGCAAGAAACTATTGCAATCGGCACTAGGTGGCGATGGTTTGCAGGCAACCGCTCACTTTATACGCCAGTCGGGTATTTTGCCCGTGGGTAAGGCAGGCGATGTGGAATTGTCTAAGCGAACCCATGATATTGCTGAGCTGTACGAAAAAATGCAGCCCTTGATGGTGGGTGAGCCACGTCGGCGCGAGATTAATTTACGCTTTACTCTGCCGGATTCGCTGGAACTACAAGGCTGGGTGAATGATGTCTACGACACCGGGGTGTTGAAATATGATGTTTCCAAAGTATCAGGAAGGCATCGCTTTATGACCTGGGTGCAACATCTGGCCACCTGCGCTGCCGGCTACAGTGAGCGCACCACGTATCGAGGCTTGAGCGAGCAGTTTAGCTTTACACCCATGCCTGCTGAATTGGCGCATGCTGAGTTAAGCAAGCTCGTCAAAACCTACCTTGAGGGGCAGCGTTTCCCGCTGAACTGGATACCCGAGCCCGCGTGGAAATGGTTAAGTCTACGTGGTAAAGATGAAGAAAAAGCGCGTAAAGAAGCACAAAGTCGCTTTGACAGTGATCGGGGGGGCGATGCCAGCAACCCCTACGTACGCAGAGTTTATCCTGAATGGCGCATGATTGAGCCGGGTGTTTTCGCTTATTCCGAACAGCTGTTTAGTGTAATGATGAACTATCTGGAAGTGGATAACGATGACCATTAAGCTGCTTGATCCACTGACGCTGCCGATTCATGGCCAGTGCTTGATTGAAGCCAGTGCCGGTACCGGTAAAACTTACACACTGGCGGCCTTGTATCTACGTTTATTGCTGGGTTTAGGTAACAGCCCTGAGCATGGCTCTAAAAACAGCCCTGAGAATGCAAGCAATCTGATGCCGCTGGGTGTTGAGCAGATTCTGGTGGTGACCTTTACCGAAGCGGCTACGCAGGAGTTGCGAGATAGGATTCGGCAACGAATCCGGGAAGCGCGAAAAGCCTTTCTGGCGGGGGAAAGTGATGATCCATTACTGGCTCGCTTGCTTGAACACACATCAGCTCATCAGGATAAAGCTCGCTTGCTTGAACTGGCGGCAGCTGAAATGGATCAGGCGGCGATCTTTACTATCCATGGTTTTTGTCAACGTATGCTCAAGCAGCATGCGTTTGAAAGTGGTGCGCTATTTAACCAGGAACTGACTACGGATGATGCTCCACTGATTCGTCAGGCTCTATTGGATTATTGGCGTGATGCATTTTACCAGGCACCCTATGAGTTGGCGGGTGAAATGTTACAGCAGTTCAGAACCCCTGATCTGTTATTGCCGGCAATCCGTAGTTTTTTAAGTATCCACGAGCTGATCCAGGAACCGGATTATAGCCAGTTTGATTTGCAGCAGGGCTGGCGGGCGGAAAAAGAAGCATTACAGCAATTTAAACCGCTGTGGCTGGCTTCGGTTGGAGATCTGGCTCCATTAATTGAGGCCTCCGGGATTAATAAGCGCCGTTACAGTAAACGTAATTTGCCCGGCTGGTTGGAGGCGGTAACGCTTTATGCCCGAGGTGATACGGCTCAGGTTCCCTGGGATAAACTGAATTATTTTCGACAGTCCGTTATCGAAGCAGATTGCCCCAAAGGCTCGCCACCGTGTCATCCGGTTTTTAGCCAGATTGACCAGATTTTTGAGCGACGTGTCCCGATTAAAGAGGTCATCATTTCGCAGGCGTTAGGCGAGGTGAAAAAGCGCTTACAGGCAGAAAAAGCGCGTCATCAGTTACTGGCTTTTGATGATCTGTTATCTCAATTGGCGTTTGCTTTGCAAAGAGAGGGCGGTGAGCGGCTAGCGGCGGCGATTCGTAAACAATATCCGGTTGCGATGATTGATGAGTTTCAGGATACCGACCCGTTACAGTATGCGATTTTTAATCAGATCTATCCGGCGGCTCCGTCTGCTTTGTTGATGATTGGTGATCCGAAGCAGTCTATCTATGCTTTTCGTGGCGCGGATATTTTTACTTATATGCAAGCGCGTAAACAGGTATCAGCTCACTACACTCTGGATACCAATTGGCGTTCATCAACAGCCATGGTCAGCGCTGCTAATGCGCTTTTCGGTTATATTCCTTCTGCTTTTATTTATGATCAGGATATTCCGTTTTATCCGGCCAAAGCATCGGCTAAGGCCGACAAAACAGCGTTCAATTGCCAGGGTAAGATTCAACCAGCGCTCAACTTCTGGATGGCCGGAGAATCACTGAGCGTCAGCGATTATCTGCAGCGTTATGCCGCTGGATGCGCCCGGCATATCGATTCGCTGTTAAATTCCGGAGAGTATTATATTGGCGAGCGCCGCATCCTGCCCGCTGATATCGCCATACTGGTACGTGACCGTAAAGAAGCTAAGGAGGTTCAGCAGTCGTTACGTGGCCAACGGATTGATTCGGTGTTTCTTTCCAGCCGCGAGAGTGTTTTTACCACCCTTGAGGCGCGTGAGCTACTTTATATTCTGCAGGCGATTGCGGAACCGACCGATGAGCGCCTGATGCGAACAGCCTTGGCAACCGGGGTGTTTCATCTGGATATGTCTGAGCTGGATACACTCTGCCAAAGTGAGCTGGAATGGGAAGCTCTGGTGGTTGAGTTTCAGCAGTATCGCGAACATTGGCAGCGTTTAGGCGTGTTACCTATGTTACATAATTTACTGGCGACGCGTGGCTTGTCAGGACGGATTCTGGCCAGCGAAGATGGCGAGCGCCGTCTCACTGACTTGTTACACCTGGGTGAGTTATTACAACAAGCCAGCCAGGAAGTGGAAGGGTTGATGGGGGCATTGCGTTGGTTAGCCGAACATCTGGCCAGCCCTAATCAGAATGCCGATGAGCAACAGCTCCACTTAGAAAGTGATCGTTCCCGTGTGACTATTATTACTATCCACAAATCCAAGGGGCTGGAGTATGAGATAGTCTATTTACCGTTTATCTGTCGTTACCGGGATAGTAGCTCTTCATTTTTTCATGATGACGAAGGCCGCTCAGTACTCAGTTTAGCGCCGGATGATGAGATTAAAGCGCGGGTAGAAAAAGAGCGTTTAGCGGAAGACCTTCGCCTGCTTTATGTGGCCGTAACCCGTGCAGTGCATGCCTGTTATCTGGGCGTGTGTGATGTTCGATACCGTAACAGTAAGCAGGGGAAAACGGCCAGTAGTGCATTGGGCTATCTATTGATGAGGCAGGAGCCTGATCTTGTTGAAGCGGTGAATAATTTTGCTGCCGTGTATGCCGCGTTACATGTTCAGCTGGTGCCTGAAACTGCGCAGGATCACAGCACTGCTGATCTCTTTACTGACCTTGTTTGCGGATCTGAGACTGAAGCTGAAACAGGATCCGTGCCTTGTGAACCACATGTCAAAATATTTTCCGGGGTTATTCAGCGGGATTGGCGTGTAACCAGCTACTCAGCCTTAAGTCGTTTTCATACGCGCGAAGCGATCACTGAAGTTATTCTGGATCTTGAAGTGTTGGCAGAGCAGGACTCAACAGAGGATAACATGGAGGGTGTTTTTAATATCTTTACCTTCCATCGGGGGGCGACGGCCGGTACATTTTTGCATACGCTTTTTGAAGAGATCGATTTTGCGACGGTCACGCCGCTACAGCTGGATGAGGTGCTGGAGAAACATCTGTTGCTGAGTGGTTTTGAACCTGAGTGGCAGCCGGTGTTAGCTGAGTTTGTACAGCAAACCTTGCAGGTTTTACTGCCACAGGCAGGTTGTCGCTTAATGGATATCAGTGATCAGAACCGCTTGGTAGAGATGGAGTTTGTGTTGCCCTTTGCCTCGATAGAAGCATCCCATCTCAATCAGCTATTACGTCAGCACGACCCGTTAGCTCAGCGCGCAGGGGAGCTGCAGTTTGATCAAATTCAAGGGATGCTGAAAGGTTATATCGATCTGACGATGCGTTATGAAGGCCGCTATTATGTGGTGGATTATAAGTCCAATCATTTGGGGTACACCCCGCAGGATTATAGTCAGGAGGCGATGGAGCAAGCCATGATAGAGCACCGCTACGATCTGCAGTATGTGTTGTATACATTAGCCTTGCATCGTTTATTGAAAAACCGTTTGCCGGACTATCACTACGAAACGCATGTAGGCGGTGTCTATTATCTGTTTATACGCGGCATGCATAAAGATCAGGGGCAGCAGGGGATTTTCTATACCAAGCCTGATTTTGCGTTGATCGATGCCTTGGATACGTTATTCCAGGAGGGGATATGAAACTATTGGAGGAGCTTCATACGCAAGGTTGTTTGCGGCCGCTGGATTTGCACTTTGCAAACTGGTTGACAACGCAACAACCGAACATGCCTGATTTTCTGGTATTGCTGGCGGCGCTGACCAGCCAGCAGCTTGGCGAAGGGCATGTCTGTATCGATCTGCAACAGCTTGACCTGCTGTGGGCTGATTGGCCAACGTCATTGCGTGAAGAGGCGGGGCGCCTCAGAAGAAAGCAATCTGTAGCTCAGTTAGTCGACCATCTCATCCTTGGAGACGGGCAGGCAGCGGCTCTTGATAAAGGATCGGTTGTGGCTCTTGATGAAGCGCCAGTTGCGGCTGTTGATAAAAGAGGGGTTGTGACACCACTGATATTGGATAAAGGGCGCTTGTATCTTTATCGGTATTGGCAATATGAGTGTCAGGTCGCGGTTGATTTGTTGGCGCGCGCCACTCCCGCTGATTTTTCATTGCCATTGCTTAAAGAAAAACTGAATGTGCTTTTTCCTACAAGGGCATTTCCTTCAAGTGCGACAGAACCGGATGGTCAACGCATTGCAGCGGCGACGGCTGTTATGCAGTCTTTAGCTATTATCAGTGGAGGGCCCGGGACCGGCAAAACAACGACGATAACGCGAATGCTCGCGATCTACCTGCAGATGCAGCATCATCAGTATCCGGCTAAACATCCAGTCATACGCTTGGCAGCCCCTACGGGTAAAGCGGCAGCACGTTTATCCGAATCAATCAGTGCGGCGCGTGATTCATTAGATGTCAGTGACGAAATTAAAGAGCAGATACCTGATGAAGGTACCACACTGCATCGTCTCTTAGGTGCCCGCCCGGGCCAGTCAGGCTTCAAATATAATGCGGATAATCCGCTACATCTTGATTTGCTGGTGGTCGATGAAGCATCGATGATTGATTTACCTCTGATGGCTAGCTTGTTGTCGGCATTGCCGCCACAGGCCCGATTAATTCTCGTGGGTGATAAAGAGCAGTTGGCCTCTGTTGAAGCGGGTAGCGTCATGGGAGACCTTTGTGCATTACCCAAGCAGGCCAGGCGTAGTGAGAAAATGACTGCATTCTTGCAAGAAACATGTGGCCTGGTTGAACCGTTAGCCTTTAATTCCCTGCCGTTTGCTGACTCTGTCGCTTTTCTCACGCATAGCTATCGGTTTTCAAGGGACAGCGGTATTGGTGCCTTGGCGCGCGCTGTTAATAACGGCAGTGCCGAGCAAGTAAAAACAGTATTGCAGTCGGGCTATAGTGACGTGCAGCAGTTGGCCGTGAATGCTTCAGATAATACTCAATTGATTCAGCATATGTTAGTTAAGTATAGAAGCTATCTGGATACGGTGAGTATGCATGCTCCTCCTGCGGATATTTTAAAACAGTTCTCGGACTTTCGTGTTTTATGTGGGTTACGCAAAGGAATTTTTGGTGTGGAAGCGCTTAATGAAGCCTTTGAAAAGGAGGCCGAAAGCCGCCATTTGATAAAAATGAATGGCCGTTGGTATCCCGGCAGGCCTGTTATGATTACGCGCAATGATCGTTCTTTACGCCTGTATAACGGTGATGTGGGAATCGCATTGATAGATGCACAAACACAGCAGTTGAAAGTATGGTTTGATCAGGGAGGAGAGTTGGTTTCATACTCCACTAGCCGTTTACCACAGCATGAAACAGTATTTGCGATGACCGTGCATAAAAGTCAGGGATCGGAGTTTAACGAGGTGACATTGGTGTTGGCGGAGGATGCTAAGGTGATTAGCCGGGAGTTAGTCTATACCGGAATAACCCGTGCTAAAAAACACTGCTCGCTTTATGGATCATTTAAAACAATCGTAGCGTCAATTGATAAAGCAACGATCAGAATGAGTGGATTGGCAGAAAGAATCTGGGGTAGAGGATAAAAACGAGCATATCCGCAAATTCTGTCTACCTATTGTTTATAGCTGTTTTTGATTCTACCTGCTCTGATTCTACCTAAATGTCACTTAGCGGCGGCGGTTTTTAAAACGCTGCTCATCAGTTTTTATGCGAATAGGCCGCATCTCTTTTTTCTGGCTGACAGAAAGTAGTTGTTTACCGATAAACACGGCAAGTACTGCGATTATAAGAGTCATCAAAATTGTCATAAACTACCTCGTGGACTTTTTTCATTCTTACCGTTACTTTAGCCCTTAAAGGCCCATGTCAGCAACCTTATTCGAAAATTCTGTGTATCCGCCTATATATTCCTTACCGATGAAAATCTGCGGCACGGTATGTACCGGTTTTCCAATCGTTTTTTCTAAGTCAGCCTGGCTGATGTTTTCTTTGTGGATATCTAAATAGGTGAAGTTGAGATCTTTTTGTTCACATATCTGCTTGGCTCTTTTACAAAAGCCACAACCCTCTTTGCCAAAAATAGTCACACGTTCCATCTGCTCTCTCCTGTTGATAGAAATAAGA
The DNA here is from genome assembly GCF_900113275.1 of Neptunomonas qingdaonensis. Taxonomy (GTDB): domain Bacteria; phylum Pseudomonadota; class Gammaproteobacteria; order Pseudomonadales; family Balneatricaceae; genus Neptunomonas; species Neptunomonas qingdaonensis. Next base: position 115,948 of record NZ_FOOU01000008.1, read on the forward strand.
CTTAATAAAACATTAAAAGTTGCAGTTTTCTAATGGGTTATTGCTATTAAACAGATAAATGAAATTAATGAGCGAATTCAGAAAAGCGTATTTGAAATCAAGCATCTCGCAGAAAGCTTAGATCAAGGTATAGGTCTTTACTTAACGAGTAGATTAAACAAAGGTGTCTGTGAGCTGACAAACAATATGAAAATTCGAATGAATATAACGAGTTATCAGCTAAGAACTAATAAAAAAAGACTGAGAAAATGGCAAACGTATACTACGAATTGACCAGTACTTAAGGCCTTATTCTTCAAGACATTTGGAAAAGATTCCGTATAATTTGCGCCAACATACCCCATATGGAAGTTTTTTTTACGTCCGTATGTTTGTAATTAGTACGAAAATCCTAGGGTAAAGCATCCTATTGACAGCGAAACCATAAGATTCGTTGCAGTGTGATTCAGAGTGATTTGCTCTTAATTTTTCACACTATCGGGTGTGATTTTCAGATCCCATATTTATATTAGAAATGGTGAGAGCAAAATGATAGCAAAATCGGCAGATGTATTGTTAGTAGGTGCGGGTGCGATGAGTACCACCCTGGGGATGCTTTTGAAGCAGCTCGACCCTAACATCAATATTGTGATGGTAGAACGGTTAGGCCATGTTGCACACGAAAGTACAGATGGCTGGAATAATGCTGGAACAGGGCACGCAGCTTATTGTGAACTAAACTACACACCGAAACTACCTGACGGTAGCATTGATACCACTAAAGCTTTTGCCATTAACTCTGCTTTTGAGGTTAGCCTGCAGTTTTGGTCATATCTGGTTAAGCAGGGAGCTTTACCAAAGCCAGAAAACTTTATTCATGCAACGCCTCATCAAAGCTTTGTTTGGGGGGAGGCTAATGTTGAGTTTTTGCGTAAGCGTTATGCGGCCCTGAGTCAGTCGCCGCAATTCGCAGATATGGAATACAGCGAAGATCCTCATGTCTTGCGTGAATGGATGCCGCTGATTCTTGAAAACCGTGACCCTATGGAGCCTGTTGCGGGTACGCGGGTTCGTTATGGTGCTGATGTTGATTTTGGTGCGCTTGCGCGCAACATGACACACTATCTTCAAGCGCAGGATAATTTTGAGTTGTTGCTAAATCATACTGTTACAGATCTTGAGCAGGACGATGATGGTCAATGGCAGGTTGAGCTTGAAAACAGAAAAACGGGTGTGGAAAGAACCATAACATCGCGTTTTGTCTTTTTGGGGGCAGGCGGTGGTGCATTACCTTTACTGCAGATGTCAGGTATTCCTGAGGGCGATGGATACGGCGGCTTTCCGGTCAGTGGTCAATGGCTTGTATGTAAAAAGCAAGAAATCGTTGAAAAACATCTGGCCAAAGTTTATGGCTTAGCGCCTATTGGTGCGCCTCCAATGTCTGTGCCACATTTAGATACCCGTATCATCAGTGGTGAGAAAGCCTTGTTGTTTGGTCCGTTTGCTGGCTTTACCACTAAGTTTTTAAAACAGGGTTCCATATTGGATCTGCCTAAAAGCTTACGAGCGAATAACCTTAAATCTATGTTGTCTGTGGGTAAAAACAATATGGATCTGACGCGTTATTTGATCAGTGAGGCGATGCAGTCCCATGAAGAGCGTGTCGCTTCTCTGCGTAACTTCTACCCTGACGCTAAAGATGAAGACTGGGAGCTGGCCAATGCGGGACAACGCGTGCAGATCATCAAAAAAGATGAGGCCTCAGGCGGTAAGTTAGAGTTTGGAACAGAAGTTATCTCGTCGGCTGATCATACATTGGCCGCATTACTGGGCGCTTCACCGGGTGCATCAACGGCCGTTAATACGATGATCAACATCGTTGAACGCTGCTTTCCAGAACGCCTGGCAACACAAGAGTGGCAGCAGAAATTGAAGGAGATGGTTCCTTCGTACGGTGAATCATTGAAGGATAATGATGAATTAATGAAGCGTGTCCGTCAATATACCCTATCTACACTGGAACTTGATCAGTAGTGTCTGATAGTTGAGTGGCTCCCTTATTTAGGACGGGTCATAGGTAAATAAAAAGCCGACTTGAATGTCGGCTTTTTTATAGGTGCAGTTTGATACCCGGCAATTTTCATGATGGGAATGAAATGAGTTACATCCAGTCATCTCTGCGTTTTTTCTTTTTAGGTAAGTAGGGTACAAGCAGACCTAATAAAACGCCCCCCAGAGCAACCAGACCACCGTAAGTAAACCAGCGCATCAGATTGCTTTCATCCATGTTGTCTATTTGGCGGTTAAGGTCTGTAATTTCTGTATTTAATTTAGAGAGTTGGTCAGAATAAGTGCCATTTTCAGCTTTAAAGGTGTCAAGCTCGCCCCGCAGGCTTTGAATCTCTGTTGATTGCTGTTTGACCAGTACCTCACTTGTTTCCAGTGCGGATTCAAGCTTCGGCACGCGGATTTGAATACTGTCACCGTTTTCCACATTGTTGGCATCAACCCAGCCGGTTTTTCCTGTAGAGGTGCGGACCTGGATAAATTTACCATCACCACTTTTTCTTAGGATGTCGATCGATGATCCACTACGAACACGTCCGGTAATTTTATATTGATTACTCGGGCCGCCATGGACAAAAACATAAACGTCATCGGCAATATGGCCTTTTTCGGCCAAAGCAGGGATTGAAGCTGAGATGAATACAGCTGCAAGTATATATTTCTTCATTGTTCAGAGAGCCTTTGTCTCGGATTAATGTATTGGATGGATACCTCTGAGAGAACACCTATTGTAAATGATTTACTCTGCAATAGGATCGAAAAGATGAGCTAAAGTTCCTTTAGAGATAGGATTTATAGCACGACAAAGGGATAATGCCGCTTAGTTTGTATCAGACCAATTAGACAATGGAGTTATCGATGGAAAAATTTCTGGATCCGGACATGTTAATCAATATTCAGAATGAGTATATCTTGCCTTGGGGTATCAATATTCTGACAGCGGTTGCTGTTTTTATTGTCGGGCGTGTTGTTGTTGGGTTGGTGATGGGGCTTGTTAGAAAGCTGCTACAAAAATCTAAAATGGACAATATGTTAATTAATTTTATCTCGTCTATTTTAAGCTCTTTGTTGCTGCTTTTTGTCATTGTAGCGTCACTCGATCAGCTTGGTGTGAATACTTCTTCTTTAATTGCGATTGTCGGCGCTGCAGGTTTGGCAATCGGTTTATCTTTACAGGACTCATTGAAGAATTTTGCGGCGGGTGTGCTTCTGGTGGTGTTTCGCCCGTTCAAAGAGGGACATTTTATTGAAGCCGCGGGTGTTTCCGGTGTGGTAGAGAGTATTTCAATTTTCAGTACGGTTATGCGTACCGGCGATAACCGTGAAGTGATTGTGCCTAATGGACCAATCTACAGTGGTGTTATTACGAATTATTCTAAACGTGATACTCGTCGTGTCGATATGACATTTGGGATTGGCTATGATGCGGACCTGTTGCAAGCGAAAAAATTATTGGCTGAAATTTTGTCAGAAGATGAGCGCATTCTACCTGAGCCGGCTCCGGTCATTGCTGTTGCCGCACTGGCTGACAGTAGCGTAAATTTTGTTGTTCGTCCCTGGGTTAAAACCTCTGATTACTGGGCTGTTCTGTGGGATACCAATGAAAAGGTAAAGTTACGCTTTGATGCGGCAGGTATTTCTATTCCATTCCCGCAGATGGATGTACATCTGCACAAGCAAGACCAGGACTAGTCAAGTTTTTCAGGCGACAGTTAGCTTCAGGCTAGAGTTTAATTAGAGCTCCGGTTTGAGTGATGCTGTCGCCTGATCCTCATATGCTTGCTATTTCAATGAAGGGTTACGAGGAAGCTGATTTAATTGTCCGCGTAACTCATCATTTTCCTGATTAGCTTTTTGAGTTTCCATTCGGTATTTGAAAATCTCTTCGTAGCGTGCTTCCAGTTTGGCTTCAAGCGACTCTATTTCTTTTTGCTGCTGGCCGACAGTGGACTCGAGTGTATCAATCTGACTTTGTAAGCTGGAAAGCATACCAAAACCATTGGGCAACAGGTCATCCTCCTCATCCTCTATACCTTGAGCAACACTTTTAGTACTCAGCTCATTATAAATATGACTATAAAGCGCTTTGAGGTCGCTTGATTCACGGTCTGAATAGCGAATGGTCTGCTCAATAGCACTATGAGCACTGGCCGCACCAATGGACCCTGCCAGCAAGTGTTCCAGCATTCGATGAAACTCGATAAGTTCAATAATGGTGATGTGGGGCTTGCCAAGGACCTGCAGGTCTTCAGCAATGGTATAGACTGATTCACGCGCCTTGTCTGCGGTTAGATACTGTGAGAGTAATATTTTAGCTTCTTCTATTTTTATGCTTAACGTTATATAAGCATCCAGGCCGGTTGGGCGTGCTTTGCTGCTGGTGTTTAGTGGTTGCATTGCAGCCATGAACTCAGTGGTGAGTGTGCGTTCATCTTTGTGCGGATGGTATATGAGTGAGCCGATAATATAAAAACTGATATTAAACAAGAGACTCCAGATAACACTATGAGTCACTGGGTTAAACCCATCCAGGCCAAGAAGTGCTTCTGGTCTTAACTGCTCAATACCCCAGGGGCCGTAAACTAAAATCTCCTGATTTAACCATCCCTGTTTGATAAACGTAGGTAAACCCAAGGTGTAACACCATATGAAAAAGCCAGCGAGCAGTCCCGAAAACGCGCCGCCGCTGTTTCCCTTGATCCAGAACATTCCTCCAAAAACAGCGGGAGCAAACTGCAAAATAGCAACGAAGGATAGCAGGCCGATGGCGACCAATATGTAGGAGTCGCTGAATTCGTGTTCAAACCAATAGCTAGAGGCAAGAATCAGGACTACAAGTATCCAACGTATCTGCAGAAGGTGTGTGCGTAAGCGTTGGGCTGCAGGGAAGCACTCAATTACGGGTAACACCAGATGGTTAGAAACCATGGTCGAAAGTGTCATAGTAGTAATGATGATCATGCCGGTAGCGGCGGAAAAGCCGCCAATAAACGCAAACATGGTCAGTGTCGGGTAACCTGCTTGTTGAGGTAGCAGCAGCACAAAGAAATCCGCAGATTCGGCAGGAAGGCCGCTCATTAAGCCTGCAGCAGCCAAAGGTACAACGAACAGATTGATGGCAATCATATACAGCGGAAATAACCACATGGCTGTTTTGATATGTTTCTGATCAGTATTCTCAATAACGGCAACATGGAATTGTCTGGGCAGAAGAAAGATGCCTGCGAAGCTCAGTACGATTAATGTCATCCACATGCTGGCACTGTTTTCAACAACATTGAACTGGGTTATGTATGACAGGTTAGCTTCTGCTATACGTGTATTAATATCACCCAGGCCATCATAGAGGACGAAGCAAACAAATAAGCCAACGCTGGCAAATGCAATCAGTTTGACCACGCTTTCAACGACAAGCGCCACTATCATCCCCTGATGTCGTTCGGTAGGATCCAGCTTACGGACACCAAAAATGATAGTAAAAGCGGCCATTATTAACGTGATAAAAATACCGCTGTACTCAGAGGTTGCGCCGCTTTGTTCTTGTGTAATAATTTCGAATGAATTGACGATCGCTTTTAATTGCAGTGCGATATAGGGAAGGATGCCGACAAGTGCGATGATTGTGACCAGGCCGGCGATTCTTTGGGAACGGCGGTATCGTGTAGAGATGAAGTCGGCAATACTCGTGATACGAAAGGTTTCTTTGATGGCTACCATCTTTCTGAGCGTAACCCACCAGAACATAATGCCGATAAGTGCACCCACATATATACCTAAAAAGAGCAATCCTGATGTGCTGGCAAAACCGACGCTGCCATAAAAAGTCCATGATGTATGAAAAACGGCGAGGGAAAGCGCATAAATCCATGGGCTTTTAAGCGGCCTGCCTGATTTGGTAATCCGCCGTTCAACAAGTTGAGCCACAGCAAATAGCAGCAGCATGTAGAAGATGACGGTTGAAATCACGGCTAAGGGCGAAAACATCAAAATTGGCCTTTCAAAGAGAGCTCTAGTTCTGTGTGTGATGACTGTTCAAAATATTCTCTGATTGTAGCGCGTTTTTATACAGAGGTTTAAACACTATTTGGCAGAGTCGCTATATGACTTTTCATGTGGGCTGCATCTGCATGCCGGCGGTACTAAGTCGATCCCTCCGTCGTGCCATGGGTGGCATTTCAGAATTCTACGAGTACCTAAACCAACTCCCTTAAAGAGGCCGTGGGTTTCAATGGCTTCAAGCATATAATGAGAGCAACTGGGATAGAAACGACAGTTATTTCCCAGGAAAGGGCTGATTGCGTATTGATAGACGCGAATTAAAGCGGTTAGCACAGCGGTCATTATTTTCTTCAAAATCCTATATCTCGGTACAATTTTTTTCAGCACGTAACAGAAAGTCATCAAACTGGGAGTCGATAGTGCTGTCAAATTCTGCACTTCCGTAAATCATTTCAAGGGGAATGTTGGTATCGGCGATAAGAATATCTCTACCAGAGATCGCCGTTTTGATCCGAGTCGTGACAATGTTGGTTTGTTCAAGCGTTGCGTCGAGTAAGCAGATAACAAAGCTATTATTATCGAGTCTGGCAGCGTAATCAGATTCCCTTAATACATCGCGTAAGGCTCTGGATACATTAATCAACACATGATCACCCATGGCATAACCATAGCTTTGATTGACATGGCGCATGTTTGAGATAGTAACAACCAGTAATGAGGTGGGGTGCTTATAACGCTTAGCGCGGGCAATATCCTGCGTCCCCATCAAAAATAGCTGTGATCGATTAAACAGGCCAGTCAAAGGGTCGTGTGTTGTTTGTGTGGTTAATGCCGTTTCACTTTGAATTAACGCACTAATATCCTGTAAAAAAACATGGATTTGAGACTGATGAGGTCGATACGTTGCAGAGTATTGACGCAGGCCTGCGCCACTCATGAGGGCAATACGATGCTGTTGGGTGGTTTTATCTGCAGCGGCCTGCTGGATGTGACTGATCAGTGAAGCGACTGCCTCCTCTGATTGGTTTAAATCAGACAAGGTTAATGTAGTTAAATCTGATACTGCCGTATGAAACACATGACCTGCTGCTTCATTTGCATAGGTGATGCGCATGTCATCAATAACAAGTATCGCATTGGGGCTGTATTCGACAAGTGGATGTGATGCTGTATTTGTTATGCTTGTATCGTTACTCATATAAAATCCACATCAGGCTAATAGACTGTTTAAATATTCTCTATGACAGCCGTGACTCATCGTCGGAATAACGGCTGTCTTATGATTATAGGTTCTCTTCAGCGTATTCAGCCAGTCGTGAGCGGAAAATTCCTTCAAAGTGAACATTTGCAGCACCATCAAAGCCTTTGAAGCGTTCTACTATATAAGTTAACCCGGAAGTGAGTGGCGTTAAGTAATTAGAGTCGATTTGTGCCAGATTGCCCAAACAGATCATTTTTGTGCCTTTTCCTGAGCGGGTGAGGATAGTTTTCAGCTGCGAGGGCGTCAGGTTCTGTGCCTCATCAATGATTACAACGGCATCCTGAATACTCCGGCCGCGTATAAAATTTAATGATTTAAATTGGATGTTGGCCTTTTCAATCGTGTATTTGACGCTGCTCAGCGGGCGCTCATCATTTTCGTGCATCGCTTCAAGGTTATCATTGATTGCACTCATCCACGGTGTCATTTTTTCCTCTTCCGTACCGGGCAGGAAGCCGATATCTTCGGCTACGGGAGGCGTTGAACGGGTCACGATAATCTTGTTATAACGTTTGTCTTCAATCACCATCTCAAGTGCGCAGGCTAAAGCGATCAAGGTCTTTCCCGATCCTGCTGCGCCATTCAAAATGGAGAGATCAATCGAGGGATCAAGTACCGACTGCATGGCAAATGCCTGGTAGATATTGATCGGTGAGATGCCCCAGCAAGTTTGTTGCATCAGGTGCTCATAACCTAAATCGAGCAGGACAATTTCGGTTTCATTAATGGCGACAACACGTGCGGCAAAGTCTTTTGAGTCATCAAATATATATTCGCTGATGTAGGCATCAGGAATTAAGGATTTATCAATATGGTGATAGGTTTTACCTTCTTCCTGAACGCTTTTTACCTGATCGACTTTTTCCCAGAATGTGCCATCCAGGTGTGTATGACCGGCCGGCAGTAACTCGATATCAGAAACCAGCTGGTCAGTACGATAGTCTTCCACTCGCTCTAAACCCGCGCCGAGTGCCTTCAGTCGCATGTTGATATCTTTAGTAACCAGTACAACTTCGCGATCTGTTGTTGTTGATTGCAGATGCAGAGCACAATTTATAATGAGATTGTCTTTTTTGTTGCTGGTGAGAAAGCCAGGTCGGGCGGTGAGTTCGTGGTCGGGAAAAATACTGAGCTTACCGAGTTTAATTTCCCTGTCTTTTCCGGGAAGAGGAATCTGCACACCTTTGGTTATTTGTGATGGTGAGGCTGCGGTAGATAAAATATCGTCAATGGCTCTGATTGCATAGCGAGCTTCTTGAGCAACGTTTTTTTTGCGATCCTTGATATCATCCAGTTCCTCTAGAACGGTCATCGGGATCGTTATATCTTGTTCTTTGAACTCATACAGGCATCTGGGGTCGTGCAGTAGAACGTTAGTGTCGAGAATATAGAGTTTTGCTTCGCTCATGGCTCTATCCTTTTGTAGTCTAAACAGAGAATGGCAGACTTAATAGACCTTCAACATTCATGATAGTCTACTGTTCTGCAGTTGTGGTCAACTATCCGGAGAAGCGAATGGGTTTTCAATCAATCGTTGTATTAACGGGAGCGGGTATCTCTGCTGAATCGGGTATACGTACCTTCAGGGCCAGTGACGGGTTATGGGAAGATCACCTTATCGAGGACGTTGCGACACCAGAAGGTTTTCATAGAGACCCTGCGCTGGTGCATCGTTTTTATAATGCACGACGGGAGCAGTTGTTTAGTGCTGCTGTGCAACCGAATGAAGCGCATAACGCTTTGGTTAAGCTGGAAGCGCATTTTGAGGGGCGCTTTCTGCTGGTGACACAAAATGTCGATAATTTACATGAGCGCGCCGGCAGTAAGTCTCTTATTCATATGCACGGCGAATTGCTGAATGTGCGTTGTATCCGGACGGGGTTCGTCTCTTTGGTCAGGGGCAGCGTGACGCCACAGGATCGATGCGTCTGTTGTGGTCTGTCAGGAACATTACGGCCGGATATCGTTTGGTTTGGTGAAGAACCCATGCAAATGAACGCTATTTATCATGCGTTAAGTCAATGCGATCTTTTTTTATCAATAGGTACGTCAGGGCATGTATACCCGGCAGCCGGCTTTGTCGAAGTCGCTAATCAGGCCGGTGCTCTTAGCGTAGAAATTAATCTTGAACCGTCACGTAAAGAATCGCACTTTAAAGCGCATTACTATGGTCCGGCGAGCGAACAGGTGCCGGATTTTGTTGATGAGTTAATAAGTGGCAGTTAAAAAAAACTCAGTAAGAAAAGTATAAGTTTCTGTTATTTATAGATATACCTGTGTAAAAGTGAACTATGTTGAAGAGAAAAGATATCTGAAAAAGAGTTAAAGCAGTGACTATTTATATCGATTTATTTTTTTGAGGATGGTGGGTTTATGATCACTGAACATTTTATTAATGCAAATGTTACGCCGTTGGAGAGCATGGATTCCCTTTCTCCACATGAGGTCGCTAAATTACAGGATATGAGTAATGGCGGTTTATACCGACTGTTTCGTCAATGTAGTCTGGCTGTGTTAAATACGGGAAGTGAACTGGATAGTACACGTACGGTGTTACATCGTTTTCGTGAGTTTGATATACGCATCAAGCACAAGCATAGGGGAGTACAACTGGAATTAATTAATGCGCCTGCGTCAGCGTTTGTTGATGGTGAAATTATTCAGGGTATCCGTGAGCACCTTTTTACAGTTCTGCGGGATTTACTGTATGTGGGCGATGAGCTTGATCAGTGTTGTGACGGTTTGAGTGAATCGCAACGCATTACTAATACCGTGTTTCATATTTTACGTCACGCCGATGCTATGCGTCCTCATGTGAAGCCTAATTTAGTGGTGTGTTGGGGAGGACATTCGATTCAACGGGTAGAATATGATTACACCAAAGAAGTCGGTTATGAGCTGGGTTTGCGGTCCTTCGATATCTGCACAGGATGCGGTCCCGGCGCCATGAAAGGGCCAATGAAAGGGGCAACCATTGCACATGCTAAACAACGAAAAACCGGTCCCCGGTATATAGGTCTGACAGAGCCGGGCATCATTGCCGCTGAATCACCTAACCCTATCGTTAATGAGTTGGTGACCTTGCCTGATATCGAAAAGCGCTTAGAGGCATTTGTGCGTCTGGGGCATGGGATTGTAGTATTTCCCGGCGGTGCGGGTACAGCAGAAGAGATTCTGTATTTGTTAGGCATTTTGCTTCACCCTAAAAACAGGAATATTCCTTTTCCACTTGTTTTTACCGGGCCGGCAGGCAGTGAAGCTTATTTTGAAACAGTAGATCGCTTTATTAAATTAACAATTGGAGAGCGGGCTGCAGAGCTATACCAAATAGTCGTGGCTGACTCGCATGGTGTTGCTGTAAAAGTGCGCGAAGGTATGATGCGCGTTCTGGAGTATCGTAAACAGACGGATGAGTCCTATCATTACAACTGGCAGCTGCATATCCCACACGAGTTTCAACAGCCATTTGAGCCGACGCATGAAGAGATGGCGCAGTTGAATCTGGAGAAAGGGCAGCCCGATTATATTTTAGCGGCTCAGCTCAGAAAGGCATTATCAGGCATTGTTGCGGGTAATGTGAAGGAGCCGGGGGTCTTGGCTATTGAGCAGCATGGGCCTTTTGAGCTTACCGGGGATGCAGAGATCATGGGTGCATTAGATCAGCTGCTTTCATCCTTTGTAGAGCAAAAACGGATGAAAATTAACCATGAAGAATATCAGCCCTGTTACAGAATTGTAAATTAAGAGCTTCGTTAATTAAGAGCTTCGTAAATTAACAGCTTTGTGAATTAAGCGAAAAAAAAGAGCCTCAATTGAGGCTCTTTTTCACTTATCTGACTATTTAACAGGTTATTAATAATTCGATAAGCGCTATCTGTTTTTGATCACTTATACGCGCTCAAGCAGTGCAGCAATACCCTGACCACCACCGATACACATAGTAACTACAGCATAACGTCCTTCAACGCGTTGCAATTCATACAGTGCTTTAACAGTGATAATGGCACCAGTCGCACCAATGGGGTGACCCAAAGAGATACCAGATCCGTTAGGGTTTACTTTGTCTGCAGGCAGGTCAAGGTCGCGCGCTACAGCCAGTGCCTGAGCTGCAAATGCTTCGTTTACTTCCCATACATCGATATCAGCTACCGTTAGGCCCGCTTCGTCAAGCAGTTTGCGAACGGCAGGTATCGGGCCAATACCCATGTACTTGGGTTCAACCCCTGCAAATGAGTAGCCAGCCAGGCGTGCCATTGGTTTCAGGCCACGAGACTGAGCTTCATCAGCACTCATCATTGTTACAACCGCAGCAGCATCGTTCAGACCTGATGCGTTACCTGCTGTTACGCTACCCTCACGCTTAAATGCAGGGCGTAACTTAGTCATGTCTTCTAATTTACAGCCTTTACGGGTGTGCTCATCGGTATCGAAGAAAGTGCTGCCATTACGGCTTTTCAACTCAATCGGCAGAATCTGCTCTTTAAAGCGACCCGATGTTGTAGCTGCTTCAGCGCGTTGATGGCTGAGGGTAGCCAGTGCATCCTGGTCTTCGCGACTGATATTCCATTTTTCTGCTACGTTTTCAGCAGTGATGCCCATGTGCGTATCTTCAAACGGGCAGGTAAGCGCGCCGACCATCGCATCAAGAACCTCAGTGTCTCCCATACGCTGACCAAATCGAGCGCTTGGAATCCAATACTGTGAACGACTCATTACCTCAGCACCACCAGCTACTGCTGCTTTACAGTGGCCCAGTTGAATTTGCTGAGCAGCGGTAATAATAGCTTGTAAGCCACTACCACAAAGGCGGTTTACGGTTAAACCCGGTGTTTCATGTGGTAAGCCGCCGTTAACGGCAGCAACGCGGCCTATATACATATCGCGGCGTTCAGTGTGGATTACATTACCAATAACACTGTGCCCAAAACCGGCAGGCTCGACACCAGAACGTTTAACAGCTTCTTCAACGACGGCTGCTGCTAACTCACAAGGAGTTTTTGTTTTCAGACTACCACCGAAACCGCCTATGGCTGTACGTACGCCACTTAAAAAAACGACATCATGCTGACTCATACCCTACTTTCCTTTTTTTAAAATAGTTACAACTGTCATTACAACAGTAGTTACAACATTAATTTCAATTCTGACTTGGGGGAAATCTACTCAGATGCAATGAACATAAACCATATCTGCACGAGGAGTTATAGTGTTCTATAGACAATTGGTTTAATTTTTAGACTATAGAGTAATACTCATGGGGGAATATATAGGTGTTTTATGACAAGGCTGATATTTATGAGTATATTTGCAGCTGTCTGATGCAGTATTAAGGGCCGGAGATTGAAGAATAAGTTAATAGTTACCTTAACGACCATGCGGGGTTCGCGGCAGTACTCTCTGGGACAAATGGCTCGGTATCTGCTAGTGTTATTTGTTATCCTGTCAGCAGTGAGCTTTTTTATTTCAAATTGGTTGTTGGTAAAAACCACTGATGATTTAGCACTCCTGGAAGAAGATCATGAACAGCTGAATGATCAGTATGAGATGATGCTGGGTACGCAAAATCTTTATAAAAATGAGTTAGACCAGTTGAGTGTTTCGTTGTCCAGAGTTGCTAGTCAACGAGATAAGTTACAAGCTGAGAATATCCGCATGGGCGATAAGCTCTATGAGGGTAATAACCGTCTGGGAGAGCTGAGTGCGACACTTGATGCGAGCTTGAATGGTTTAGAAACGTTATTGAATGTCGAACCCTCAGGTGATATGTCACCAGAAAGGTTGGAGTCATTAACCATGATGGCGAATCAGCGCTTGTTTATGCTGAATAGTATTCCTAATGGTTTGCCTATTCAGGCTATGCGGATTAATGATAGCTATGGTATGCGGATGCACCCTATTCATAAGAAACGTGTCATGCATCGGGGTATAGATTATAAAGCCGAAAAAGGGACGCCCGTATATTCCACGGCCGATGGTGTGGTTGAGTATGCGGGGAATAGGGGGGATGGTTATGGTGTGCAGGTTGTGATCTTGCATGGCTTTGGATTTAAAACCAACTATAGCCATTTGAATAATACCGAAGTGAGCAGCGGTGAATTTGTTCATAAAGGACAAAAAATTGCAGAGAGTGGCAATACGGGTAGATCAACGGGAGCTCACCTGCATTACGAGGTAAGGCACCTCTACTCGACTCTCAATCCGGCACCTTTTGTGGCATGGAATATAGCTAACTTTGATTCAATTTTTACAACAGTGAAGAGTGTGAAATGGGCTTCCTTAAAAAATCTGTATCCTCTAAATCAAACCATTCAGCCTTAACCATTATTGCTGATGGTAATAAGCTTTCCGGCGAAATGAATATCGTTGGTAAAATGCATATCGATGGGGTATTTGAAGGGAATATCAATTCTCTTGATAATATTTCAATTGGGGCAACGGGCCATGTGTCGGGCGTAATAAAAGCTAAACATATGACAGTGACTGGTTTGCTGGAAGGTGAGGTGGTTTGTGATGAACTGCATATTGAAAAAGGCGGAAGAGTGCGGGCAACGGTTCTCAGCAAGGTGATGAGTATTGATCCTTTAGGTTGCTTTCAGGGTGAGCGCAGAGAAAATGCAGGCCCGGCTTATCCCGCGGTTAAGGCTCTTGATTATGAATCAGGCGTTGATGCGATTGATTCACTGCCTGACAAAATTACACTGCAATCATCTGAAAAACCGGCTTCTTAATCTATGTGTGAATTGCTGGGTATGAGTGCCAATGTTCCGACCGATATTTGCTTTAGCTTTAGTGGTTTGATGCAAAGGGGAGGAGGTACCGGGCCACATCGGGATGGTTGGGGAATCGCTTTTTATGAAGGAAAAGGTGTGCGCTCTTTCCATGATCCGGAGCCCAGTTGCGATTCCGTTATTGCGAATCTTGTTAAAAACCATCCGATCAAGAGTTTGGTGGTCATTAGTCATATCCGACAAGCAAATGTCGGTTCAGTTTGTTTGGAAAATACGCATCCTTTTATCAGGGAGTTATGGGGCTATAGCTGGTCATTTGCTCATAACGGCCAGCTGGATAAACGCTTATTTGATTTGCCGTTAACTTTTTATCGCCCTGTAGGCACGACTGATAGCGAGTATGCTTTTTGCTGGTTATTAGGCCAGATACGCCTCGAGTTTCCTGACCGTCCGGATACTTCTGATCAATTAACAACGTTTATTCATCAATGCTGCGAACAGTTGAGGGCATTCGGTGTCTTTAATATGTTGTTGTCTGAGTCTCAGTATTTATTGGCCTACTGCACTACAAAGCTATCCTGGTTGACCAGAAGTGCCCCATTTGGCGAAGCCAGCCTTAAAGATGATGATATGACGGTTGATTTTTGTACGCAAACAACTGACAAAGATATCGTTACCGTGGTGGCAACGGAGCCTTTAACCGACAACGAAGCATGGATTGCAATAAAAACAGGTGAGCTGGTTGTGTTTCGAAAAGGACTGGATCAGACGCACCGATTATCGCCCGATGGTGATGAGATTTCGTTTTGAATAGAGGTTGTGAATAATAGAGGTTGTGAATAAAAGGATCGCTGTGATCAGGCGTGATTGGTTAAACCGATGTCATGAGTGGGTTGAAGTAAATTGAATCAGACAAGTGATTTGCCCGTATCGACCATTACTGAATTGTTGGCTTTTTCTTGTAGGCGTTACTCCCATCATCCGGCATTTACGCATGCCGGTGCAACGCTGACTTACCACGAACTGGACCGTCTCAGCGGGCTGTTTTCCAGCTATCTTTTGCATCATTCCTGTTTGGTTAAAGGTGATCGCATCGCCTTGCTATTGCCGAATTTACTGCAATTTCCGGTTGTTTTCTTTGGTGCATTAAGGGCTGGTCTGGTTGTGGTTAATATTAATCCTCAATTTACGGCATATGAATTACAGCATCAGCTAAATGACAGTGGTGCTAAAGCGGCGGTAGTGCTTTCTAATCTGACCGAAAGTCTCTCTGAAATTATTCACTTCACAGAATTAAAAGAGGTGATTGTTACCAATGTGGTTGATCTGCACTCGCCACTCGTGCGTTGCTGGAGTTGGCTTGCTGGTGGGTGGAAGCAACAACAGTGGGAGTGGGGGAGTAGCGTTACAACGACCCGCTTGAGAAAAGCGTTAAAGTTAGGTGAAGCTAAAGCGTGGCAGAATATTAACGCTGCGCCTGATGATTTGGCGTTGTTGCAATATACTGGCGGCACCACCGGTGTGTCCAAAGGCGTGATGCTTCAGCATCGTCAGTTAATTGCCAATATGCAGCAAATTAATGATGTCTTAAAGAAGGTAGTGATCCCCGGTAGTGAAGTCGTTTGCGCGCCACTGCCTATTTATCATATATATTCTCTGACATTTCATTGTTTGGTGATGTTATCCCGGGGAAGCCATATGGTGTTAATCCCTAACCCTCGGGACCTTGACTCCTTTGTTGCGGAGTTTGCAAAGTATCCGATTAGCATTTTTGCGGGCCTTAATACACTGTTTGTCAGCTTATGCCAGCATCCGGCTTTTATTCAATTAGATTTTGAAAATTTAAAACTGACCTTTTCAGGTGGCGCCGCTTTGACTCAATCTGCGGCGCGTGATTGGCAGGCGGTTACTGGCTGTGAGATTCTGGAGGGGTACGGGTTAACTGAGGCCTCACCTGTGGTATCTGCTAACAGGCCATACTCGGTTGTCTCGCAGACGGTCGGTAAACCGTTACGTGACACCTGTGTTAAAATACTGGGTGAAGAGGGTGAGGTGCTCACCTATGGAGAAACGGGTGAATTATGGGTGAAAGGGCCGCAGGTCATGCAGGGGTACTGGAAAAAACCAGAGGATACACGTCAGGTTTTGCTGGACGGCTGGTTGCAGACCGGAGATATCGCCAGAATGGATCGGCAAGGAAATATCCGGATTGTTGATAGAAAAAAAGATATGATCAATGTTTCAGGATTTGCTGTATACCCCAATGAATTAGAAAAAGTGATTAGTTGTCATCCGGATGTGCTCGAATGCGCTGCAATCGGCATTCCTGATGATGTTGTGGGGGAGCATATCAAGCTATATGTAGTGTCCTCTAATCAGCGTTTATCCATTCGTGATGTCAGGGACTATTGTCGTGAGCGTTTAACGTCTTATAAAGTACCCCGTCTGGTCGAGTTCAGGCGGTGCTTGCCTCACAATGCTGTCGGTAAAGTGTTGCGACGTCAGCTCAGAGAAGAAGAGTTCAGTGCTTTGCAACACCCCAAACATGGTCGCCATCTTTAATCGATCCTCCTTTTGTAATCGATACTCCTTTATAAAATAGCTAATGTGAATTCAGTGAAAGACGATACTCAACGATTTTCTGCGTTATTTAAACTCCTTGATAATTGTCTGACTGCAGACCGTGCAAGGTTGCAGCATGCCATCAGTAAAATGGCGGAACGTGCAAAAAAAGATCAGCCTGTAGATAAAATGCAGCGTGATATTGAGGCAAAAATAGACGCAAGTCAGATGGCTGTTCAGCGAAGGCAGGCGTTGATTGGTGATATTAGCTATCCGCCGCTGCCCGTTTCTGAGCGTAAAGAAGAGATAAAAGATGCTATCAGTCAGCATCAGGTCGTGGTGATTGCCGGTGAGACCGGCTCAGGGAAAACGACACAGTTACCAAAAATCTGCCTTGAGCTGGGTTATGGCGCGCAAGGGTTGATCGGGCATACACAGCCCCGTCGTCTGGCTGCACGTACCGTAGCGACCCGCATTGCCGAAGAGCTGCACTCACAGGTAGGTGCTAAGGTGGGTTATCAGGTTCGGTTTACCGACCTGGTCAGTGAAGATTCGCTGATAAAACTGATGACCGATGGTATTTTGCTGGCAGAAACACAGCATGATCCTTTGTTATCTAAGTATCAGGTCATCATTATCGATGAGGCGCATGAGAGAAGTCTGAATATTGATTTCCTGTTGGGGTATCTCAGGCGTATCTTGCCGCAAAGGCCAGACCTTAAGTTGATTATTACCTCGGCCACCATCGATTTGCAGCGGTTTTCTGAGCATTTTGGAAAGGCGCCTGTTATCGAAGTGTCAGGTCGGACTTACCCTGTTGAAACCTTATATCGGCCATTACTCGGTGGAAGTGATGGTGAGACTGAGGGTAAGGAAAAAGAAGATTCGCAGGACAGAACTCTGCAGCAAGGTATTTATGATGCTGTTGAGGAGATTATTGGCCTCGATAAAGCCGCTAAACGAAGTGGTGCCAGGGATGTTCTGATCTTCTTGAGTGGAGAAAGAGAGATCAGGGAGACCGCTGAAATACTGCGCAAAGCCCAGTTACGTGATACCGAGGTAATGCCTTTATATGCCCGATTGAGTGTTTCAGAACAGAATAAGATTTTTCAGGGAGCGCGGAGTGCCGGACGGCGCATTGTGCTGGCTACCAATGTGGCGGAAACGTCGGTTACCGTGCCGAATATCCGTTATGTGATTGATACCGGTGTCGCGCGAATTTCCCGCTATAGCTATCGCTCTAAAGTGCAGCGCTTACCCATAGAGGCCATTTCACAGGCGAGTGCCAACCAGCGTGCAGGTCGGTGCGGCCGTGTCGCTGAAGGTGTGTGTATTCGTCTTTATAGTGAAGATGATTTTAAACAGCGGCCGGCCTTTACGGATGCCGAGATTCAACGCACTAATCTGGCCGCTGTTATATTACAGATGTTGAATCTGAAGCTAGGCAGTATTGCCGATTTTCCCTTTATTGATCCACCGGATAGTCGTTTTATCAGTGATGGGTTCAAACTGTTAGAAGAGTTGGGTGCTGTTAATCCTCGGCGTCAGATGACAGGGCTAGGTAGAAAGCTGAGTCAGTTGCCGGTGGACCCGCGCATTGGACGGATGATTCTTGAAGCGGAAAAACAGGGCGCGTTAAAAGAGGTGCTGGTTATTGCCAGTGCATTGAGTACCCAGGACCCCCGTGAACGGCCTCTCGATAAACAGCAGGCGGCAGACGAAAAGCATAAGCAATACACAGATGATCAATCAGATTTCGTCACTATGCTGAATTTATGGCAGCATTATGAAACTCAGCGACAGGAGCTTTCGCAGAACCAGTTGCGTAAGTACTGTCAGCAGAATTTTCTTTCGTTTATGCGGATGCGGGAATGGCGCGATGTTCATCGTCAGCTGCACCTTGCTGCAAAACAGTTGGGTTTAAAAGAGATCACTGAACCTGCGGGCTATCGGGAACTGCATGTCTCTTTATTAGCGGGATTATTAAGTCATATCGGCTTTAAGCAGGAAAATAAAGAGTTTCTCGGTGCCCGCAATCGTCGCTTTCATATTTTTCCTGCATCGGCCTTATTTAAGAAGCCGCCAAAGTGGGTCATGGCAGCAGAGCTGGTTGAAACGACCAAGCTGTATGCGCGCATGCTGGCGCGTATCGAGCCTGAATGGGCGGAGCCGTTAGCGGCTCATCTGGTTAAACGTGCCTATCTGGAACCCGCATGGCATAAAAAGCGCGCGCAGGTCGTGGCAACGGAGCAGGTGTCCTTGTATGGATTACTGATTGTGCCTAAGCGCTTAGTGCATTATGGCGTGATTGACCCTGAAGTGTCTCATCAGATATTTATTCGCTCGGCGCTGGTTGAAGGTGATTTTGAGACAAAAGGTGCTTTTTTTAAGCACAACCAAGGTTTGCTGGCACATATTGAAACATTAGAGGCTAAGTCGCGTCGTAAAGATCTGCTGGTGGATGAAGAAACACTGTATGACTTCTATGCAGAAAAATTTATAGAACATAATGGCGCGCATATTGTTAACGGCGCTGGCTTTGAAAAATGGCGCAAAGGCATTGAATCCCAACAAGCTGATGCGCTTTATCTGACTGAAAAAGATCTGCTGCAGCGCTCAGCCTCACATGTGTCTAAGGGAGATTATCCTGATGAGTTTCTGTGGAAGGGGGTAAAACTTCGCTTAAGTTATCATTTTGAGCCGGGTTGTGTTGATGATGGCGTATCCCTTTCTGTGCCGCTGGCGCTGCTCAAGCAACTCCCTGTAAAAAGACTGGAGTGGCTGGTGCCCGGCATGATTAAAGAAAAATATGTGGCGTTGTTGAAAGGCTTGCCGAAACAGCGCCGCAAGAATTTTGTTCCGGTACCGGACTATGCGGAGGCATTAGCGGAAGCCGTGGTATTTGCTGAAGGCGATCTGTATGAGGCGATGGCGCATCAATTGTTACGTATGAGTGGGCTCCGCTTAGCGCCATCTGAGCTCGGTGACGTGCAGTTAGATGATCACTATCGTATTAATATAAAGTTAATAGATGACAAGGGTGTGCTTGTCGCACAAAGCAGAGACTGGAATTATTTGTGTGAGCATTATGGCGCTCACTCAGACGCCGCTATAAAAGAAGGCCCTGAAGACAGCTGGGGAAGAAAAGGAATAACCGAATGGGATTTCGGAGAATGGGTCGAAAAGGTCCAGCTGCGCCAGGCGGGAGGTATTCTGATTGATGCCTGGCCGATGCTGGTTGACCGACAAGACAGTGTTGAGCTGATGCTGGCAATGAGCAAAGCAGAAGCCCTGCAGTGTTCGGTTCAGGGTTTTACACGCCTGGCCATGTTAGCGATGGGGCCGCAAATTCGTGCCTCCAGGGTGAAAATACCTCATCTTAACGAAAGTTTATTGCTGGCCAGTAAGATTTTTTCAAAAAAAGAGTTCGAAGAAAATATCATCCGTCAGGCGGTAAAGTGTGCAATGGGTTTAGATGCTGAAATGGGTGAGGGCTTAGATAAGCGTTTGCCAAAATCAAAGCAAGAATTTGCTGCGAGAGTCAAAACCGCAAAAGCAGAGTTGAATGACAGAGTGCAGTCGTTGTCGCAGCTTATCTATACTATTCATCAGCAGTATCACGCTATTATGAAGCAGTTAAACAGTAAGGTATCATTAGAGACGGTGATCATTCTCAATGATATAAAAAGCCAGCTCGGGCACTTAATCTACAAAAACTATATATCCACTATCTCGTGGTCTGAATTGTCCCAATACACAAGATATATGCAAGCGATTCAGATACGCCTTGAAAAATTCGCACGTGAACTTCCTCGCCAACGAATACTAAGTGATCAATTGCAGCAGTTATGGACAGCCTATCAGACTCTGTATGAACAGAAGAAAAAGCTCGGTGTAGGTGATACAATATGGATAGAAGAATTGAACCGATACCGTTGGTATTTAGAGGAGTATCGGATCTCGCTTTTTGCTCAACAGGTCGGCACATTAGAAAGTGTTTCTGAGAAAAGAGTAAAGCAACGCTGGAAAGAGATTCTGTCTGAATCAGATCAATAAAATATTAAATTTTAACTTTTTATTGATCGTGGAAACTTTTAAAAGGTTGCGATGTCCGCTCTGCTGTGTTGTAATGCGCACAATTTAAATGTGTGCAGAGATTAGTGCGTTAAGACGGATCTTGCAAACGGATTATTGAAAACACTGTAGCTAGTAATGGAAACAGTGAAGACAAATTGATAGACATATGAAATAAAAGTGAAAAAAACACTTTCATATGTTTGAAATATTATTAATTTATAGTACTTTCTTAAATGTCACTGTTCTAAAAAAGGGCAGGCATTAAGAAAAACTAGAATTCACTACTAGTATATTGAATCTTGAAGGGGAAATATTGATGAAAAAGTCACTGATCGCTCTAGCTGTTGCTGGTGCTCTGACTGCTCCAATGGTTGCACAAGCTGACGCTACACTTTACGGTTCTTTGCGTTTGAAAGCTGTTGCAGCAGATAAAAAGGACTTTAACGTTGCTGATAACAGTTCACGTATCGGTATCAAAGGTTCTGTTGATACTAACATCGATGGCGTTAAAGCTATCTATCATGGTGAGTGGAAAGTTGGTAACAACGATGACGCTTCTTTTGGTGATGGTCGTCTGGCTTATGTTGGTTTGACAGGTGGTTTCGGTACTGCTGCAATCGGTCAGCAATGGACTCCTGAATACAGCTTCGCAACTGGAACTGTAGATATTCTGGATGGTAACTCTACTGCTTTGACTGTAGATGTTTTCCGTTCACCTAACGTGATCTCTTACGTTACTCCTAACATGGGCGGTTTCTCAGGTGCGTTGGCTGTAGTTGCTGACTCTGATGCTGGTAACAACGGTGAAGATGTTGATTCTTATCACGTTGCTGCTAAATACTCTGTAGCTGGCTTCACTGCTGCTGCATCTTTCATTGATGACGCTTCTGATGATGATGAAGACAGAACTGCTGTATCTGTAGCTTATGCTGCTGATGCTCTGTATGTTGCTCTGTTGTGGCAGGATCGCGATGCTGTAAAATACGAAGATGATAGCTATGAGTTAGCTGCTTCTTACGCTTTCGGTGATACTTCATTGATCGGTAACTATGCTTCAGAAGGCGATGCTAGCGGTTATGGTCTTGAAGTTCAGCATAAACTGGGCAAGCAGGCTCGTGTATTTGCTAACTACTTAGACGTAAATGACGATGCAGCTGCATCTAACTTTGCTCAGAAAGCTGATACTTTCTCTACTGGTTTACGCGTAGATTTCTAATCTTAATTTAGATTAGCATTTCTCTTAAAAGGCTCCTTCGGGAGTCTTTTTGCGTTTTATCAATATTTGATAAGTGTTTGATTTTATTTTGCAGTACAGTGCCTTACAATTAAGGTTTACCCGTATCAGGATGCGACGATGTTCAGAAAGCAAGCAGCGTGTTTGGGGTGTAGTCTTGCCCTTGTTATATCTTTTTATAGTTCAGGTGTAAGTGCGAATATTGAATCTGATCCCTGGGAAGGTATAAACAGAAGTATTTATCAGTTTAATAAAAAGATTGATAGTGCTTTTGTTAAGCCGCTTGCTCAAGGTTATCATGCAGTTACTCCCGACATTATCGAGACCGGCGTGCATAACTTTTTCTCTAATCTGGGTGATGTGACTTCATTAGCTAACAATATCCTGCAGCTTAAGCTGGATGCTTCGCTTACCGATTTTTCCCGTATTGTCTTTAATAGCACCTTTGGCTTGGCTGGCTTGATTGATGTCGCGACCCCCATGGGGTTGAAAAGCGCCGAAGAAGATTTTGGTCAGACGCTGGGTTACTGGGGTATTACATCCGGTCCGTATGTCGTTTTACCTTTATTGGGCCCTAGTTCTGTGCGTGATGGTCTGGCTAAAATTCCTGACAGTAGTATAAATCTGTGGGCTGACGAAGTAGATCATATTCCTACGCGTAACAGTGGTTATGCTGCCGAGTTGTTAGATAAGCGAGTAGGGCTGTTTTCGGTAGAAAAACTGATTAGCGGTGATGAGTATGGTTTTGTTCGTGATGCTTATTTACAACAACGTGAGTTTGAAGTGAAAGATGGTCAGATGGATGGCACGTTTAATCAGGACGATTTTTAGCGATATTAAAGTCTGGTCAGATTAAACTAGTATTTATGACAAATTATTTATCAGGCATACAGCTGTTTGGCTTTAGGCAACAAGACTTATCTTTAATCAGATCAGTGCTTAGTAGCGCGGGTCTTGATGGGCCCGGTATTGAAGCGCTGGATAACGTGATGCCCGAGGCAGGCTTGCTGTTTAAAAATTTTGGCATCTATGTATTGTCTGTGTCTGATCGGATTGATTTTGAACATCTGAAATCCCTGGCTGGAGATGATGGGCGATTTCCGATTATCGTGATATTGCATCAAAACAGTACGCCCTCGGTGATAGACGCATTAAGAGCTGGTGCTGATGATGTGTTTTATATAGAAAGCCTGCAGGTAGAATCTCCTGATTTTATAAACTCTATACAGCTAAAACTTAATCGTTGTCGCTTACTTTACGAGCGCCTGGTTTATCGTGAAGGGCTTGAAGCCTCGTTAGAAGAGTTAAAAGATGATCAGTATGCTGCGTTTCAGGTACAAAGTCGTTTGCTTCCTGCCGCGCAGCAGGTGATTCACGATATTGAATATCAATTCAGCATTACTCCGTCACTTATTGTTAGCGGTGATTTTGTAGATGTGGTGCCCATTAGCGATGAGCTGACGCTTTTTTACCTGGCTGATGTTTCAGGTCATGGTGCTTCCTCTGCTTTAGTTACTGTGTTGCTGAAGAATATTACCAGTCGTCTGTTGCGAAATTTTAAGCGCCGCTCCAGTTATGATATTTTATCTCCCCTTGAGACGCTGACTCGCTTTAATACAGAGATATATGCATTAGGACTCGATAAGCATCTGACAATCTTTTGTGGCTTGATCAATCAGCCAGAGAATACTCTGACATATGCGGTAGGGGGGCATCACCCTATGCCTGTTTATAAGTCCCCGGAAAAACTAATGGTGCTTGAAGGACGAGGTATGCCTGTCGGTTTGTTTACAGATGCCGTGTTTGTTGAGAAGCAAATAGTATTGGATAAAAACTTTTCACTCTATCTGTTTTCTGACGGGGTTTTGGAGTTGTTACCGCAAAGCTCTATTATTGAAAAAGAAAAGGCTTTGTTAGATTGGTTGGATGCTACTAACGTCAATTTTTCGGCGCTCAAATCTCATATATTTGAAGGTAATAAACATTTGGAACAGTATCCTGATGATATTGCCATTATGTCAGTCTCGAGAGTTATATTATGAACCAGGGTTCTATTCATTATGCGCTTCTTGATAATCACTATGTGATTAAATTTACCGGTGAAGTCCGTCTGACGCAGTGCTCTTCTCTGGGGGCCCATATTGAAAAGGTAATATCCTCGGATGAATGTGAGCACGTATTAGTCGATGTAACAGAAGCTACCTGTCTTGATAGTACCACCCTTGGGTTGATTGCCAAGTTGGCTGTACGCGCTAAAAACAGGGGCTTGCCTGCTCCGATGGTGGTGTCTACTCATGATGATGTGACGCGAACATTATTAAGCATGGGGTTTGACCAGATTTTTGTTTTTCTGGATGTATTGCCGTTAACGCAATACGAGTTAATACAGGTGCCTTTAATACAAGAGTCGGCTGAACAGATGCAGCAACGTATTATTAAAGCGCATAAAGTGCTCATGTCGTTAAATGATTCAAATTATGAAGCGTTCAATAGTTTGATTGCCGCATTAGAGGAAAAATAGGACTTATTCCTATATATTCGATTTCTCAGCTCTGTAGAATAGCCGTTGTCAGGGATGCAGCAGGGAGGTTGAATTTCAATTGGAATTGTACATCTGACCATCATTTCAGGATAGATATGGTGCTTTACATGGATGTGAATAAGGGCTCATTGCAGGATGCATCAGAGCCCTTAACCTTTTAAAGATCAGATAACACTTTTTCTAACTTAACCTGATCCGCTGCGAAATTTCTAATCCCTTCCGCCAGTTTCTCCGTTGCCATCGCATCTTCGTTCATGAGCCAGCGAAAAGTCATTTCATCACTGTCCGGTATAGCAATATCTGATGTCGCGGTGCTTTCACTGAGTTGTTGTATTAATGGCGCGTTAGTTTTTTCCAGCTCGCTCATAAGCTGAGGGCTGATGGTCAATCTGTCGCAGCCTGAAAGACACTGGATTTCAGTGATATTGCGAAAGCTTGCTCCCATAACAATTGTTTTATAGCCATTCGCTTTATAAAAGTTATAGATACTTGAAACTGAAATGACGCCAGGGTCTAGCTCAGCAGAATAATCTTGTTCAGGTTGATTGGCTTTATACCAGTCTAAAATTCTGCCGACAAAAGGTGATATCAGGTAAGCCCCGGCATCAGCACAGGCGGCCGCTTGTGCAAAACTGAAGAGTAAGGTCAGGTTGCAATTAATGCCTTCCTTTTCCAGTATTCGGGCCGCTTGTATGCCTTCCCAGGTTGAAGCGATTTTTATTAAAATGCGATCATTGCTGATACCCGCATCATTGTATAAGCGTATTAATTGGTACGCTTGTTCAACGGTTGCTTCAGTATTAAAAGATAAGCGGGCATCAACTTCTGTTGAAATTCTTCCCGGGATAACTTTAAGGATCTCAAGGCCAATTAATACACTCAGTTTTTGTGTCATTAAAGAGAGCTGAGTTTGCGGGTCTTGGCTTTGTGCGCTTGCCCATGATTTGGCTTGGTTAAGTAAAGGGGCGTATATAGGTAAGCCAGCCGCTTTAAGTAGTAATGAAGGGTTGGTTGTTGCATCGACGGGTGTGAACTGGCCGATAGCTTCTATGTCACCGGTATCGGCAACCACGGTGGTCATTGATTTGAGTTGCTGTAGCTGGTTTTCCATGGGTTGGATTTCCATAAATTATTATTCGTAAGTTAACTGAATTCTTTGATTTTCGTCAGTGCCTGCTGAATGACATCAACACCCGCGCCCCGTTTATAAGCCTGTTCACTAATCAGACGGCGGAATTGTTTGCCTCCGGGCATACCATGAAATATGCCTAGTATATGACGAGAAATGTGATTTAGGTAAACATCCTGTTTAAGTTGTTCCTCAATGTAAGGCAGATAGGCCTCAACCGCCTCCAGGCGTTTAATAACAGCTTGGTCGGCGCCATATATGCTACGGTCTACATCGGCCAGTATATAGGGATTTTGGTAGGCTTCCCGTCCCATCATGACGCCATCGATATGCTCAAGGTGAGACTGAGATTCCTGCAGTGTTTTTACGCCGCCATTAAGGATAATCTCAAGCTCTGGAAATGCCTGTTTTAGCTGATAGACTCTCTCATATTGTAACGGCGGAACATCTCTGTTTTGCTTCGGGCTGAGTCCCTGCAGTACTGCTTTGCGGGCGTGTACAATAAAGGTAGTGCAGCCGGATCTCTTTACCGTATCGACAAAATGATGCAGGTGCTCATCGCTATCCAGATCATCAATACCCAGCCGATGCTTAATCGTCACGGGAATAGTCACAGCGTCGAGCATGGCAGACATGCAGTCCCGCACTTTTTCGGGATACTCCATTAAACAGGCGCCAATCATGTTGTTCTGAACACGATCACTGGGGCAACCGACATTCAGATTGACCTCATCATAGCCATATTCTTGTGCCATACGAGCACACTTTGCAAGGTCTGCAGGATCACTTCCGCCAAGTTGTAAAGCCACCGGGTGCTCGCCTTCGTTATAGGCCAGATGACGGTGTTTATCACCAAAAATTAATGCACCCGAGGTCACCATTTCTGAATAAAGCACGCTGTTTTTAGACAGGATGCGATGAAACATCCGACAGTGTTTATCGGTCCAGTCCATCATGGGCGCTACACTGAAGCGTCTATCCAGAGTATCCCTCGTAGTTGTTGTCTTTGCGGCTGTTTCTATTGTATTTTTCAATGGTCTGTTTTTGTCTGAAATTGGTTATTTTGGGTGTTTTGGGTTAGTCAGGCTACGCACAATGCCACATGAAATTGTTTAGCACTGGCTCTTTAGCACTGGCTCTTTAGCACTGGCTCTTTAACAGAGGACAATGCATAGCGACTATTTCTGCCCGCAAGCGTAAAGATAAATTTGTTTCGTATGCTGTTCAAATTCGTATCCGCACAGATGACAGGATTATATATCAACAGGCGCAAACATTCGATCAGCGTAGGATGCCTGTACGTAAGATGCCTGTATATAGAGAGCGTAAGCGTGAGGCATATATTAGTGCGGTTGGGATTGAGTCTTTGGCGGGTAGCTTTTCTACAGACTATGCGGGTTATCGTTATGTTGATGCAGTGCCACTCAGTATTGAGCAAAAACGTGGAAGTGCAGCTTCGGGCTTAAGAATGGAATATACAAGCCCTGCTAATGCAAAAACGAATAGCAGGGCTTAGAGGGATCAGATAGAACGGTTAGCGCTGGTCGAAATCGACAACAACTTTATCTGAAATAGGGTGTGCCTGGCAGCTAAGAATGTAACCGGCTTCGATCTCATGTTTCTCAAGACCGTGAGTGATGTCCATATCGACTTCACCTTCCATTAGCTTACATTTGCAGGTAGAGCACACGCCTGCTTTACAGGCGTAAGGTAGCTCCATGCCATTAGCCATGCCGGCATCCAGAATATTGGAGCCAACAGTCGCCAGTTCAAACATGATTGAACGGCCATCAGCAACAACAGTTACTTTGCTGAGCTTCTCTTCTCCAAAGTCCTCAATACGCTTCTGGGCTTTGTCCAGAATCTTCTGAGAGTCGGCTGATGAGTTAGCAAACAGCTCGTAGTGGATCTGGTCGTCGCTCAAGCCTTCCATGCGGAAGCCGCGAGAGATTTCAGACATCATAGATTCAGGCCCGCAGATAAAGGCCTCATCTGTGTTCTTGATATTGATCAGCCCGCTTTTCTGTAAAGCGTAGCCTTTTTTGTTATCCAGGCGACCGTTCAGCAGGTCAGCTCCCTGATCTTCAAAGTCCATGATATTGATCCACTGGAAGCGATCCATATAACGGTTTTTGACGAAGTTCAGTTCTTCTTTAAACATCACTGAGTTGCTGCGACGGTTACCGTAGAGCAAGGTAACACGGCTGTTTGGCTCAACGTCTAACACAGATTTAATGATCGAGATCATTGGCGTTATGCCAGAGCCTACCGCGATACACATGTAGTTCTTGGCATTATCGGCTTTTAGCTCGGTATGGAAGCTACCCTGTGGCGGCATAACTTCAATTTCATCACCTGCTTTAAAAGTATCATTGGCAAAGTTTGAGAACTTACCATCTTTAACACGCTTGATACCTACACGCATATGCCCGTCGTTAATACCTGAGCATATTGAATATGAGCGACGCACATCTTCACCGTCGATCATGGCTTTAATCGTCAGAAACTGACCTTGGATAAATGTAAATTTTTCTTTCAGAGCTTCTGGAACATCGAATGTTACACAGATAGCCGTATCCGTTTCCGGTTGTACGTCAGCTATCTTCAATGTGTAGAAATTGGTGTCAGACATCGCTTCACCTATATCTTTTTAAAATAGTCAAATGGCTCACTGCAATCATTGCATTGGAACAGTGCTTTGCAGGCCGTAGAGCCAAACTCACTGATCCTGCGAGTATTTCTGGAACCACAATGTGGGCATTGGGCATGCGCTTCGGGTGTTAAACCGTCTTCACAAAGATCGGCATCTTCAGATGGCGCAATGCCATATTCGCGAAGATTTTTGCGTCCTTGTGGCGACATCCACTCTGAACTCCAGGCAGGCGAGAGTATGGTTTTTATAACCACCTCGTTATACCCCGCTTTGTTCAGCGCTGTTTCTACATCACTGGTGATGGTGTCCATTGCAGGACAGCCGGAGTAGGTGGGAGTGATCGTCACTACCACCTGATTTCCGTTGCGCTCTACATCACGTAAAATGCCCAGATCCCAAATACTCAGTACAGGTACCTCAGGATCTTTTACTTCATCGAGAATATCCCAGAGCTCTTTTACTTCTGCTTTGTTGCGTTGTTGCAGACGTTGATACTCTTCGTCTGGCATCAGTGAGATCTCTTTCATCATCAATTACCACTGGCAACCGGGGTGGGAGCGGTGCACAATCTGCAGCTCGGTCAGCATGTGACCCAGATTTTCAGTGTGATAACCGGTGCGTCCGCCACGTACAGCCCAACTGTCTTCAGGCACTGTTATCGTTGACTCAGTGAGAATAGCACTGACATCTTTGTGCCATTGATCACGTAGTTTGGAGACATCAACGCCGATACCGTTGTCCGCTAATAATTGCTCGGTTTCATCCATATCGAACATCTCATGGGTATAGCCCCATAGCTGGTCAGCGGCTTTCTGAGTGCGTTTATGGCTTTCTTCAGTCCCGTCTCCCAGGCGGTGAACCCAGTCCCGGCTCCGGCGTACGTGGTACTTGGTTTCTTTGATCGCTTTTGCAGCAACCGCGGCAATTCTTTCATCTTTGGATTTTACAAGCTCAGGTAGTACCAGGCTGTAGTAGACATCAGCAAATAGCTGGCGGATCTGCGAATAAGCAAAGTCACCACGCGGCATCTCCAGCAATAGCAGATTACGGTAGTCGCGATCGCTGCGCATATAGGCGAAATCATCTTCGGTACGGCCATCTGCAGCAAGTTCTGCTGCATAGGTGTAGAACATACGTGCACGGCCTACGTAATCTAATGCTACGTTGGCGTAAGCGATATCCTCTTCTAAAAACGGAGCATAGCTTACCCATTCTGAAATGCGGTGTCCCAGTACCAGAGAATCGTCACCTAAACGGGTCACATATTCCAGTGTGGCTGCTTTTATTGCATCACTCATCTTAAATAGTCCTCACTGAATTACATGTTGTTAACGGGGTCAGGCAGCACATAATAAGTCGCATGACGGTAGGGTTTGTCGTCAGAAGGATCATAAAAGCTTTCAGCATCATCTTCCTGGGAAGCGCAGATGTCGTTTGATTTCACCACCCAGATGCTAACGCCTTCGCTTCGACGCGTGTAGCAGTCGCGCGCATATTCAAGCGCCTGAGCGTGATCTTCTGCGTGCAGGCTACCTACGTGTTTATGATCAAGGCCACGCTTTGAGCGGATAAATACTTCAAACAGTTCTAGTTTTTCAGTTGTCATGTCAAATACCTCTTACGCCACGTTTTTTATTTTATTGGCATTTTTTTTGTCGTTATATGCAGTAATAGCGTCACGTACCCAAGCGCCTTCTTCGTGAGCGGCAACATGATGCTCAATACGCTGACGGTTACAGTGACCATTTCCGTTAATGACGCTGTAAAACTCTTCCCAGTCAATGTCACCATGATCGTAATGGCCACGCTCTTCATTCCATTTGATCGCAGGATCCGGGTGCGCTAATCCCAAAAATTCTATCTGTGGGACTGTTTGGTCGATAAATTTCTGGCGTAAGTCATCATTGGTTTCACGTTTGATCTTCCATTCCATCGATTTGGCAGAATGTGCTGATTCAGAATCGTGAGGACCAAACATCATCAGTGCTGGCCAATAGAAACGGTTTAAAGAATCCTGTGCCATCTGTTTCTGTTCAGGAGAACCTTTTGCCAATGCGAGCAGCGCTTCATAACCCTGACGCTGATGGAAACTTTCTTCTTTACAGATGCGGATCATGGCGCGTGCATAAGGGCCGTAAGAAGTCCGCTGCAGAGATACCTGGTTTACAATGGCAGCACCATCAACCAGCCAGCCAATAGCACCTACATCGCCCCAGGTTAGGGTGGGGTAGTTAAAAATGGATGCATATTTGGCCGTGCCTTGTTGCAAGGCTTCGATCATTTCTGCACGAGTAATGCCAAGCGTTTCAGTAGCGCTGTAAAGGTAAAGTCCATGACCTGCTTCATCCTGTACCTTGGATAGCAGAACGGCTTTACGACGCAAGGAAGGTGCACGGGTAATCCAGTTTCCTTCAGGCTGCATGCCGATCACTTCAGAGTGAGCGTGTTGAGACATCTGACGGATAACATTTTTACGGTAAGCATCCGGCATCCAATCCTTGGGTTCGATTTTATCTTCAGCGTTGATCTTACGCATGAAATTTTGTTCTTCTGGCGTCATTATTCTGCTCTCCGGTGTTCTGGTTCGTTTTTCAGGCTACGAGTTTTTTTTATTGTCTTCATAGCAGGCGCATCAATCAGTCTTTCTGTTAAGAATAAATGTACCTCGAAATATTTTAAAATGATACATAAAATTACTAAAAAATATGTTTTATTGTATCGCTTTGTCGCTTTTTATTGTCCGATACCACTACTCATAATACTTAAGGCGATACTTAAGGTAATAGTTAAGGTGATACTTAGGGTGATAGTTAAGGCACTGTAAAAGCGCGAAATTCAGGATGGATTTCTAATCGAACGGCACGCAAATGACCTGAAGTGTTGATCTGAACGCATGCTCAGCATGAGGGTGGGGTGTCGGCGGGGACGCTGTTTGTTAATTAAAGCGAGAGATTAGCGGGGTGGGGTGCTGATACTATAGTTTGCCCAGAAGGTGCGGGCTGTCTGAAATAATACTGTCGACGCCCATTGCCCGGAGTTGCTGAGCGGACTCAGGATCGTTACAGGTGTAGACGACTAGTTGATACCCTGCTGCTTTTATTGATTGGGCTTGAGCCGGGGTTAGATGTAGCCAGTCACAATGAAGACTGATGGCGTTAAGTTCCACCAGCGTGCTGTGCCAGTGATCATCAATCTGTTCGTATAGTGGGCCAATGGCTTGCTGTTTATCCTGTTGTCGGTATATGCGTAACATATCATGATCAAAACTACTGATGAGTAGTGGTTTGTTGCTTTTCCAGAATTTCCTGATAAGGGGGCGGATTAAACTGACGGTTTTGCAAGGTGCAACTCCGGCCTGTGCTTTCAACTCAAGA
Source organism: Neptunomonas qingdaonensis (assembly GCF_900113275.1). Taxonomy (GTDB): domain Bacteria; phylum Pseudomonadota; class Gammaproteobacteria; order Pseudomonadales; family Balneatricaceae; genus Neptunomonas; species Neptunomonas qingdaonensis. Next base: position 147,553 of record NZ_FOOU01000008.1, read on the forward strand.
TTCAGTCCCATATTGAAGCCAGATAACAGTGTTAATGCCTGCGCTAATGTGGGCATGGGCTCTGCTGCAAATTCTTCAGAAAACCAGCTACCGGCATCTAATTTGATCAGGTCATCTTTATTGATAGTGAGTAAAGGGCCCTGGCCATTACTACAGCGGTTTAAGGTATCGTCATGACAAAGCACCACGGTATCATCACCCAGAATACTGGCATCGGCTTCTATCCATTCTATCTGGTGTTGATGAGCCAATGTAATCGAAGCCAGTGTATTTTCCGGTGCTAGTGATGCCAGCCCCCGGTGACCGATAATTGCACTTAGCTTCATATGTCTGCGCCTCCAGTCATTAATCAGGAATTTAGTTTAGGCACTTTTTAACTTCAACAGCGTCGGCTTCAGCATAATGTTGCGATTGATTTTACCGCTATCCTGTTCGTTAGTCTGCGGCGTTTTGCCACATTTTTAAACAGATTAGTCGTTGCTAAAATCCTTTTTCTAATATTGAGAGGCGAAGGGTTTGAAAAGTCAGTGGAAGATGTTTTATATGTGTTGTTCGGTAGTATCAGTGGGTGTTCAGGTAAGTGTGCAGGCGGATGAAAGCCCCCTATTTGTTGAAGTCACTCGTGGAGCCTTGCTTGATACATCGGTTAGCACCTTCACATCTGAGTCGGTTGCTCAGAAGCCCGGTTCTGATATGGCGGAGCTGTTACGCTCAGTTAATGGGGTATCAGGCACCCGAATGGGCGGGCGTGCGATTGACCCTATTATTCGTGGTCAACAGGCAACTCAGTTAAATGTTCTGCTGGACGGCGCTTATCTTCATGGGGGCTGTCCAAATAGAATGGATCCGCCAACGACATATGCCTCGGGCGATAGCTATGACTTAGTAACTTTGTTCAAAGGAAGTCAGACGGTCTTATATGGTAGTGGTGGTAGTGGTGGAACGCTGGTTTTATCCCGGCATAAGCCAGTCTTTAATGAGCAGGGATATGCCGCTACAGTGACGGGTGTTGCGCGTAGTAATGGAGAAGGAGGAACCTTGTCCGCTGACGTGGCTACTGGTAATGATCAAGGTTATTTTCGCTTTAAAGGTGAAGTTGCCGATATGGATAGCTATGAGGATGGTAATGGCGATATTGTGCGCTCAGCCTATCGATCTCGTGCCGCAGCGCTGATCGTGGGAGCGCAGCTCGGTGAAAATACTGATTTGACCATGAGCTATGACCGTAACGAAGAACGAGATGTGTTGTTTGCCGGTGCAAATATGGATTCACCTGAGTCGAATGCGGATATTTATCGCGTCAAACTTGAACATCGTTTTGATAGTGGGACTATTCAGCAGATGAAAGCTGAGTTATTTCAGAGCAATGTTGACCATCTGATGGACAGTTATTCGCTCAGAGATAAGGTGGCAGGTATGTATGCACCGAGTAGCTCAGATACCCGCGGCGGGCGTGTCATCTTTGATGGCTGGTTGGGTGCGCATCAGGCCTCGTTTGGCGCGGACTATCAAAGTAATACGCGCAATGGCTTGGTTTACAGTTATCCGGCGAATATGCCAATGGGGCAGTTATGGCCGGATGTGACGATTGAACAAGTAGGGGTTTTTGGCGAGGTGAACCGCACTTTGTCTGCCAGGAACCGTGTGAAGTTAGGTCTGCGTTACGATTATATTACGGCTGATGTGAATAATGAAAATGACGTCTTTATGATGAATCAGACGGCGGCAACGCTTTATGGCGCAACACCTGAACAGCAACGTGAGTATAACATCGCTGGTTTTACCAGCTGGCAGCATCAGCTTAATCAAAATTACCAATTGGAAATGACTGCTTCGCGTAGCGTGCGCACGGCAGATGCGACTGAGCGTTATATGGCAAAAAGTAATTGGGTTGGTAACCCCTGGTTAGCACCGGAAAAACATCATCAGCTTGAATGGGTTTTGAGTAACACGGATAAGTCTCCGTGGTCACTGTCGGCCTATTACAACCGTATCGATGATTACATTCTGCGTTACCGGGACAGTTCGATAGAACGTTATCGTAATGTAGAAGCGGAGATATATGGCGTTGAGTTTGAACATCAACACCGGCTAAATGCGCAGTGGTTATTGAACAGCAGTCTTAGCTATACGCTAGGGAATAATCTGGATACTGGCGAACCATTATCGCGGATTTCACCACTGACCGCGCGCCTACAGGCTTTGTATCAGTCGGGTCAATGGGGCGCGGGCATCACTAGTAGTCTTGTTGCCTCTCAGAGCGAGGTTTGTCTGGCATCATCGGATTGTGCAGGTTTAGATGTCACTCCAACATCAGGATATGGGTTGGTGGATCTGTTTGCTGATTACCGACTATCACCGGCTGTAACGCTAGCTGCTGGTATCGATAATGTGTTTGATAAAACATACCGTGTGCATGAAAGCCGTGATGATGTGTTTGATCCAACGCCGCTGCAGGTGAACGAGCCGGGTCGATCTGTCTGGATGAAGTTATCAGGCAAATTCTAAGCCTGAGTTTAAATCTGAATATAAGTCCGGGCATCAATCTCTGGTATTTCGGGGCTTTTTTCGGGACTTTTTTAGGGCCTATGTAGAATAGGCCCGGTCATGACGGTATCGATACTTTTTATGTTAACTCTATATTTATATCCGGTATTTTAATAAGAATAAGCAACACTAAACGAGCCGTAGCTTTGAGCATCTTCCTGTCCTTTAAATTCTTTAGTGCGATAGACCTGTGCGTAGGATACTTTCCATTTGTTATAAACACCGGCAATGCCGAAGGCCGCATCAGCGACCAGGTACTTTTTATCCACAGAGTGGCTGTCGCGAACAGAGTTGCCATCAAGAAATATATTATGTGCAACTAAACGACTATCTATCGAAATAAAAGTGTGGACTCCCCAGCCTTGACGTAAGCGAGGATCCTGATTTCCCGGTGCACTGTTATCACCGCCCGGGCGTAATGAAGAGGTACCGAAATCATCCGGCAGGCGAACACCAAAACGTATTTCGGCGCCGGTATTAGCATACGTGGCGACGTTGCCAAGGCTTGCACCATAGTGGGTGATAATATCATATCCAAAACGGCCAAAAATCGGTTTCTTAGCTAATCGACGCTTGTTCTCCCATACCAGTTGAATCCCAGGCTCGTTTTGTAACTGGTTATCCCATCCCTGAAAGAGTGCTATATCGCGGGCGCGGTGAACCATATCCTGGGCTTCTTGCCCAAGTGCGGCGGGCCCTACGACACCTAGGTTCACTTCTACCGAGTTTAGTCTGTTCTTGGTTTTGGCGTGATAACCAAACCCAGCATAGAGCCAGCCCGCATATGGGCGGTCACTCGGGTCGAGGGTGGTTCGTTCACGATCTTCAGGTGTGTACATCTGTTGGCCAATCGTAAAAACGAGATTACGGTTGACGCCATCTTTTATGTTTTCTGGATCAGGGTACAGAGGCGTAAACCAGTAGTTGACTTCACGTAACCATGCCGGAAGCTGTGGGTCATACAGATAAGTATCAATATCAGGAGATACCCAGGCGAGTCTGAGACCATTGGTGTAGCTTTGATCGGTATCGGCGAACAGATCATTTTCAAAATAGAGATTGAGGGTCCAGGGTGCGGCCGTGACGGGTGCTGTGTATACATACAAAGCCAGCAGTGCTAGTAAATTTTTAAGTTTCATTTCAGAAGAGTAGTTTAGGCTCAGGGCGCCGGGTTAAGAGTCGCCAGGTGATTAGAAAAAGGAATATAAATACTCCCAAGGTTACTTGAGATAAGGTAAACCCCAATAGATGCCAGCTATTATCCAAGCAGTCGTGTTGTTCTGCCAGCAATATATGAACATCTGATAAAAAAGGTAACGAAGCCGTTAGTGTTTCTATACCGGCATTGCAGGCAGTCGGGCTTGCAAGCTGAAACGATTCCAGCCAGATATGTCGCCCTGCAGCGGCTAACCCTGAGAGGGACAGAAGCCAGGTTAAAAGAGCATAAAAACGTTGGCCAAAAGTCCATGGATTGTGGACAAATGCGATAAAAAACAAAACGCTCATACATAACAAGCACAAGCGGACGATACTGCACAGTGAGCAATTAATAGAGCTGAGCTGTTGTTCCAGGGCAATGGAAGCGTATGAAAGCGCAGAGCCGGTTAAAAAGAAACCTGCCAAATTTAACCTTCGGTAAGAGAGCAACGCGTTATCAATTTTTTGTTTCACGAGCTGGCCTGCGCAAGACTAATATTATTTTTTTTGCAATCTGTTACTACTTTTGTATCCATTTGCCTTGTGGGTTTTGCAGAAAAGCACCTTTTTGTGCGTTATCGTAAAGGCGCTGCCCGATGCGTATCTCAATAATTTCCAACGCTACGCCCGCTTTGGTGGCGATATCCATATAGGCTGCTTTACGTTTTGTATTAATCTCATTGATGAGGCGCCGGGTATCGCTGTTGGGTGACGGGCTGACACTGGCGAGGTAGCCGCTGGGTGTTTCACCGACAAGCCCTTTTGATTGAGCTTCATCCAGCGATAGTGCCCATGCCGGTGTCGCTATGATAAGGAAGCTCAGAATAAGCCTGCTCAGGAGTTTACGTGTTATTGGTTTCATCATGGTGACTCCTAGAATAGGTCGCTCTTATCGTTTAAAAGGCCATCAATCTCACGATCAACCTTGATCAGAATCTTATGCTCAATTTTCACATTAAGATTGATGTTAATAGGCTCGTTGGGCACAGCCACCTGAACTTTAGGTGAGCAGCCTATTAGCAGGCTGCTGCTCATTAGCAGCCCGGCGAGAAGCGTCATATTTGGTTGCATGAGGAGGTTTCCTTCAACATTCGTCTAAGGTGTACGGTACCGCTTCTCTATCGTGTTCGTCAATTCATCTGTGAATTGTAGGGTTTTCAGGAGATTAAGTAAGTTTTCTTCAATATTCAGCGAAAAATTGACGGCCTGGCCGTTATTCCACGCAGGGTTATTACCAGCTAAGTGGGTTTTTAATAACAAAACTCCATCGGGTGTGTAATTAGCGCCGACTGATAACTCATGGTAGTGAAAATCAGCCAGGGCATCTAATGCAATACCTAACCCCAGATAGGATTGCCGTAATGCTTGAATGCTTGCGTCTGGACGGTAGCGGATAATGCCAGGCCCGCGTGCCTGTACTATTCCATCAGTGATATAAATGCCGCTGCTGGTAAACCGAAGTGGCAGGTCTCCATCAAGAATGCCTTCACCGCTTAACCCCGGTTGTTGTTCCAGTTTAAGGAGTGCATCCAGCGATAGACCACGCAAGAATAGATCGGTGTTGATCGTCAATGGATTGAGCACACTATAGAAAGGTGCCAGTTGAAATGAGCCGCCGAGCAATGTGCCGGAAAAATGACTGATATCAGCGATGCTATTATTAGTCCCCAGCTTATTGAGTCGGTACTGTGATTGTATATCATTGATTTCTACACCGGCATCGATTTTATCGATGCGTAAGCTGCCCTGTTCATCAATGCGCTCGCCACGCAAAAATGTTTTGCTGTCGATGGAAGCGCCAATGACAGCAAGGCGGTCTTGTGTCAGGCTGATCTTACTCACAAAATGGCTAATGACACCATCTAATCGACCGCTGAGCCATTTGAAGTGCCCGGATTGAGAGTATTCACCACTAATAAACGTTAGTTTTTCAGGCCAGAGGGTAGCAAGATACGGCCGCCATTGTGCCTGGGTTTTGGCGAGGTCAATCTCTTTGATGCGCCATTGCGCGTCGATCAGTGCTTTATCGAGGTTTGCCGCCAGGCTAATAGCACTTTGTAATGAAAGTGCGTTGCTGCCCAGGCTGATACCCGCCTTGATTTCAGGTAATTGGACGTAAATATTTCCTGATGCCTGAATGGCAGGCAATGTTGTTGTATTCAGGTGGGTTTGTATCTGGGGAGCATTAAACACGACCTGTGTTTTTTTAAGCGCAAGATCTGTGTTACTGAAAGACAGGCTTATTGGCTGAGGGATGATCTGACTGGTTGAATTGCTGACCTTGCCTGTGTTCAATGTCATCTTGAACGGTTCGATGTCGGTTTTTTCGGCTATTTTTATTGTCAGGGCGTTATCTAACGTGGCCGTCGCATTGGCGGTTGACCAGCCTGCTTGCTCCAGGTTGGCAAGTGAAACCTTACTGTCGGCTGATACGACAATAGAAATAGAGTGATTCAGAGGGGCCGGATTAACAGAGCTCGAATTAACAGAGCCGGGGTTAACAGAGCCGTGTTTAAGAGAGCCCGGTTGTAACAGGCTTAGTTCAGAGGTGAGGTCCAGATTTATACTATCAATGCCGTCATAAGGTTGCTCTATGCGTGCTTGTAACTGGTTTTGTTGGATAGCGTTGATGCTTAACAACCATGCATCGAGATTCCCCGTAAAATCTTTAGCAAAGGAAATCTCGGTGTCGCCTGAGTAAGATCCGTTGATCGGCGGGATGATCTCCATTTGAGGAATTTCAAGCTGTTGTGCTATCTGATAGATTTTACCAAGATCCACAGAGTGTAAAGCTTGCAGAGTAATAGAGGCATCATTCTGTATGAATAGGCCTGTTAGTCTGACTATGGGTCCAGAACCGCTTGCTTGCTGATCAATGACATTGATTTGAAAACGGTTATCCCTGAACAGGGTAATGTCCGAGTGGCTAAGCTTTCGCTCATTAATGCTACTCAAGACACGCGTCAGTAGTTGTTTCTGAGTGAGATAGATGTTGCCGGTGAAGCGGTAAAAGGGTTGATCAGGGCCGTACCATTTAACATCTAACTGGCCAATCACCAGCTCCTGTGCGGGTGCAAGTTCCAGCCATTGATCGGGCATCAATTGTGATAGGTCAAAGGAGCTTGTATCGGATGTGTCAGTTGTTTCGGCTTCGTCCTGTGGCGCTTTGCCTGTCATGGCGATATCAAGATTGGCTGAGGGAATTTCAATACGGGTCAGTTCTGCATTGAAGAGCAACTTCCATGGATCAAATTTGATAGTGACAGGCCCTGCAGACAGGGTGGATATGCGGTTCTCAGTATGTTTTTCCACACTGAGTTGAGAGATCAGTAGCTCCCGATGGCTAGGGTATTCCACACTAAAAACAGGTTTTTGAAAGCCTTGATCAGTCAGCCAGATCTCGACAACGTTTTTTGCAATAAAAGGCAGGGAAAGGTAGCTAAGAACCGGGAGCGCCACTAACACTATCAGGCAAAGTGATAGCCAGCGCTTTAGCTTTATACGCCCCCATTTCATGTTAGCTATTATCCAGCATAATAGAGTCGAGGCGCTCAACAGCCATTTTGATCTGGAATATCAGATGAGTATACTGGTCAGTGTCTGTTTCTATATCTAAATCCCCGAGACGATCAGCTGTTTCGTCCAATGTTTCGCCTTGAGTGTTAATGCCGTTGTCCCTGAGCAGCCAGATAATTAACCCCGTCACCTCAGCGGCCGACGCCACTTTATCCAGATCATCCAGGAGCTCATCGCGTTGCTGGCTTAGCGTTTCCATGAGGGGATCATTGTCTGGCGTGTTTACATAAATGCGTAACAGTTGATCCGCTGATGATGGCTGCTTTGCTGATTGCTTGGATGAATGAAGAGGCTGGCCTGACATTAGCGGAGTTTCCTGACGACATTTAACCCGTCACGTACGGTCAGAAATACATTTTCCATATCAGGGTCGGCTGCAATTAAGCGGTTGGTTTCAACCAGTGTATCGTCGATTTCTGATTCTGGCTGCAGAACTTTGCCAGACCAAAGCACATTGTCGAGGACGATGAGTCCACCGGGGCGGGTGAGTTCTTTCACTTTCAGGTAATAATTCAGGTAGCTGCGCTTATCTGCATCGATGAACGTGAAATCCAGCGGCCCATCAAGTGTATGGCTCAGACGATCGAGCGTGTCGAGCGCTTTACCAAATACAACATCAATCTTATGGCCATGCTCACTGCGCTGAAAAAAGGTTTTAGCGAACTCAATAGCACGGGGATTGGTTTCGCAGCAGATAAGTTTGCCGTCGTCAGGCATGCCTTCAGCAATCGACAGCGCGGAATAGCCGGTGAACATACCAATCTCAAGGGCGCGTCTGGGCTGGTGGATAGCACTCAGCATTTTGAGTGTCCGGCCTACTAATCTGCCTGAGAGTTTTTGTGGCCATCCCATGGTTTCATTGGTAGCAGTAATCAATTCTGTCAGTAAGGGTGGCTCTTCGCTTGTATTAAGGAAAGCATAATCTTCAACGGCTTCGTTAACCAGATACTCCATTAGTGCGTAATCTCTCTTAATAAGGCTTTGCTGGCCCAGCCATTGAGCCTGAAATAGGGGTAATTGTGAAATTACAGAGAATAATATCACTTTCTGCATAATGATTAATCCTTGCTGCTGCTTCTGTGGGTGCTAGTTGGCACCCATCTGTGTGAATAAACGAGAGGATGGGTAGGGTTAAACGCTGAATTCCTCTACAATCACGCCTATCAACCTGTTGAAGTGGAGTAATGGCGCGTGGATCCAATATTTACCTTTTTGATTACTGGTTTTGTAACGATGTCAGCGGCGCTGAGTGCCGGCGCGGTAAATAAACTACCGGATGAGCAAAAAACCGGAAAGCTAGCTGAGCGTAATACTCAGGTGGCTATTATTATGGCGGGAAATCTAGCCGCGCTAACCTTAATTGGCGCGATGGCATTCGGCATGCTTAATTTAGATTGGTGGATACCGCTTGTCTGTTTGCTGATCACTTTTCCTGTGGTGCATTTATTAGTGATGCAGCGTTTGTTGGGAGATGTTAAGAACCTTGTGCTGATGACGCCTCTTGTTATTGGTTCTATCGCGATACTTTATTATTACTGGTAAGCACGGATGACCTTAGTGGAGTTTGTCGCCGGCTGGGATATGGCGACCTCGCTGATCACTTTTATTGTCGTCGCTGCAATGGCCATGCTGTTTTCACAATGGACTCGATCCTCTTGGGGGCGGCTGCGTGGCGAATTAGAAACGCAGTTGCACCAGCAGCAATTAAAAGAGGTTCAGTATCAGGAGCGCTTATCTTATCTGGATAAGTTGGAAAACAAGCTGGATAACCTTGAGTTTGATCGGTCTGACTTAAGAGAGCAGTTGGCGATTCGTCAGGCACAAGTGGCTGAGCTGGAAGCACGATTACATGCTGACCGGGAGTCAGCTGAAGAAAAGCTCACATTGCTGGCTGAAGCGCGAGATCAGCTTAAGCAGGAGTTTCAGAACCTGGCTAATCAGATTTTTGATGAGAAGTCACAGCGCTTTTCCGAGTCGAGTCGCAAAGAGATGGGGATGCTGCTAACCCCATTGCGTGATCAGATTGGTGACTTTAAACGCCGTGTTGAAGATGTCTATGACCGTGAAGCGAAAGATCGACGTGCGTTGCATACTGAGATTAGCCAGTTAAAGCGTTTGAATGTGCAGATGAGCCAGGATGCCATTAACCTGACACAGGCGCTTAAAGGTGAAAGTAAAACTCAGGGTAATTGGGGAGAGATTGTACTCGAGCGGGTGCTTGAAGAATCAGGGCTGAGAAAAGGGCACGAGTACGAAGTTCAGGTCTCACTGAAAGATCAGCAGCAGCGCTATCAACCGGATGTGATCGTACATCTGCCAGACGGCAAAGACGTCATTATAGATTCCAAGGTTTCGCTGACGGCATACGAGCAATATTGTTCCAGCGATGATGCGCAGTTTCGCCTGCAACAACGCAAAGCACATGCTGTTTCGCTGCAGAATCATATTCGCGGTTTAGGTGATAAAGCCTATCAGAAGTTAGAAGGCGTGCGCTCCCTGGACTTTGTTTTGATGTTTGTGCCCATTGAGGGGGCTTTCCTGTTAGCGCTGGAGCATGACCCCGAGTTATTTCGTTTTGCCTTTGAGCGCAATATCATGTTGGTCAGTCCGACAACCTTGTTGGTGACCTTGCGTACCATCCAAAATATCTGGCGATACGAGCACCAAAGCCAAAATGCCCAAGAAATTGCGAAACGTGGTGCAGACCTGTACGACAAATTCGTCGGCTTTATTGAGTCTCTTGAAGATGTAGGCAAGCATCTGTCCCGTGCGCAGCAAGCGTACGATGTTTCATTTAGCCGTCTTTCTTCCGGTCGAGGTAACTTAGTTCAGCAGGCCGTAGCGTTAAATGAACTGGGTGTTAGCGGCAAAAAAATTCTACCTAAGCGCTTGGTTGATATCGCTGAAGAAGCTGATAGTGACCACATTAAATCTGATTGAAATAATCTTAGCGTGGTTATAAAACTGTGATTTAAATTTACTCTCTACAAGAGCCGGTCATTCGGCTCTTATTGTTAGTTTTAGCAAATCGCCGATAACATAAACTGCGCCGATTCTATATATGCATTAGCATCTTCGCTCATCCCCTTTACTTTAAGATGATCGGCAAAAGCCAGTCGTGCAGTCATGGCTAACCAAAATACGGCACTTATTAGGCCTACAATCCGCCATAAGTTTGATTTTGCCCATTTAAGCGCAAGCGTAATAGAGAGTATGTAGAACACGAAACCAGCTAGTTTAGATGATGCCCAACCATTTACGAAGGGATACAAGTTAAGCGGATTAACTATTATCAGGTAGATAAAAGTGAAAATAAACAGGGTATATAAAATATGTGGTCCAATCTTTAGTATTTTATCGTTGACCTTGTCAGACCCTTTCATCGTTAACACAAAATTAATAATGAAAAAGACAAACGTAAGCGAAATTATGGTCAGGTGGGCGTGCTTAACTATCATGTACATGGCTTTGATCCGTAAAATTTTTTATTATGCCTATTTAATATTTAAGACGTAAGTAAAATAGTCTGCTTTAACCATAATTTCCTATCTGCTACGCTATTTAAAAATTGCATTTTACATTGAGAGGCTGTCGATGAAGTTTCAGTATCGCTCATTGTTAAAGACCAGCTTAACGGTTTTAGTGGTGAGCTATCTGATCACTGGCTGTTCTACGCGCTTTGTTTACAACCAATTAGATTGGTTAGCGCCATGGTATCTTGAAGACTATGTAACGATAGAACACTATCAGCAGGATTTGTTTACTTCGTCTTTAGACTCCGTTTTAGACTGGCACCGTGCTACCCAGTTAAGTCGTTATGGCGACTTTTTAAAGGTGATTTCCAGTGACGTTCAAGGATCGATTTCTGAAGAGAAAGTAGCAAATTATTTTTTACAATTAGATGGATTTATTGAAACCCTGTTTATCGAGTTCGCTAATGAATTTGCGCCTTTGATTGCGCAAATGAACCCCAAGCAACAGGCGGAACTCATTGAAAATTTAGCCATTAAAAATCAAAAATATAACGAAAAATTTGTCTTAATTGGCGAAGCTGAATCTAAAGCGTCAAGCAAAAAAAGAGTGGAAAAATTTTTGGATGATTGGCTAGATGAACTAAGTGCCAGTCAAGAGCAGATGATTAATCAGTGGTCCACTCAAACCCATTGGCTCTCCCCTGGGTTTTATGAAAGTAGGCAAGCCTGGCAAACACGGTTACATAGTATTTTCAATGCACAAAATGCTAACAAACCTGAAATGATAAAAAGCATGTTTAAGAATCGACGCGAGTTTTGGAGCGTAGATTTACGTCAAAAGTTTCGTCATAACCAGCAAGTCACCACTGTTTTTATTGTAAATTTTTTTAACAGTTTAGATGCCAATCAAAAACAGTCTCTGCTTAAAAAATTGGAAAAATATGAAGCAGATTTTAGGTTACTTGCCAGCCAGTCAAATTAAACAAAAGACTTATCACGTTGCGGCTTTGACGAGATTGAAAAATGGTAATTCCGGGGACAGTTTACTTAATCCAGCCACTTTTTCGGTCCTGGTTTTCCTTTACGTAAAATGCGCTTTGTTTGTCGCTCAAGCTTGTTCAAAAAATCATCTGTTCCCCCAGACCTGCCCGTACGCGTGTACTCGCGGATACGTTGTTGCATATCGATATTTCATCAGACCCCAGATATTCTCGCCAATCACTGACTCTATCCAGCATCGGACTGACCGAAACAAGCGCGTCATCTTCTCCCCTTTGATGAGCTTGCGCACCAGACCAGGCCCGATCTTCAGGGGTCTGACACTATCGAGCCTTAACAGGGTTTAGTTCAACATACTTAACGGTAGCTAACAGATAGGTTTCATCCATCACAAAGGAATGGAATCGTTCCTGCCAAAGATGACCCCGCCAACCTTCCCTGAACTTAATGTGCCGTGTGTATTGTCGAAGCGCTGCACGAAAGAAAACCGCCAGGCTATCTTTGTGTTCGGGAACCACCGCCAGATCGACGTGATTTGGCATTAGACAGTAAGCCCATACATCTATGCCTGCCTGCTTTTTAGCATTGCTCAACAGAGAAATGTAAGCCTGATAGTCATCATCTATGAAAAAGGTTTCCTGGCGGCGGTTTCCCCGCTGGGTAATATGGTGGGGGTAGTTTGGAATAACCATTCTAGCCATCCTGGCCATTGTCTCGCTCCTTGTATTTGATACATCCTTATCAAATATAGCTTATCTCGCCAGAGTTGAGGAGTTAAGTAAACTGTCCCCGGAACTCTGGGTGTAAATGGTAAAAAAGTGTTACCCAAGCGCTTGGTGGATATTGCCGAAGAAGCAACGGATAGCAATGAGACGGCAACAGATTAAGCTCATATGGGGCTTATTTGTATTTCATGGTTTCTTAAGCGTTTTAGCGCATCGATAAACACTGTTTTAACCTCTTTCATTTCGGTACAATCCCGCCCCCGTTCAATCACTTACTTTCGTCAATCGTCATTTTGCGAGCCCGCTGTTTAATCTTTGAGCGGGTTAGTCGTAAGGAAGATGAAATGGGGTATTAATAATTAATCGTCGCTTCCTATTCGCTTTTACTAACGTATCGCCAGTAAAACTGAGTGGGATACATGGAGTTCAATATTATGGTTATTCAGCTTTTTCCTGTGTGGGCGCTATTGCTTTCTGCGCTTGCTTTTTTTCAGCCGGATGTATTTGTCGGGCTGAAAACTCAAATCGTTTCTTTACTGATGGTTATCATGCTTGCGATGGGGCTTACGTTAAGTCCGGCGGATTTTAAGCAAGTATTGAAAAGCAGAAAGGCCGTGGGCGTTGGTGTTTTACTGCAATTTTTGGTCATGCCTATTGCCGCCTTTGGTGTCGCGATGGCGTTTGGCTTTGATACCGAACTGACCGTTGGTATGTTGTTGGTTGGCAGTGTGGCGGGCGGTACGTCGTCTAATGTGATGTGCTATTTAGCGAAAGGTGACACGGCGCTGTCTATTTCTATGACGGCCATTTCGACTTTGCTTGGTGTGTTGATGACGCCTTTGCTGGTGTCTTTGATGATAGGTAAAAGTGTCGATGTGCCAGTGGCATCTATGTTGATCAGCTTGTTTAAAATCGTATTGCTGCCAGTCGCGGCGGGTGTGCTGATTAATACCTTTTTCTCTAAGTTTATCCGTAAAGCCGAACCGATTTTCCCGTACATATCTATGTTTGCCATTGTCCTGATTATTGCGATTGTCGTGGCATTAAGCTCTTCAAAACTGGTTGAAGTCGGTTTAGTGGTTGCAGCAGCGGTGATTCTGCATAATTCGATTGGTCTGATACTGGGGTACTGGGTGACGTATCTGTTGGGTTTCGATGCGAAAGTATGTCGTACCATTGCCTTTGAAGTGGGTTTGCAAAATTCAGGATTAGCAGCGGCGTTGGCCGTGAAATTCTTCACGCCTATGTCGGCTCTGCCTGGCACCATTTTTAGTGTGTGGCACAATATTTCTGGTTCTTTGTTGGCGAGTTATTGGAGCCGCCGACCCGTTACAAAAGACACTGCGATAATGGGTGAAAACAGTTATCTCGATAAGGGCCAAATGCCGTTATCCCGATAGACGCCAAAAGCGTAATTAAAATAAATAGCCTCTTATCTAGGCTATCTGACAATATCTATTAGGAAGAAATATGAATACTAATGTCGCGCAATTAACCCTATTGCAACGATTAAGTAAGTTTTTTGTCGTCCTGTTACAGCGTTACCTTCCCGATCCTTTTATCTTTGCCATCGTCTTAACCTTGTTAGTTTTTGTGTTGGTAATGCCAAGTACAGGCCAGGGTCCTATGCAGGTGGTTGATGCTTGGGCGGGTGGGTTTTGGGCATTATTAACTTTCTCTATGCAGATGGCGATGGTGGTGGTGACCGGACATGCAATGGCCAGTGCTCCTACGTTTAAGCGTAAGTTGGCCATAATGGCTGGCATCGCTAAAACACCGGGCCAGGCTATTATTTTAGTGACTGTGGTCAGTGCTGTTGCTTGTTGGATCAACTGGGGTTTTGGTTTAGTCTTGGGTGCTATTTTTGCTCGTGAGCTTGCGGTACGAGTAAAAGGCGTGGATTATCGTTTGTTAATCGCGTCTGCTTACAGTGGTTTTTTGTTTTGGCATGCGGGTTTGTCCGGCTCGATTCCTTTGGCTATCGCCAGTGGCACCAGTATTGAAACCGTCACCAATGGTGCGGTAACCTCGGCTATTCCCACTTCTGAAACCCTCTTTTCTGCCATGAACCTGACTATTCTAGCAGTGATGTTTATTACCATTCCGTTGCTGAATCGTCTGATGCACCCTGCTGCTCAAGATACTGTGACGATCGATGCGGCGTTGCTGGAAGAGCAAGCTGTTGAAGCAGTATTACCGAATAAAGAGGATATGTCTCCAGCGGAACGTCTGGAAAACAGCCGTGTATTGTCCTTGTTGTTAGGCGCAATGGGTTTTGCTTACATCATCTATTATTTTATGAATAATGGTTTTGCGCTTAACTTAAACATTGTGAACTTCACTTTCTTGTTTTCGGCTATCTTGTTGCATGGTACCCCAAAGAGTTTGCTTAACTCGGTTTCTCAAGGTGCTAAAAACTGTGCTGGCATACTGCTACAGTTTCCGTTTTATGCGGGCATCATGGGCATGATGACAGCAACAGGTGATTCTGGTGTGTCATTGGCTGGGGTGATTTCTGAAGCCTTTGTATCTATCTCAAACGAAACAACCTTCCCATTATTTACCTTTTTAAGCGCGGGTATCGTTAACTTCTTCGTCCCTTCTGGTGGCGGTCAATGGGCGGTGCAGGCACCGATCATGATGCCTGCTGGTGCCGCGTTGGGTGTTGACGCTGCAAAAACCGCCATGGCAATTGCCTGGGGTGATGCCTGGACCAACATGATTCAGCCTTTCTGGGCGCTACCTGCGCTGGCTATTGCTGGGTTAGGCGCTAAAGACGTGATGGGATATTGCATCATGGCTTTGCTTGGCTCGGGTGTGATTATCTCTATAGGCCTATTGGTTTTTTAATAGCACTTTATTAATCGGTTAACACAACAAAAACCAGCTTCAATGAAGCTGGTTTTTTTATTTATTTGTTATATCGCATTGGCAACTGGGATCGCGGTTAAAGCGGTATGTGGCACCTAGGCCGATTGTGCGTGAGGCACCTATGTCGGGGCGTTGAAAAATACGCAAGCTCAATAACCAGCGTTTTACTGCCTTTGCTCCTATAGATGTGGTTGTCATTTGTTCTTGATATTTAAGCCATAAACAGCTGTTTTATACTCACGTTTCAAGCATGTGTTTCATACGGAAGTATGATATTTTTGTTTGAATTTATATTGGTGTCAGTTAATTTTACATCTCTTTATTTTGTGAATAACCATCTATTTTCAACATGTTGAATGCAAAGATAATAGTTTTCTTGGTTTAAGTATTGCATATGTATATTTACATTGCGTTTGAATCACTGTTTGAGGGGTGAATTTATGAAAGGGAATAAATATATAAGCTTAACCGTGTTGATGTGTGGGTTTTTGCTCTCATCAATGTCGGTTCAGGCCAATGTGCTGACTTATGATAAAGATAGCTGGACGTCGAATGAGGGTGGCTCTCCTAATTATATCTTCACTGTTGATGATAATACCGCGGGCAAGTTTACATATAACCTGACGATTGATCCGTGGAATGCGGAGGCTTTGGGCTTGTTTGTTGACTTTGGTGATCAGACTGTCGGGTCGGTAGCATCAGCAGGGTTTGTTGATACTACGGTTACTGTACCTGGTGCATTGGGAGCTAACTTGATTTTTACTGATACTGCCTCGGATAGTTGTGGAAATGGCTGTAATCTTAACGGTAACGGTAACGGTTCCTCCCCGACGATAAACCCTCTTGCTCCCGATGGCCAGTGGGAGTTTGTGTTCCGTTTGGGTAAACAGGGGTATGAGGGGCAGCAAAGCTTTAGTTGGGTGACTAACCGCTTTGACCTAGGCTTATCTGACTTTGGTTTGGTGGGAATTCGTTCGCAGGTTTTTTGTAGTGGCGATGATCTGCTCCCCGGTGATCAAGGAAGCTGTAATGATAGTGATAAATCATATAGTTCTACCCCGAATACGCCTCCTGGCGAAGTGCCGGAACCAGCAACACTGTTGCTGTTTGGTTTAGGTCTTGCTGGCTTGTTGTATTCTCGTCGCTCAGTCTTGCTCGCATAGATTCAGAATCTGCGCTGTGAGCATAGATTCTGCGCATAGGTTGCGAATATAAGTTAAAAGCAGAGGTTAAAAGTAGAGTGTAAAAGCATAGAGAGCCTTGTTGTTGAAGGCTCTCGGGGATTATTCTCTTATGACTTATAGGCCCCAACGCCGCAGAAGAACCCCTTATCATTTTGTATGACATAGCTGGTTTTTTGCGTTATTTCTTCGCTACCTGGTTTTGGCCAGTTGTAATCAACCCAACCAGAACCGCCTTTAGCTACTTCAATCATATTAACAAACAGTTTCTCACCGTATTTGTCATAATCGATCAGGTTTTGACCAACGAGTTGTGGTTTTGCTGCGTGAGACAGCATTTTTCCTTCCATGTCCATACAAAAGACATAAAGATCTTTAGCTAGAAAGTCTCCTCCTTCTTTCGAAAACTCAGTAAAAGCTGCCTCGCCCGTTGTATTGACCAAAACGGCAGCGCTTTCACTCATCGCTTTAGCTTCATCAGGAGTGCCCATTTCAGCAGCCATGACAGTCATACTTAAAGCAATTAGTCCTGTACCCAATAATGTGTTTATTTTTTTCATTACCTGTGCTTCCTCGTTATTATTTTGCAGAGCTGATAATCCTAACGTCACAAATAACGCTGTAAATAACCCGATAGTAATGCAATTGGATAATGCTAAATCTCTAATGCTTGTTAAAGTGTCTAGTTACCTGTTTTTAATGCTTTTTTTAGTATTAAATTTGTCGACTGGCGGAATGCTGCCTCCCACCTCAAATTTTATTGAGGTATACGACCCTCACAGAAAGGTACGTAAATGTTTAGGTTATTTATAATAATTGCCGGCTTTGGAAGTGATTGAAAAAGGCACTTCTTGTGAAGGAAGTGCAGGGCTAAAAGGCGTTTGCTTTACTTATGCGCTGGCTTGGATTTATCTGACTTTAGATTGGTAGTTGTTCGGTCTCAGGCTGTTTGTGATAACGGTGAGCCTGAACCTGTAGCAAGGTTGCTATTTTGATTAGGCCCGAGTGGGTTGGTATATTCTCGCAGGAAAGTGCTGCAAGTATAAGTTGGAAGCATAGAGAGCCCTCCGTTTGGTGGCTCTCTATATTGATAATCATTATTAAGTTTAGAATTAGTTCAATCTAGCTGCGGCGCATCTCTCTATCGAAGTGGAATTTGCGTGAAGTCACATGCTCTTCCATGGCGCGAATTCGCTTATCTACTTTTGCTATCCGTGTACGTATTTCCTCAATGCGGCTTGATGCCGATGCGCCGTAATCAAACATCTTCTGTTTGAGGTTCGGCTTGTGCTGGTGGTGCGTTTGTCTGGAAAAACCGCCTTCGTATGTGTTTCCCCGCTCCTTGCTGCTCTGATAGGATTTGCTGCTTTCATAAGGTCTGCTGGATAACAAAAAGACAGCAGCGATATATGCCAGTACGGCAAAGGCGCCGGTAAACATGAATAATAAAATGCCACCTATTCTTACACCTGTCGCAGACCACTGCATATTTTCTGCAATGCCGCCGCACACGCCTGCGATCCAGCGTCTATCGGTACTGCGGTATAAATCGATGTCATAACCTCGGTCTTTAGCTGTGAACATACAGCCTCCTTAATCTACTGAGTGACGCGTTTGCCAATCGGGTTGCTCGGCGTCGAGAATGGTTTCAAGGGTCTCTAGTCTATTTTCAAGGCGTTCTACTTCCTTCATGGCGGCTTCCAGTGTTTGTTTATCTTCAGCTGAAAGCGCTTTAGTGGATCTCCATCTGCTGGCATAGTGCAATATTAGCCAAAGAGGGAGGACCATCCCCAGAAAGATGACGGTCGGTACGAAAAAGAACGCGAAGCTAGACATTATTAATCACCAGATTTGTTTTTGTTCATCTGAGCTTTAAGCTTTGCCATTGCCTGGTCAACTTTTTCGTTGCGTTCGAGGTCTTCGATCTCGTTGGCAAGGTCCTTAGTGCCCAGGTCATAGCTTTCAACTTCAGCTTCCATATCATCCATTTTACGCTCATAACGTTCAAATTTATCAAATGCTTCATTGAGCTTATCACGGCTAAAGCGGCGACGAATTTCCAGACGAGAGCGTGTGGTTTGCTCACGGGCGAGTAGCGATTTTTGTTTAGCTTTAGCATCATCCAGTTTGTGCTGCAGCTGAGATATCTCGCTATTCAGGTCGTTCAGGTGCTCCTCAATGGCATCAAGCTCCTGGTGTGCCATTTCAAGAGTTTCTGCTGCGGCTGCCTGTTCAGTCAATGCGGCGCGGGCAAGATCTTCGCGTTTTTTGTTGAGAGCAAGTGCTGCTTTCGTTTCCCACTCATCAGCATCTTTTTGCAGGGCAATCGCTCTGCGTTCGAGCATTTTCTTGTCGGCAATGACTTTGGCTGATGTAGTGCGTACTTCAATTAACGTCTCTTCCATCTCCTGAATCATCATGCGAATCATTTTTTCCGGATCTTCAGCGCGATCCAGTAAAGAATTGATATTGGCATTAATGATGTCCTGAAAGCGTGAAAAAATACCCATTGTGCTTCTCCTGATCTGTTTAGTGGGCCTTTGCTGATCGGATCAATGAGCTAAAAGCCTTTAGTAATATACATAGCTATTCTCATGCCAACTTATTAACTACTTGATATTAAACAGTTTTAAATTTTTTTGGGTATTTTGTTGATTATATTTAGCTAAAAATTAACTAAAAAGTGGTTTTTTTAACTAATATATAGCTTATGAGGCTAACAAATAAAAAAACAATGCTGGGTGAATCACCCTTAATGCTGGATCTCTCTGATCAGGTATCCCGCATTGCGCCATTAAATAAACCGGTGTTGATTCTTGGGGAGCGTGGAACGGGGAAGGAGCTGGTCGCAGAGCGGGTGCACTTTCTTTCCAGACGTTGGGATCAGCATTTCCTCAAGGTTAGCTGTGCCTCGATGAATGATAATTTGCTTGATTCGGAGCTTTTCGGGCATGAAGTGGGCGCTTTTACCGGTGCCGTAAAACGTCATGTGGGTCGGTTTGAGCGTGCCGAAGGTGGTAGTTTGTTTTTGGATGAAGTGGCAACGTGCTCAACGCAAGTGCAGGAGAAATTACTGCGCATTGTTGAATACGGAGAGTATGAACGCTTGGGCGGGCAGAGCATGTTGCAGGCGGATGTGCGCTTAATTACAGCAACCAATGCTGATCTGCGAGGAATGGCTGAAAATGAAGAGTTTCGTGCAGACCTGCTGGATCGCTTAGCTTTCGATGTTTTACATATTCCGCCTTTAAGGTATCGCCAGCAGGATGTTTTAATTCTGGCGGAACATTTCGCGCTGAGTATGTGTTTTGAGCTGGAACGCCAATACTTTCCCGGCTTTACCGACAATGCAAAAAGTCAGATGTTGGAGTATGCCTGGCCAGGTAACGTTCGCGAGCTACGTAATGCTGTGGAGCGAAGTGTTTACCGGCAGGAGTTGATTGATGAGCCTGTCGATGAGCTGATTATTGATCCGTTTGCGGCGAGTTGGTTGCAAGGCAGTAAAGAGGTTATAAAAAAAGCGCCGTTTGTCATCCCTCAGCCAGAGGTTTCTAAATTGTCAGATCAGGTGGGTGCGCTTGAACAGCAGTTGTTATTAGATGCGCTGAAGACAACCCGCTTTAATCAGAAATTGGCGGCAGAAAAGCTGGGCTTAACCTATCACCAGTTAAGAGCGCAATTGCGAAAGCATAAAATGATACCTTTAAAAAGCTATATTGATCGTCATCAATAAGATATTGAAACATGTCTTTATCGGAGTTTTTCGCTGTTTAAAAAACAAAAATAGTTGAAGTTATTGAGGCTTTTAAAATCAAAAATAGATATTGATATTGGCTTGATTAATCAATATTCAGTATTGAAGTTTTATTAATTTGTCAATATTGGGTTTTGATTTATTTATTTTTTTCAAATTTAAGTTTTGATAAAAATAGATATTGGGTTTAGGTTTTATTTTGCTGCTATTAAATGGCCAGTGCTCATTTATTTCAAAGCTGAAATTACTATCTATTTGAAAAATAGAGAAATATCTAAAGTTTGTAAAATAACCGCCGAATAAGTATTGGTATAAGCTGGTGATTTTTTGTACATTGTTAATTATTATCTGTATATAGTTATACTTACTGGATTTAAAAGATATTTGGCTTATAATTTGCCATATCAATAAGTAAATTGTAAATGTTGCAAAAGAAGATCGGTAAAAGTTTTTGTATTTTATTAATTAATGGTTAATTAGATGAATACTGATCATAACATGATCGTCGCACTGGATATCGGCACCTCTAAAGTGGTGTGCCTGGTAGCCGAAGTTATGCCGGATGGCCATATCGAGGTTGTCGGTATCGGCTCGCATCCGTCGCGGGGTCTGAAGCGCGGGGTCGTGATCAATATTGAATCGACGGTCGGATCGATTCAGCGTGCCGTTGAAGAAGCTGAATTGATGGCCGGTTGCAAGATTCACTCTGTTACCGTTGGCATTGCGGGTAGCCATATCAGCAGTCTGAACTCACATGGCATTGTCGCTGTGCGTGATCGTGAAGTAATGGATCATGACCTGGAGCGCGTTATCGATGCCGCCAGTGCGGTGGCTATTCCTGCTGATCAGAAAATTCTGCACATCCTGCCGCAGGAATACCTGATTGATAATCAGGAAGGCATTAAAGAACCGCTGGGTATGTCCGGTGTGCGTTTAGAAGCCAAAGTGCATCTGGTGACGGGCGCGATTAATGCGATACAGAATATCGAAAAATGTGTGCGTCGTTGCGGATTAGAAGTCGATGGCGTGGTGTTGGAGCAATTGGCCTCCAGCTATGCAGTGCTGACCGACGATGAAAAAGATCTCGGTGTTTGCATGGTGGACATCGGTGGCGGCACCACCGACATTGCCATCTTCACCGGTGGCTCGATCCGCCATACTGGCGTGATTCCGGTAGCAGGCGATCAGGTGACCAATGATATCGCCATGGCATTACGCACGCCGACACAACATGCCGAACAGCTCAAGATAAAATACGCCTGTGCATTGGCACAGCTGGCCAATGTAGACGAAACCATTAAGGTGCCGAGTGTCGGTGATCGACCACCGCGTGACCTGTCTCGTCAAGCGCTGGCCGAAGTGGTTGAACCACGGTATGACGAGTTATTGTCCATGGTGCAGGCAGAATTACGCCGCAGTGGATTTGAAGATTTAGTAGCCGCCGGCATTGTATTGACCGGCGGTACCGCGAAAATGGAAGGCGTGGTCGAACTGGCAGAAGAGATATTCCATATGCCGGTGCGTTTGGCCATGCCGCAGGGTGTTCGCGGAATGGACGACATTCTGCATAACCCGATTTTTGCGACCGGTATTGGTTTACTGCATTACGCCAGTCAGGGTGGGCAGGCGGGCAGTGCCTCATCGGTACGTATGCCTTCTAAAGCAGAGGTGCTGGCGGGTGAGAAGCGCGCTACAGCGCCGGTTGTTGCAAAACCAGTCTACGAAGGCCCTGGGCTTGTCAGCCGGGTAAAAGATTGGTTTAAAGGAAATTTTTAGCCTCAGCCGCTTACTACAAGCAGTTGAGATAATGTGTATTTTAAAAATATAAAATAGCGCTGTACAGCTGTCGTTACGCTGACGAAAAGTGCAAACCTGAAGGAGATTGGATTATGTTCGAACTGGTTGATAGTCTGCCACAAAATGCCGTCATTAAGGTGATTGGCGTTGGCGGTGGCGGCGGAAACGCCGTACAGCACATGCTAAACACAGATGTAGAAGGTGTAGAGTTTATTTGTGCGAATACTGACTCACAGGCTTTGCAGAATATGCTGTCTCGTGCCGTTATTCAGATTGGTGGTGAGCTTACCAAAGGTTTGGGTGCAGGTGCAGACCCTGAAGTGGGTCGTCAGGCAGCGATAGAAGACCGTGAACAGATTGCCGAAATGATTACCGGTGCTGATATGGTATTCATCACCGCAGGTATGGGGGGTGGTACCGGTACAGGTGCGGCGCCAATCGTAGCTGAAGTGGCTAAAGAACTGGGTATTCTGACGGTTGCGGTTGTGACCAAACCTTTCCCGTTTGAAGGCCGTAAGCGCATGAAAATTGCTGAAGAAGGTATTCAGCAATTAAAAGAGAATGTTGATTCATTAATCATCATTCCTAACGAAAAATTGATGCAGGTATTGGGTCGTAACTGCAGCCTGATTAATGCATTTAATACCGCTAACGATGTATTACGCGGTGCTGTCCAGGGGATCGCAGACCTGATCACGCGCCCGGGTATGATCAACGTCGACTTTGCAGATGTTCGTACTGTAATGTCTGAAATGGGCATGGCGATGATGGGCACAGGCGCTGCAAAAGGGGATGACCGCGCTACAGTGGCCACCTTAGCTGCGATCAATAGTCCACTACTCGAAGATGTTGACCTTAAAGGTGCGCGCGGTATTTTGGTAAATATTACAGCGGGTCTGGATTTAAGTCTGGGTGAGTTCTCTGAAGTGGGTAATATTGTTGAAGAATATGCATCAGAGAACGCAACTATTGTTGTGGGTACGGTTATTGATCCGGACTTGACTGATGAGTTACGTGTGACGGTTGTGGCTACGGGGTTGGGCCAGGCTCAGACTGAAGAGTTGAGAGTCGTAAACGGCGGCACTACCACGCGTGTTGTTTCATCCGCAGCAGACTTTAATCAACTTGAACTGCCAACGGTATTACGTAATCGCTCTGAAGCGCGTCAGCGTGGTGGCAGCGTGCCGGATCAGAAAGAAAACGAAATGATGCATGCTCCGGCGAAAAAGACAGGAACCGATGATATGGACTTCCTGGATATACCGGCTTTCTTGCGTCGTCAGGCTGACTAATATCAGCTGGTAGACATCTTTCAGGTTTTAGTTTTGGGCTGCTCATTGAGTGGCCTTTTTTTGTTTTTTTGGGTTGATTTTGTATTGTTATGTCTTGGATGTCAGCGGCATTTGGCATCATAGAAAATAATTGAAACTGAGTAATCTGTATGGCTTCAAAATTATAATGACATTATCGCGTGAATTTTATCGGCATGGCCCCGATGTCCGGCAGGGTCTGCCCGTTAGCTTCGTAGACGTCAGGCAACGCTTTGATTTCAGCTCCATTCGAATCGGACGCTGGGTAACGCGGCCAGAGCAAGTCCGGGCTGCCGGGCTATTTTATGATGCTCTTGTTGATCTGATGAGCATATTGCAGTGCCCTGAGCCCTTGATCTCTTTGCGCGGAACCTTGTCTCTACAATACGGTATTGGTGGGCGGCCCGGAGTCGCGGCTCATTATCAGCCGTCGATGCGATGCTTTTCATTGGCTAAAAACGCAGGCCCTGGCAGTATTGCACACGAGTGGTTTCATGCGCTTGATCACTACCTGGGAGCTACAGCATTTGATGATGCGCCTTCAGGGATGTTTGCTTCCAAAGCGTGGTTGTCAGAAGCGACGCCCGTAGTTCACCCATTGAATGATGACCTGTACGCTTGTTTCAGAAGTATTATGTTAGATGAAGATGGGAAATCACCGAGTCCGTTGTTTCAGGTATCAGCACGGGTCGACAAGGCCATGAAGCAAGTGTATTACAGCCAGCCAGAAGAATTATGTGCCCGTGCATTTGAAGCGTTTATTCAAGATGCTGCTATTACGAACAACTTTTTAGTGTCAGGAACTAAAGCAACCACTGAAGCACAGCAAGGCCTGTATCCAGTGGGCAAACAGCGTGAGCGAATTAACCGGGCGTTTCAGCATTATTTTAATCGCCTGGGTTCTGCATTAAACAGTGAAATCCGTAGAAACGCGTGTTAACTACTTGCTGCTAACTATCTGTTTATAACTACCCGTTACTAGCTATCTGTACATAACTACCTATTATTAACTACCTGCTTCTTAGTGGCGTACTATGAAAAGGCTATGCTTATTCATTTACTTATTTATATTATTTTTTCGATTAGTAAGGTTTTTAAATGAGAGGCGTTTAAGATCTGTAAGTGCAATAGGTTCGGATAAAGGAGAGAGGAGGTCGGTAGCTAATAATTGAAGGGGTAGTGGCTTGCCTTTTATATTTTAACAGGTATGCTGGTAGTTAATTCATGCAGGACTGACTGTAAATACCATGTTAAAAAGATACTTGATACCTGATTATTATATCGCCTTCCCGCATTAGGCCGAGAGGCTAACACCTCTCGGCGAGTACTTTTTACACAAATTGTACAATGGGAGATGATTATGTTCGCAATACCTTTATCCAATTACCGCTATCTGATTAATAAACTCTACCGCTATATATTAGCGAATGATTCGCTTAGCTATTCTAAGCCTTATCATCTGCTTTCAGTGTTTAATGTGCTTGATAGCCTGAAAAATCAATCGCTTAACCAGGCTAATATAGGCGATACAGTACTCATAAGTTTTGTCGATACACAGGAAAAGCTACAACTGACACTGGTGAATGCCGATAAAGTGACGGATGATGAAAAAAACATTTCTGTGTTGTCTCCACTGGGAAGTGCTTTGTTAGGGCGCTCCAAAGGAGAGTGCTTTAGCGTCAATATTTTAAATAGTAGCATTGATTGCAAGCTCCTTAAGATTGTTAATAAATAGACTTTAAGAATGTTTTTATGGAGGAATATGGCCTTGAAGTATTTATCTTGCCGCGAATGTGTCCGTTAAGAAACTCTGTGAAAGTAATGGCGGCGGCTCTTGGCTTAAGCAGAAATTTTTTGGAGATTTTATCATGGCTAAAGATAATAGAGAGAAAAAGCAACCGTCTAAAACATTGAAAGAAAAACGACGAGATAAGAAAGCGAAAAGACTTTCTGATTCCTGACTTTTTATTTAGAGCGCTCATATGAGCGCTCTTTTAATATTAGCTCTATACGCAAAAAATAAATCATCAGTAGATGTTTTTTAAATTAATCTGCATAAAAAATGTTGCCGGATATTTAATAGCCTGAGTAATTAAATAATAATATAAATAGATGCAGTGTTCGCTCACTATATTATTTGGAAATTAATTTTCAGGACCGATTGATTCTGCCAAACCCAACAAAAAACGCCAGACTGCTCTATCGTTCACTAAGCTCAGGCACACCACCGGTTTATCAGCCAGAGTGAAGCAAGCGCGCTGCAGCCGTAAAGCGGGCTAACCGGGAAAATAGGTCAATAAACAGATACAGATATGTAACTTATCTGCGTTAGCCATGTTCTATGTAGCACTTGTCAGTTGTATGACCATATCATTAATAACACCATAGCGAATCGATCGAAGCAGTGCTAACTGTCCTTCCTTTGCTAGCCCGGGTGAGTTGCTGGGTAAGCGGCCGGTTATCACACCTTGCTAATAACCGCCGACGTCCAGTTGTGCGGTAGCAATTCACCAATGACATTGTTCTTCTGCGTTGGCAGTCTCGTCAACACATCTTTCAGGTAGGCATACGGATCGTGCCCATTCAGTTTGGCCGACTGGATCAGTGTCATTACCGCTGCCGCACGTTGACCACTTCTCAGTGAACCCGCGAACAGCCAGTTCGAGCGACCCAGCGCCCACGGGCGTATCTGGTTTTCCACCCAGTTGTTGTCGATGGGCACCGCACCATCCTCCAGATAGCGCGTTAGC
>NZ_FOOU01000009.1 GCF_900113275.1 Neptunomonas qingdaonensis
TCGCTTACCTAACCATGGTGAGCCTGTTGAAGAACTTCAAACACGTGGCATATTAATGGATGGCACCATTGAAGATGGCCCTCGATTACTGCTTCAAATATTCTCTGAAACCCAGTTGGGTCCGGTATTCTTTGAATTTATTCAGCGCAAAGGCGATGACGGTTTTGGTGAAGGTAACTTTAAAGCATTATTCGAATCTATTGAACGTGACCAAATTAATCGTGGTGTGTTGAATACTGGAAAAAAATGAGAAAAGGGGGGCGTCTGAGCCACCCAATCCAACTAAATGGTTTTCATCATGTAGCTTATCGCTGCAAAGATGCTAAAGAGACTGTTGAGTGTTTAAACAGCACATCGGATTTCGGGGAAAGTTTACTTAACCCAGCCTACTTTAAGGGATTAAGTTAACTGTTCCCAGAATCCCTCCCAATAATTGCACGAATTACGGGACAGTTTACTTAATTCAATCTGCGAATTACGGGACAGTTTACTTAATTCAACCTGGCTTAGGACTAGCTACGTGCGGACTTTACATACGAATCGCACATAGCGTTTTACTAAGAGTGATGTAGCTTGATCCAAGTATCGCACCCAGATGTTTAAATAGGTATTGGATAATGTCTGATTAATACCGGACGTTTAAAGTAGCTATAACAAATACAGCGTCTGATACGTGCTCAACTACTGAATGCGCAAAACACCTGAATAAAAAATACTATTACCGTTGTGATGGTGGTGACTGCCCTATACAAGCAAACACTTGGTATTCTATTCTTGGTAGCTGCACTTCTGGCGGACAGTCGTACCTTTCTTCATGCAAAGTATACTTTGGCTCAGTTGACGCATGCAGTTAATTTCCTCTAAACAGACTGTTATGTGTTTAAACAGCACACCGGATTTCGGGGACAGTTTACTTAACCCAGCCTACTTTAAGGAATTAAGTAAACTGTCCCCGTAATTATCATACCTTTGTCGAATATAGTTTATCGCACCAGCGCTGAGGAATTGAGTAAACTGTCCCCGGAATTCCTGCCCGGAATTACCAATTCTATTTAAGGAAGAATATTGATGAAGTTAAAATCCACCGTATTATCTTTATTGGCAGTCACAGCCATTGCACACGCTCAAACATCGTATGCTGAGGCTTGCTACGATGTCAGCGGTTCTATTAAAACCAAGAATATCTCCCCTACTGCTCAAGTTGGAGAAATAGATTTAACCTTGCAAAATGACTCTGGGGTGTTTTTTAGTGAAAGTGGATCCTTAGACGGTAAGGTGACTAGCAGCTCTGCAGAACTTGGAACAACTATTTTGGATCACAAAGTTAAATTCCCAAAAGGCAACCACTTCAAAACGAAGGGTGATTTGGCGAAAATAACCGGAATATCAGGGGCTGAACAAGATGGCACGCCTTGTGCGTTTTTTGTTAGTGAAGCAATAAGTGACATTCCCAAGGGAACTAGAATGTTTAAAAATGTTACCAGTGTCAACGTTACCGCAAACGGGGTTCTGAATAATTGTTCTTACCTCAATGAAAACGTTTTGACGCTCTCAGGGCAAATTTGCTTAAAGTAACGTACTAGCACTTGGCCTCAACTAGAACTGCTGTTGAAAGGTTCATCTAAATGATGAAGCTCTGTATAGTTCAGTTCGGGGCTTCTATCCCTTTGTTCAGTTTCCTGCTGGGCTGTAAGCTATTTAACAATTCCAGTAAGACACATTTTTTCTGCGACTGAAAAATATTTTTGACGTCGCTGCTTTTCCGCCGTGCCACAAAATAACTTCGTTAATTGTTCTTGATCTACCGTTGTGCAAGATGAGTAATCAGTCGATCCTATTTATTTCTATTCATTAAACAGTCACCACAAAACATTCGTCATCCTATCTGACCAGACTCTTCTAGCCGAGACTTCCAGCTTAAGTTTAAGCTACTACATATTAGTCATATTTTTTCTGACTAATGGCGGCGGACTTTTGACTAACTTGTAAGCGCCTGACTTGTAAGCGCCTGACTTGCAGGCGCTTAGCCAGGCTACCCTGCTAGAATTATTGAATTTTTATTTTACTCAAAAAACGTGACTTCGCCCGTTTCCAGCGAATATTTGGCACCGATGATTTTTAAATCACCTTTCATCACCAGTTGCTCAAGGATCTGTGATCCGTGTCTGAGATGATTGGTGGCGGCTAGCATATTGGCATGGATGCAGGCGGTTAACAGTTTATCCGGATCCTGATGCACCCCTGACTCAAACAGGGGTTGTATGCTGGGCCTGATGCGATTGACGATGGACATTACATTGGATGACGATGTGGCCTGCGACGGATTTTTTAGCTCATTCAGCGTTGCGGTCACTGCGCCACATTTTGAGTGGCCAAGCACAACAACTAATGGGGTGCCGAATTGTTCGGCAGCAAATTCAACGCTACCCACTTGAGAGGGCGCAACTATATTACCGGCGACCCGGATAACAAACAGATCGCCCAGCCCCTGATCAAAGATAATTTCTGCGGGGACTCTGGAATCTGAGCATCCCAGCACGATAGCGAACGGTTCCTGCCCTCCGACAAAACCTGCCCGGTTAGTTGATTTTATGTCAGTCTCGAGGCTGCGCACGCCTGACATAAAACGCTGATTGCCTGCTTTCAATCTTGCGAGTGCTTCATTTGCTGTAATCATGGTGCCCTGCTTATAAACATTGCTAAATTAATTTTTTATGGCTTTGGCTGGTGGTTTTTTCAGCATCGCCATTAATCCTGCCAGTGTTATTAACATCATGCCCAGCCAGGTGTTCCAACCGAGGCTTTCTTCCCAGATCCACCAGCCAAACAGTGCCGCAAACACAACCGAGCCATAAGTAAACGGCCCTAACTGCCCTGCGGGTGCGTAACTGTAGCCTTTACTGAGCAACAATTGCGCTACCGTAGAGGTGGATGCCAATAGTATTAACCACCCGTATTGAATGGTCGTTGGCGTTTGCCACACCAGCAAAGCGGGAATAGCTGATAATGTAGCACTGAAAAAGGCGAAGTAAAATACGATTCTTTGCGGACTTTCTGTACCCACCATGCGGCGGATAGTGACTTTTGCCAGTGCGCCTAGCATGGCACCTAACACAGCGATGATGACAACAAAGTTGAGACTGCCTTCATGCGGGTTAAGAACAAAGTAGACGCCTATAAAGCCAACCAGTATTGCCAGTTTAGCGCGTCCGCTGATACTTTCGCCCAGCCAATAAAGCGCGATTAACGGCATAAAAAACGGCGCAGTTTGTTTAAGCAATGCCGCCTGCGCCAGCGGGAGGTGTCCCCATGAATAGAACAAACAGCTCATGGCGGTTACGCCAACGGCAGCACGCATAATATGAAAGCGTAACAGCTGTGTGCGGATCGCTTTACTGCCATTTCTGAGCAGCCAGGGTATGAGTAACATCAGCCCAAACAGGTTGCGCATAAAAACGATAATTTCGGTGGGTAATTCACCGCTGATCTGCTTAATGACCATCCCTGAAAAAACCAGAAACAGTTCAGCCAGCAGGATCAGTAAGGCGCCTTTATAGATGGCGTTATCTGTAGCGGTGGAGTTCGTCATAACGACAAGAGCACCCTTGCGGGTGCTCCAATGGCCTTTTGCTGATGGGATGGCTTACAGCGCGATCACTTCAAACTGATCGGCCAGGCTTTTGGCTTTTTCGACACTGGTGACTGCCGCAATACTCGCCAATTCAGGCTTAAGGTACTGCGCGGCAACACGTTTCAGATCTTTCAGGCTGACCTTGAGAATCTGCTGACGGAATGCACGGCGCTGTTCTGCCGTACGACCAAACAAGGCGCTGTGATATGCCCCTTTCGCTTCGCCTGCGGGTGAGCCGGGTTTATCGATAGAGCTGACGACACCGAGTATCGCTTCTTCCAGCTTGGCTGCATCGTGTTCATTATCCAGCAACCAGTTTATCGATGCGTCAAAATCCTCCAGCGTTTCCGTTAAGCGCGGATCACGGTAGGAGAAGAAACGGAATACCGCTTCGCCGCTATCCTGCCCTGCTCCCGAACCATAAGCGCCGCCTTTTTCACGGATGGCGCGATGCAGGTAACCATTTCGCAGAAAATCTCCCAGAATGGTCAGCGGTGCCGCATCAGCATGATCTACCGGTACCGTTGGGTAGGCTTTTGCACAGAAGCTGACTTGTGTGCTGGTAGTCCAAAGCTGCTTAACCGTTTCACGGGTTGCTTTCAGTTTCAGGCGTGAAACGCTGGCCACTGGTGCTGTCTGCCATTGATTCTTCAACGACGTAATGAGCTGATCCTTCTGCTCTGGCTCAGCCACTAAGAGGAAGCGACGTGGTGCCTGTTTGATTTTCTCATGCATCGCCACCAGCTTGGCTGAGAGCGCCTGCAAGGCAGCGGCATCATCCAGCTGCTTATCCAGCGTTTTAACAAAACGGATGCTTTCCAGCCCGCGGGATTGTTGATCAACCCATGCTGCAGGACTGAGACGCGCCGCCGCTGCCATGATCGCCAGACTATGACCCTGGCCGGTGATGCTCTGTTCTTTACGGCTACGTTGTTGTGAAACAATTTCACGTAGACGTGTAGTTTCGTCAAAACGTGCATCGTTGAGTGTTTCATATAGTAGGTGCGTTAGCGCCTCCTGATTATGTAACAATGCTTTACCAGAGATAACAAAGTAACCACTGACGTTTTGTTCATCATCAGTTGCACCTCGCATGGTAGAGAAGGCATGGACGCCACCGGATACCTGCACATGATACTGCTGGTTTTCCTGATAAGAACGTTCGCCACATCCCAGCTCTGTCAGACAGTGACTGAACAGCGGCATAATCTGTAGTTCTTCTTCACTCAACTCAGGAAGGTCGACAATTACCTGCTGATAAACAAGGCCGTTGGTGCCCTGCCCATACCAATCCAGTGACTGCCCTGCCAATACCTGCTGCTCACTTACCGGAACATGCATCTCGACGGGTACATCCTGCAGGGTGACTTTAGGTAGGATTGATTCATCATCCTGTTGCGTCTGACGTGCTTCCAGCGCCGCTGCCTGATCTATCACAAACTGTTTTTGCTCGTCTGACATAGCCGCTTTTATGGTGGCCAGCTTGGCTTTTTCGTCACGCTCTTTACGTTCTGTCATTTTATTATCAGGACGTAAGGTTAGGCGTACACGATGGGTGTTTTCAATCAGTAGTTCGCGAATCATCGAAGGAATAAAGTCGGTATCCTTAATCAACTCGTGCAGCTCTTCCAAGACAGGGTCAAGATTCAAGAGTGCAATGGGATCACCACGATGAACCGCGGATGATACCGATGCCATGATCAGATTAAGACCATAAGGATAGCCATCACCGCTAATCTCGCGCTGACCTAATTCCAGCTGATGCAACTGCGCTTCAACCATGGATTGGGGTACGCCCTCTTCTGCAACGCGTTGCAATGTATCGATGACCAGCTTTTCAAACGCCGCAGCGCTTTCCGGCTCACTGCCTTCAAGACCGCACATGAAAGACATCTGGCGATTGGAATCTTCCAAACCACATAAAGGCGAAGGCGCGCTACCCAGCTCGGAAGACTCCAGTGCATAACGCAATGGCGATGCACTGTTATCCAGTAATACGCGTGATAACAGATGGGCTTTGAGCTGTTCTTTCAGGTCAATTGAATTCCCCAGCAACCAGGACATTACATGATGGGTTTTGCCAGAAATATCTTCTTCGTCCAATGCGTATGCTTCTTCTACGCTTAACGGCGCAAACAGACGCTTTTCATCGGTCACAGCAATATTAATATCCAGCTTTTCAAACGTATTGAGCGCCTGATCTTGCATACGGCTTTGTAACTCTTCAGCCGGGATGTTACCAAACGTCATAAAGACGGCGTTACTTGGGTGGTAATGCGTACGATAAAAAGCCAGCAACTCGTCATAGGACAGATCAGTAATGCTGTCTGGATCACCACCGCTGTTGTAATGATAAGTAACCGTCGGGAACAGGTACTTAGTCGCTGTTTGCCATAAAGTAGAAACAGGTGAGCTCATGGCTCCTTTCATTTCATTAAGAACCACACCTTTATACACCAGCGCGGATTCTGCGTTGTCTGCTTCTTCAAACTCGACACGATGACCTTCCTGAGCAAAGTCGAGCGGATCCAGGCGGGAAAAGAAAGTTGCATCCAGATACACATCCAGCAGATTGAAAAAATCTTTACGGTTCTGGCTGGCAAAAGGATATGCCGTCCAGTCTGAGCTGGTGAATGCATTCATAAAGGTATTTAAAGAACGGCGGGTCATCATGAAGAACGGATCACGAACCGGATAGTGTTCACTGCCACACAAGGCAGTATGCTCGAGGATATGAGCCACTCCTTTTGAGTCCATGGGCACTGTTCTGAACGCTACCAGAAACACATTTTCATCTTGGTCTGCTGCGATGTGATAATGCATCGCACCAGTCACTTTATGCTTGTACTCTTCTACACAGACATTAAGCGACTCTATTTTTTCAGAACGGATAAAGTCAAAACTGGGATGACCATTTGCTGCTGGCATATAAATTTACTTTCCTTATTTCATCAATCTGTAACAGGCTCTCAGCACACTATTGTGCGTTGCGTAAGTGAATTGTAACGGCAAAAGGTGGCTTTGCGTATCAGATTTAGGCCAAGTGCACCTGCAAAATAGATTTTTTCTTATTTAAGATATGAAAATATATTGATAACAATCAAATCAATTTTTTTTAAGATATGCTCAAATAGCTTGATTAAACTTCATAAATACAAACAATTACCTCTTTTTGATTGCACCTATAAAATATTTTATTGCGCTGCACAAAAAGGATTGACAAGCGAAAAATCAATCTCTATTATTAGCCCATATGTTGCATCGCAACAAAAAAGAAAAACTGCTGCTTACCGAGGATTTTAAAATGTACGAAGATATGATGAAAGATGTTCATACTAAAATGAAGCCTGTAACTGATATGGCTGAAATCAATAAAACTACTGCTGAAAAACTTATATCTCTGCAGACTGAATACGTTACTGACCTGTTCAATTCTGGTCTGGCTCAGATGAAAGCATTGAGCGAAGTTAAAGAGCCTAAAGCAGCTATCGAACTTCAGGTTAAATACTTCAAAGACTTAGAAGCTAAGCTGACTAACGTTGCTGAAAAAGAGATCGCTACTCTGACTTCTGCTAAAGAGCAGTTGACTGAGCTGGTAGAGAAAGGCGTTTCTGAAATGTCTGACGTTCCAGCAATGGCTGATGTAACTAAATTCATGCAGACAGCTCAGGAAAAAATGACTGAACTGACTGAAACTCCAGTTGTGGCTGAAATGACTAAGTTCATGCAGACTGCTCAGGAACAGATGACTGAAGCTGCTAAAGCTTTCACTCCAGAAGTTGTTGCTCCTAAAGCTGCTCCAGCTCCTGCTGCTCCTAAAGCTGCTCCTGCTGCTGCCGCTCCTAAAGCTGCTCCTAAAGCTGCTGCACGCAAAGCAAACTAAGAAATATAATCAGGAGGTTTTCGCCTCCTGATCATCTAAAAAGCCGCTTCTATAGCGGCTTTTTTGTGTCTGCTTTCCTGCTCTATAACGCTTGTTCCTTAGTCTTGATAACTCCCGTTTGTCACACTTGTTTACTCATTATCTCTTGCAAAGATCACAGCGTAAGATCAGGCCTGATAACAAAGTCGTTGTAGGACTCATCAAGTTCAACTGTTTCAGAAACTACATCAACAACATTGGCGAGTTCCGGGCCTAGTTGCAACCAGGCTTCAACCTGTCTAACCGCATTACTTTCACCACACAGCATCACCTGCACACGCCCATCAGACACGTTGCGGGCCCACCCGGTTAAACCTTGAGATAATGCCTGATCAACCGTAGACTGGCGAAACCATACGCCTTGCACATGCCCGCTGACAAAAGCACTGATACAAATTTTTGCCACAGCTACCTCCCTCTCTTTAAACATTTTGGTTGAACGTTGATTATACTTTATGCATAGAACGTATATTGGCAAAACGTACTTACACTTTACCTGCATCGTCAAAGAGCTGCTCAAGCGTAATGCTGAGCTCCTTATTTTGAAGATTTTTTACTTCCAACAGATGTTGATCCAGATTTTTTTGCCAGCTCGTCTCGCTGCCTGTTGGTTCCAACGGGTCCGGGATTGGCCAGGGCAGGCGCCGACACAACTCATTCAAGGTGAAAGCCCCTAACCCTCTGGATAGCAAAAACTCGCCCTGATCGGTTCGTCGAATAATATCTTCCTGCAACAGCATTTGTGAATATTCATCCCAGCGCGACTGCTCCAGGCCAACCACCTGTTGTAACAGCTGGTCATCTGATAGCGCCTGCCCTGTTTGCTGCCCCTGCCATAAGCGATGCAAAATACCCACAATAGTATGCAGATGTGATTTCTCATAGACTCTGCCCTGAGATTGATACACCGTCAGTGCGCGGGTCAGTTCGCAGCCCATCAGAATAATAAACCAGGAGATAAAAATCCAAAATAAAAACAACGGAATAGCAGCAAAAGCACCATAAATAAGCTCGTAAGACGGGAACTGGGTCGCATAAAAAGCGAAGCCTCGTTTTGCGCTTTCAAATAAAATGGCCACCACAACCGCACCAATAAACGCATTTTTTAACGGCACTTTACAATTAGGTACCGCTGCATAGAGGAGTGTAAAAGCAGCCGTTGACATAACAATCGGTAATACCGTCAGTAATCGTGCCTTTCCTACCAGATTTGTCGCGTCAGATATAAAAGACAATGAGGCGATGTAAGACGATACTAATATTCCAAGTCCTATTAAAATAGGACCCAGACTCAACACTGCCCAATAAAGCAGAAAACTGGACATGCCTTTTCGCTGATCAGACACGCGCCATATTCTGTTAAAGGCCACTTCGATATTGCGCATCATCATGATGGAGGTCACCGCTAAAAAAGCAACACCGACCGCTGTCAGCTTTTGTGCCTGACTGGTAAAATCTTTCAGGTAGTTCTGAATCTCTTCACCCGTCGTTGGAACGAAATTTGAAAAAACCCATCCCTGCACCTGCTCTCCAACACCCTGAAAATCAGGTATCGCTGCCAGCATCGCAAAGGACACCGTCATCAACGGAACGACAGCAAACAATGTTGTGTAGGTTAATGCCGAGGCATTGATCACTCCACCATTGTCTAAAAACTGATTAAATAAATAACGTAAAAAACGTATGGCCGGAACATCCAATAACCCACTCATCAAGCAATTCCTTACAGTAAACTTTAATGTGAACCTTTTTTTGTGTGAACCTTTTTAATCTGAACCTTTGTTGCGACTTCCGAGACGTATACAATAACGACTTCTTCAGTTTAATGGCTGTTTTATAACAGTTTGCACGGGAAATCATTATGAGCCAAGTGACAATCTACCATAATCCACGTTGTTCAAAATCGCGCCAGACATTAGCGCTGCTAAAAGAACAGGGTATCGAACCCGATATACGTGAGTATTTGAAGGATGCACCTTCCGCTGCTGAGTTAACACAGGTACTGGATTCACTCGGCCTTTCTGCCCGGGCACTGCTGCGAAAAAATGAAGCTGAATACAAAGAAAACAACCTGAGCAACCCTGAATTAACCGATGAGCAAATAATCACGGTGATGGCGGCTAACCCGAAGCTCATCGAACGCCCTATCGTTTTGAAGGATGGTCAAGCCCGTATCGGACGCCCGCCAGAATCCGTTTTGGAAATCTTATAAGTGTCATCACCTTATGTCTTAGTGCTTTATTACAGCACACATGGCGCGACTCGTCAGATGGCTCAGCAGATTGCCCGCGGTATTGAACAAGCAGGCGTGGAAGCTCGCTTACGTACCGTGCCAGCGATATCAACAGTCTGCGAATCAACCGCTGCCGATATTCCTGATCAGGGCGCGCTGTATTGCAGCGAGGATGATCTAAGCCAGTGCGCGGGCCTGGCGCTGGGAAGCCCCACCCGCTTTGGTAATATGGCGGCCGCTTTAAAATACTTCATTGACTCTACCAGTGGCATCTGGATGTCTGGTGGGTTAATCGGCAAGCCAGCAACCGTTTTCAGCTCTACTTCCAGCCTCCATGGAGGCCAGGAAACGACGCTGATCAGTATGATGCTGCCGTTGTTGCATCATGGCATGGTGATCAGCGGCATCCCTTACAGTGAAACTACGCTACTGACAACGCAATCGGGTGGCACCCCTTACGGCGCAACTCACGTGGCAGGACGCGACAACAAACGTGCCCTGGATAAAGATGAAATTTCCCTGTGCACGTCACAAGGTAAGCATTTGGCGCTGCTCAGCAAAAAACTTTCTGCTTAATATTTCTTCTTAACATTTGTTCTTAATATTAGTAAAACGACACAGGATAACAGATGGAAGCATTACGTAAAAAAGCCCGCATCACACGCGTGATAACCATTGCCAGTTACATTGGCCTGATGCTGCTGTTTACGCTCTGGTATATGGTGATACACCCTCTTGAGGTAGGAAAGCCCTGGGTTATATGGGCGCTGCATGTATTACCATTAGCGTGCTTTATTCCAGCACTTAAATCAGGCAACCCGCGAAGCCATGCCTGGCTCTGCTTTGTTTTACTGCTGTATTTTATTGAGGCGGTGTTAGCCACAACAACCAGTGTTGAGACACGTATATTTGGCGCAATCTACACACTACTTACCGCGACTTTATTTACTGCTGCGATGATGTACGCCCGCTGGGGTGGCCGGTTTGCTAAGGCATCTCAGCAAGCAGAGAAAACATCCGACTAAATATGTCTGATTTCAAAACGTTTGACGCCAATAAAGCGCGCCGCGACTTCCCGATTCTTTCAAGTAAGATCAATGGGCAAGCATTGATCTATCTTGATAATGCAGCAACTACGCAAAAGCCTCGCTGTGTTATTGATGCGCTTTCACGCTTTTATAAACTCAGTAACAGCAATGTACATCGTGGCTCTCATACTCTTTCCAACCGTGCTACCAGCGATTTTGAAGCGGCACGTGAAACTGTTGCCGGGTTTATCAATGCTGCGTATTCCCAAGAGATAATCTGGACACGCGGCGCCACTGAAGCGATCAATCTGATTGCACATGCTTTTGCTGATACTCAACTACGTGCCGGTGACACTGTGTTGGTGTCTGTGATGGAGCATCATGCCAATATCGTTCCCTGGCAACAGATAGCCATCAAAAACAAAGCACAGGTCATCCCTATTCCGCTAACACCGGAGGGCCGCTTAGATCTGATTGCCTATCAACAACTGCTCAATCAGTTCCAGCCAAAAATAGTCGCGATTACGCATGTCTCTAACGCGTTGGGGGTTATCAACCCTGTGGTCGACATAACCCGGATGGCCAAGAGCGTGGGAGCAACCGTTGTGATTGATGGCGCACAGGCGATTGCTCATGAGGTCGTTGATGTCCAACAAATAGGCTGTGATTTTTATCTCTTTTCTGGCCACAAATGCTACGGGCCGACAGGCATTGGCGTGTTGTGGGGACGCAAAGCATTACTAGAGGAGATGCCACCATGGCAATGCGGAGGCGAGATGATTGAGCGAGTCAGTTTTGCAGGCACAACATTTAATACACTGCCTTTTAAATTTGAAGCAGGCACGCCCCCGATTGCTGATGCTATCGCTTTTGCTGAAGCGCTTCGCTACCTGAACAGCTGGGATCGTAAAGCTATCGCTAAGCACGAACAGGCCCTGCGCCAACAGGCCGTTGCCCTCTGCCAGAAAATTGAAGGCGTCACGGTCTTGGCCGCCGCCCCTGATAATGTCGGTATCCTCTCATTTATTGTTGACGGCGTTCACCCTCAGGATTTAGCTACCTTACTGGATCAGTCAGGCATTGCTATACGCAGCGGCCATCATTGCACCATGCCATTAATGGAATACCTGGGTTGCAGTGGTACGATACGCGCTTCATTTGCCTTATATAACACAGCAGCCGAGGTTGAACTTTTTGCTGGCGTATTGAAGCAATACATCTCGCAGTTGCGCAACACAGCTCTACCCTTTGCAGCCTCAGGCGCAGACCTACTCAGTGCAGACCTACTCACAGACTCAGGCAATACAGATATCATCTACTGTGATTCTGCCGATCAGCAGCAACTGATCGATGCTCTTTCTTCTACTGCTGACTGGCAGGCACGTTTTGCACTGCTGTTGAGTTTAGGTAACCGTTTACCGGCTCTGGCCAAAACCTATAGAAGCGAAGAAAACAGAGTCAGCGGCTGCGAATCCAACGTATGGCTTATTGCTACACAGCAAGCCGATCTTTCGTGGAAGTTTGCAATCGATTCGGATGCGCGCTTAATGCGTGGGATCAGCTATCTGATTCTCAGCGCTATTCAACATCAGCACAGCGCAAGCCTAAAGACACTGAATATAGATCAGCTGCTGCAATCATGTGACCTTAGCCATTATTTGAGCCCGTCACGTACCAACGGCGTGCAAGCCATTGTAGAACGGGTTAAATACCTGACTGAATAGACAAACTCGCGCTGTGCTTGATATTTATTCAACAATAACAGAAGATTATGTTTATTCCTGCAGGTTGGCAGCCAAAAGAAGCATAATAATATTACGCTCCCCTGCGCACTATTTTTCGGACTTAGCTACTCTTCTCAGCTTTTTTCAACTTTCTTAATTATCCTCAACTAAGCGACGACACTATGAATCTTAATGACGTAAGCCTTTTTATTCGCATCGTTGAAACAGGTAGCTTTACCTCTGCAGCAGAAAGCCTGGGGATACAAAAATCTACTATCAGCCGTCGTATCGCGCAACTTGAAGATGATTTAGGTGTTCGTTTATTGCAAAGAACAACACGTAAACTCAAGCTTACCGACGACGGGGAGGAGCTGTTTGCCCGCTGCCAACCGCTTATTAATGAACTGGATACAGCAAAAGATTACCTCTCTTCTACGCAGATAAACCCACGCGGGCGCTTAAAGATTACGATGCCATCCGATCTTGGCGTATTTATGATGAACGAGGTCGTGGGGACCTTCATGAAGCGCTACCCTCTGATTATGCTTGAGGTTGAATTGAGCACCCGGCTGATTGACCTGATTGAAGAAGGGGTTGATCTGGCAATTCGGGTTGGCGAGCTGGCTGACTCCAGTTTAATCGCACGCCGCGTTGCGACGGTGTCGCGAGGACTATACGCCTCGCCTGCTTATCTTAAACAGCACGGAACACCGAAAACGCCTGATGACCTGCAAAATCATGAATGCTATGGCGTTCTTAAAGCCGTTGACCTATGGGAGTTTGATAACTGGGATGAAGCCGTTGAGGTCAAAGGAAAACTCAAAGCTAACAGCATCAGCTTCATTCGCGAAATATTATTACAGGATATGGGCATTGCCAGAATGCCTAAAGTCTTTTGTCGGGACAGTGTACAACAAGGTAAACTGGTAGAAATTCTCGAAAGCTATGTATCATCACCAATAGAAGTTAATGCCCTGTACCCCAGCCGTCGCCACCTGAACCCCAAAGTACGCCTCTTTATTGACCATATGATGGAGATGATAGGTGACCATCCCTGGGTCACTGAGCAGATGATAGTGCCTGTAGCTGGCCCTAAAAAATATTAGCGTCTAACACAGACCTGGCACGCTGATAACTCAGAGATATCCATCTTATTAACCCCTATGTATACAAGTATCATTGCTATCGGTGCAAGCTCCGGCAGCAGGCATGCAGACAGAACAAATTGGCCACTATAACGGTGCTTTGATTAAAGCATCCGTGTGCTGGACCCGGCATAATCAGCAATCTGCGCGCGCCTATCCTGTTTTATCGCTATACTGACAACCAGTTTTCGTCAGCGACGTTTTTTGAGTGGTATGGTTAACAGGACGCTATGGATACCAATACATTATCTGCCTTTATTGCGGTCGCAGAAAGCCACTCTTTCTCGCTGGCCGCCGAACAGCTTTTCATAACGCAATCGGCTGTCAGTAAACGTATCGCTCTGCTTGAAGAGCAGCTCAGCCAGAAACTCTTTGACAGAATAGGACGAAAAGTTACGCTGACCGAAGCAGGCCGAGAGTTGCTCCCCCGTGCTAAAACGATCATAAGCGCCATTAAAGATGCAGGTCGCGCCATGGGTAACCTTTCAGGAATAGTCAAAGGCCCACTATCGCTCGCCGCCAGCCACCATATCAGTTTGCATCGCTTACCTCCGGTACTGCGCCGCTTCACGAAAGAACATCCGGATGTACAACTGAATTTACGTTTTGATGAATCTGAAATTGCTTATAACGGCGTTTTGCACGGTGATTTGGAATTAGCCCTGATTACTTTGGCGCCCCAGCCTGATCCAGCCATTTATTCACAATCCATCTGGATTGATCAGCTGCAGTATGTGGTCTCACGAGATCATGCGCTGGCCGATAAAAAACATGTCAGCTTAGAGGAGTTAACCAATTATGCAGCGATCCTGCCGGGAGCATCCACCTTTACCCAACAGATTGTAACCGAACAGTTTCGCAGAAAGGCGCTTGATCTAAATGTAGGAATTTCAACGAATTACCTTGATACGATACGAATGATGGTTAGTATTGGCTTGGGTTGGAGCCTGTTACCTGAGACAATGATCGATTCAACGCTGACCGTCATTGAAACGGGTTCAGCGCCAATTCAGCGTCACTTAGGTTATATACACCATCGGGATAGAACGCTGTCTAATGCAGCAAGCAAATTGGTTGAAATGTTATCTTATTCATAGCGCTTATACATAGTTTCTATCCATAGTGCCTATTCATAATGCACACTAACTCCATTAAACTCTTTTTTTTAAGTACGATTTGAGGTAAGTGCGTGTCCGCTGATACAAATGAACCGATGCAGGCGCTACTTCAACAGCAGCAAGCACTTTTCAAACAATGGATTGATGAGCAAACCTCACGCGCTGAGCCAGCGGAAAAAATATCGCCTGATACATCTCGCGATATGGCACGGGTCGCTGCAATTTTATCTTCTCAAACCACTGACTTTTTACAGTTCGGCAATAACATTCTTACTCAGTTGGAAACTAACCCTACAAAAAGCAGCCTTGAAGAACCCTTAACTCAGTTTCGGGATTTTGTTCAGCAGCAAAGCGGTGAAGCACTGCTCACTCAATGGCAACTACCCGAAAATGTAGCCGCGTTATTTCGTACCCACAGTTTTCAGGATGACATTCTTTTTGAGAACCCCTACACCAGCGGGCTGAAAAGTTTACTTAATTTCCCCTCCGTTGGCGCTACCCATGAATTTCAGCAAAATACTCGCGATGGTATTAAGTACCTGCTGGAATACCAGGATGCAATGAGTGAATATATTGAGCAATACAGTCAGATTAATCTACAAGCAACCAAAGCCCTGATGCAAGACCTGACCGAAGGCTCTGATGTCATTGAAACACTGGGGCAATTACATGACCTCTGGGTCAATTGCTATGAGCGTACTTATGCTGATTGTCTTTACACCGAAACATATCAGAAAAGCCATGGAAGAGTTTCCAATGCGGTCATGCGATTACGCAAATATGCGCAGGATATGCGTGACATCCAGTTTGAAGCGCTAGGCCTGGCCACACGTAAAGGGCTGGATACCGCCTTGCAACGCCAGCACACACTGCGCAAAGAGATGCGAAAAATAAACAAAACCCTGTCCTCACAAGATACGCCTCTGGTTGCGGATCGCGTTGAAGAGTTAACCACTATTATTCATCAACTATCAGCAGATATGACCCAGTTACAGCAAGAGCTTGCAGAACTTAAGTCACAGACTGTCTTAACTACGGGGGTCATAAACGATGAAAAATCTTAAACTGGACCCCAATAAAATCGAAGAAGAACTGATCGCGTTTGATGAAAAACTTCAACGCAGTTATGAGACGCTTAAAGCGATTTCTCAGATTGATGTAGCGCAGTCAAAAGGGATAGAAATATTTTCACAGGACAAACTGAAACTTCTCTTTTTTGGCGGCAATAAGCACATTAGTAAACGCTGTCGCACACCGCTTCTCATTACCTATGCGTTAGTTAACCGCTGGTATATGATCGACCTCGAGCCGGAGAAATCACTACTAAAGGCGCTGAACGATCTGGGGCTTGATGTCTATGTCATAGATTGGGGCTATCCAGACCAGGCCGATCGTTTTCTCGATCTTGATGACTACATCAATGAGTACATGAACAACTGTGTAGAGCATGTTTGTATGCACTCAGAAGCAACCCAGGTTAACTTATTAGGTATCTGCCAAGGTGGCACACTGAGTCTTTGCTACACAGCGATTTATCCTGAGAAAGTCAGAAACCTGATCACCATGGTGACGCCTGTAGATTTTCAAACAGAAACTAACCTGCTAAGTCTGCTGGCACGCTCTGTTGATGTCGATCTGGCAGTTTCAACCTACGGAAATATTCCGGGTGAAATGCTCAATGATTCTTATAATTCACTCATGCCGATGCGGCTGGGCATTCAGAAAAACCTGGGCATGCCTAAGCAGTTGAATACAACTGAAAGTGCCTTGAGTTTCTTGCGTATGGAAAAGTGGATCTATGACAGCCCGGATCAGGCCGGAGAAGCATTTCGACAATTTATCAAATGGTTTTTCCAGGAAAACCTTTTAATAAAAGGTCAAATTACTATTGGTGATTATCCGGTCAGACTGTCC
This sequence comes from Neptunomonas qingdaonensis, assembly GCF_900113275.1. GTDB lineage: Bacteria > Pseudomonadota > Gammaproteobacteria > Pseudomonadales > Balneatricaceae > Neptunomonas > Neptunomonas qingdaonensis. The sequence goes on from NZ_FOOU01000009.1 coordinate 16,716, forward strand.
GCTATCACACAGCCAGTACTGAATATTTTCGGCGCTTATGATCACCTTGTTCCCCCTGATGCATCCCTTGCGCTAGGCGATCATGTCGGCAGTCAGGATTATCAGACGTTGGAAATAAAAGCGGGACATATCGGGGTATTTGTCAGCGGAAAATCACAGGCGATAGTACCCGCGAACATTAACGATTGGTTATTGCGAAGAGATTAAGAAAGACTAGAAGCAGTACGCCTTTCTTAATCCCGGGACTCTCAATTAGGCCCTATCGATAAGGCTCTGTAAATTAAGAGTCTGTAAATAAGCCCTGTAAATAATTCTGTTGGCTTATTTGACAGGCTTTTCAGGTGCTTTAGTAGGCTTTTTAGCCTCCGGCGCATCCTTAGGGGTGGGCTCTGAATCGTTTTCAGCTTTGCCGTCAGCAGGCGGTTTAAACATATTCCACACCGCCATATTACGATCAGCAAGGCTGTTCATCATCGTCAGCGGGTTGGCAACCCCCATCATTGTTTGCATCTGTTCTTTAATGCGATCCTGATGTTCCAGAAACGAAGCGATACTCTGCTCCAGATACTGACTCATCATTCCCTGCATACTATCACCATAAAAACGAATCAATTGCTGTAAAACCTGATTTGTCAGTAGCGTTCCATGCCCCTCACCTTCTTGCTCACTAATAATTTGAAGAAGGATATTTCGAGTCAGATCATTACCTGTTTTCGAATCGAGTACTTGAAATGCTTCGCTGTTTAAAACCAGTTCTTTGACATCTTCAAGCGTGACATAGCAACTGCGTGAAGTATCATAAAGGCGTCGATTGGTATACTTTCGAAGAATTCGCAACGTGTTCTCTCTCTCTTTACTACAGCATCATTATCGATGAGTGATGATTAGCTTTTTTTACTATCGGATTTTACAGAGCCCTGCATCATATTAAGTATTAGCTTTTGCAATGATTCCATCGAGCCAACACTATTGGTGATGTAAGGTTTAAGCAGCGTCATTGGATCATAACCCTCTGCCCCTGCATCCATTTGCTCCCTGACTTTTTTGATCATTTCATCCTGAAGTGATGCAACATCCGGAAGCCCCATAACCTGACGCAACTCACTTGGCGTCATCTCAACATCTACTTTAAAATTCATGTCATAACCCTTTGTTATGCCGCAGAATACAAGACTCTTGTTAACTATATAGCGATACCTACTGCAGTGCAAAATATTAGGAGCTATTTTGCTGCACTTTTTCCGGATGAATCCATACATATGCCAACACGATAGCCACAACAGAAACGAAGACTGCAATAGCAAATGTCACCTGAGCACCATGAGTATCCCATAATAACCCTGCAACAATGGCACCTGCCGCACCGCCGGCTCCAAACCCCACACTGGAAAACAGAGCCTGCCCTCGTCCCTTCATATCCTCGGGGAAGTATTGGTGCACCAAGGATATTCCAACCGCATGCAGACTTGCAAATGTTGCCGCATGCAGCAGCTGAGCGACAATAACCAAGAAGATATTTTCAGGCCAAAAGCCTAGCAGACTCCATCGAATCACACATAAAACCAGACTACTGATCATAATCAATCGCAACCCGAACCGGCTGATCAGCGTATGCATAACAATAAACACCAGCACCTCAGCCACGACACCTAACGACCACAGCATGCCTATTTCGCTCCGACTGTAATTCAGTTCCTGCATCATCAAACTAAAAAAGGTGTAATACGGGCCATGAGAGAACTGAATCAACATGGTTATCACAAAAAAAGCGATAACCTGTGGTTTTTTTATAACCTCTGTAAAACGCAGTGTTGACGAACGCTCTACTTTCGCGGGCAAATTTGCAGCAGGGATGAGCAGTGAGTTAATCCAGATAAGAATCATCAGAATGAGAAGGATAGTGGGTATCCAGGCAACAGAAATACTATCTAAAGCACTGCCTAATAAAAGTACGGAAAGAATAAAGCCAATGGATCCCCAAAGCCTTATACGACTGTATTTAGTCGACGCCTCACCCAGATAATTTAAGGTCACTACTTCAAACTGCGGCAGCACTGCATTCCAGAAAAAACTGTAACCCAGCATAACCAGGCCGATCCCAAGCGCATTTTCCTGCCAGAACATTGCGATAAAAACAATCCAGGTTAACAAAGCTCCCAAACGGATGATTCGTAACCTTTGCCCGGTTTTATCTGCAATCCATCCCCATAATGCCGGCGCAAATATCCTGGAAATATGCAGTGTCGCCATCAGCAAGCCAATGCTTTTGGCATCAAACGCTAATGATTTAAGATATAAAGACCAATAAGGAACCATTGCACCCAATAGTGCAAAATAAAAAAAATAGAAACCTGAAAGACGGATATACGGCAATGCAATTAACCGGTAGCTGAATCGACATTGAGCCAAAATAGCGTCAATGCAATGATGATAAATTAAAGCAGAATAAGAATGAAGGGAAGTAGTACGTTGGCTGATGCAGAAGATCAGCCAACGCAGATTTGTTACAAAGGCTTTACAACTATTTTACAGTTCTGTAACGCCGCCCATATAAGGCTGAAGCGCTTCAGGCACCATAATACGCCCATCGGCAGCCTGGTAGTTTTCCAACACAGCAACCAGCGTACGACCGATCGCTAAACCAGAGCCATTCAGCGTATGCAGCAACTCAGGCTTACCCGTTTCAGGATTTCTCCAGCGGGCTTTCAAACGTCGTGCCTGAAAATCAGTCATATTCGAAACCGAGGAGATCTCACGGAATTTATCCTGCCCGGGCAACCAGACTTCCAGGTCATATGTTTTAGCCGCACCAAAGCCCAAATCACCGCCACAAAGCGCGACAACACGGTAGGGTAAATTGAGTTTTTGCAGAATGACTTCCGCATGGCCGGTCATCATTTCCAGCGTTGCCCATGAGGTCGACGGCTCGACAATCTGCACCATTTCAACTTTTTCAAACTGGTGCTGACGAATCATACCGCGAGTATCTTTCCCGGATGCGCCCGCTTCTGAACGAAAACACGGCGTATGCGCTGTGAATTTAAGCGGTAGCTGCTCAGCGTCAACAATCTCATCACGTACAATATTGGTTACCGGCACTTCAGCGGTAGGGATCAGGTAATACTGACGATCACCAAACGGAACTTTAAACAGATCTTCGCCAAACTTTGGCAACTGCCCTGTTCCTTTTAAGCTGTCTTCATTTACCATATAAGGCACGTAAGCTTCAGTATAACCGTGCTCTTCTGTTTGAACGTCCAGCATAAACTGAATCAGAGCGCGATGCATACGCGCCATTTTACCTGTCATCACGGCAAAACGTGAGCCGGTAATCTTAGCAGCCGTTTCAAAATCCAGACCACCATTTTGCTCGCCTAAGGCGACATGATCTAAAGGCTCAAAATCAAATTCGCGCGGTGTACCCCAACGGCGCACTTCCACATTATCATCTTCGCTTTCGCCAGCAGGAACAGAAGCATCGGGAAGATTGGGAACACCTAACAGGATATCATCCAGATCAGTGGCTATTTCATTTAGCTTTTGTTTTGCATCATTTAGCTGATCACCCAAAGTCTGGACTTCTGCCAAAAGCGGCTGAATATCCTCACCCGAGGCTTTGGCTTTTCCGATCTGCTTTGAACGGGTATTTCGCTCGTTTTGTAGATTTTCACTCAGAATCTGCGCCTCACGACGCAACGCTTCCAGCTCATTAAATCGAGCAACAGGAAAGGCATACTTTTTCTTGGCAAGCTGTGCAGCGACAGCTTCAGGGTTCTCGCGAACAATTTTTATGTCTAACATGAGTTTTTAAACAACCTTATTTAAAACAGGCGGGTGATCCAGATACCCGCTGACAAAGCAGCGATGCACATCAAAACGCTTAATAATACATAAATTAATGCGGACATTATATGTCCTTCCTGCAGCAACGCCACTGTCTCCAGAGAGAAAGAGGAGAAAGTAGTGAAGGCACCTAGAAATCCAACCATCAATAGTGGCCGCAATTCCGGCGAGAGACGTGCTTTCTCCATAATAAGTACAAATAAAACCCCCATCACCAGCGAACCTAAAATATTACATGTCAGGGTACCGATAGGGAGTCTATCCGCTTTCTCATTGAGTATTCCCGCTAGCCAGTAACGACTCACCGCTCCCAGTGCACCTCCTGTGGCGACCGCCAGGATAGTTTGCATACCTTACCCTTTATTCTGATAACGTTTAATTGGGCTTTGCTCATCCAACATTTTAAGCTGTTGAAGTTTAGCACTTATTTTCTGTTCAAGACCACGCTCACTGGGGTGATAATAGTGTCTGGACGTGATCTCTTCAGGCATATACTTTTCGCCTGCCGCATAGGCATTCGGTTCATCATGTGCGTAGCGATATTCGTCACCATAACCCAGATCTTTCATTAGCGACGTCGGTGCATTACGCAGGTGAACCGGTACTGCATAATCAGGATCGCTTTTAATATCGGCACGGCATTGATTAAACGCACTATAAACCGCGTTACTTTTAGGCGCGCTGGCACAATAGATGGCAGCCTGAGCAATGGCACGCTCCCCTTCAGCAGGGCCTACTCTCTCAAAGGCATCCCAGGCAGACAATGCAACCTGCATCGCACGTGGATCTGCGTTACCGATATCTTCCGACGCAATGGCTACCAGTCTGCGCGCGATATAGAGAGGATCACAGCCGCCTTCGAGCATGCGACAATACCAGTACAATGCCCCATCAGGAGATGAGCCACGTACAGACTTATGGAATGCTGAAATCATATCGTAAAAAATATCTCCCTGCTTATCGTAGCGACGCCCGCTACTTTGCAAGACCTCTTTCAACGCTTCAACAGGGACTCTCTCTACACCCTTCTCTGATACTGCCAGATCAACCGCTATTTCTAACAGGTTCAGTGCTCTGCGTGCATCGCCATCAGCAGCCCGCGCCAGCTGTTCTAACGTACCTTCATCAAACACCAGCGGTTTATTAGCAAAACCCCTTTCAGAATCATGTAACGCCTGATGAATCACCTGTAACGACTCCTCATCACTTAAATTACGTAACAGATACACACGTGCGCGCGAGAGCAAAGCATTATTCAATTCAAATGATGGATTTTCAGTGGTCGCACCGATAAACAAAAATGTGCCATCTTCAATATAAGGAAGAAAAGCATCCTGCTGTGATTTATTAAAGCGATGTACTTCATCAACGAATAAAATCACTTTGCACTGGCGGGACAAAGCCACATGCTTCGCTTCCTCGACGGCTGCACGGATCTCTTTCACGCCGGACAGAACAGCAGACAAGCTCATGAAGTGTGCATCACAGGTGTGAGCTATAATCTTCGCCAATGTCGTTTTGCCAACCCCCGGAGGCCCCCATAAGATCATGGAGTGCAATGCCCCCTGCTCTATCGCCTGGCGCAAAGGTTTTCCCGGCGCTAACAGATGAGACTGGCCCACATATTCGCTTAGACTCTTGGGCCGCATCCGAGCAGCCAGGGGCTGATAGACAGGTTTAATATCATCAAACAGATCGCTCATCAGCGCTCATTGCTCACGATGACATCCGTTCCGTTAGGTGGGGTAAATTTAAAAAGAGAAGCATCCATAGGCTCGTTGATGACAGAGTCTTTCAATAAAATCGTGGTCTGCTGGCCTAATACATCCTGTAACATAAGCTCAGACATAACCCCCTGTGTAAAAAACAGTCGAATACGCTGAAAACTGCTTTGTGTATCTTTGGGTAACAGCTCAAAAAGCTGCTGGCTCTCTTCATTGATGGGCAGATAAATCTCAAACTGTTCTGCTAATTCAGCAACATCGCCATTGAGTATCAGTGCGGCACCGTTAGTTTGTTTCGGATCTGCAGGTTTGCGTGTTGCCTGTTCCAGATCTGGATCGTAAATCCAGACATACTCACCATCACTGACAATAAGTTGAGGAAACGGGCTGGCCGTTTCCCAGCGGAACAGACCTGGACGAGAAATTTTCATCGACCCTTTTAACACTTCAGCAGTAGCACCCTGATCTTTACGAGTAACCTGCTCAAAGTTAGCACTAAAGCGGTCGTAGCCTTTAAGCACTTTTTTTAACGACTCCGTTGGTGTTTCAGCCTGAGCCAGTAGTGATACAAGCGCTAAACAAGCCATTGCACAGTATTTACCAATTTTTCTCATATTCATTCCCTTAATATCAGCCTCTGACCGGAGGCGGTGCCAATACTTCACGTAAGCCATTAGAACCGGCTTCAGTTACCACACCTGCGGCCTCCATTGTTTCAATCATTCTGGCGGCGCGGTTATAGCCGATCTTCATCTTTCTTTGCACACTGGAGATAGAAGCCTTACGTGTCTCGGTGACAAAAGCAACGGCTTCGTCATAAAGAGGATCCTGTTCTTCATCGAACAAACCGCCTGACGACCCACCCGAATCACTACCTGATTCATTTAAGACCGCATCAATATAGACAGGCTCGCCTATCAATTTCCAGGCTTCGACGACCCGATGCACTTCATCATCGCCGACAAAGGCACCATGAACACGATTTGGCACGCTGGTTCCTGCTGGCAGATACAGCATGTCACCGTTACCCAAGAGATTTTCTGCACCGGACTGATCCAAAATCGTACGTGAATCGATCTTGGATGAAACTTGGAAGGCAATCCTGGTCGGCACGTTGGCCTTGATCAAGCCGGTAATAACATCTACCGATGGTCTTTGAGTTGCCAGTATCAGATGGATACCTGCCGCACGGGCTTTCTGTGCAATTCGTGCAATCAGCTCCTCTACTTTCTTACCAACAATCATCATCATGTCGGCAAACTCATCAATGATGACTACAATATAAGGTAAGGTTTCCAATGCGGGCGCAGGAGTTCCGAATGGCTCGCCGTGTTCCTCTGCATTCCACAGAGGATCCAGCAAAGGTTTTCCCTGCTGCTGCGCTGCTTTTACCTTGTCGTTAAAACCTCCAAGGTTACGCACGCCCATTTTCGCCATTAATCGATAACGTCGTTCCATCTCACCAACACACCAGCGCAATCCACCTGCCGCTTCTTTCATATCGGTAATAACAGGTGTCAACAGATGCGGAATCCCTTCGTAAATGGAAAGCTCCAGCATTTTAGGGTCAACCATCATCAAACGCACCTCTTCGGGTGTCGCTTTAAATAGCAGACTCAGAATCATGGCATTCACACCCACAGACTTACCAGAACCGGTAGTTCCTGCCACCAACAGATGCGGCATTTTACCCAGGTTAGCGACCACCGGGTTTCCGGCGATATCATTACCAAGCGCCAGGGTTAATCGCGACGAAGCTTCCAGATAAGGTTTAGAGTTAAGCACTTCGCTGAGGCGCACCATCTGGCGACTGGCATTGGGTATTTCGATACCTACAACAGATTTTCCCGGAATAACCTCAACGACACGCACACTGGAGATAGCCAGCGAGCGCGCCAGATCTTTTGCCAGATTAGTGATTTTACTGACTTTGACACCTGCCGCCGGCTGAATCTCAAAACGAGTAATAACTGGCCCGGGATTCACTTCAACGACTTCGGCAATAACACCAAAATCTTTCAGTTTGCTTTCCAGCAAACGCGACATATCTTCGAGCTCTTCTTCTGAATAGCCATGATCAGTTTGTAACTCAGGCGGATCTAACAGATCGAGAGAGGGAATTTTACGTAACGAGCGTACCGGACGACGCTCTTTATTCGATGAGTTTGCATCATGGTCATCGTTCTGAATAGGTTGATGAGCTTCAGCCAGCGGCACAATTTTCAGCTCTTTTTTAGGCAGACCGGAAGCGCTTGCCGAAACAGCAGGACCTGGCGGATGTTGCGACACTGTGCGTAACGGCACAATGTTATCCGCAGCATCGACATCCTCCCAAGAGGGCTCAGCTCTTGCGCCGGACTCCTTAACGCTTTGGTGAGCGCTGATTGCCTCCGTCACTAGAGGCGGTTCTGCAGCGCTCTGCTGATTCACAGTTGCAGGCTGCCCTTTAATCGACTTCAGCGCAGATCCAAATGAGGCATCAGCCGCATCACTAGCGGCTCCTGTTGAGGCGCTGAAAGCAGGCTCCAAACGCGCTCGCATCCGTTCTTTTAAGGATGCTCTTACGCTCTCGTTATGCTGAGCGTGGTTATTCCCGTGATCATTCAAGGCGCTTGATTTATCGGCGTTTTGCTTAGCAGAATCACTCGCCTGAGCAGAGCTATCGTCGTTATGCGCAAACAAAGCAGAAAGGTAACGATAGGCATTTAATACGCCTCCCCCTATGCGATTTTGAATAGCATCCCAGGAAAGCTCCATATAAAAGGTGCAACCAATACCGGCAGCCGTAATAAGAAGTACCGTACTGCCCAGCAAGCTGAACCAGGAAACCATCCAATCCGACAGTGCCTGACCAATAATACCGCCGCTGGTAAAAGGGAAACCTAACGACTGATTAGACAGATGAATTGAAGCCAGCCCGCATAAAGATGCCATTAATAACAAGATGCCCGACGCCCGCAACATAACGAAAGGCAGGCCATCTAACAAAGTCACCTCCCTTCTCAGCATAAAACGAAGCGCAGGCCAGATGATGATAAAGGGTAGAAACCAGGCGCTCACACCTAAAAAAGAAAACAGCAAATCTGTTAACCATGCACCAAAAATACCCGTCCAATTGCGCACACCAGCATGATAGCCAAGATGCGACCAACCAGGGTCTTTTGGGTGATAACCGAGCATAGCTAATAACATATAGGCACAGCTCATAATAATCAGAAACAAAACGCAGACTTTAAGTACACGCGCTAGCAGCTCAGAAAAAGCATGAGGGCTTGTAGGGAGCTTATTTTTCACTCACATTCCTTTTAATCTTAAGTACTTACTACGAAAATAAAAATCATAATTCAGAGCCACACATTGTAGCGCGACTTGATGAGAATCGAAGATTACGACATAGTGATCTTCAAAAAATTCAATTATAACGAACTACCGCCGCACTAATAACCGTCTATAGTTATATTCAGCAGCCAAACCATCCACCAAAGACTCTCTGGGGTTAAAACATGGGTTTATCCAATCTATTTCAAAACAACTCACGTGTACTGACCTTTACGATAGCCGGCAGCCATTTTGGCATAGATGCCTGTAATATCCTCTCTTTTTCAGATGAATATAAACAGATTCAAGCGATCACAAATGAGCAATTCCCCAGCTTTCTTGGCTATCTGGATTACAGAGACACGCTGGTGAATGTCTATGATAGTGCGACATTACTGAATAGAAAGCGAAACCGGGACTATAAAAGCCAGTTAATTACAGAAATTGATACCTATAAACAGTCTCACACAGACTGGGTAAGCGCACTTGAGCAAGCGATCGTCACAAACGAGCGCTTTACCCTGCCACGCGACCCTGATCAATGCACCTTCGGTAAATGGTTCGGTAACTTTAAAACTGAGGACACCGATATTTTGGCACTAATGAGCAAGGTTGATGAACCACATCGACTCATTCACCAGTTAGCAGACACCCTGATAGGACTTCGCGACAAAGGGCAAGGAGAACGTGCAATACGCTTGCTATCTATCGAAAAAGGTACAACGCTGAAAAAGCTGCTGCGAACACTTGAGCAGATACAGGAGATACTCAAACGAGATATACACCCGGTTATTATTCACCTGACAAAAGATGGAACAACCCCCTGTTTCTCATTGGTACTGGACGAAGTCGATGACATTATTGACTATAAAGCCGAAAATCTTGATACCCGGATCACAGACACACTCTGCCATGAACCACTCAAAGGGTATCTTCGCCACTCTTCAGGAAAAAATTATATGATGCTGTGTATCGACAAATTATCGGAGCAGGTCGTAAAAATAACTCCCCTTGAGGATTGTATTTCTTGAACACTCCCCCCATCATCTTTTAGTAAACACAGACACGTTTAGTTTAAGGCAAGTATTCATGAGCGAAACACAGCACCACAAACTTCTTATTCTTGGTTCCGGTCCTGCCGGATACACAGCGGCCATCTATGCAGCCCGCGCTAACCTCAATCCTGTTGTGATTACCGGCATGGAGGCTGGCGGCCAATTAACCACCACGACTGATGTTGATAACTGGCCGGGAGATGTTGAAGGCGTTCAAGGGCCAGAGCTGATGCAGAGAATGCAACAGCATGCTGAACGCTTTGATACAAAAGTTATTTTCGACCACATTCACACTGTCGATGTACAACATCGCCCGTTCACGCTGACCGGCGACATGGGCGTATACACCTGTGATGCACTTATCATCTGTACAGGTGCATCAGCACAGTATCTGGGCCTTGAATCAGAGGAAGCCTTCAAAGGCAAAGGCGTTAGTGCTTGTGCCACATGCGACGGTTTCTTTTACCGCGGCCAGAAAGTCGCGGTTATCGGTGGCGGTAATACCGCGGTGGAAGAAGCGCTTTACCTGTCTAACATTGCAGCAGAAGTTACGCTGGTGCATCGCCGCGACTCGCTTCGCTCTGAAAAGATTCTTCAGGACAAGCTATTTGAGCGTGCTAAAAATGGCAATATCAACATTATCTGGAATCACCAGCTCGACGAAGTCCTTGGTGACAACTCCGGTGTAACCGGCCTGCGATTGAACAGCACTGACGGTAGCTCTACGCAAGAACTGGATGTGTCGGGCGTCTTTATTGCCATCGGACACACACCGAACACGAGTATTTTCGAAGGCCAGCTAGAGATGAAAAATGGCTATCTGAGAATCCAGTCCGGACTTGACGGAAAAGCCACCCAAACCAGCGTTGAAGGTGTTTTTGCTGCGGGCGATGTATGTGATCACGTCTACCGCCAGGCCGTCACATCAGCAGGTTTTGGCTGTATGGCCGCTCTGGATGCTGAACGCTATTTAGATGACCTGGAACAATAGCAAAAGCAGTTAACTGCCACAGACCAAAGGCGCTATACCTTATGAGCTATGCCTTATGAAGCACGCCTTTGGTCTTTTCTGAATACTCCTGATGATTCCTTGGCTGCACCCCACTCACCTGACCTTCCCTGACACCGCGACAGCATTGGATGAGCCTGATGGTCTTTTAGCCGCTGGCGGCGACCTCACACCCAAGCGCTTATTAGCAGCCTACCGTCACGGAATTTTCCCGTGGTTTAGTGACGATGATCCCATCTTGTGGTGGAGCCCTAATCCACGCTGCGTGCTTCTTCCTGATCAAATCCATATATCACGCAGCATGCGTAAACATCTCAAAAAACACGATTACAGCGTGACATTTGATACCGCCTTTAGCGAGGTAATTCGTGCGTGCGCCAGCACCCGTGAAGCGACCACAGGCACCTGGATATCAGCGGACATGCAAAAGGCCTATAGCGAACTCCACCAGCAGGGCCATGCTCATTCAGTTGAAGTCTGGCAAAACCAACAACTGATTGGCGGTTTATACGGATTGGGAATCGGTAAGCTATTTTTTGGTGAGTCGATGTTCAGCCTGCAGAAAAACGCTTCTAAAATTGCATTTATAGCACTCTGCCAACAACTGGAAAAGTGGGGCTACCCGCTGATTGATTGCCAGGTGCATAACAGCCATTTGGAAAGCTTGGGGGCAACAAACATTCCCCGCAATGAATTTATCGATTACATTAGGCACTATATAGATTCAAAAACATCACATGACTGGCGCTTCGATAGTGACAAAGTCATATTGAACAGTGAAAGCGGATGACTGAGTTAAAAGAATTACATTTTTTTGCTACGCCCGAACATAACTGTAGCTATATTGAAGGCTACAAAGCTAAGACTTTGTTCGTCGATCCGCATTCAAGTATCTCGGTCAACGCGTTTAGCCAACTCTCCAATCTGGGATTCAGGCGCAGCGGAAAACATATTTACCGACCGCATTGTGACAACTGCCAAGCCTGCATTTCAGTCAGAGTTCCTGTTAACCTGTTTAAACCGAATAAAACGCAGCGTCGGATTTTCAATAAAAACAAAGACCTTGTCGTTAAAAGAACGACACCTCACTACACTGACGAATATTTCCAACTTTACTCTGATTATATTTCGCAGCGCCATGCTGACGGGGATATGCACCCGCCGAATAAGGAACAATTCATCAATTTTTTAATCGAGGGAGATCAACCCTGTGATTTTCTCGAATTTTATCTGGATGAAAAACTAATCGCGGTGGCCGTTACTGATCAGTTAGTGCAGGGTTTATCTGCTACCTATACATTTTACGACCCTGATCCTGCTTTTAATCAGCGAAGTTTGGGCACATATGCCATTCTCTGGCAGATAGAAGAGTGTCGCCGACTCAATCTTGAATACCTTTATATGGGCTACTGGGTACAATCCTGTCGCAAAATGAAGTATAAAATCGCCTATCGTCCGCTAGAATTTCTAATCGACGGACAATGGATTCTCATAAGATAGTAATTAAACGGCTAATACTCTTTGATATCCTTAGATAAATCAGGCAAAATACTGCGCTCTGATAATAGGACATTGTTCGAAATCAGCCCTTTCACAGGTAGGTAATGAATGGCTAAAGAAGATAGCATTGAAATGGAAGGTACCGTGGTTGACACGCTGCCAAACACCATGTTCCGCGTAGAGCTCGAGAATGGTCATGTAGTTACCGCTCATATCTCTGGCAAAATGCGTAAAAACTATATCCGTATTTTAACGGGTGACAAAGTAAAAGTTGAACTAACACCATACGATTTGACCAAAGGCCGCATCGTATATCGTGCCCGTTAGTACAATCGATCTGGCTTAACCTCCTTTGGCTTAACACCAAATAGTTAAATACCAGATCCTGAAATTCCCCCAGTGGCAGCCTTAGGCTGCCACTGTTACATTCAGCGCTATTTCATTCTGATCATCCACCGATACCTGAACTTCCCCACCCTCTTCAGCTAATTCACCAAACAGAATCATTTCAGCCAGTGGTTTTTTCAATTTGTCCTGAATCAGACGCTTCATAGGACGCGCGCCCATTTTTTCATCATAACCATGCTCAGCAAGCCATGTTCGCGCATCATCATTGACGTGCAGCACGACACGCTTATCGTCCAACTGTGCCTGCAACTCTGTCAGGAACTTATCGACAACACCAATAATGATATCTGGCGGCAATGATTTAAACTGAATGACCGCATCCAGACGATTACGAAACTCAGGAGAGAACAGACGCTTGATCGCCTCCATACCGTCCGTTGAGTGATCCTGATGCGAAAAGCCGATAGAAGGACGGCTCATAACATCAGCGCCTGCATTGGTTGTCATCACCAGAATTACATTCCTGAAATCTGCTTTACGGCCATTGTTATCCGTTAACGTTCCGTTATCCATCACCTGCAAAAGAATATTAAAAACTTCAGGATGGGCTTTCTCGATCTCATCGAGTAACAATACGCAGTGAGGTGATTTATTCACCGCTTCTGTCAGCAAACCGCCCTGGTCATAACCAACGTATCCCGGAGGTGCCCCGATCAATCGAGACACTGTATGGCGCTCCATATACTCTGACATATCAAAACGGATCAGCTCGATACCCAGAATCCTTGCCAACTGCATGGTGACTTCTGTTTTACCCACACCCGTTGGGCCTGAGAACAAAAAGTTACCGACAGGCTTATGAGGGTCGTTCAAACCGGCACGGGATAACCGAATAGCCGATGACAATGAAGAGATCGCCTCTTCCTGACCCAGCACCACCATTTTCAAATTTGAGTCTAGCTTTTTAAGTTGCTCTTTATCTGATACAGAGACGGTTTTAGGCGGAATACGGGCAATTTTTGCCACGACAGCTTCTACTTCATGCACTCCGATAATCGGGCTGCGATCGGCCTCTTTCAGCAGACGCTGATAAGCACCGGCTTCATCGATCACATCAATTGCTTTATCCGGCATATGCTTATCGTTGATATAACGATCTGCCAGCTCAGATGCCGCTCTTAACGCTTCATCTGTGTATTCAATCTCATGGTGCTGCTCAAACCTCTTGCGCAAGCCACACAGAATCTCGTAAGTTTCCTGAACATTAGGCTCAAGCACATCAACTTTCTGGAAGCGTCGCGCCAGTGCGCGATCCTTCTCAAAAATACTGCGAAATTCCTGAAAAGTTGTCGACCCGATACAACGCAAATCACCCGAACTCAGCAGCGGTTTGAGCAGGTTGGAGGCATCCATAGAGCCGCCGGAAGCAGCGCCAGCACCAATAATGGTATGAATCTCATCTATAAACAGAATCGCATTATCTTTAACTTTCACTTCATTGAGTAACGCTTTTAGGCGCTTCTCAAAATCACCACGGTATTTAGTTCCTGCCAGCAGCGCTCCCAGATCAAGTGAATAAACAATACTGCCGTTCATTACTTCAGGGATTTGGTCTTCAACTATAAGTTTTGCCAACCCCTCTGCGATAGCCGTTTTTCCGACACCGGCCTCACCGACCAGTAATGGATTATTTTTACGCCGACGAGAGAGAATCTGGATAACGCGCTCAACCTCACTACTACGTCCAATCAGTGGGTCAATGCGCCCTTCTGCTGCTTCCTGATTCAGGTTGACTGCATACTTACTCAGCGCACTGGGTTCGTTACTTTTCGATGTACCGTCCGATTCCAGCACACCATCGCCTTCATGATCGTCCTGACCAACACGAGAGATACCATGCGACAGGTAGTTCACCACGTCAACACGCTCAACGCCTTGCTGCTGCAACACATAAACAGCATGGCTTTCTTGCTCACTAAAGATAGCTACAACGACATTAGCGCCTGTTACTTCGCTCTTGCCTGAAGATTGGACATGAAAGACAGCACGCTGCAATACACGCTGAAATCCTAAGGTAGGCTGGGTCTCCATCGCCGGTATGTTGTCCGGTAATAACGGCGTCGTTTCTTCTATAAATAAACTAAGCGCTGTGCGCAGTGCATCTACATCAGCGCCACACGCTGCCAACACTCTGTGAGCATCCCTGTTATCAAGCAGAGCTAACAACAAGTGCTCAACCGTCATAAATTCATGACGACTGTCTCTGGCGCCTTTAAAGGCCGCACTTAATGTTTCTTCCAGTTCACGATTCAACATAGCTATGTCTCCGCTAAACAGCTTCCACTTCAGATAACAAAGGATGCTTATTATCTCTAGAGTATTGATTCACTTGTGCCGCTTTAGTTTCAGCGACATCACGAGAAAATACACCACAATCACCTTTACCTTGCGTATGTACAGCCAACATCACCTGTGTTGCCTGCTCCTGCGTCATACTAAAAAATATCATCAACACCTCAACAACGAACTCCATCGGAGTGTAATCATCATTTAACAACACCACACGATACATAGGAGGCTTTTTAAGTTTGGGTGAAGCCTCTTGTGTGGCAATACTTCCGTCATCAGAAAAAGGCTCATTTCCCTCTTCCCCTTCCGACGAAAGCCGGGTCATTTTTAACTCTCTTTCGGCCTGCATGAACAATCTCTATAAAAATTATGGGTAAACTTAAGAACAATTAGCGTCACCCCATCACAATGTTATACTCGATTTAAACAGGGGCAGTAAACATACTATACATTGTCTCTGAGTCAACGAGTCACACCTTCTATATAGAACATTGTAGCAGGTGTGAGCTTTGCAGTTCAGGCTTACTCTCTGCATGTAAGCCAGTAAATTAGTTAAAATGGGAGTTTGTAATGCAGACAGGGAAAGTAAAGTGGTTTAATAATGCAAAAGGCTTTGGCTTCATTGTAGCGGATGAAAACCATACTGAAGACCTCTTTGCTCATTACTCAGCCATACAAGTCGAGGGTTACAAGAGCCTCAAAGCAGGACAGCCCGTCAGTTTTGAAACTACACCCGGCCCAAAAGGCACACATGCGGTTAACATTACCCCTCTGCCTCAAGCTGAGGCATAAATGGCACCACAAAAACCAGCTACTAGATAGCTGGTTTTTTTCATTTGCCTACATCCCCTTAATAATCGCATCCCCAAACTCTGACGATGATAACAAGGTGGCTCCTTCCATCAAACGCTCAAAATCGTAAGTCACTGTTTTAGCGCTGATGGCAGCATTCATACCTTTTAATACCAAATCAGCTGACTCAACCCAGCCCATATGCCGCAACATCATTTCAGCCGACAAAATCAATGAACCCGGGTTCACCTTGTCCTGGCCTGCATATTTCGGTGCTGTGCCATGAGTGGCTTCAAAAATAGCAATACTGTCAGATAAATTTGCCCCGGGTGCTATTCCGATTCCTCCGACTTCAGCGGCCAGCGCATCTGAGAGGTAATCACCATTCAGGTTTAGCGTAGCAATAACATCGTACTCCGCCGGACGCAGTAGTATTTGTTGCAGCATCGCATCCGCTATCACATCCTTAACGATAATATCTTTACCTGTCACCGGGTGTTTAAACACCATCCATGGGCCGCCATGCAAGAGTTCAGCGCCAAATTCTTCAGCCGCTAACTCGTAACCCCAGTCTTTAAATGCACCTTCCGTGAATTTCATGATATTGCCTTTATGTACCAGCGTCAGTGAGTCACGGTTATTATCGATACAGTACTGTAAGGCTTTACGCACCAGACGCTGTGTACCCTCTTTTGACACGGGCTTGATACCAATACTACAATTTTCTTCAAAGCGAATTTTAGTGACACCCATCTCTTCGGTGAGAAATTTAATTACTTTCTTAGCGTCATCAGAACCCGCTTTCCATTCAATACCCGCATAGATATCTTCTGAGTTCTCTCTGAAAATAACCATATCAACATCTTCTGGCTGCTTAACAGGGCTGGGGACACCTTTGAACCACATCACAGGTCGCTGGCATACATACAGGTCCAACTCTTGGCGCAACGCTACGTTCAAGGAACGAATCCCACCGCCAACAGGCGTGGTCAACGGCCCCTTAATCCCAACAACAAACTCCTTAAATGCTTGCAGTGTTTCCTCTGGCATCCAAGTATCCTGGTCATACACCTGAGTTGCTTTCTCCCCTGCATAAACCTCCATCCAGGAAATTTTACGTGTACCGCCATACGCTTTTTCAATCGCAGCATCAATTACACTGATCATGGGTGGTGTAACATCGACACCAATACCATCACCGGTAATAAATGGAATAATAGGGTTGTCAGGCACGTTCAGTGAGAAATCGGCATTCACTGTGATCTTCTCGCCTTTTGCCGGAATCATAATATTGCTGTAACTCATCGCTCTACTCCAATGAAAATCATTAAATAGATTCGTAGAAATAAGTATCGACAGGCATAATTAACAAAACCTGCAGATCTAGCATATTGCCATACCTTACTCATACTACAGAAATAGGATCCATGTCTAATATCTTAATCATTAACAAGCCATTTCAGGTACTTACACAATTCACCGATCAAGATGGCCGCAAAACACTGGCCGACTATATTCAAAAACCTGGATTCTATGCCGCAGGCAGGCTCGATTACGATTCAGAAGGCTTATTGATACTCACGGACGACGGCTCACTACAGCACACACTGGCACACCCAAAATTTAAAATGGAAAAGACCTACTGGGCTCAAGTAGAAGGCAAGGTAAGCGATGATGCTCTTAAACAGTTGCGCAACGGCGTTGCGCTAAAAGATGGTAAAACACGCCCCGCAAAAGCTGAGTTAATTGCCGAACCTGACATTTGGCAGCGAAACCCGCCCATACGTGAGCGAAAAGAGATACCGACCAGCTGGATTGAACTCAAAATAACCGAAGGAAAAAACCGCCAGGTACGACGCATGACAGCGGCCGTCGGCTTCCCTACATTGCGCCTGATTCGCTATGCAATAGGCACCTGGACGCTGGGCGCATTGCAACCCGGAGAGTACAGAGAAGAAGTTGTCGATATCCCCCCCATCGCTAAGATAGCGAAGCGACAACACTCTTCATCATCGCGCTCATCATCCACTGCTTCAGCCACTGCGGCTAATAAAAGAAGAACCACTCATTCTAAAGCTAAACCCAGAAGTCGCTAAAAACACCTTGATATAGCGTGTCACTGCAACCCGCTCATCCATAAAGTAACACTCAGCAGAGACACAACCGTTGAGACCACGACAATTTGTGATGTTTCTTTTTCAAAAACATCATATTTCAAAGCAACCACATGCGCTAACGCTCCGGTTGGAAGCGCCGTCAATAACACAGTCGTTGCCATCCAGATAGGATCATTGATATCCAGCAACAAAAATGCGCTTAATGTCAGTGCCGGATGCAGACACAACTTTACAAATACCATCCACCCGAGCTCTGCCAAATCGATGCTGGTTTTTGCAAACTGCAAACTCGCCCCAAGACAAAACAGAGCAACCGGTACGGCCGCTGGCGAGAGCATAATTAATAAGGTATCGATCGCATCAGGCATGGGAATCTGATTCGCTGAAACGAACAGCCCTAACATTGTCGAGAGAAAAATCGGGTTACGCAGTAGCGAGCGGTCCAAAATAGACAAAATGGGTTTTAATCCAATCTCTTTCTGGCGAATCGCTTCAATAAAAATCTGAGCACCACCAATCAGAAATACATTACCTACCAAAATAATACTCACCGTTGCCACATACGCCTCCTCTCCGAAAATAGCAAAGGTCAGCGGAATACCCATGTAGGCGTAGTTTGAAAAGGTCCCGTTTAAGGCGCGTAGCACTCGCTGCTCTGCATGCCTGGCATTAAATAATGTACGACTGACAACCAACACAACCATAGCCGTGAGTATCACGCCTATAAAAAAAGCTGCCAAGGCAGGGGCATTGATGAGATTGTCGATAGGCGCTTTACTGGCAGCATTAAACAGTAACGCGGGAACGGCCAGATAATAAACAAACTGATTAAGACCAGGCAGCATTTTGACATCAAAGACGGTACGTTTTGCCAGATACCCTAGTGCAATCATTAAAAACAACGGCAATATTGACTGAAAACTCAACAACATACTGTTATTTCCACTTCTGCGCAGGCGCTTGATAATTGATTAAAAGCTCAAGCAGCTCTTCAGCGTCTGCACTCACCTGCATCATCTGTGCATATTCCGGGCGCATGAACTCCTGATTAACTACCGTATCTATGAAGCCTAATAACTGATCATAATAACCATTAATATTCAGGAAACCGCATGCCTTGTAATGATAACCAAGCTGCCCCCATGTCCAGATTTCAAAAATCTCTTCGAGCGTTCCTATTCCACCAGGCATCGCAATAAAAGCATCTGCCAGCTCTGCCATTTTTGCTTTTCGCTCATGCATGTCGGTAACAATAAATAGCTCGGTCACGCCGCTGTGCTGAATCTCTTTATCTGTTAGTGTAAGCGGCATAACACCATAAACCTTGCCACCCGCCTCAAGCACGCTATCGGCGATCACACCCATCAAGCCGGTCTTACCACCGCCATATACCAGTTCATGCCCTTGCTGTACTAACAACTGCCCCAACTGCCGGGCTTTGTCTGCAAATATTGGATTCACACCACGACCAGACCCGCAAAAAACTGCTATTTTCATTCCCGTTTCACTTCTTTAATGTAACAATGAGATCAGCTTACCAAAATTTTCTATGCAGAGTAGGCACAGATTGTTGCCTATTTTCATGAGGTTACCATGCTAAAATCTTTTGCTGCTTTCACCCTTCTCACCAGCACTCTTATTTTAAGCGGATGTTCTGACAATGAAGTTGGCAACGTCAGCCTGGGTATATTCACCACAAAAGACATCAAACTTGTAATCGTCAAAGACCCTGAAGTGCCAGGTGTCAGTTGTCATATTGCACATGTTGAGGCCAATCTTGATTTTGCAGATCCTTCCGATATGTCAATTGCCTGCCGACAAACCGGCCTCATCACCCTTGCTATGATCGCTGCTATCGATAAAAGCAAAGATGGCGAAGTGGTTTTTAAAACATCTAAAAGCATTCTTTTCAAAAGCCTGAAAGTCCGACGCATCTATGATGCGGAGAATAAAACGCTCATCTATGTCAGTTACTCAACCAAAGAGATAGAAGGAAGCCACAAACACTCGTTATCGACCGTGCCGCTCTGGGGCAATCCAGTGTGGAAAGAGGTTGATCAATTAGCAACGCAATAACAGTAAGAAAAACAATACTGATGCTTTACTAATACGTTGTTAAGAGAACATCCACTAAGCCCTTCGCGGCGGCAGATAATGGATAGCGCCGTCGTGTTATAACCCCTACCTGGCGACTAATCACCGGCGCTTCTAAAGGCCGGCATACAGCACCTAATTCAGTCATCTGCCCTAAACACAGCGAAGGCACCACACTCACACCCAAACCCGTAGCAACCATCCTACCGATGGTAGCCAATTGGTGTGTTTCGAACTGAGGTACAATTGTCATGCCTTGTTTTTCAAGCATTCGATCAACAAGCAGACGAATATTGGAAGGCCGCTGCAAAATGATAAAGTCATCTTGCAACAAAGCTTCCCACTGAACTATGGTTTGACTCAGCAAAGCATGCTGTTGAGGAAGCACGGCAATAAACCGATCATCGAACAGCGAGTGAAACAATAGATCCTCAGTGTCACCAGGATCAAAAGACACCCCCACCTCTACTCGCCCATCGCGTACCATATCAACAACATCTTCAGCGATGACATCATGTACCGTCATATTAATATGAGGATATTTATCCCGGAAATTACGGATTGCAGTCGGCAATTGATTCGAAGCGAAAGATGGCATGCTAGCGATTGCCACCTTGCCACGAAACAGAGAAAAACGACTATGCATTTCATCACACGCTTCATCCAGGTCTGCCAGCAAGCGCTGAGCCCGGGGATAGAAAGCTTCACCCTCCGGCGTCAGCGACAAAGTTCTTGTCGTACGCGATAACAACGGACCTCCTAACCCCTCTTCCAGATTTTTAATAGCCACACTTAATGCGGGCTGCGAAAGATGTACTAACGCACAGGCCTCAGTAAAGCTACGCGTCTTAACAACGGCCACGAACGCACGCAATTGCTTAATAGATATATTCATTTAATAAATTTATTAATTCTTCTATTAATTTCATTGGATAAATATAAAAGAGTATAAGACACTTAACAAACTATAAAACCGTCTCATTTCAGTTCTGCACGAGACGGGCCGAATAACAATAAGCTACAAGGCATGGAGATATTTAATGTCGGGTTTTGATAAAGTAGTACATAGCTACGAAGAAGCGATGGCTGGTCTTGAAGATGGTATGACAGTGATCGCCGGTGGTTTCGGTCTTTGCGGTATTCCTGAGAACCTTATTGCTCAAATGAAAAAAATGGGCACTAAGGATTTGACGATTGTTTCCAACAACTGCGGTGTTGACGGTTTTGGTCTGGGCATCTTGCTGGAAGACCGTCAGGTTAAAAAAATGGTCTCTTCTTACGTCGGTGAAAATGCGCTGTTTATGGAGCAGTTACTCGCGGGTGAGCTGGAAGTAGAATTAACACCTCAAGGCACACTCGCTGAAAAAATGCGCGCGGGTGGTGCAGGTATCCCTGCATTCTTCACCGCGACGGGTTACGGTACACCGGTAGCTGAAGGCAAAGAAGTCCGTGAATTCAATGGCCGTAACTACATAATGGAAGAATCAGTAACCGGTGATTTCGCCATTGTTAAAGGCTGGAAAGCCGACAGATACGGCAACGTCATCTATCGTCACACAGCTCAGAACTTCAACCCAATGGCAGCTACTGCAGGTAAAATCACAGTAGTAGAAGTGGAAGAGATTGTGGAGCCGGGCGAATTAGACCCGTCACAAATCCACACGCCGGGAATCTATGTTGATCGCCTGATTCTGGGTACTTTTGAAAAACGTATCGAACAACGCACAGTCCGTAAGTAAGGGGTTATTAAGATGGCACTAACACGTGAACAAATCGCAATCCGTGTAGCCCGCGAACTGCAGGACGGCTACTACGTAAATTTAGGTATCGGCATCCCAACACTGGTTGCTAATTATGTTCCGGAAGGCATGGAAGTTATGCTGCAGTCAGAGAATGGACTGCTCGGTATGGGACCATTTCCGACTGAAGATCAAATCGACGCCGATATGATCAATGCCGGTAAACAGACAGTAACGGCCGCCACAGGCGCATCTATCTTCTCATCCGCCGAATCATTTGCCATGATCCGTGGTGGTCATGTTGACCTGACTGTTTTAGGTGCATTTGAGGTTGATGTAGAGGGGAATATTGCCTCTTACATGATTCCTGGCAAGCTCATCAAAGGTATGGGCGGCGCAATGGATCTGGTGGCGGGTGCCGATAACATTATCGTCACTATGACTCATGCCTCTAAACACGGTGAGTCAAAACTACTGACTAAATGTTCGCTTCCACTGACCGGCGCAGGCTGTATCAAAAAAGTATTAACTGATCTGGCATATTTGGAAATTGAAGATGGCGCTTTCATCCTCAAAGAGCGCGCTCCAGGTATCTCTGTTGAAGAGATCATCGCTAAAACTGAAGGTAAGTTGATCGTTCCTGATCATGTACCGGAAATGGTTTTCTAAGGACTGCCTGAAAGCAATTATATTGCTGATTACCCGGACTTGTTTACTTCTCTGTTCAAGCAAGTTCGGGATTTTCAGTTAAATCTACTGACGTCCCTTTTACGACCCTTCTCTTACTGTTACTCACTCACCTCTCTGATAATCTTCCAGCCATCTGGTAACTTATAAAGACTCACCTGCTTGTTAGCCACATCACTATAGTTCTTAGCCCGATAGATTTGCCTGAAGCGCGCATGAGCAGTGACTAACGCATCAACCGTAATATCAATATTTTCCAATGTAAGCTGCACCTCTGTAGCTTTATTGATGCGCCTTGTTCTTTCTGCTGCCCATTGCTGATGACTATCATGCTTTACTGACTTGTAACCTTTAATATAAAAGTCCAAATAAGCACTCACATCCTGGCGTGACCAGGCAGCAGCCCAATCCAGCAATGCCTTTTCGACGTCTACTTCAGGGGTTTCCAGAGAGACTACTTCAGCGACTGCATCGATTTCAGCTACTTCAGCTACTTCAGCTACTTCGGCTACTTCGGCTACTTCGGCTACTTCGGCTACTTCGGCTACTTCGGCTACTTCGGCTACTTCGGCTACTTCGGCTACTTCGGCTTCAGAGTGTTTGGCTTGCGGGATAAATAGAGGCAAAACATCTTGCTTAGGATCGATTTCGATGAATGTCGCCGGGATAGAGGAAATTGAAAACTCCGTAGCATCGTGACTTTTTGTTTCCAAAAGTCCGATATCTGAATATTGCAACGCTACCGGCAAGCCTCTTGCCGATAAAAAAATCAGTGAAACATCAGCCTGGTTTTCCACACCGGTTAGATCTGAACTAGCCAGCTCTGTACTAGTCAGCTCTGGACTAGTTAGCTTGGTACTAGAAAGGTTATCCAGATATATCGAAAGGGTATTTATATTCTGAATAATCGTCATATGATCAGATTTGATTTTCTCCGCAGCCAACAACATCTTCATTGCTTCAGCATGCTTACCTTGATGAACCAGCACTAAAGCTAAATCATTGTAAGCTTCAAATTTCTTCGGATGGTCGCTAATAAGGCTTTGAAAGATTCGTTCCGCTTCTGAAAATCGTGCATGCTCAATAAGCAATTGACTGTGAAGAATATCTGCCTCGTAATTACTGATGACACTGTTCTGCCGGCCTTCGCTTATCAAACTCAAAGAACGTAACAAATCTCCCTTGCGAGAATACTCCAAAATCCTCTGATTCCACTTTTCATACATATCATATGAAAAGGACACTTCTTCTACCGGTTCTACAGAGCCTGCATCGCTTTCTACCACTAAATACAAAGATATAATGATAAAAAAAGCGATGATTGCCCACCTACGATCCATGTTTGACCAGCCTGTAAACATTATAAGAAGCCTACATTATTCAATTAGTTAGATTATTTTAAGCTCTAACAACATAATATTGTATTAGCAATTTGTTCGCTACTAACGCCTTTCAGCTTCTAATATGAGCATAAAACACCTAACAGCGACGCCTCAAACCACAAGATATATACAGCGTAGTCCATATTATTCTTTTGCTTCCTATCTTTTAATAATTTAACGTTTATAATCGCTCTTAGTTTACTCTTATTGAGTAATTCCTAAGGGGTGGCATAGAAACAGAGAGTCGATCAAATCCTCTCTTCGCCTGAGATGCATATGGAATGCGAACCCTTTGAACCTGATCCGGATGATACCGGCGTAGGAATAGGACAGTCGCACCACTCCTTTATTTTCCCGCTTCTCAACCGGGTCTCTGAGCTGTTTCCGGAGACTTGAATGACCTTAAAACCTGCCGTATTTATTAAATCCACACTAACACTGGCTGTTCTTTCAGCAAATTACGCCCTTGCCGCTAATGACGCCGATAACAATTTTTCACTTCCGGCCATTGTCGTCACATCAGGTTTTCGTGGTGCCGCCATTCAAGAAGTACCGACAAGCTTAACGGTAGTCAATGACCAAGTTATGGAAGAACGCAACGCAGACCATCTGGAAGACTTGATTAACCTGGCACCCAATGTGAACTCTTCCAGCGGCGCATCACGCGCCAAATACTTCCAGATTCGCGGTATTGGTGAACGTAGCCAGTTCATCGGGCCTATTAACCCATCCGTGGGAGTCATCATGGATGGTATTGATATGAGTAACATTGGCGGCGCAGCCACCATGCTGGATGCTCAGCAAGTAGAAATCCTGCGCGGCCCACAAGGTACATTGTACGGCGCTAATGCGCTGGCGGGTCTGATTAACATCCGCTCTAACGACCCAACTACGGTGACTACGGGCAATATCGAAACCACTATTAGCACCTATAACACGCGTCGCCTTTCCGCTGCTGTCGGCGGGCCGATTAATGATAGCGTAGGTTATCGTGTCGCCTTTGAAAGCAATAAAAGTGATGGATTTACCGAAAACGACTACCTCAACAAAGACAACACTAACAACATTGATGAAGCGCTGTTTCGCGGCAAATTACGCATAGAAGCCAGCGATTACCATATGATCGATCTGACAGCTTTTTATGCCAATATTGATAACGGTTATGATGCTTTTTCACTGGATAACACCCGCACGACATTATCTGATGAGCCAGGACATGACCGCCAGGAGACATCCGCTTTTGCGGCTAAATCCACCTGGACCGGGCATGATGCATTTACACTGGAAACATCACTCAGCTACTCTGATTCTGATCTTGAGTATGGTTACGATGAAGATTGGGCCTATGATGGGTTTCACCCATGGGGATACAACTCTTTTGACAATTACATCCGCAATAATAAAACAACCACCGCTGAAGCACGTTTAATCTCAGCTCCAAACGCAGAAATATTTAACGCAACAACGACGTGGGTAACCGGACTTTACTACTACAACCGTAGTTCTGACTTACAACGCCAATACACCTATTTACCCAATGATTTCACCAGTGAATACGATACAACTCGTATTTCAGCCTACGGTGAATTTGAAACATCACTTTCAGAACAATACATATTAACGACTGGCTTGCGTATCGAGCACTCTGAGTCTGAATACAAAGACAACGATGGCGCTTTTTCAAATCCAGAGGACCTATTAGTGGGCGGCCGGGCTGCTCTGGAATATTTAGTTAACCAGAACACCACAATCTATGGGTTGATCTCACGCGGTTATAAAGTGGGCGGATATAACGCAAATGGCTCGCTTCCGGACAGTTTAAAAGAATTCGATACTGAGTATCTGTGGAACTACGAAGTAGGTTCAAAAAATAATTGGATGAATAACCGTTTACAAACCCAAATTTCCCTCTTTTATCAACAAAGAGAAAATGCACAAATAAAAGGCTACCGAACCATTGCGAATCCCGGGGGCGGCACCAGCTTCATTGATTTCGTCGGTAATACAGATGAAGCATACAGTTATGGACTAGAGGCGGAAGCTCGTTGGGAGGTTAACACATCTGTTTCTTTGTTCGGCTCTTTAGGTTTACTTAACACTAAACTGGAAGATAGCAGCGCAGCCTTTGATGGTCGCGAAGCAGCCCAAGCGCCTAGTTATCAATACACTTTAGGTGCTAACTTCAATCATGGCCAAGGCTGGTTTTCCGGGATTGATATTGAAGGGAAGGATGAGTTCTACTTCTCTGACAGCCATAACCAAACATCAGAAGCTTACACCCTGCTGAATGCTCGCCTGGGCTATAAAACTAAGGACTGGAGTGTAACTTTATGGGGTAAAAACCTCACAGACGAAGATACTTACGTGCGTGGATTCTATTTTGGAAACGATCCTAGAACTGGATATGCTGATACCCTTTACACTCAGTTAGGCGCACCACGTCAACTTGGCCTTACCGCAAAAATGAATTTTTAAGATTTAACAGTAAAGCCGTTCAATAAAAACGCCGCTAACATTAGCGGCGTTTTTATCACACGGTCAGTCTTTAGTAGTGCGTATCAATCAGATCATTTCAACCGCTACCGCAGTAGCCTCGCCACCACCGATACACAGTGAAGCAACACCTTTCGACTTGCCTGCATTTTTCAGTGCATATAACAGCGTAACCAGAATACGTGAACCACTCGAGCCAATGGGATGGCCTAGCGCACAGGCGCCTCCGTTTACGTTGACTTTATCAGCATCCAGACCTAGTTCAGAAATAGCCAGCATAGACACCACAGCGAAGGCTTCGTTGATCTCGTAAAGATCGACATCATCTTTGCTCCAGCCTGCTTTTTTCAGCACTTTCTGAATAGCACCAATCGGTGCAATCGTAAATTCTGCAGGTAATTGCGCATGCGTTGAGTGGGCTACAATGCGTGCCAGCGGCTTCAAACCACGCGCTTTTGCATCAGACTCTTTCATCAGCATTAACGCAGAACCACCATCAGAAATTGAACTTGAATTGGCCGCGGTAATAGTGCCGTCTTTTTTAAACGCCGGATTCAACGAACGGATTTTATCCATGCGAGCATTACCTGGCTGCTCATCTGTGTCGACAATCCGGTCACCTTTACGTGACTTTACGGTAACCGCGGCTATTTCATCTTTGAAAGCCCCCGTCTCAATCGCTTGTAATGCTTTATTCAACGAACCAATAGCGAAGTCATCCATCGCTTCACGGGTCACATTAAAATCATCGGCACTTTTCTGAGCAAAAGCCCCCATCAAACCACCTTCATAGGCATCTTCCAGACCATCAAAGAACATATGATCAATAACTTGCGCATGCCCCATTCGCATTCCGGCACGTGCTTTAGGTAATAAATAGGGTGACTGGCTCATATTTTCCATACCACCGGCCAGCATTATATTCACCTGGCCTGCCATAATCTGGTCATGCGCCAACATCACTGCTTTCATACCAGAACCACACATCTTATTAATAGTGGTCGCACCTGCTGCATCAGGTATACCCGCGGCTCTGGATGCCTGGCGTGCAGGCGCCTGGCCTAAACCCGCAGGCAAAACGCAGCCCATAATCACTTCATCAATATCAGCAGCATTAATGCCCGCTTTCTCTACTGCTGCTCTGATAGCCGTTGCACAAAGATCCGGGGAACGGACATCACTAAAAACCCCCATCATACCGCCCATGGGCGTTCTGGCAGCACTGACGATGACGACTGAATCCTGACTCATAACTAAACTCCAGTTTACGTAAACGTTAAACTATATTAATTAAAAAACCTCGCTATTGATAGCGAGGCTCAAATTGATTAACCGAAATTGCGTTTAACAATTTTCTGGATTTCACCAACAATACCGCCACGAAATGCCAGCACACAAACAATAAAGATCAACCCCATGATGATATGCACATAATTACCAAGCTCACCCCCTGACAGGAAGTTCTGTAGCCCGACAACTGCTGCCGCACCCACCAGAGGACCAAATATTGTGCCCATGCCTCCTAACAAAGTCATTAATACGACTTCGCCTGACATATGCCAATGTACATCAGTCAGTGACGCCAACTGGAAAACCAATGTTTTTGTTGAACCTGCCAACCCGGATAGCGCTGCTGAAATTATAAATGCAACCCATTTATAATCATTTACGTTATAACCCAATGAAGTGGCACGCGGCTCATTTTCACGGATCGCCTTTAAGACCTGACCAAAAGGTGAATGCACCGTACGGTTAATCAACCAGAAACCAAACAAGAAAACAGCCAACACGAAATAATACATATTCAGGTTATCGGAAAGGTCGATAAGTCCGAACAAGTAGCCACGCGGTATCCCCTGCATTCCATCCTCACCGCCGGTAAAAGGCGCTTGCAAGAAGACGAAAAACATCAACTGGGCCAGAGCCAACGTCACCATCGCAAAGTAAATCCCTTCACGCTTAACCGACAACTTACCGTAAATTGCACCTAACAGAGCAGCTGCAACAGTCCCCCCGAGAATACCCAACTCCGGAGTAAGACCCGTGTTCATCATCAGGTAGCCGGTTACATAGCCGCCCGTTCCAAGAAATACAGCGTGACCAAAAGACAACAAGCCAACAAAGCCTAACAACAGATTAAATGCACAGGCGAACAATGCAAAGCACAAGATTTTCATCAATAAAACAGGGTACATTACGAACGGAGCAACCAGAGCAACGCCCAACAAACCAATATACAACTTAGATATTTTCATGATCGGGTCCTCCTCAGGCTTCTTTACCAAATAAGCCAGCAGGCTTGATTAACAGAACAATTACCATGACAAGGAAAATGACCGTATTAGACGCCTCGGGATAGAAGTATTTCGTTAAACCTTCAACAATACCCATACCTAAGCCTGTAATAATTGCACCACCGATCGAACCCATCCCACCGATAACAACGATAGCGAATACGACAATCAGTATGCTTGAGCCCATGTCCGGAGATACCGAATAGACAGGTGCCGCCATTACACCAGCGAACCCCGCTAACGCCACACCGAAGCCAAATGTAAGTGTCACCATTAACGGCACATTGATACCGAAAGCCTGCATCAGAGCGGCGTTTTCAGTGCCTGCTCGCAGATAAGCACCCAGTTTAGTTTTCTCAATCATCCACCACGTAGCAAAACAGACAGTTAGCGAAGCAATAATGATCCAGGCGCGATAACTAGGCAGATACATAAAGGGTAATTTAGTCCCCCCCTTCAATGCATCAGGAATAGCATAAGACAGCCCCGAGGAACCAAACATGTGAGTGAACAAACCTTGTAACACCAGTGCCACACCAAAGGTGAGCAACAATGAATAGAGATGGTCTTCATTGGCTATCGGGCGAATCAGGAAACGCTCCATCAGAATACCCAAAAGGCCGACCACCAGCGGTACAACGATCAGCGCTGCCCAGTAACCAATGCCAAGATACTGCAATCCCAGGTAAGCCCCGAAGGCTCCCAGCATATAAATTGCACCTTGCGCAAAATTGATGATCTTCAGCAATCCAAAAATAATTGCCAAACCAAGACTCAGCAAGGCATAAAAAGATCCGTTGATTAAGCCAACCAAAAGCTGACCAAATAAGCCAAACAGGTTGATTCCCAGAAACGTCGCCATATTTCTACCTCAAAAATTCGACCTGAATTACAAAACAGATGCGAACACGCGCCCGCTCCCCATCCTGACTTACGCGTCCTGATGGGGATTCAGTGAAATCACTGGCAGGCTATTTTTTATTATTTAAAGTCACATTCAGGCAGGATGGGAGCAAATGCCTCATTACCTGGGATAACGCTTTGAATAGCGAAAATATCATCTGGTGATGTACGCTCAGATCCTTTTTTAATTTTGATCAAATACATATCATGCACCATACGACCGTCAGAGCGCAGTGTTGCATTCTTCGCAAAGAAATCGTCTGGGTTATTTGCCTTCATATGCTTCATTACAGTATCAGAATCATCCGTACCTGTTGCTTTAACAGCATTCAGATAATGCATCGTTGCTGAGTACGCACCGGCATGCGGCATAGCAGGGATTGCACCGTGACGCTCTTTAAAACGAGCACTCCACGCACGAGACTCATCATCACGATCCCAGTAGAAACCTGTTGTAGCCAACATGCCACCGGCGATTGCCGGATCCAGCGCCTGCGCGTTTGGCGTAAACACCAACAACCCAGCGACGTCCATCATATCTGTTAAGCCAAACTCAGCCGCTGTCTTCAGAGAGTTTACAAAGTCTGCACCGGCATTTGCCAGGCCGACTACTTCAGCACCTGATGCCTGAACCTGAAGAATGTAGGAAGAGAAATCTGTCGTACCCAAAGGTGCACGTACCGCACCGACAACTTCACCACCTTCTTCCTCAATCACTTTAGTAGCAATACCTTCCAGGGCATGACCAAATCCATAATCGGCGGTAATGAAGAACCATTTTTTCTTACCGCCCTGAACCATGGGCTTAACAGTACCATTCGCCAATGCTGTAACGTTGTATGTCCAATGCGCATTGTAAGGAGAACACGATTTAGTAGTAAAAGCATCGCTGGCAGACGCTGCAATCATGGCTATTTTTTTAGCATTTGTTGTGACTTCAGTAACCGCTCCGGTGACACTGGAAGCAACTAACCCATTGATTACATCAACTTCTTCGTTTTCAATCCACTTACGTACGATGGCAGAACCGACATCAGGTTTGTTCTGATCATCAGCTGACACGACTTCAATTGGCTTACCTAATACAGTACCACCAAAGTCTTCAACAGCCATCTCAACAGCCGTCACACAACCCTTACCGCAGATATCTGCATAAACACCGCCCATATCAGCCAACACACCAATCTTAACCTTGTCATTTGATAAGTCGGCATGTGCAGCTGTAGAGGTTAAAGCCACCGCCATTGCAGCGGATAAAAGTGTTTTGTTCATTGATTTCATTATGACTCTCCTGGTTAGAGCATTTTTTATTGTTATAACTTTAAATAGATATCTGATTAATATCAGACACCCAAATACGTGTTCAAAAGTTCTGTTTTTGCTTTAAGTTCATGCGCATGCACTTGTTCGACGATATGCCCATGCTCCATCACGTAGTGGCGGTCTGCAATCGGAGCCGCAAAACGAAAGTTCTGTTCGACCAGTAAAATGGTTAAACCACGTTCTTTCAGCGCCATCAGCACTTCTGCTAATTTTTGAACGATGACAGGTGCCAAACCTTCGGTTATTTCATCAAGTAGCAAGATGTTTGCACCGGTGCGCAAAATACGCGCTAACGCCAGCATCTGCTGCTCCCCACCTGACAAACGCGTTCCCTGGCTGAAACGTCGCTCATACAGGTTTGGAAACATCTCATAGATCTCTTCAACACTGACACCATCAGAACGCACTGCGGGCGGCAACATTAAATTTTCTTCAACATTCAGGCTGGAAAATATGCCGCGCTCTTCCGGGCAGAAACCTATACCTAAGTGCGCTATTTTATGCGCTGGCATATTGATAGTTTCAGTACCATTAATCACAATCGAGCCGGTACGTCGGCCCACCATGCTCATAATAGCTTTGAGCGTTGTTGAACGCCCTGCTCCATTTCGACCCAACAAAGTAACAAGCTCACCCTGCCCGATAGACATGTCGATACCATGAAGAATATGAGATTCTCCATAAAAAGCGTGCAAATCATTAATACGGATTTTTTCAGGACGTGTAGTACTCATGCTTGCACCTCATCAGCGGCAACACCTAAATACGCTTCCTGAACACGAGGGTCAGCAGAAACTGACTCATAATCACCTTCGGTCAGAACGGCTCCCCGTTGCAGCACCGTTATCTGATCTGCGAGCTTGGAAACCACATGTAAATTATGCTCAACCATCAAAATGGTGCGGTCTTTAGAGACCCGCTTAATCAGGTCAGCAACCACATCTACATCTTCATGCCCCATGCCCTGTGTCGGCTCATCCAGCAACATCAACTCAGGCTCTAATGCGAGCGTAGTCGCAATCTCCAAAGCACGTTTACGGCCATAGGAAAGATCTACCGTTTTCGCACCCGCAAAATCCCCCAAGCCAACCGACTCGAGCAACTCCACAGCCCTGTCATCCAGACGATTAAGCACTTTATCCGATTTCCAAAAATGAAAACTATTACCCTCTTTTCGCTGCAATGCGACACGCACATTTTCCAACACACTCAGATGAGGAAATACAGCCGATATCTGAAACGAACGAACGACACCTCTGCGTGCTATCGCTGCAGATTTCATTGACGTAATATCATTACCATTAAATAAAATCTTGCCTGATGTCGGTGTCAGGAACTTAGTTAAAAGGTTAAAAACGGTGGTCTTACCAGCCCCGTTTGGACCTATCAGCGCATGTATATGACCTCGCTGAATCTTAAGACTCACATCATCTACGGCCGTAAAGCCTTTGAATTCTTTTATGAGATTCTGGGTCTCCAGAACGTAATCTGCACTCATGCGGTACTATGCCTCTTTTGTTCTTATTGTGCATCTTTCGCTGCGCTGAATACTTACTTTTACGTAAGCGCTGTATAGAAATTAGCAATTTCCCTTACTGGAAGCCAAGTAGTACTTTGGTCTAATACCGCCTTATAAAGGCCCTATTATGATGTATTAAACAATATAAAACAAAGACTTAACCAATTAAAAAATAATCATGTATAATTTCACTATGACCTTTTGCTACTTTACGTTTACGTAAACTTCCGCTACATTAACCTTACAGAAAATATGACACACAACTATGGAAAATAAGGCAACATACTCAATCAGCGAACTGGCAACCGAATTTGATATTACGACACGTAGTATTCGGTTTTATGAAGATCAGGGTTTGCTTTCTCCTCGGCGCCGGGGACAAACACGCATTTACAGCCGGCAGGACCGGGTGCGCCTTAAATTAATTTTACGCGGCAAGCGATTAGGCTTTTCGCTTGCTGAAACCCGGGAGTTATTTGACCTTTGGGACGAAACCTTGTCTGGTAGCGAGAAGCAGCTAAATCTGCTATTGAATAAGATCCTGGAGCGTAAAGCAGCTCTTGAACAGCAACTCAACGATATCGCAATGGTTCGATTAGAACTTGAAAGTGCCGAAAACCGTTGTAACGAAGCACTTAAGGAACTAACGGACAAAAAAACAAAAAGCGAACCTGGACTGAACACCATCAGACAGGAATAAGCAAAACTAAGGATGTGAAAGATGATTTCTCAATACACAGAGTTGAACTTCGGACTTGGCGAAACAATCGATATGCTACGCGAACAGATCAATAGCTTTGCGGCTAAAGAGATTGCACCTCGAGCAGAACAGATTGATCACGACAACGAATTTCCAAACGACTTATGGCGCAAATTTGGTGATATGGGTCTGCTCGGCATTACCGTTAGTGAAGAATACGGTGGTGTTGGCATGGGTTACGTTTCCCATATCATTGCAATGGAAGAGATCAGCCGCGCATCGGCGTCAGTTGGTTTATCTTATGGCGCTCATTCAAATCTCTGTGTGAACCAGATTCATCGCAACGGTACTGAAGAACAGAAACACAAGTACTTACCTAAACTGATCAGCGGTGAACACATTGGCGCTTTAGCCATGTCTGAGCCAAACGCAGGTTCTGATGTTGTTTCCATGAAGCTCAGCGCACGTGACAACGGCGATCACTATCTGCTGAACGGCAACAAAATGTGGATCACCAACGGCCCTGATGCCAACACCTATGTCATCTACGCAAAAACCGATATCAAAGCAGGCCCTCGTGGTATTACCGCTTTCATCGTTGAACGTGATTTTCCTGGCTTCTCCCGCCATCAGAAACTCGACAAACTAGGGATGCGCGGCTCCAATACATGCGAACTGGTTTTCCAGGACTGCCCTGTTCCAAAAGAAAACATTCTCGGCGAATTGAATGGCGGCGTGAAAGTACTGATGAGCGGTCTGGATTATGAACGCCTGGTCTTATCGGGAGGCCCGCTGGGTATTATGCAAGCTGCCATGGATATCTGTGTTCCTTATATTCGTGACCGTCAGCAGTTTGGCAAGCCTATTGGTGAGTTCGAACTGGTACAGGGAAAAATTGCCGACATGTACACCCTGATGAACGCCTCAAAATCTTATGTTTACCTGAACGGTATGGCGGCAGAGCGCGGCGAAACCTCGCGTAAAGATGCTGCTGGCTGCATACTCTTTACTGCAGAAATGGCGACTAAAATTGCTCTGGATGCTATCCAGCTGCTCGGTGGTAATGGTTATATCAACGAATTCCCTACGGGTCGTCTGTTACGTGACGCCAAGCTATATGAAATCGGCGCGGGCACCTCTGAAATCCGCCGCATGCTAATCGGACGTGAGCTTTACCTTAACAAGTAACCGCTTTCTTTTTATCAGCTTATATCCCATCAAATACAACTAAACAGATTCAGATGATCATGCATCATCTGAATCTAATGAGGACAGGATATGTCGATCATCCAATCCAAGGTAAACACACGTGCTGAAGATTTCGTCGCCCGTCAGGAGTCGATGCAAACTGCCGTTTCAGATTTACGTGAAAAAGTCAGTGTTATTGAACAAGGTGGCGGCCCCTCTTATCAGGAACGTCATACGGCGCGCGGCAAGTTACTTCCGCGTGATCGTATTAATACCTTAATTGATCCGGGCTCAGCTTTTCTTGAGCTGTCTCAAATGGCCGCTTATAAGGTCTATGAAGACAACATTCCAGCCGCCGGCATTATCACCGGTATTGGCCGTGTATCTGGCCAGGAATGCATGATCATTGCCAACGATGCTACGGTAAAAGGTGGAACTTATTTCCCACTCACTGTTAAAAAGCATCTTCGTGCACAAGAAATTGCAGAACAAAACCACCTGCCATGTATCTACCTGGTTGACTCCGGCGGCGCCAATCTACCTCAGCAAGATGATGTGTTCCCTGATCGCGACCATTTCGGACGTATCTTTTTTAATCAGGCTCGCATGTCCTCTAAAGGCATACCACAGGTTGCTGTTGTAATGGGCTTGTGTACTGCAGGGGGCGCTTACGTACCCGCCATGGCTGATGAATCAATTATCGTTCGCAATCAAGGCACGATCTTTCTGGCGGGCCCGCCGCTGGTTAAAGCCGCCACGGGCGAAGTGGTCAGTGCTGAAGATCTTGGCGGCGCTGATGTTCACTGTAAAGTATCAGGCGTTGCCGACCACTATGCAGAAAACGACCAGCATGCACTGCAGATAGCACGTACCTGTATCGCTAACCTGAACCGTAAGAAAGAGATCAACCTGGACATTAAGCCTTCTGTAGAGCCTCTCTACCCTGCTGAAGAGCTATACGGTATTGTCGGTACTGACCTTAAAAAGCCTTTTGATGTTCGTGACGTGATTGCACGCATTGCTGATGGCTCTGACTTTGACGAGTTTAAAAAGAACTACGGCACCACATTGGTCACCGGCTTTGCACATATCTATGGCTACCCTGTCGGCATTATTGCAAACAACGGTATCCTGTTCAGCGAGTCTGCACAAAAAGGCGCTCACTTCATTGAACTCTGTTGTCAACGTAAAATACCACTGCTGTTCCTGCAAAACATTACCGGATTTATGGTTGGCCAGAAGTATGAAGCGGAAGGTATTGCCAAACATGGAGCCAAGCTGGTTACAGCGGTTGCCTGTGCAGAAGTGCCAAAGCTGACCGTATTGATCGGTGGCTCATTCGGAGCAGGCAACTACGGCATGTGTGGTCGGGCATACAGCCCTAACTTCTTATGGATGTGGCCAAATGCACGCATCTCCGTCATGGGTGGTGAACAAGCCGCTGGCGTTATGGCCACGGTGACACGCGACGGCAAAGAGCGTAAAGGCGAAACATGGTCTGCTGAAGAGGAAGCCAAATTCAAAAAGCCGATTGTTGATACCTACGAACACCAGGGGCATCCTTATTATGCCTCTGCGCGCTTGTGGGATGACGGGGTGATTGATCCTGCCCAAACCCGCGCCGTTATCGGTATGGGATTATCTGCCGCGCTGAATAAACCGGTAGGCGAAACCCGCTTCGGTATATTCCGGATGTAATGGAGTGACTATTATGACCAATAATAATAATCGTGTACTCCTGAGTATTAGTGAAGACGGCATCGCCGAACTGACACTGAACCGTCCGGAAGTACATAATGCTTTTGATGATGATGTAATCGAACAATTGATCGCTCAACTTGAAAGCGTTGCCAATAATGAGGCTGTTCGCGTATTAGTCTTACGCTCAAACGGTAAGAATTTTTCTGCCGGTGCGGACCTTGGCTGGATGCGCCGGATGGCGAAAAACTCCCATCAGGAAAACCTGCAGGATGCAGGTCGCCTCGCCAAACTCATGCAACTGCTTAACGATCTGAATAAGCCGACTATCGGCCTGGTTCAGGGTGCAGCTTATGGTGGTGCAGTCGGACTGGCAGCCTGTTGCGATATGGTTATCGCTTCTGAAGACGCGCAATTTTGTCTGAGTGAAGTAAAGATCGGTCTTATTCCCGCGGTAATAAGCCCCTACGTTGTGCGGGCTATTGGCGAGCGTCAATCTCGTCGCTACTTCCTGACGGCTGAACCCTTTTCTGCTGCTATTGCGCAGAATTTCGGATTGGTACATGAAGTCGTTGCTTCTCCTGAGCTTTTTGATGATGCCTGCGCTCGCATCACTCGCACACTCAGCAAAAACAGCCCACAAGGAATGCGTGCAGCAAAAGAACTTACCTTTGCTGTGAGCCATAAAGTTATTGATCAAACCGTTATCCAGGATACGGCCCAACGCATTGCTGATATACGTGTCAGTGCTGAAGGACAGGAAGGCTTGAGTGCTTTTCTTGAAAAACGTAAACCCAACTGGATTCAGGAGTAAGTCACTATGTTCAGCAAGATTTTAATTGCAAACCGTGGCGAGATTGCCTGTCGCGTCATTCAGACAGCTCACCGCCTTGGTATCCGTTGTGTCGCTGTTTATTCTGAAGCCGACCGCAATGCCCGCCATGTAGCCATGGCTGATGAAGCCTTCTTATTAGGCCCTGCACCCAGCAGCGAGAGCTACTTACGTGCTGATAAAATTTTACAGATCGCCTTAAAATCAGGGGCACAAGCAATCCACCCTGGTTACGGATTCTTGTCAGAAAACACAGAATTCGCCAACGCTTGTGAAGCAAACGATATTGCTTTCATTGGCCCTCCTGCATCCGCTATCGCGGCAATGGGTTCTAAATCCGCGGCGAAAGATATCATGCTAAAAGCGGATGTTCCGCTGGTACCTGGCTATCATGGCGCTGATCAGGACCCCGCCCTACTCAAAGCCGAAGCTGAAAAATGCGGTTTCCCTCTTCTGCTTAAAGCGATTGCTGGCGGCGGTGGTAAAGGGATGCGTGTTGTCACACATATCGGCGAATTTACTGAAGCACTGGCGGCCGCTCAACGTGAATCTCAAAATGCATTCGGTAACCCCGACATGCTGATTGAACGCTATCTGACCAAGCCGCGCCATGTTGAAATCCAGGTATTCTGTGATAAGCAGGGTAACGGCGTTTACTTAGCTGAGCGCGATTGCTCTGTGCAGCGTCGTCACCAAAAAGTCATTGAGGAAGCACCCGCACCAGGTCTTTCAGATGAAACGCGAAAAGCAATGGGTGAAACAGCCGTTGCTGCGGCAAAAGCAATCGACTATGTCGGTGCCGGAACGGTAGAGTTCCTGTATGACGAAGATGGCTCCTTCTACTTTATGGAGATGAACACTCGCTTGCAGGTAGAACACCCTGTGACTGAAATGATCACAGGTCAGGACTTAGTTGAATGGCAGCTACGCATTGCCGATGGCGAGCCCCTACCGCTGCAGCAGGAACAGATTCAGATTCGCGGTCATGCTTTAGAAGCACGAGTCTATGCAGAAGACCCGGACAATGACTTCCTGCCCGTCACCGGTACCCTTCACTACCTGCGCACACCAGATGAAAACGCCCATGTGCGTGTCGACACCGGTGTTATCGAAGGTGATGAAGTCAGCGTTTACTATGATCCGATGATTGCAAAATTGATCGTCTGGGATGAAGATCGTGAACAGGCGATCAACCGTATGGTGCATGCACTTGAGTCTTATCGCATTGGTGGCATGAAAACCAATATCCGCTTCCTGCGTCAACTCGCAGATAGCAAGCCGTTCCGTGATCAGGAACTGGATACCGGCTTTATCGAAAAGCATAACGACCTGCTCTTTCAAAAAGACAAAACCGACATTCAAAGCCAACTTGCACTCGCCACCAGCTATGTACTTGAAACCGAGCGTCAGACTCAGCCTAACAAAGACGATCCTGACTCCCCTTTCAATTTACAAACCAGCTGGCGTTTGAATGCTAACTACTCGCGTCCGATGGAATGGGTCGTCGGCGAAGACCATCATCAGGTCAGCATAGTTGAGCAACAAAACGGCTATGATATCACTGTTGATAATGTCACCTTCAAAGTCTCTGCTACCTTAAGTGATGACCATCTTCGGGTTGTTATCAATGGCCACCGTCTGAGTATTCACGGACATCTGGCAGGCAATGATATGACCCTGTTCCGTGAAGGCCAGCAATTCCAATGCCAGCTCTTCCGTCACACCTTTGATGAAAGTGATCAATCGGCAGGCGGCTCACTGACTGCACCGATGAACGGCGCTATCGTTGCCGTACTGGCAGAAGCCGGACAAATTGTTAAACAAGGCGAAACCCTCGTCATCATGGAAGCTATGAAAATGGAACACAGCATCCGTGCGCCTCATGACGGCACTGTCACAGAAGTGTACTTTGCTGTCGGCGACTTAGTATCTGATGGAGCAGCACTGGTTGCTGTTGCACCGGTCGAGGAGGCATAAAATGGGATTACCCACCAAAGCACGTATTGTTGAAGTCGGCCCACGCGACGGACTGCAAAATGAATCAGGCCCGGTAATTGCCACGGCAATTAAAGTCCAGCTGATCAATCGCCTTGCTGATGCTGGCATTAATCATATCGAAGCGGCCAGCTTTGTCTCTCCAAAATGGGTTCCGCAAATGGGTGATGCTGCCGAAGTGATGGCAGGTATTACGCGTAAAGCGGGGGTAACCTATGCCGCCCTCACGCCTAACCTGAGAGGTGCCGAGGGAGCGATTGTTGCCCGTGCGGATGAAGTGGCGATTTTTAGCGCCGCTTCTGAGTCCTTTACCCAAAAAAACATCAATTGCTCAATTGCTGAGAGCCTTGAGCGTTTTGTACCGGTTATTGAAGCAGCCAAGAAAAACAACATCCGTATTCGCGGTTATGTGTCCACCGTACTCGGCTGTCCATATGAAGGCGAAATTGATCCGGCTCAGGTCGCTGCGGTCGCCCGTGAATTGCTTGACATGGGCTGCTATGAAATCTCATTGGGCGACACCATCGGCGTTGGCACACCGGTTAAAGCACGAAAAATGCTGGCCCGGGTTGCCCATGAAGTTCCTGTGAAGCAACTCGCCGCGCATTTTCATGACACTTACGGTCAGGCATTAGCCAACCTGTATGCTGTCATGCAAGACGGCGTCAGTGTTATCGATACCTCCATTGCAGGCCTGGGTGGCTGTCCTTATGCGAAGGGAGCCTCAGGCAATGTTGCCACAGAGGATGTGGTATACATGCTGAATGGCTTGGGTATCGAAACCGACATCGATCTGGAAAAACTGGTACCGGTAGGCAACTGGATTACACAGCAAATCGGACGCTCCAACGGTTCCAAAGTTGGCCTCGCCCTTGGCTGTGAAGAGTAAATAAATAAGCATGAGGCAAAGTAACATGAGTCAACCAAAGCAGATTACCGCACTTGACCTGCCGATTCCCGAGCATAAAGACCTACCGGAAGAGTTTCAGAAATACTTCGCAAAATGCGAAGAAAAACTGGGTATGGTTCCTAACGTTCTGACCGCTTATAGCCAGAATGTCGCTCAACTTGACATATTTGCACGTTTTTACAACGAACTGATGTTTGGTGAAAGCGAACTTACCCCGCTGGAAAAGGAGATGATAGCGGTAGTCGTCTCTTCACAAAACCACTGTTACTACTGCCTTACTGCGCATGGGGCTGCTGTACGCGAGTACTCTGGTGATCCGGTTTTAGGAGAGCTTATGGTAATGAATTACCGCGCCGCCGACTTGCAACCCCGTCATCTCGCCATGCTCGATTTTGCCTATAAACTCACCTGCCAGCCTGACCAGATTATTGAATCAGACCGGCAAGCACTACGGGATGCAGGATTCAGTGATCAAGGCATCTGGGATATTGCTAATGTTACCGGCTTCTACAATATGACCAACCGAGTGGCCAGTGCAACGGAGATGCAGCCTAACCCGCAATACCATGCCAGCCATCGCGGCGCACGAAACTCATGAACTACCTGATAACAACAAGATTGCAGGGATTTTATTATGACTATTAAATTGCCAAGCTACACCAGCGGCATTTCCAGCAAACCTCTGCTGGGCATGACTATCGGTGATAAATTTGATGAGATTGCAGCGACCTATCCAGACAACGATGCATTGATCGTCCGTCATCAAGGACTGCGTTACTCATACAGCCAATTAAAAGAGGCCGTCGACCAGGCAGCGCGTGCTTTTATTGCCATCGGTGTTGAACGGGGTGACCGTATAGGCATGTGGGCACCAAACTGTGCCGAATGGACTATTACCCAGTTTGCAACAGCCAAAGTAGGTGCAATCCTGGTCAACATCAATCCGGCCTATCGACTTCACGAACTGGAATACGCGTTAAATCAGTCTGAAGCCCGCTTTATCGTGACGGCTGATACCTTTAAAAGCTCAAATTACACAGAAATGCTATTTGAACTGGCACCAGAACTGAAGGCTTCTGCCGAAGGCAAGCTCAAATCAATGAAGCTGACAAGCCTTGAAGGTGTCATCAATCTATCCGATGAAAAATTCTCTGGCATGTGGCGCTGGGCTGACTTTATCACCATGGCTGACAACGTCAGCATTGAGCAAGTTCAACAGGCTCAAAGCGAACTGCAGTTTGATGATCCGATCAACATTCAGTACACCTCAGGTACAACCGGTTTCCCTAAAGGTGCTGCCCTCTCTCATCACAATATTCTGAATAACGGATATTTTGTTGGCGAGAGTATGAACTTAACCGATAAAGACCGCATTGTTATTCCAGTGCCACTGTATCACTGCTTCGGCATGGTGATGGGTAATCTGGGTTGCATGACACACGGCTCTGCGATGATCTATCCTGATGAGGCTTTTGACCCTAAAACCGTCCTGGAAACCGTCGCCGAAGAAAAAGCCACAGCGCTTTATGGTGTACCCACGATGTTTATCTCAGAACTGGATCATCCGGACTTTAGCCAGTATGACCTGAGTTCACTACGCACAGGTATCATGGCGGGATCTATCTGCCCTGCAGAAGTCATGAAAGCCGTTAATACCAAGATGAACATGAAAGAAGTTCAGATTGCGTATGGCATGACCGAAACCAGTCCGGTTTCGACACAGACCGCTGCTGATGATCCGTTCGATAAACAGGTAACCACTGTTGGCCGTACTCAACCACACTTGGAAAGCAAGGTGATTGATCCTGCCACCGGAAACATCCTTGCTCGTGGCGAAATTGGTGAACTTTGTACCCGCGGTTACAGCGTCATGTTGAAGTACTGGAACAATCAAGAAGCCACTGACAAGGCGATCGACTCTTCCGGATGGATGCACACTGAAGATTTGGCAAGCATGGATGATGAAGGCTACATTCAGATTGTAGGCCGTATTAAGGACATGGTAATTCGCGGCGGTGAAAACGTTTACCCCAAAGAAGTTGAAGAGTTTTTGTATACCCACCCAGATATCTCGGATGTACAAGTAACCGGCGTACCGGATAAAAAGTATGGAGAAGAGCTGATTGCCTGGATTAAATTACATCCAAATGCAGATACCGTGACTGAAGATCAGTTACGTGCTTTTTGTAAAGGCAAAATCACCCACTTTAAAATCCCACGTTACTTTAAGTTTGTTGATGAGTTCCCGATGACGGTTACCGGGAAAATTCAGAAGTTCAAAATGCGAGAAATATCTATCGCGGAGCTGGGTCTGGACGACATCTAACATCTGACATCAGCCGAAAAAAAAGCCCCGATTATTCGGGGCTTTCACATTTATACAGATCATTTATCATTAATAGATGGAAAGTTATAAGCGTCTTGCGCGATACGAACGGCCTTTCATCTTGCCTTCAGAAATCTTTTTAAGCGCCACTTTTGCAACATCCTGATTCACAGCCACATAGGATTTATTATCCATCACCTGGATTTTACCTACCTGTTTGCCATCAATGCCATTCTCACCCGTCAATGCGCCTAAAATATCTCCGGCACGAATCTTCTGTTTTTTCCCGCCATCAATCTGGATCGTCGCCATAGCGGGTTTAAAAACCGGCTTATCTAAGACGCTAGCAGAGGGCAAAGATTCAACGCTGATGCGCTGTCCAATGTAGTCTTCAAGACGAGCAACTTTATGCGTTTCTTTATCGCTGAACAAGGTACAGGCAAAACCTTTACGCCCTGCACGCCCGGTACGACCAATACGATGGACATAAACTTCTATATCACGTGCTATCTGATAATTAATAACCGCATCCAACGCGTCAATATCCAAACCACGTGATGCCACATCAGTCGCCACGAGTATTGATACGCTTTTATTCGAGAAGCGTATCAATGTCTGGTCACGATCACGCTGCTCTAAATCTCCATGCAAGGCTACCGCGCTAAAGCCGTAATTGCAGAGTTCGTTAGCGACTTCCTGAGTTTCAATTCTGGTATTACAAAAAACCACCGTCGATTCAGGGCGATGTTTTAATAACAACAAACGCAGAGCCAACATCCGCTCGGATTCATCATTGATCTTAAATAGATGCTGTTGAATACTGCTATCGTCATGCGTAGACGTCACCTGAACCATTTCCGGATCAGTCATGATGCGCTGCGCAATTGACTCAATCTTTTTAGGGAAGGTTGCACTAAACAACATCGTTTGGCGCTGGGCAGGCATCTGATCGATAATCGCATCTAACGCATCCTGAAAGCCCATCTCGAGCATTCTGTCTGCTTCATCCAGTACCAAAGTTTCAACATACTCAAGATTGAGTGTTTTGCGGTTGATATGGTCTTCAATACGGCCCGGCGTTCCTACGATAATATGTGCGCCATGTTCTAAAGAACCTATTTGCGGGCCTAACGGTGTACCGCCACACAGCGTCAGTACTTTGATATTGTGAATGGTACGTGCCAGCGTACGCACTTCCTGAGCCACCTGATCCGCTAGCTCACGTGTAGGGCAAAGCACCAGTGCCTGAATTCTGAAGCGTTTAACATTGAGCTTTTCCAGCATACCTAACACAAAAGCAGCTGTTTTTCCTGAACCGGTTTTTCCCTGCGCTATAACATCCTTGCCTGACAGAATATGCGGCAGACTCTGTTCCTGTATCGGCGTCATGGCCGTATAGCCGATTGAATCAAGGTTCTGAAGTAGCGCAGGTTTTAACTTAAGGGTCGAAAATTCTATTGAGCTCAATGTGCTGTCCTGTACAAGGTCGGTTTTGTAGTAAAGATGACCAAAATGGCGCGTATAATAACAGATCCGCAAATCTTGCGCTGACTAATAGATTTCCCTCTTAAGTTTTAATAAAAAGATACTCATCCATAAAGTCTCCGTCTCTTTGTTCTGAGCGATAATATTGAAGGCTTAAATCAGCAGATAGCCCCAGATACTCCTGTGGTTTAAGACAAAAACGCTCGGAAAATCCTTTATCCTTATGTTGCTGCAGATTAAAACTATTCAGCATCAACCGACCTTGCTCATGTAATAACGCTGGCAAGCAAAGAAATAGCGCCGGCGTTGGACGAAATCGATTGATCACTATGTTGTCATACTGACCTAAACCCGCCAGCGAATCTGTGGCATCAAGATCAAATTGGACAGTACGAATGCTTAACTGTTCGGCTTGTGCGCAGGCATCCAGGCGCTTAAGCCCCTCTTCCGCAATATCGACAGCGGTCACAGCAAAGCCTTGCCTTGCTAAAAACACAGCAGAACCGCCATCGCCAGATGCAAGGTCTAAGACCGAACCCGGCCTTAACAGCGGCCAGCCGAGCTGCAGCGCTACCGGGACTGATGATAACTCCCCTGATTTATCCGCATAGCGACTGTTCCATTTTTCCCGTACTGATGACATATTTACTCCTGAGTTAAGCAGTGTTACGACTGATACAGAATTACTAATACAAAGTTACTAATCTAGAGTTACTCAACGCTGATTTTCGCAATCTTA
Organism: Neptunomonas qingdaonensis; assembly: GCF_900113275.1. Classification (GTDB taxonomy): domain Bacteria; phylum Pseudomonadota; class Gammaproteobacteria; order Pseudomonadales; family Balneatricaceae; genus Neptunomonas; species Neptunomonas qingdaonensis. Next base: position 61,078 of record NZ_FOOU01000009.1, read on the forward strand.
TCTTTAATCAACTGCCCGAGTTGTTTGGTTCCAGGGCCTGCATAATGACCATCACGATAGATAAGATAAAGTTCTACCGAGCGCTCTCCACCTGAAACCAGTGATAAGGGTTTTAACACCCCTTGCTCAAGCTCATTCTGAATTTTAAGCACCGGAAACCAGGCATATCCTAACCCCAATACTGCACAGCGAACCGACGTATTAATATGACTTAAGGTCAAACGCTGCTGCGCACCCAGCCAACCCGAGTCTGTACCACGGCTACCCGAATCCTTAACCACCAGTTGGCGATGTAAACGTAAGTCCTGATAATCAAGTGTCCGGCCAACCTGATGCAACGCATGATCAGGTGCCGCTACCGCTCTAAAGGTCACTTGCATCAATGGATCACCTAAAAAACCCGGCGGAATGCGCCCACTGATAACAATATCAGCTTCCTTCTTTAACAAAGCCTCATCTGAACCGCTAAGCACGGTCTCCTGCAACTCGACTCGGGTCATCGGATTTTCAGTCATAAATGTCTGCACTGCTTCCAGTAACAACCAATCCGGAAACAGAGTATCCATCGCGATCTTAATTTCTGCTTCCATGCCCGCTGAGAATTGCAGCGCCATAGACTCCATCTGCTGCGCCTCTTCCAACAACACTTTTGCCCGACGATAAAGTGTCTGACCCACAGGGGTTAGCACAGCCTTGCGTCCGTCTATTTTAAAAGCACGCAGATCCAGACTCCCTTCCAGCTTTTGAATCGCATAGCTGATAGATGATTGGCTCTTATTCAAGACTTCAGCGGCAGCGGCATAGCCACCACTGTCAACGATTGCAACCAGACATTGCCATTGCTCAAGCGTTACCATTTTGAATAGCTCATATAAGTATGCGTCATAGATATATCTATTAATTAGATTGAATTGAACTAATTTTACCTGTTTTCAATCTTTTTATTAAATATAAAATAGACGCTATAACGTAAAACACTCTCATTAGACAGTAAGAGAGCTTGGCACAAGCCGACATTAATATAGGGATAAACATCATGGCAACACTTCTACATATTAAAAGCAGCATCTTTGGTGACGGCGGAAAATCCAGCCAACTCGCCGTAGATTTTATTAAAAAATGGCAGAAAATAGAGCCTCAGGGCCAAGTGGTTATCCGCGATTTAATCAATAACGCTACTCCTCACCTTGACGCTGATATTGTAACTGCATTGATGACTGTTGAAGCAGACCGTTCAACAGCACAACAAGCAGTAGCAACGCATTCTGATCAATTAATCAACGAAATCCGTCAAGCCGACCTGATTGTAATAGGCGTACCTATGTACAATTTTGGTATCCCTTCTCAAATGAAAGCTTATCTGGATCAGTTAGCCCGTGCCGGTGTTACCTTCAAGTACACAGATCAAGGTCCGATTGGTTTGCTGGAGGATAAACCTGTCTATCTGTTTGCCACGCGTGGCGGCCTGTATCGTGACTCAGGCGCCGATTTTCAGATCCCGTTCATGACGCAGTTTCTCAACTTTATCGGCCTGAAAAATATCGACATTATTTACGCCGAAGGCCTTAACATGGGAGATATGGCGGATACTTCGCTGGCTGCAGCAAAACAACAGATTGCACAAGCGATTAGCTAATTAATTAATCAGGAGAACATGATGGGACTGTTGATTAACGGTACATGGCACGATCAGTGGTATGACACCAAAACACATGAAGGCGAGTTTGTCCGCAATGAATCGCAGTTCCGTCACTGGATAACAACCGACGGTTCTTCTGATTTTCCTGCAGAGGCGGATCGTTATCATCTGTATGTTTCACTCGCCTGCCCTTGGGCACATCGCACCCTTGTGATGCGCGCCTTAAAAGGCCTGCAAAATATCATCACAGTAGATATCGTTCATCCTTTAATGCTCGAAAACGGCTGGAGCTTTAAAAAAGATTCAGTAGCTAACGCAGATTCCCAACTCAGCGCTAACTACCTTTACCAGATCTATACCCATGAAGATCCTGACTATAGCGGCCGCGTTACCGTACCGGTTCTCTGGGATAAAAAACAACAGCGGATTGTAAATAACGAATCTGCCGACATTATTCGGATGTTAAATTCAGCCTTCGACAACCTGGGAGCCACAAAAGGCGATTACTACCCGCTTGCTCTCCACTCGCAGATTGATGAACTTAACAGTTGGATATATGACACCGTTAATAACGGCGTTTACAAAGCGGGATTTGCAACGACACAGGCGGCCTATGACGGGGCCGTAAGCGCACTTTTTAAATCATTAGATAATTTAAATGAACGCCTTAGTACACAGCGTTACCTTCTTGGTGATCAGATGAGCGAAGCGGATATTCGCTTATTCACCACATTGATCCGCTTTGATCCGGTGTATGTCAGCCATTTTAAATGCGACCTCAAACGTATCGCCGATTACCCGGCATTGTCCGGATATTTAAGAGATATCTATCAGACAGCGGGCATTGCTGAAACGGTCGAATTTGATCATATAAAGCAGCACTATTATTGTAGCCATACGATGATCAACCCCACCGGTATCATCCCCGTCGGACCAGCCTATTACCTCAACGCACCACATGGGAGAGCTTCATTATGAATACCTCATTACAAACAAGGGCTGTAGCGCGACTTATCCAAGCCATTGATAGCCAGGATGGAGCAGGCGTAAAACTCAAACGCAGCCTGGGCCGCGGTGCTACGACGCGTGTCGACCCTTTCCTGATGCTGGATGCCTTTTCGTCGGCTAATCCTGATGATTATATTGCAGGTTTTCCGCCACACCCGCACCGCGGCTTTGAAACTGTTACTTACATGTTAGATGGCCACATGCTGCATCGTGATCACATGGGCAACGAAGGCGACCTGCGTGCCGGTGGCGTACAATGGATGACGGCAGGCAGAGGTGTGATTCATGAAGAGCGCCCGCAAATGAGCGAAGGACTGATGCGCGGATTCCAATTATGGATTAACCTGCCCGCCAGTGAGAAGATGAAACCCGCCGCCTATCAAAATATTGAACCAGAAGAGATTCCACTGGTAACACTCAATAACGGCAGTACCATTAAAGCTATCGCCGGAACACTAGCGATTGAAGGGCAGACTATTTCGGGGCCAATCAATAGCGGCGGCACTCAAGCCATCTATCTGGATGTCCAGATTCCTGCAGGACAAAAAATAACACTACCTATAGCGAATCATTTAAGCGCTTTTGTTTACTTGTTTGAAGGCAGTGCAGCGATTGGCGAACAAACGCTGACCGAGAATACAGCCGCTGTATTAGATGCAGGCGACCTGGTAAGTATCAGTGCCCCTAACCAGCCAGCCAGGCTTTTATTGATCGCAGGTAAAGCCATTGGAGAGCCGATTGCTCAATATGGCCCGTTTGTTATGAACACTATGGAAGAAGTTGAACAAGCCATGCAGGACTACCAAAACAATACGCTAACCGACTAAAATCCGCGCAATAAATAATGGGCAGCACTGGCTGCCCACTTAGCATTAATGTGTGGCTTTATCTCCCCAAATCGTTTTCAAACGCTGATCACGACCGCAATTCCAACGATAGGCTTTATAGCGCAGAGGATTATTCTTGTAATAATCCTGATGGTAACTCTCTCTGCCCTGAATCGGATAAAAAACAGAAGCATCTAAAATGGGGGTTATCACTGTCTGATTTGGGAACTGTGCAACGACTTCTTTTCTGGAGACTTCAGCTAGCGCTCGCTCTGTATCGTTAGCGACAAAAATTGCGCTTAGATAACTATGCCCTTTGTCACAAAACTGACCACGCGCATCGAACGGATCAACATTCACCCAATAATGCGCTAACAATTGCTGATAGCTCACTTGCTCAGGATCATAGGTAATCTCTACCGCCTCATAGTGTCCTTCATGATTACCATTGTATGTCGGATTTTTTAAGACGCCTCCAGTAAAACCTGAAACAACATCAGTGACACCATCTAACTTTTCAAAGTCAGCTTCCATACACCAAAAACAGCCTCCTGCTAATACGGCTTTATCAGCCAATACAGTAGAGCCATGCGACAACAAGGCTGAAACTACCGCAAGTAATATCAGTTTATTTTTCATGTAACCTCTCAGAAAAATCGGCTCTTTATAATGATTGTTATAACTTCATCTATAAAGGCCAGTATCAATAACAAGCATCAATAATGGACATCAATAACTAACTGGCGACATCGACATAAAAAACCGATTAAACAGTCGATATGAAAAATAAGACAACAATTTTCGGAAGTTGTTACCTAACGAAACAAAGATTCAGCTAATTACTCGCATACAATTATCAGATCTTCACTATCAAAATGAATAATGTCACCTGATATTATTTTTTTGCGTTTGCGTGTTTCGACTTCACCATTCACCTTGACCAAGCCTTGCTCTATTGCTGATTTTGCTGCGCCACCGCTGGGAGCAAGGCCTTCGAATTTTAGAATTTTAGAATTTTATATAGCTCAACAGGTTCTGTTGTAATCTCTACTTCTCTCATTAATGATCCTTATTGTTAACCCTGAAAACAGGAGGTTAACGTTTACAATAGTAAGAGGTTATTTACTCTCCACTGAAGCGACTGTTTGTGTCTTAAAATCTGCTGGTATAACAATTTCCAGCATTTGGAGCAACGCCCTGTATTATCTCAGCTTGCTAACAGCCGACTTCACTAACACGTTTATTTCTTCATTATTAATACAAGATTTTTCAAGATCAAAATTCTCATAAAAATTAGGCAAAGCATAGCTAGCCAACACTGTCCCGCCAAAAAAGGGGGCTGAGTTTACCGCTTGTGCCAGCACACTTGCACCGCCTCTCGCGCCTGGAGAGGTAGAAAGCAGTATCATGGATTTATTCTGAAAAACTTTCGGATTGATTCTTGAACACCAATCAAACAAATTTTTGTAAGCAGCTGAGTAAGAACCATTGTGTTCAGCGAAAGAGATGATCAAGGCATCACTGCCTTCGATTTTAGCTAAGAAGTCTTTTGCCAGTTCGGGATGACCCAACTCCTCTTCCTTATCCTGACTGAACAAAGGCAGTTCAAAATCATTTAAATCCAGAATATCAATCTCTGCAGAAGTGAGTAAAGATGCCGCATAAGTGGCTAACTTTTTATTGATAGACTTTTTGCTGCTGCTAGCCGCAAACGCTAAAACTTTCATAATGAACCCCTTAAACTAATATCAATGATACCCCTGAGTGCTACATGCCAGGCAATGTAATACTCAACGGCTTTTTAAATCTCTTAGCTATAATATTTAGCGGCTTTACTTAATTATGAGTTGATTTAAATAGTGTGATACTAATCAAGAATCTACCAACAGGTCTTCTGCTAATCGTGCCGAAATAGTGTTTTTTAGTTTTTCTATACGTTTTAGATTAGCGCCAAAATCACTATGCCCCACTCTGGAAGCTGATCGAAAATGAAGCCGATAGTCCTGACTGTCAACACGCAGCTCGACATCATCAACAAAACCAAACAAGGTCGATTGGAATGTAGCAGCCAGATAGAAAGACGCGCCGCGTTGGCTATCATCAACCGGTTGAACTTTACCACCCATTGCTAAAATCGCTTCTTTGGCGATGCGAATAATATCTTCAGGCGAGTGTTTCAACGCTGCTGCTGCAACATCCAAATTGGCCGCTGAAGAAGGAGGTAAGGAGCCATCTGAGGATAGAGGTAAGGTAAGAGGCAGAACAAAGTGTGCATGATCATCAGGATATTCACTGCAAACACAGTTGGGTTTTTGTTCGCACTGAGCCAGCCGGCTATCAACTAAGCCGATAGGGCTGCCTTTTTTAGACAGGTACCCCAGCACAAAGAAATAGATTGTGATGAGCGTAAAAACCACCACGATGATCGATAGTGCGAGCTTCATCGTCTGTTATTCCTTGCGTTCATCAGCACCTGGCATCTGCGCCCTACTGATCAAATTTATAGTATTCGCGATTCAAATAAGCGGCTACATCACTGACATCTTCCGGAAACCAGCCGACATCCAGGTTGGTATTACACCCTTCAACCATCGCCTCTAATTTCGCAAAAGTTGTCACTTTACGATCTTCTCGCAGATAAAACGATGCTTCATGACAGGTCTCACAATTGGCATCTGTGTATTGTTCGCCACGAATCGTTCTTTCGAGCTCTACTTCATGATAAAGCTCAGCCCCCGTATCAGCGTCACCCGCATATACGTTGGAAATACTAAGAAAGAGCATCGCTATAAGGATGTTTTTTTTCATGCCTGACTCCTTGAGGCTCACCACCATCGTGTGAACTTATAGTAGTTACACTCCATCTAATTGTCCTAGATGGCTGATAAAGTCTTCAGGGCCTGTAAAACCAACCAACATTAAATGCGGCTGCATCACACCGGATTGATTATAAAAAATCAAAGCAGGCGGCCCAATAACACTATAACTTTTACTCAGCGCTTTAGCATCTTCATCATTAGCCGTAACATCAACCTTTATGCGCACAAAATTTGCCAGTGCCTGCTTCACCTCAGCGTCTGCAAAGGTGACATGATCAAGCTCAACGCATGTAATGCACCAGTCAGCATAAAAGTCGAGCATTACGGGTTTACCTGTCCGTTTAGCATCCTGCAAAAGCGGCTCCAGTTGTGCGATTGATGTGACGGTAATAAAGCGCATTTCACTCGTTTGTGTATTTGCCGCCGAAACAGACGAGAACCCCTTCAGAGGATAGAGCAGGCTGTTACCGCCTGATAATACTCCCAGCAACAATGCCGCGCCGTACAACAGCAACATTATTCCCACGCCTTTCCATAGCTTGAGCCAGCCTTTCGCACCCTGCGGCAATGAATCTAAGGCACGCATGTAAATAGCGGAAATGATTAAAACAACCGCGGTTAGCCCCATAGTAACGACCACTGGCACAACACGATCCAGCATCCAGATTGCCATCAATAGTAAAGCCACACCAAAGGCTGCTTTTATTGAATCCATCCAATGCCCTGCTTTGGGTAATAATTTACCCGCGGATGCACCTATTAATAGAATCGGCACCCCCATTCCCATGCTCAATGTAAACAAGGCAAGCCCTCCCATCACAGGATCGCCCGTCTGACCAATGTAGATGAGCGCTCCGGCTAAAGGTGCAGCCATACAAGGGCCGACAATAAGCGCTGACAGTAGTCCCATAATCGCGACACCGGAAACCGTACCGCCTTGCTGATGATGGCTGGTGTTATTCAGCTTACTTTGCCAGCTGTTGGGCAGCTGCAATTCATAAAAACCAAACATCGACAATGACAACAGTACAAATATCAGACTGAAAAAACCAATGATCCAGCTGTTCTGAAAAGCAGCCTGCAGATTCTCACCAAACAGGCCGGCCAACACACCCGCTATGGTATAAGTAACAGACACGGCCAACACATAGATCAGCGACAGAAAAGTGGCGCGCCGTGTTGTAATCCTGTGGCCATGCCCGGCAATAATACTGGAGATAATCGGTATCATAGGAAATACACAGGGTGTCAATGAGAGTGCTAATCCGGCTATAAAAAACGCACCCAGCGTTAACAGTAAACTGTCACCTGACAGCATCCGGGCAAACTGATCTTGCTCACTGACTAAAACAGGCGTAACCGGTTGCTCTGATTGTGTTACTTTCAGTGATAATTCAGGCAGCGGATTTGTTAATCTAGTTTCAGTATTTTGGATATCAGCGGGAACATCGGCGACGTCGAGTGTGGTTGTCACGGGCGGGTAACAAATCCCGCCTTCCCAGCAACCCTGATAGGTGACTTTCAGAAAGCCATCGCTTGACGAACCGGTCAGGCTGCGCAGTTGTAGCACGACATCGGCTTTCTTATGAAATACTTCAACCGTGCCAAACAAGGGATCATCTTTGGTATCAGTTTTACTATTTACGCGACTGATAACTTCCAGCGTGTCGGAAGGACTGATGGTTATACGATCCCGGTACAAATAGTAACGTTCCTGAATATCCCAGTGCAGAGTTATTTTTCCGTTATCACCTACCTCAGGAATGAAAATATACGCTTGTTCGACCGGTAGCGGCCCATCGCTAGACTGGCCTGCTGCATTTTTTTTATCAAAAAATCCAGCATGCGCCTGGGACGCACTTAATATAAGCATCCACAGTATCGTCAAAATTTTAAAAGTAGATTTTGTTACGCTCAACACCGCAGAGCTACTCCTGAATCAATATAAGATAGGTTATGGACTACATCTGGCCCATTGAGTTCTATATAAGAGTATGATTTATAGTATATATTCATTTAAACCTAACATGACTCATGTCAACGATCAGATTGCATTATATCACTCATACTGGCTTATATCTTTTCCGCTTTCATGGCAAGTTAGCACGCAACAGCCCTTATAAACGTCATGACTTTATGGTAAAAAGATGCCTACTTATATTTGCGTTCTTATAATCACTTTACCCAGCCAAGATATCGGCTTGTACCGAATAGCTTCAGGAAAAAAGCACCATGACAGATAACCGCGTAGAAAACCTTAATGTCGAATCTCATTCGGTCCTGATTACACCCGAAGATCTGAAAAGAAAATTACCGATCAGCGAAGCTGCTGCATCGTCTGTCATGGAAGGCCGCCAGGTCATCCGTGATATTCTTGACGGCACAGACAAACGTATTTTTGTCGTCATAGGCCCCTGCTCTATACATGATGTAGATGCTGCGCTTGAATACGGTAAGCGTCTTAAAAAGTTATCCGAACAGGTAAACGACTCTATCTATATCGTCATGCGCGTCTATTTTGAAAAGCCACGCACCACCGTTGGTTGGAAAGGATTAATTAACGATCCTCACCTGAATGACTCGTTTGATATCGAGGAAGGTTTACACATTGCCCGTAAGCTGATGTTAGACCTGTCTGAGATGGGACTGCCTTTGGCTACTGAAGCACTCGATCCTACCACTCCGCAGTATATGCAGGATCTGATCTCTTGGTCGGCTATCGGTGCACGGACGACTGAATCACAAACACACCGTGAGATGTCTTCGGGTTTGTCTTGCGCGGTTGGATTTAAAAACGGTACTGATGGCGGCTTAACGGTAGCCACTAATGCACTCAAGTCAGTTAAGCACCCGCATAATTTTCTCGGTATCAGCCCTGATGGCCAGGTATCCATCATTCGTACGAAAGGAAACCAGTACGGACATATTGTACTGCGCGGCGGCGACGGTAAGCCAAACTATGATTCAGTCAGTGTTTCAATCTGTGAACAGGCATTGGACAAGTCCGGCCTGAAGAAAAACATTATGATCGATTGCAGCCACGCTAACTCCAGCAAAGATCCGGCACTACAGCCCCTTGTTGCAGAGAATGCCGCTAATCAGATCCTTGAAGGCAACAAATCGATTGTCGGCCTGATGATCGAATCAAACCTGGAATGGGGCGCGCAGTCTATTCCCGAAAATCTTGCAGATCTTAAATACGGTGTATCTGTTACTGATGCCTGCATTGACTGGCCAGCCACTGAAAAATGTTTGTTGGATATGCACAACAAGTTAAAAGACGTGCTGCCTAATCGATAGAACACTCAATTTAAAAACAACAGGGCCTTTATGGCCCTGTTTTTTTACTTTCGTGTTGTTGGGCATCACTAGGCACACTGAAGCATACCTCCTGCCCGACACCATAATAGCGGAGTCTAAATAGCGGAATAGTTCTAATCATTTTATTGATGCCGGTGGTTCATGATGACGTCAATGTTAAAGCAGAGAACTATAATGGCGGTTTAAGACGGGTAAGCCGACTTCTGGGCTGATTATTGTAGTTAGTAGTAAAACCTCGAATTTCACGATGACTACAATAACTACAAACATTTAAATACAATGAGTCAGCCCCCTTTTGTTTAAAATTTAAGCGTATTTTTAACGGCACTTAAATTTACAATCGAACTCTAACGGTGAAATAATGTTAATGAATTTGTTTTATCGGGAGATCAACTATGAACACTTTATCGATTGATGGCTGGTGCAAGCCCAGCGATAGCGGGAAATCTGTTCCCATTGGTATGTTTCATTTTACGGTCGATGACGCAAGCCACTTGAAAATGGAGCGCGCCGAAGAGCAACTGCAGGAGTCTCAGGAGAAGGAAATATATCTTGATGTCGATATGAATATCATTGAACTGGTAACACCTGACGGCTGCGGTAATTTATCCGATTGCCGGCTGCGTGTTTATCTTAACCCTGAAGATAATCGTGGTCATTTCCACCTGGTTGGTCATCGCGCAAGTGATGGAGAACTCGTCTATACCAATGCTGTTATGGTTGACCAGCTAGGTTAACAAAGAAATACATTCGGCGAACGTTGCAATTCACCGGCTGCCAAAGAAGCGCCGCGGAACTGGCAGTCCGGGTGGATTTTCCTTGTTATGAGGGTTCGCTCACCCAATGAATAATAACCTTTCTTTTTCCCCACTCTTTAGCTTTGTTGATATCTTTACCCATATAAATATCGATTTTTCGTCGCCATCGCTTATTCATTTTATCAAGTACCTTATATTTTCCCTCTAGCCCCTCTATTGAAACCTCAACGCCAGGTCTGAGCCCCTTTTTAACGAGATCTCTTGACACCGCAATTGCCTTCATTCCGGGCTTAAGAGTATGCCCCCAGGCAGCAAGCGAAGGCGTCGAATCTGTTTCATTAGGGTGTGAAGTATATGCTGAAGCGGTAACTTCTAAAGAGGTAGTCTTATCACTACACCCAGACAAGAAATGTATCGCTAGCAAGATTATAAAATATCTAAACCTTCTCATATTTTTCACGCAGTTGTTTTTTCATAACAGCTTATCTATGGACTATGGCCTTCTATTTCTTTGGCGCCCCATTTGGGTTTCATGTAAAACTATCATAGGTATTATCATTATTCCCCTTATTTAAGGACGAAGGGACTGGTTATTTTGGCCGGGTTTAACCTTCATCAGTGACCACGCAAAAGGTGGGGTTAGCCCTTCTGAATAATATTTCTGGCTTACCGATAATATGCGGACGATTTTAAGTCTTTGACTCTATTCCGATATCATCCAGGCACAAAAAAGCCCCATCATTTCTGACAGGGCTTTTTTAAAACCAGCTTAAATTAAGCAGTTTTTTTAGCAGCTTTTTTAGCAGGCGCTTTAGCAGCAGGAACGACAGCGTCCTTGCTTTCAGTCAGGATAGCCTGAACTTCAGCAAAATAAGCCTTGGTGTTTTCTGCAGATGCTTGTACTTCAGTCTGTAGAGCTTCAAGGTTGGCCTTAGCTTCTTCAGATTTTGCCGCTACAAAAGCAGTTAGCGCTTCAACGTCTTTAATTGCTGAAAGGGCTTTGAAATCTGCCTGTGCCTGAGCAATTTGCTTCTCAGCAGTCGCTTTCTGAAGCTCGAATGCCTTAGTAAAAGTTGCTGTGTTTAGTTCAATCAGCTTCTGAACAGGAGCGCCAAAAGCAGAGAAGTCAGCAGTAGGAATATTATTGAACATGATTTACACCCATATAAAAGTAGTTGATGGGTGAATAGTACAGCGCCTTATGCTGCAGTGCAACATTTTTTATATTTATTGCTTTATGCTTTCATTAAATATCTAAAATTTATGGATATATATTAATAGATTTTTTTGTGCAGATGCTTAATCCAGCATACTTTCCGGTTAACCTTCACGGCTTAGCTTTTAACCTCTGACTGAAATATCAATTTGAGCCCTCTTTTAATTCTACTATGGCCATTGACCATCACTATTCCCATCATCACCATGGTGGCCCCCACTATAAAGCTATCTTCAAGCGGCTCGTCCAGCAGCCATACACTGAAGACGATACCAAACAACGGCGTCATAAAAGTAAAAACGCCCAATTGTGATGCTGAATACTGGCGAAGCAGCCAGAACCACAGCAGCAAACTTCCAAACGATACCACGATTCCCTGAAACGCCAGATTGCTTAATACTGCTGTCGTCCGTGTGTACCCGGTCTGCTCCATCGCGATAGCGGCAAACAAAACAAGTATGAAACACATTATCAATTGATAAAATAAAGTTTGAGTGGCAGGCGCGTTCGCTAAGCTTGAGCTACGCACTAATACCGTTGTAGACGCCCAGGATATAGCCGCAAGCAAAGCAAGAAAATCACCCCACAGCATATTCGTTGCTGCAGAACTTGTGTCCTGTGAATCCCTCCAGAGAAATGTCAAAGCAATACCCAAAAAAGCCGTAATGATACCTAGCCACTGTATTGAATTCAGTTGCTCTGAAGTGATTTTGAAATGTAAACATAAAGCGACAAATATCGGGGCACTATAAAGAAAAATAACCATATGCGAAGCGCTCGTGTTGCGTAGCCCTTCACCCACAAAATAGAACTCAAGCGCAAACAGAGTTCCTGCCAGAAGCCCTGCTTTGTAGGTACTACGACTGATTAATTTTTCTTTTCTGCAAAGCATAATCATGGCAAGCAGGAACGCAGCGATACCTGACCTCAATGCTATCTGTAAGACTGGCGACATGTCAGTTGCTACTGCTTTTACAAAGACCTGCTGTACGCCCCAGATTAAACTGACGAACGTAATTATTCCAATCGCCATACCATCAATGTCTTTACGTGCGCTCATAAACAACGCGCTTTTCTTAACAAAAGTGTGGACTGCTTTTCAAGCAAGCTTTTCTCAACGCTTAACAGCTTAAGCAGAAGAACAACGCCAATCATCACCACAGCGGCAGATAGGTATAGCCCAATATCATAGTTGCCAAAAGCTTCGGCAAGATATCCGGTAGGTACAGGTGCAATGATTTGTGCAGCACCATAAGCCAATGTCATTGTGCCCATGAACTTAGCCGGGTTGCTTGGATAAAACTTGCCCGCCATCGTCAATACCAGACTGACACAAGCGATAAAAGTACCACCAAACAGCAGCGCACTTAATATAACAACAGGTAAAGTGTCATTTATGGCAGGGAGAATAATTCCTATCGCTTGTAGGATATAGGCGGCTAATAACGCTCTGAGATAACCAATACTTCTCGCGATTCTATCCCATAAAAGAGCTGCCGGTGTAGCCGCTAATCCAACCAGCAGAAAAGCCAATCCCCCCTGTCCTTGCAAGCCTTCAGCACCCTCTACAATATCCACAATAAAGGTGGAGCTGACGACATAACCATAACCTGCACAAAAATAGGCTAACAACATTATCGATGTGAAAGCTTTACCTGGAGGGTTATCTTTTGCAGCAACCCCTGCCTGACCTGCGGCAGAAGGGTGGGGCATCCATAGCCATGCCGGAATGGCGACTACCGCCGCCATCACAGCTAAAGCCAGCCACTGTTGCTGCCAGTCGGCTGATATAGTCAGCATACCTTCTACGAGTAATGATGTAACAATGATGCTTACTCCGGCACCAGAAAAGTGAATACCTAATTCAGCACGGTGATTATTACTAACCAACCATTTTAATATCAGGCCTGAGGCAATAATCAAACCTCCTGAGGCACAGATTCCGGCAATAAATCGCAGCACAGCCCAAGTAACCATATCAGAAGTCACCACCATCGCGGCTGAGGTGACAACGCTCAAAATAAGATAAAGCCGGTGCAAGTTGTACTTGTAGTTCAGGTTGTGCATGCTGGCAGCAAGCAGCACTCCTAACATATAGCCCATAAAGTTAGTGGTAGCTAACCAGCCTCCACCGGACTCCGTCAGGCCAGCACTTTCCTGCATTATGGGCAATAACAAACTATAGGAGAAACGTGCGACACCAACGGTCACAATTAAACTGCAGATACCTGCAAAATACACACGGCTTTTTGTCAGCTGCGTTAACATGGTTTCACCTTGTTGTTGAAAGATCATTATCCAACTCTACTCTGCCCTGCTAAGATTAAAAATTGAATCATTTAGAACCAAAGCTTCTGATTATGAGAACTATATGGAAATTTTGACACTGAAGACTTTTAAGGCGATTGTTGATGAAGGAGGTATTAAAGGCGCTGCTGATAAGCTACATACGGTCCAGTCCAACATCACCAACCGAATTAAAAAGCTAGAAAGGGAACTGGATACAAAGCTTTTTATTATAGTCGGAAGAAAGCTACAGCTAACACCAAGTGGCCAGCAGCTTTGTGAGTATGCCAATCAGATTCTACAGTTAGAATATCAGGCAACGTCCGCCATTTTACGTGATAAGGGTAGTTATGAATTAAGAGTCGGCATGCCAGAAACATTTGCTGCCGTACATATGCCTCTGGCACTCAAACAACTTAAACAGAATCATCCGCAGATTCGAACGAAAATTTATACTGATACCAGCGACAGGCTAGTATTTGCTGTCCTGGATAACAAAGTTGACTGTGCAGCCTTGGGTAATGCCCCTACACATGAAAACCTTGTTGTCATACCTATATTACAAGAAGAACTGGTACTAGTGACGCCTTTGGAGAGCGATTATGATCCGGTATTGTTTGTCCGGGATGAAGGTTGTGGCTACAGAAAATGCGCTCTTACCTGGAAGCAGGAAGCGGGTCACGCTAGTGACAATCTAATGGTCATGAGCAGTGCTGATGGTGTTTTAGGCTGTATCTCTGCAGGGTTGGGCTACACCATTATTGGTAAAAATATGGTGGTTGGTAGCCGCTATGAGAAGTCCCTTGTTATGACGCCAGTTTGCCATGGCCAAAAACATGTTCAGTTATCAATTGTCTATCGCAAAGACAGTCCATTAGAGGCAGGAACACTCACCCTTGCAAAGCTTTTAACTAAGTAATTGTGCTATTTTCGACAGACTCTTTGTCTAAGATAGCGTCTTGTGTTTATCCATTGAGTCCACAGCACAAAGCAGACAATTAATCACGGATATTGCAAATTCTGTAGGCATTTAGCGGCAATATACAAGCGTAATAACTGGCTTCACGTCCCTACTTCGACGCTAGCTATTTGAGCGGAAAACAATATTCACGGCTGATTTGTGCGACCTGAACACTGTAAGATTCATACCAGTGCTTACGCCCCAGTTGTTGCGCGATCTGATGTTCGGCATGTGATTTCCAATCTCTGATGCTCGCTTCGTCTGGCCAGTACGAGAGTGCAATCTCATTGTTGCCTTCGCTAACGGCAGCAAACTCTATGCAGCCAAATTGTTTAATTGCCAACTCACGCATTCGGTTTGCCACGATAAAATATTCTTCGTCCAGTTCCCGTGTTTTTGCACGGAAGATCACAACATACATAATTACACTCACTCTAAAAAAATCCAGGCCAGCTTGAACTACTAGTTTCAACTACTAACTTCAACAAAAAGGTCAAATGTAACTCATCTCAATCAGCTTTAAGAGCATAGGTTTAAGAGAAGTAGGTTTAAGAGCAATAGATTTAAGACCAGCCGCCTAAAGAAATGATCGCTAGGGGTATATTATCTTTCACCTGCAATTTTGTATCTGCTAAACTTTATTGTTTTTCAGAACTGTTAATTTATAGCTCTGAATGAATAGCTCTAAACACACTGACCTAATGACACTACTCTAACTGCACTGCCCTACATATACTGCCCTAAATACTCAGCTCTCTAAAAGGACCCCTATATCCATGTTTTCGACACTTGCCTGTATTAATCGCTCTTGTTATTTTTGGATCGCGATGATTGTTACCTGCTTATGCATGGAGTCTATAGCGCTTTATTACCAGTATGCTCTGGATTATGGCCCTTGCGTACTGTGTGTTCAGATCCGTGCCTGGGTGTTAGGACTCTTAGTTGTCTCTGTTTTCGGCTTGCTGGTACGTAAAAATAAACTAACCTTGATGATAGCCAATCTGATTACCCTATTTTTTGCAGCAGGAATGCTGGAACGTTCCTATACAACACTCGGGATCGAACGCGGTTTTATAGAAGGTAGCTGCACCCTGAATTCTGGATTTCCTTCCTGGCTGGCGTTGGATAAATGGCTGCCGAGTGTATTTGAACCCTGGGAAGCCTGTGGTTATACCCCTGAGCTTTTGTTTGGCGTTACGATGGCAGAAGGCCTTATTTTATTGGCCGCGGGCTGGGCCATTATTATGCTGCTTATGCTGATCAGCAGTGTGAAAAAATAACGTTTATTGATTTCTGATTAAGCGCGCCTCCCCTCACACCACACCTCACAGCCCCATATTGTGAGGGGAGTTGTGATGAGAGTTGTGATGGGAAGCAGAAATCTATTCAACTTTCCCTAATAAGCCCTAATAAGCGTGCGATTAATGTTGATTGGCTTGGCGAGTCTTAATCGAAGACGTCAAATTTCCAGTAAAGCCAATAGCAATGATCTGGCCCAATTAAACGCATCAACGCAGGCTTAAAGCTTTATAAACGGAATCTTAAGCAGTCAATTTTATTGACACTGAAATTGTTAAGCGTTATTAAATTAACTATCTGCCAATCAAAAACCGCGCCACTTTGTCATTGTTTTCTTTAACGCAGACCAAGCACAGGCGGCAGACATACGTTAGAAAAACACATTTACAATGTGCGTAAATGGACGTTTGCAATGAAAGCCCGAAGCGCAACATCCTTTATTCTGCCATCAGACAAGCTAAATAGCTTGATTCACAGCCTGCAACAAGCGGGGTATCAGGTTGTCGGCCCGGTCATTGTTGATCAGGCCATTATTTACGATCAGATCAAATCAGCAGATGATCTCCCGCAGGGCTGGACGGATGAGCAGGAAGCCGGTCGTTACCGTCTCAAGCGCCGACAAGACGCTGCGTATTTTGGCTTTAACGTCGGCCCAAACTCCTGGAAAAAATACCTGCAACTGCCTCGCCGACAGGTCTGGCAAGCGCACAAAACAGCCGACGGCATCGAGATTGAGCCGGTCAATGCTGCCATCACCCCACTTGCATTTTTGGGTGTTCGTAGCTGTGAGCTACATGCAATAGCTATACAGGATCGCGTCTTTCTTTCGGGCGAATATCATAATGAAGATTATAAACAGCGTCGCCAATCGATTTTCACAGTCGCGGTCAACTGTACCCAGGCAGCCGCTACCTGTTTTTGTACATCAATGAATACCGGGCCAGCCGTATCCTTGCCGTGCGATTTGGAAATCACCGAAATCATTAACGATAACGAGCATTATTTTCTATTACGCAGCGGATCAGAAAAAGGCCAGCTAATCCTGCAGCAGCTGCCAGTTACTCCTGCAACCTCAGCCCACCAGCAGCAAGAAAAAACAGCCATAAACCAGGCAGAAAAGCAGATGTCAGTTGGCCCCAGAGTATTTGACAGTAGCGACCTACAGGCACTGCTATACCGCAATTATGAAAATCCTCTTTGGAGTGATATTGCACAGCGCTGCCTGTCCTGTGCCAATTGCACCATGGTTTGCCCCACATGCTTTTGCTCATCCGTTGAAGACACTACTGATCTGAGCGGTGATCACGCGGAACGATGGGAGCAGTGGGATTCCTGCTTTACCGCTGACTTCAGTTATATCCATGGCGGTTCAGTTCGTCCCGACACGCGTTCACGCTACCGCCAGTGGATGACTCACAAGCTGGCAACCTGGCATGAGCAGTTCAATACCTCCGGCTGCGTCGGTTGTGGCCGTTGCATAGCCTGGTGCCCGGTTGGCATCGACATTACAGAAGAGATTGTGCGCTTCCAGGAGTCTGACACCCCATGAAAACTATTGCGGCCCTATTGCACGAGCACCCCTTCTTTGCGGGTATGAAAGATGAATATATCCAGTTAATCGCTGGCTGTGCGGTTAATCACATATTTAACCAAGGGGAATACATCGCCAAAGAAAGTGATGCAGCCGACTATTTCTACCTGATTCGAAACGGCCGTGTTTCAATCGAGACATCCCAGCCTAATTACGGCGCTGTCATCCTGCAAACACTACAGGATGGTGATATTTGTGGCTGGTCGTGGCTGTTCCCTCCCCACTGCTGGACTTTTGATGCTAAAGCGCAGACAAAAGTTCATACCATTAAATTAGACGGGCGTTGCCTGCGCGGTAAATGTGCTGATGACACCCAGCTCGGCTTTGATCTGATGCAGCGTTTTGCGCGCATTATGACCGAACGCTTACAAGCGACACGCTTGCAACTACTGAATATTTACGGCCGCCCTGAAAATAATAAGGATCAGGAAATATGATTCCTGATATTTTTTATGTGAAACGCCGCACTGAGGAATATCCCGGTACATTCACGCTGCATATCAAAAAAAAAGATGACCAGCCGCAAACCTCTTTTCAGCCGGGGCAGTTCAATATGCTGTATGCCTTCGGCGCAGGCGAAGTCCCCATTTCAATGAGTGGAGCGCCGCACAGCACCTCTGTCTATATTCATACGATCAGAACAGTAGGACTGACAACACAGGCACTGGAACGGTTGCGCGAAGGTGACCAACTGGGTGTACGCGGCCCCTTTGGTAGAGGTTGGCCTGTAGAAAAAACTACTGGCAAGACAATTGTTATCATTGCCGGTGGTTTGGGGCTGGCACCGTTACGTCCATTGATTTACCACCTGCTCAGCAAAAACCGGGATGCAACCGATATTCATATATTCTACGGAGCCAAAAGCCAACCGGAAATGCTGTATAGCGACGAACTAAAAAACTGGGCGCAACAACTCACGCTACAAACCAGTGTCGATATGGCAACACCCGGCTGGCAAGGCAATGTGGGAGCAGTTACCAGCCTGTTAACCACCGCAAAAATCGATCCTGAAAACACGATTGCCTTTATCTGTGGTCCGGAGGTCATGATGCGCTTTGCTATTCAGGAACTGATCAAAAAAAACCTCCCTCGCACATCCATTTACCTGTCAATGGAACGCAACATGAAGTGCGCCACGGGCCATTGTGGCCATTGCCAATGGGGACCCACATTTATCTGTAAAGATGGCCCCGTGTTTTGTTATGAGGAAATTCATGACTGGTTCCACAGAACGGAGGTTTAACCATCCCATGAAAAAGATGCCCAAACTGGCTGTGTGGAAATTCACCTCCTGCGACGGCTGTCAGCTAAGTTTACTCGACTGCGAGGATGAGCTGTTATTGCTCGCCGAGCAGATCGATATTGCCTACTTTATGGAAGCATCAAGCCGTCAAATTGACGGCCCTTATGATCTCTCCATTGTCGAAGGCTCTATTACGACTACCGATGAAGCCGAGCGGATTCAACAGATCCGCCAGCAGTCGCAGATATTAATTACCATCGGAGCCTGTGCGTCATCTGGCGGTATACAAGCATTACGTAACTTTGCAGACGTAAAAGAGTTCACCTCGCTGATTTACGCCAAACCAGAGTATATTGCCACGTTAAAAACCTCCAGCGCCATTAGCGACCATGTGCAGGTCGATTTCGTATTACAAGGCTGTCCTATCAATAAGACACAACTGTTAGAGGTACTCAGCGCTTACCTTAATCAGCGCAAACCACAAATACCGGCACATTCGGTTTGTATGGAGTGTAAGCTAAGAGGAAATATCTGTGTCATGGTTGCCCATGGAACACCTTGTATGGGGCCCGTCACCCACGCTGGCTGCGGTGCCATCTGCCCTGCGTACAATCGCGGCTGCTACGGCTGCTTCGGCCCAAAAGAAAATCCCAATAGCGCATCGCTGAGTCATTGGTGGCAAACAGAACTGGGCAGCGATAAAGCCACCTTGCTGGAAAACTTTCGCAATATGAATGCCGCGGCGCCGGCTTTTGCCACACAAAGCCTGAAATTTATCGAGGCTGACCATGAAAAAAAGTAAAATCATCAAGGTCGATTATCTGGCCCGTGTTGAGGGCGAAGGCGCGCTTTATATCCGTTATGATGAAGCCGGAGTCGATGACGTACAACTGAAAATATTTGAACCGCCTCGTTTTTTTGAAGCCTTTTTACGAGGACGCGATTATCTGGAAGCCCCCGATATCACAGCGCGGATTTGCGGTATCTGTCCGGTGGCCTATCAAATGAGCGCCGTACATGCGATCGAAAATGCACTGCGCATCACGCCCGCCAATGAAATACGTGAATTACGCAGATTACTCTATTGCGGAGAGTGGATCGAAAGCCATGTACTGCATATCTATATGCTGCACGCCCCGGACTTTCTCGGCTACGACAGTGCCGTTGCTATGGCTAAAGATTATCCGCAGATTGTACAACGCGGTCTGCAAATCAAAAAAATCGGCAATGCGATTGTCAGCCTTATTGGCGGGCGCGAAATCCATCCTATTAATGTGCGGGTGGGCGGTTTTTATCGTGCGCCAACCGGCTCTGAGTTACAACCGTTACGCGAAGAGCTACTAAAAGGCCGAGAGCTGGCTATAGCATCCGTTCACTGGGTAGCCAAACTGCCATTTCCACAATTCAAACGCGATGCGCCTTTCGCTTATGAATTTATCGCCCTGTCGCATCCCGACGAATATCCGATGAATGAAGGCAGGATCATCTCCTCCACGGGCTTGAATATTAATGCTCAGCAATATGAAGAGTATTTCGCAGAAGAGCATGTCAGTCACAGTAATGCTTTACACAGCATCATCAAAGGACGCAAAAAAGACAATGATGCTTATCTGGTAGGACCGATGGCCCGCTATAACCTTAACTATGAGCGTCTATCACCGCTGACCAAAAAGGTAGCTGAAGAGATTGGCTTCCCACGATTCTGCGACAATCCCTTTCAGAGCATCATCGTACGCAGCCTGGAAGTTCTCTACGCCTTTGACGAAGCTATACGAATTATTGATAACTACCAGCGCCCCGAGGCTCCCTATCTAGAAACGCAGCCCACTGCCGCAACCGGGTACGCGGTGACCGAAGCACCCCGTGGGTTGCTTTATCATCATTACAGCATGGATGATCAAGGAAAAATAAGTGATGCTAAAATCGTTGCGCCGACTTCTCAAAACCAAAAAACTATCGAGAACGACCTACGTTATCTGATCCCTCACTATATGCACCTTGATGAAGACAAACTTCGCTCGATGTGTGAACAAGCCATCCGCAATTACGACCCCTGCATCTCCTGTGCAACACATTTCCTTAAGATTCATAAGGAGAAAAAAGAATGAAGCCATTGATTATCAGCATAGGGAACCGCTACCGCTGTGATGATGGTGTCGGCCCCTATACGCTTGATCTATTACAACTCGTCCTTGGAGAATCCAGCGATTTTATAGAAAACATTGGCGATACATCCGCCTTGCTTGATATCTGGCAAGATAGGGATAAGGTGGTTTTAATCGATGCGTGTTATGCCGATGACACAGATGACAAGAATCTCGGTCAGATATTCAGGCTGGATGGTCTGAATGAAAGCCTGCCAGCTGACAACCCAGTGTCTTCCAACCATGCCATCAGTATTGCCAATGCCATTGAACTCGGTAAATTACTGCATCAACTACCGCAGTCACTGACTATCTACAGTATTTCAGGCAATAATTTTTCTCAGGGAGAAGCGATCAGCCCACCTCTTCTTATCGCTGCACAACATCTTGTAAGCCTGATTAGCGACGAACTCAACACAGGAATGAAAGCATGCACGAGCACTCCCTGATGAAAGACCTGCTGGATAAAATCCAGCAACTCAGCATGATTGAAAATAAACCACTGATTGCGGTCAACATCCAGCTGGGGGCATTAGCGCACATCTCCAAAGACCACCTGCGCGAGCATTTTGAGCACGAAGTAGCGGGAACAACGTTACAAGGTGTCATACTGAATATCGAACAACTAGACGGGATTGATCACCCCCAAGCTCAGGATATTGTGCTGCAAAGTCTGGAGTTCGAAGACCATGGCGGTTGAACGCTGTTGTATCCAGATCGAAGGCATCGTTCAGGGCGTCGGATTTCGCCCGTTTGTCTATCGGCTCGCTAAGGAAAAATCACTGCATGGCTGGGTTGCTAATCATCCTCAAGGAGTAACTATTGAGGTTCAGGGTGAAACGCTGCTAATCCGTAATTTTCTGCAAGAGCTGACAACAAACAAGCCACAGCTGGCTGAAATTCACACGCTCAATACCCACTTAACCGCATTAACAGAAGACACTTGTTTTACCATCAGAGAGAGCATTCAAAGCAAACCTACACCTGAAAAAAAAGTATCTGAAACGAAAGTACCTGAAAATATAGCACTTGAAAAAAGAGCATCGAAAAAGGAAACATCGGCTACTCCACAGATAAGCGTCCCGCCAGATACCGCCCCCTGTCAGCTCTGTCTCGATGAGATGTTTGATCCTGACAATCGACGCTATCACTACCCTTTTAGCAACTGTACTAATTGTGGACCGCGTTTCAGTATTATTGAAAGCCTACCTTACGACAGAAAAAACACCACAATGCAGCCGTTTACGCTCTGCGACAGCTGCCAACAAGAGTATAAAAATCCACTCAACAGGCGTTTCCATGCAGAACCGACGGCCTGCCCGGATTGTGGCCCGCAGTTACACCTGTGTGATAGCAAGGGGCATCTGATAACCAACCACACAGATGCTCTGCAACAAACGGCCCAGGCTATTCTCAATGGACAAATAGTGGCCATTAAAGGCGTGGGTGGTTTTCAGTTACTGGTTGACGCCACTAACCCACAAGCCGTTGATCGCCTGAGGCAACGAAAAAACAGACCGGCAAAACCCTTTGCTCTGATCTATGCCGATACAGAAAACATTCAACAAGATTGCATCGTCTCTGAAACCGAGACAGCGCTACTGCTTTCTCCTCAGCGCCCTATTGTGCTGCTGGCTAAAAAGAAGGCCCCATACAACGAGCTGGCGATCTCGGTCGCACCGGGTAATAGCGATCTCGGTATTATGCTGCCCGCCTCACCCTTGCACTACTTGCTGATGGCGCTGTTACAGCGCCCGATTGTTGCCACTAGCGGTAATATCGCCGCTGAACCCATCTGTATTAGTAATACTCAGGCACTGCAGCGGCTTTCAACAGTGGCCGATCTGTTTTTAATGCACAATCGTTCTATTGTTCGCCCGTTAGATGACTCCGTTGTCAGGGTAATGAACGGCGTATCGACACTGCTGCGGCGCAGTCGGGGTTATGCGCCATTACCCCTGGCATTATCGCTTCCTGAACCGATGCACTCATCATCGACCTCACCTGATCTACTTGCAGTGGGTGGACAGTTGAAGAATTGCGTGGCGATATCTCATAATAATCACGTCTACCTCAGTCAGCATCTCGGCGACCTGGACAATCGCCACACACAAGAAGCTTTTGAGCATGCCATTATCGATCTGGCACATTTTTCTGAAGTGAGTCCCGATACCATTATTCACGACCAACATCCCAACTATGACTCGACACGATGGGCACTATCCAGTGAAAAGAAGTGCGTTGCAGTACCGCATCATATCGCGCACTTTTTCTCCTGTATGGCTGAGCACCAGCATTTTGGTCGCGCCTTAGGCGTCAGCTGGGACGGCTCAGGTTACGCAAACGACGGTATTCTTCGCGGGGGAGAGTTTTACAGCTGGAACGGCCATGCAGAAATCAACCATCTTGCCTCGCTCCGCTCCTTTCCTTTGCCGGGTGGTGAACAGGCGATCCGTGAACCGCGTCGCCAGGCGGCGGGATTGCTATATGCCCTGCAGGGCGAAGATGCTTTTACTGAATACCCTTTGCTGCGCCAACAATTCAGCACAACTGAACTATACAACCTGCAGAGGATGCTTTCGCGACAACTGAACTCACCTATCTGCTCCAGTGTTGGCAGGCTGTTTGATGCCGTTGCCGCGCTATTGGGCATTGCAACCCACAACCGTTTCGAGGGTCAGGCAGCCATGGCACTGGAAGCCTGCGCTTATCCATCCATAGCCCGCTGGCATTTCCCTTTTGACATCATCAACAAGCAGGGTAGCCAACAACCCGAACAAAGCATCGATTGGGGGCCTATGATCATCGCACTGCTGGACGCTCAGAAGAGTCACATACCCCGCGAAGATATAGCAGCCGCCTTTCACAACACACTGGCGCAGATTATATTAACCATCACGCAAACGTTTGACGGCTATCCGGTATTCCTCTCCGGTGGTGTATTCCAAAACAAGCGATTAACAGAAACCGTTACTCTGTTGTTACGCCAGCATGGTCAGCAGGTTTATCATCATGAGGCAGTACCTGCCAATGATGGCGGCCTTGCTTTAGGCCAGATTTATTACGTACGCTGTCTGGAGAACAGATCATGTGTTTAGCCATTCCGGGAAAAATAGAGCATATCCTTAACGCAGTGCCGATGGAGAGAACAGGCACAGTCAGTTTTGGCGACATCCGCAAAGAGATTAATCTGGCTTTTGTTCCTGAAGCTGATGTAGGTGATTATGTTATTGTGCATGCGGGTTTTGCCATCAGTAAGATCAATCCAACTGAAGCACGAAAAATCTTCCAGTTACTGGCTAATGATGAAACGGATCCCCCTTGTTGAGGCTCTCGGTTAAGGATAGGTTTTTATGAAATATATGCATGAATACCGCCAGGCAGATACCATTAAGCAACTCGCTGACAAAATTGCTGATGTGACCAGCCAACCCTGGACAATCATGGAAGTCTGCGGCGGCCAAACCAACGCCATTGTTAAATTTGGCCTGCAGCAATTCTTACCCTCGCACATAGAACTGGTGCATGGCCCCGGCTGTCCGGTATGTGTTACCCCAGTCGATATCATAGACAACGCTATCGACATTGCCGCACGCCCAAACGTTATATTCTGCTCATTCGGCGACATGCTGCGGGTTCCGGGTAGTGCAAAAGATTTACAATCAGTAAAGGCTGAGGGCGGCGATATTCGCATAGTCTATTCCCCCATGGATGCACTGAAACTCGCTCAGAAGCACCCTGACAAAGAGGTTGTATTTCTCGCCATAGGTTTTGAAACCACAGCACCCGCTAATGCAATGGCTGCTTATCAGGCACGTGCAAAAGGGATCAATAATTTCTCGCTGCTGACGTCTCAGTTTTTAGTGCCGCCAGCCATCGAAGCTATGTGCCAGTCGCCGCAATCAAGGATCCAGGGGTTTCTCGCTGCCGGTCATGTCTGTACCATCATGGGATACGAAAGCTACCCTCAGCTAGCAGAAAAATATGGCGTTCCTATCGTCGTCACGGGGTTTGAACCGCTGGATATTCTGCAAGGTATTTTTCTCTGCGTACAACAGCTGGAACAGGGAAGATCAGAAGTAGAAAACCAATACAGCCGTGTTGTTAGTCAACAGGGAAACGTGCCAGCTCAACAGATGATAACTGAGGTCTTTGAGTGCCAGTCGCAAAGTTGGCGCGGCATCGGGCACATACCACACAGCGGCCTAAGGCTCAGAGAAACATTCAGGCCTTTTGATGCCGGGCAAAAATTCGGTTTACCAGATAGAATCTCATCAGCTAACAGCACAGATGATACGACTGGCTGCATCAGCGGCGAGATCATGCAGGGATTAAAAAAACCCTGCGACTGCATTCATTTCGCTAAACAATGCCGCCCGGAATCGCCTATCGGCGCGCCAATGGTTTCATCAGAAGGTGCTTGCGCCGCCTATTATCGTTACGCCACTTTTAATGAGAGTGTCGCTTTTAATAAGAGAGCCACTGCCCAGACCTCAGAGAAAACGGCCAAAAGGCGAGATCAATGACAAAAAATCAGATTGAGATCAATCCAGAATGCCCGCTACCTTTCTCCGCTAATGAACGCGTCACCTTAGGTCATGGCAGCGGAGGCCAACTCAGCCATCAACTGTTAACAGAACTAATCTACCCCTATTTTGATAACCCTATACTGGCCACAGGCCACGACAGCGCCCTGCTCAGCATAGGCAATCAACGGCTGGCATTCACTACTGATTCGTTCGTCGTCAGTCCGCTATTTTTCCCCGGCGGCGATATCGGAAAACTGGCGATATACGGAACCGTGAATGATTTGGCCATGAGCGGTGCAAAGCCACTTTACCTCAGCTGTAGCCTTATTCTTGAAGAAGGCTTACCCATGAACACCCTATCAACCGTATTAGCATCCATGAGCCACACCGCTGAGGAAAGCGGAATAAAACTGGTAACCGGCGACACCAAAGTTGTTGAAAAAGGCAAGGGAGATGGAATTTATATCAATACTTCCGGAATAGGCGTTGTAGCACACGACATCTGCATCGCCCCACAACAGATCGAAAAAGGTGATCTTATTATCCTCTCGGGTGACATCGGCCGACACGGTATGGCTGTAATGGCAATGCGCGAAGGACTGACATTTGATAATCCCCTTAACAGTGACTGCGCCGCCCTTTCTGATCCTATTCAAAGCCTGTTAAACGAAGGCATCGTGATACATTGCCTACGTGATCTAACCCGTGGCGGTTTAGCAACAGCACTGGTAGAGCTGTCAGAAAGCGCTGAAAAAACCTTCCTTGTAGAAGAAACCGCCATCCCTGTTAGTGATGCCGTCACCGGTGCCTGTGAAATGCTGGGACTCGACCCCTGCTATGTAGCCAACGAAGGACGTTTTATTGCGTTTATACCCGCCGCGCAAGCAGAAGCCGCACTCACACTGCTGCGTAATCACAGCGTAAGCGCAACCAGCTGTATTATAGGTAGCGTAGACGAAGGTAATAAATCTCAGGTGGTCTACAAAACGACCATGGGTAGTGAGCGCTTAATGCAACGCTTACCGGGTGAGCAACTGCCTAGGATTTGCTAGGAGCTTTTCATCGAGTTCTGATTAAGCCCCCACCACAACATTCACGTTATGATGGGGTGTAATGATCTATACAACTATTAGCAGACATAATTCATTCAATCGTTAACTGATAGGTTTGCCAATGCGTTTTAGTCGCCAACTTGTCATACACTGAGCGCGCCCGGTAATTATTCTCGGCAGTGATCCATCTTACCAATGGCCAACCTTGCTTTTTAGCCGCCGCACTCAATTCAGCAAACAACTGATCGACGACCCCCTCACCCCGAACAGCCGGATCGACATAAAGGTCATCCAGAAAACCAACAGCAGCACCTCTTAATGGCGATAACATGGCCCGATAGTGCATCAAACCCACGGCGTTGCCCGCATGATCCTTGGCTATCAATGCATAGAATGCTTGCGAATCATCCGATATCCATGACCAGACTGAATCCAGGATATCCTGATTCATCGGCACCTGATAAAAATCAGCATAGTCATAATAAAGTCTCTGCCATTGCTCCCGATCGTCGGCATGCACTGGCGTAACAGATATTTTTTGCGTTAACGGCATAACGCTTCCTCCGATGTTAATAACATTCCTGTAGACCTTTTGTTTGCTGGCCATGATTATCAAAATTGGTGGTATCCAACCAATCTTCAAGCCCTGCTTTAATCGCCGGCCATTCTTTATCGATCACTGAAAACCAGGCAGTATCCCGATTTCGTTGTTTATAGACAGTGGCCTGTCGAAAAACCCCTTCAAACCGAAACCCAAGTCGAAGAGCCGCCTTTTTTGAGCCTTCATTACACGCATCACACTTCCATTCATAGCGACGATAGCCCAACTCGTCAAACACCCGGCGCATCATCAGGTACATCGCTTCGGTTGCCGCCCGTGTTTTTTGCAGACGAGGCGAAAAGTGAATATGCCCTACCTCGATCACACCAACAGCAGCGTCAATCCGCAAAAAGCTGGTCAATCCAACAGCAACGCAGGTACGCTTATCAATGATGACAAAAAATAGCGGGTCATCTTTACAGCAGTTGTCTGACAACCACTGATTGAAACTCTCGAAGCTCTTGAACGGACCGTAAGGTAAATAGGTCCAGTTAACCTCTTGAGTATCTTCTGCAAAAGCCTGAAACAACTGTTCTGCATGTGCCTCTGGCTGCAACGGTTCCACACTGCAATAACGACCCGGCATTACCTTACGCCCGGGCGTTTCTCTGCTCTGCCAATTCTCAAGCATATCGCCAATCGGCAGTCCTACATTTTTTTTTCTGTTATCCATGATATATCTCAGTCAGGGAAATGAATCAGTAGCACGATTGGCGTTTCACCGATGACTATCACCAAACCATCCAGCATTCAAACTGAATACCTCAATCACATACTGATTAAGGAGAAGATTAAGCGAAATATTGGATCAAAAAAAGATCCATTTTTCACAGTAAAGAGAGAACCACTTTTTTTGGAAGATGATTAGGAGGTGCGGGGATGTAAAAATACTCCATCAGCAGAATGATGGAGCATTTCATTCATTG
Organism: Neptunomonas qingdaonensis; assembly: GCF_900113275.1. GTDB lineage: Bacteria > Pseudomonadota > Gammaproteobacteria > Pseudomonadales > Balneatricaceae > Neptunomonas > Neptunomonas qingdaonensis. Next base: position 89,298 of record NZ_FOOU01000009.1, read on the forward strand.
CTAAGGCTAATCCAGCTCAGGGTTTTCATTCAAAAGCTGGTCGACAAAGAAAACCGGAATTTCCAGTCGATGCGCAATTTCACGCAGGATCACTATTTCAGCATGGTGTGCTTTACCTTCGGCTTTAGCCATCACACAGAGGTCATGCAATACTTGCATACGCTTAGGTATCGCATTGTATTTAACCACTTGATCAGCACGTTTTGGCAGCTCTTCCCGTAACTTTTCATAGTTAAAATCTTCTCTGAATTTATACTGCCCAAAGAATTTCTCAAAAACCGCAACCTCCTGTTTAGAGATCGCGCCATTGGCATTGGCAACCAGTAAACTCCCGGCAAACAGCAAGTGACGCATTGCCAGAGAAGCATCGGTTTTTGATTCAAGATAGCTGGGTTCCATCAGCGTCATAATGCCTTCGACACCTAATTCCAGCGTTGCTATATCAACGCCATCAGGAAGCATATGTTGTGAATGATGAAACAACTGCAATGCTTTTACTCGCAGCGGGCTAAAGGGGTGGGTCATAAACCAATCTTCCATGGGGGCTCCGGCTCCCGGAGCACCGTCCACCAGTTGCATATCATCCATCTGCTTCAGGAAGTCTCCCAGATTGAAGCGAACGATAGAACTCGTCACACCGGATGACAACTTAAACAATGATCGGGCTACAGCGTGTAAGTTTTGGGTACAAAATGCGCCGGCCCTGTCTGCTGAAATTTCAGCGAAACGCGACCAACTTGTCAGTTTTAATGCCAAGTCAGGTGAAATAGGTGTCTTGCCCTTGAGTAAATAGCCCACAGGAATATCATGATGCGCATAAATAAAATGCCCTAATTCATGCCCCATGACAAAACGCAGCTCCTCCTCATCAAAGCTATCCAGCAAGCTTGAAGAGAACATAATAAACAAGCGCCCCTCCTCTGGCTTAACGCAGGCGGCATTAAAGTGCGGGCTGGAATAGGCATACAGCTCAACCGGAAGACCCACCCCCAATTTAGTCATACAGTCCTGAGCAATACGTGTCAGGCTTGGCGCCATCGCAGGACTTAAACGCACAGACGTAGACAAAAGCTTACGTCTTACACCTTGCACACCCTGAGATTCAGCTTGTGCAATTTTCTTATTGATCGCTATAACTTCGGGAGCCTGCATCAATTGTGCAGCTAATGCCAAGTCATGCTGTGAGCGGATAGTATCTGCATTCATTGTAATTATTCTTTGTCAGTGAAAGGGCAACCGCGACGCAGTGAAAAACGTTACGCGCTAATTACACTCTATATTAGACATACTTAGCCATTAACTGCCAGTACCTGTCATACAAAAGCCTAGCTACAAATCTTATTACGTTAACTGCCCTTATTTGCCGTGAAATGGACAAATCATGGACACTATTAAGTACTCCATTTAGACAAAAAACGCCTTTGTATAAGCGCATCTTCAAACTGTCTTCTGAACTGATAAACCGCGTTGTATCTGATGATTGATGACATCGAGGGTAACCGCAACAGATTCAGCGAATTGCTGGCGATCTATCAGCGGTACATTAGGTAAAGTAGTGTTATTTGTGTCCATGTCGTTGTAACCTATGTCGTTAGTTGCCGTTAACATTAAAAATATAATCGTTATAACGAGCAGCTTGACCAAATTAACAAAGCCTTTCCACGGTATGTGTATTGGTTAGCTACTGGAAATACCATTCTAGAATCTTGACAAATTAGCCCAGAATAGAAAAGACAGCGACTAAATACAGCAAAACGGGAACGGGTATCTAATAGCGCAGCAGATACGGGAACGTTGGTACCGGAAATAAAAACAGGGAATGCGCACAAGCAAGGATGCAAAAAATGAAAAGCACTATTACGGCTATATTTTTATTAGCACTATCACTGAACTTATTCGCTTCATCAGCCATCATTCGCCTACCCGATGGGCAACTGGCTCCCCCAGGCTCTAGCGTCAACAGAATCATAAATGCAGGGGGAAACCCTTTATGGGATCTGAGAAGCTAGAGAACCTGTAAGTTTATCCAATTAAAAAAATCCAAATATTGCTCAAGCAGTAGATTTGTCTGGAAAAAAAGATGATATTTACTGGATGGTCCAATAACATGGCACCATGATTATTGATACAAAATGGACACGATTTGAAAGCGGGATTAAGGATGAATTTTAATTATTTTTTTCTATCAAGAGGTAGAAGTCAATATGATTGAGAATGCTGTCATTGTATCCACAGCCATAAACATACTAGAAAAAGGCGGGGAAGTTTTTCTTTCAGAGCTAATAACAAGATCAATAAAATCAATTCTTGAAAAACCTTGGAGGGTTGGACTTTCCCCAGGAAAAACAATTTTAGAAAAACTAAAAGAAGAGGAATACTCAAAAATATATTGCCAAAAAATAGCATCAAAAATTTTATCTGTAAGAACAATTGCTAGCCATGATGTTGATATTTTTATTGATGATATTTATTACCCATTAAAAATACGTGAAGCAACAAATGACTACATTCATACTATAAAAGACAATGTAAGACTTCGCCCTTACAATCCAATAAATATAATTGGAAAAGCTGGGCAAGGCAAGAGCACTATACTAAAGAAATTATTTTTAGAAGAACTAAAAAATGGAGATAAATTTCCTATTTTTGTTGAGCTAAAAAAAATAAAGCAAGAAAAAATAATTCATTTTATACTTAATGAATTTAACAACATTGGAATAAGTTGTCTGGAAGGAGAACTTGTTGATTTACTTAGAAGTAAAAAATCAATATTGTTGATAGATGGTTTTGACGAAGTAATTCCGTCACTTAGAGAAAGTACATATATTGAAATAATAGGCATGTACGAAAGATTTGGTTGCGACATAATAACAACATCAAGACCAGATACAGAAATCTGCAGGTTAACTAGAATAAATAATTATTATGTAGAAGATTTGAGTGCTGATGATGCTAAAGGCTTAATTTCGAAAATAGTAACGGAGGAAAATGTTAAAGAAAAACTGTTCACCAGTCTCAAGGATAATACGGAATTAACTGAGACACTAATAAGCCCGATACTAGTTTACTTACTATATGTAAGCCACCCTTATTGGGAAAGCATCCCAAAGAAACCAGCAGAATTCTATAAAGGGATTTTTGGATTACTATACACTAGACATGATCTATTAAAGAATTTTCAAAGACATAGGCTTTCTAGCCTTTCAATTGAAGAAGCAAGGAAAGCATTTACTGGTTTTTGCTATATAACCTTTATAAAAGAAAAATTGTATTTTGATTCTAGCGATATATCTAAATATTTTGGTGACGCATTAAGCATGCAAGGATCAGACAAAAGCCAAAATGAAAAAATAAAAGAAGACATTATCAGCATTACAGGACTAATTAAAAACGATGGATATGACACATATGTTTTCATTCATCGATCAATACAAGAATACCATACTGCGGTTTTCTTATGTGATCTAGATAAAGAGAATTCAAAACGGCAGTTCAGCTTGATTTTAGAAAATTCAATAAAATCTGAATTTTTCAATAACATAATTAGCTTCATAAAAGAAATTAGTATTGATACTTTCGAAATTGAATTATTAATACCATTTTTAGAAAGACATGGATTCAGTGAAAATAACATAGAACTTAAATTTGATAATATTAATGAATTAATCACATATGACGTCAAAAATGGCATAGTTTTAAACCCGCCTTTTTTTAGCAAGGAATTCTTGAGAGTAGAAACATTCATAGCTGCATTCTATTCAGATATAAAAAATGTATTCGGGAATCAGATACCAACAATAACTGAAAATATTAATAAAATTGATCATCAATCGTTACAAGCATATGTAAACAAATTCCCTAAACGTTTTAGTAAAACTGAAGACAAAGTATCACTACTCGAATACCTTGAGTACAACAACAGAAAAAATGAAATTACAGAGGTTATAATGATTAGCTATAAGCGGATATGGAAACAATATTATATTCCAGTTAAGAATAAGCACAAGAACAAAAAGATTCTTCTAGACGGATTTCTATTAAAGTAAATATGACAATAAAAAAATAGATAAGGGTTACTTTGTTGATTTACGGCCCTATGGATCTGTAGGGCCTCGTATCCGTAAACCTTTTCTACCAAGGGCGAAGATCAACGACGACGTAACAGGCTGTAATACAGCAACGGAATAACTATCAGCGTTAACAACGTATACACCAGCAAACCAAAAATAAGACTGACTGCTAGTCCATTAAAAATAGGGGCGTCCAAGATAAAAAATGCGCCCATCATCGCCGCAACCGCCGTTAATACTATCGGCTTAGCTCTGACACTGGCAGCCTTTACTACAGCGGCTTCAAGGGCTACGCCACGTGCAATCAGGTGGTTGATAAAATCTACCAGCAAAATCGAGTTACACACAATAATACCCGCCAACGCGATCATACCGATCATGGAGATTGCCGTGAACTGCGAGTTCAACAGCGCAGCAAAAAGTCCCAGCAATACCCCAACCAAGGCCAGCAACGGTCTGAGTTGCAAGCGCATAAAACGGTTCGCAATAGCACCTGAAAAACCCAAAGGCTTCTCCATCAACTATTTCCCTCATGAAACTGCAAGCCAGCAGAAACGATTCCCTCCAGAATAGGGCCTGTTGCTATTGTTTCCTCCGCCATCAAGCCAGCTGGTATCTCAACTTTGTCAGCAAATCAATTACCTACCCTCACCTGACGCAACTGAGGCTGTCCAGTCACGACTCTATTGTCAGAACCATTTTTTCTGAATGAATGACATATACACCTGCCACTTCTGAGCGATAAACAATACTAGTGGCAAGCACTAGCAGTCGTTCCCGGTCACCCACCTGAACCGCTACTTTTACCAACTGCCCGGGATATAGGCTCTGCTGAGCCTGAGGTAATTGGAGGCGCATACGCACTGTGCCCGTTCCTGCATCAGCAATGGGGAAAAAAGTGGTTTTCATAGGGAGGACGCTAGCCCCATTATTTAACACGACGCGAATAGTGGGTTTACTTCTGGCAATCGCGGCAATTGACTGCGGCAGCTCAACAAAGACTCGCAAGCTATCTGGATCAAAACCGCTAATTAATGGCATACCAAGCTGCACAGCTTCGCCCACTTAGACATGCCGACCACTGGCTACACCGCCATAAGCCGCTTTTATTTCAGTATAAGAGACCTGCTGCTGAGCACGATTCAGCGCCGCCTTCGCACTGGCAACGCGTGCTTTAGCACTGTTGTAACTAGCGACTGCACTGGCATAACTGGCTTTAGAAAGCAGCTTCTTGTCATACAAAGATTTAACACGCTCTTACTGCTGAGCTTCTGCTTTACGCTGCACCAGAGCCTCGTGTAAAGCTGCCAGAGCCTGATTCAACCCTTCTTTCTGATCGATACTTACGAGTTTCAGGATCACAGTACCCGCTAGGACATGATCTCCAACATCTACTAGTACCTGATCAACTAAACCACTCGTTTAAGCGGAAACAGTAGCCCGGGATATCGCTTCTACACTACCTTCTAAAAAGCGCTCAAAAGGCATCGTTGTTTTAACAACGATTATCGATGCAAGATCTCGCGCTTGAGCGGGCTTATAGGTTACCGCTAGCATTGAGCAAACCATCAATAAATTTGTCAGTGAACGAAACATATAGCACCTCAATATAATCGACTTATCTATTTTAGCATAATCTAATATATATCCTAAAGCCTATTCTTATATGATGATTTGTCGTAGAATAATGACACTATTCTGCAAACATTCAGGTTCGGGTCCCTTTTCTCACATCGAAGCTTTAAATTGTTGAATGATTGTTAAAGATTAATGACTAATATTTAAGCAAAAGAAGTAAAGTAAAATCATTACTCGCCGATAAAATAAACATTGATGTTCGGAGACAGTAGATGGCGTTGTTAATCTATGACAACGGGAACCTTGTAAAGAACCCGTCAGCAGCACAGTTCCCACAGCGTGGTATTGCCGCCACCAACAGGAGCAGTGCATCTAAAAATTCATCCCAAAATAACACCATCAACAATCCTCAAATTACGACACAAAACAAACCTGCCAGCTCTCCACTCACAAACGGTACACGCTCAACACTTGTTTCATCGCGCCTCTACGAAGAAACCGGACGTAAGTCTGACACACTTCAGGACCGTCGGCGTTTGATTGCTCTGCATATCATGAACTCCCCGGTCATTACTGTTGGTCAATTCGATACTGTAAAATTTGCCTGGGAGTTAATGCAGCGCGAAGGTGTTAACCACTTGGTCATTGTTAACGGCAATGCGCACCCTCTTGGGGTTATCACAGGCGAAAACCTGCTCAGATCCGGATCTGACTCAAATAGCTTTGTTGCTAATTTACTCAGTAGTGCACTGATTGCTGTTAGCCCGGATACATTGGTGCGGGAAATAGCGCTGATTTTTATGGAACAAAAGGTAAGCTGTGTCCCTGTCGTAGAACAGGATCACAAAGTGGTTGGTATTGTTTGTCGCAGTGATCTTTTACGCTTGCTGGTCAGCGGCCCCAACCTTGTGCAACGCGTCTGATTCCACTTAACTCATAGCTATAGAGCTGCCATTTACAGAAGCTGCCTGAATCCTAGCGTTAACTGCAGTTCATCTTTATTCAGATAGATCTCATTATCAGTAATCGTCATCGTAACAGAAGTGTTACGCTCAAGCAGAGCGGGAAGTGAAGCGCTTTGCTCTGCATTAAACTGCCAGACAGCCACGCGAGGAAGCCCCTTAAAAGCCTCCTGAGCACGCCCCCACCAGATATCCGATTCACGCCCAAATGCATATAGAGACACCTTAGGAGAGCGACTGACGGCTTTACGGATACGTTCAGGCGTTGCCTGCCCGACTTCAAGCCAGTGATTTACCTGCCCATCTAAACCACATTCCCAAAGATCGGGTTCATCTGTTGCAGATAAACCGCGGCTAAACTGCAAATCTTCATGATAGTTCAGACCATAAACCATCAGCCGGATCATCATGCGTTCTTGAGTTTCAGAGGGATGCTGTGCAAGCGTGAGTTTACAGCTGGTATATAAATCTCGATTCATATCAACCAGCTGCAAATCCACCTTATAGATGGTTGGTTTAAGTGCCATGTGTGTTTAGGAAGTCGTATCCACTTGAACGGGAGTCGTTAAAATCATTAACAGATTTTGAGAATGCTCAGCCGCATCATGCCCAAGGTCTGTCAGATAACCACCATCTTCCTGGCTGATCAGGTCTTTATCAAACAAGCGCTTTGCAGCAGCGACCATTTGCGGCCCTGCGCTATGGTGAACTTTGATACCTTCTTGCGTAGTCCCCAGATTAAAATGGTTCAGTAGATTCAGTTCTGCTACCAGCTCAGCGTCATATGGCATTATGTATTTCCTCACATCATTTCTATGCCAGCAGCATAGAGCTTATACGCGTCTCAGTACAGCCCCATCTTAAAAAGATAGCGCTGCGGTTACGTTAAACGATTAGCTACTGAAGGTATTGCAGCTCTGTACATCGCCACGCGTGAAGCCCTGATTAAACCATTTGACACGTTGCGCCGATGTTCCATGTGTAAACGAATCGCGCACCGCATAGCCTTGAGCACGCTTCTGGATAGCATCATCACCTATTTTACTGGCCGCATTCATTGCTTCATCAATATCACCCGGCTCGACAATGTTCCTGACACGGTTAGCATGAAACGCCCAAATCCCGGCCAGGCAATCTGCCTGCAGCTCCAGCTTAACCGACAAAACATTGGCTTCTGACTTAGGCATGTCACGCTGCATCTGATGAATTTTTTGCAAAATACCAAACTGTTGTTGTACGTGATGGCCTACTTCATGAGCAATAACATACGCCTGAGCAAAATCACCCGGGGCTTTAAATGCATGTTTCAGCTCTTCATAAAAACTAAGATCGATATAGACTTTCTGGTCGCCGGGACAATAAAACGGCCCCATAGCAGACTGCGCCGTTCCGCACGCTGATTTCACAGCACCACGAAACAGCACCAGACGCGGCTTTTGGTATGTTTTACCCATCTGCTGGAATAACGGAGTCCAGGTATCCTCAGTATCGGCCAGCACCACTGAAACGAACTCTGCCATCTCATCAGTCGGTGCCTGACTCGGCGCGATTCGCGACATCGTCTGAGTTTGGACAGGCACAGAGCCACCACCCAGAAGCATATTAATAAGGGTACTCGGATCGCCTCCCATCAGCAGGACAACGACCGCTACCAGAATAATACCAATGCCACCCTTCTTGCCCCCGCTGCCAATACGAAAACCACGTCCTGATCCACCCGAGTCCGCCGACTCAGAACGACGATCTTCAATATTCGTACTGCGACGACTACTTTTCCAACGCATAGGGCTCTCTCCTGGAATCTCGCATAAACTCAATATCATGCAAATAGTGCATGCACTACCGCTTAAACTCAACTGCTTAAACTCAATCATGATGTCACAGCTGACTAACGGCGAGCCAGTCAGATTTGATACACAAGAATAAAGATAACCCTGACATTACCCCGCCTTTCACATAAAATTCAGTCTTTGATAAACAGATTCGGGAATCGTTGTGGAATTAAAGCATCTGGTAATAAGGGAACTGCATAAAGAGGAAGATCAGGCCACTGTTATCAGTGAGCGTGGTGGTAATGTGAACACTCAACATCCGGTAGTTCCAGATATGGTGTTGGCATTAAATAACGCATTAGCACGACGCTCTACGCTGACACACGGATCTTTCAATAAAGAGAACCGTGACGGTTACCCTTTTATCCAGGGGTTTGAGAACTATCTCAGCGAAGAACAGTCGCCTGCCAACTTCCTTAAACTGGCTGACCTGGGGATCGCACAATTGGCCGCCGCGATGGATGCACCCTCGTCGCGAAATGCGACAGGCGGTTATATTATCTTCGCCCACTACCAACAAGAACGTTATGAATTTCTGCTGGTGGCATTAGTGCGCAACCGCTCAGCCATCTCACTTAACGATCAACTCAGCCCTACAGAAGTAAATGAAGTGGATCTGGATAAACTTCATCAGGCAGCCAAGATCAATATCACCTCCTATCAAAAAGGAAAAGACAGCTATTTAAGCTTTATGGGCACAAAAGAAAAAGGCGATGTGACTCATTATTTTTCAAATGCCTTTGGCTGCACTGATGTAATGCCCTCGAAAAAATCTACGGGTGACCTGATCCGTGCCACACGAGATTTCTGCACGCAAAATGGCATGTACGATGAAAGAGAGCAGGTTGTCGAAGATGTCGTCAGCTATCTCAGCCGCCAGCGCTCTGAAAAAAACACGGCAAACCTACCAGACATCGAACAGATCTTTGATCAGCATATTCCAACTGAAAAAACAGAAGAGATCACTGGAAAGTTCGGCCGTTTTGCCAACAGCGAAAAATATCAGGTCAGCCAGGAGTTTCAACCCCATACGCATACTCTGAATGCCCTGACCAAACTAAAAGCAAAAGCAGACAACTGGCAGCTCGACTTTGCCAAACGCTCTTTGGGGCCTCTGGGCTCAGGTAGCGAAATAGAGTTTGATGAGGAAAAACAGGTCTTGCTGATTCGTCGCCTGCCAAGCCGGGTTGTTGAACAGATCAAACGCACCCTGAAAGGCGAAGAAGAATAGCCCCCCACGACCCCCCTTTAGGACAGGGCCAGAACAACAAAAAGGACGCATCAGCGTCCTTTTTTATTCTGTCGAATCAGTACTACTTCTCGGCAGTAGCTTTTGCTTCCTGCGTCTCGTAGATCAAAATAGGCTCAGATGTACCATCTATCACGCCCTCATCAATCACTACTTTACTGACATTTTCCAGAGAAGGTAGCTGGTACATGATATCCAACAAGGTCCCTTCCAGAATTGAACGTAAACCACGCGCACCGGTTTTACGCTCTAAGGCATGTTTAGCGATCGCATGTAATGCCTCTTTACGGAAGTCGACTTCAGCACCTTCCATTTCAAACAACTTAGTATATTGGCGCACTAAGCTATTTTTAGGCTCTGTCAGTATCTGCATCAATGCTTCTTCATCAAGCTCACCCAGCGTGGCTATCATTGGCAGACGCCCTACGAACTCAGGAATCAAACCAAATTTAACCAGGTCTTCCGCTTCAATATCCAGTAACGTATCTGAGATGGATTTTGTATCGGCCTTACTTTTCACGCTGGCATTAAAGCCGATTGAGCTTTTCTCAGAGCGATCACGAATAATCTGCTCCAGACCCGCAAAAGCACCACCACAAATAAACAGGATGTTTGAAGTATCTACCTGCAGGAACTCTTGCTGAGGATGCTTGCGGCCACCTTGAGGAGGAACGGAAGCAACCGTACCTTCGATTAGCTTGAGTAATGCCTGCTGCACACCTTCACCCGAAACATCACGGGTAATTGACGGGTTATCGGATTTTCTTGAGATTTTATCGATTTCATCGATATAGACGATACCCAGCTGTGCACGCTCTATATCGTAATCACATTTCTGTAATAATTTCTGAATGATATTCTCAACATCCTCGCCCACATAACCGGCTTCAGTCAGCGTGGTCGCATCCGCGATAGTAAAAGGCACATTCAGCAGACGCGCCAGGGTTTGCGCCAGCAATGTTTTACCACTACCGGTAGGCCCGATCAGCAAAATATTACTTTTACTTAATTCAATATCTTTGTTTGCTGAGCTGCTTTGAAAGCGTAAACGCTTATAGTGATTGTACACCGCTACGGCCAGTACTTTTTTAGCACGGTCCTGACCTATAACATAATCATCCAGCTTTGCTTTGATTTCAGCAGGAATAGGTAATCGCTCTTGCGCTTCCTGCTCATCGATTTCCCGTATTTCTTCACGAATAATATCGTTACACAGGTCTACACATTCGTCACAAATAAAGACTGACGGACCAGCAATCAGCTTTTTAACTTCATCCTGATTTTTCCCACAGAATGAACAAAAAAGCTTGCCCTGCTCATTATCTTTATCGTCGATATTATCGCTCATTCAACCTACCTCATACTCATTCCAGCAAAGCGGTAATTTAATTAATAGCGGCTGGTGACGACCTTTTCAACTTTCTTTTCAACGCTCAGCCACATTAATAGGTCCCGCTAACCAGACTTTATTGACCCTGACGCTTATCTAATACTGAATCAATCAGACCATATTCTGCTGCTGCAACAGGATCCATAAAGTTATCCCTGTCAGTATCACGTCTGATATTTTCAATGTCCTGGCCGGTATGCTCAGCCAAGATACGATTCAACTTTTCACGAATACTAAGAATTTCTTTGGTGTGGATCTCAATATCTGTTGCCTGGCCTTGATATCCACCTAATGGTTGATGAATCATGACACGCGCATTAGGCAAGGCATGGCGCTTACCTGCCGCTCCGGCAGACAACAAAAACGCGCCCATACTGGCCGCCTGACCAATACACATAGTGCTGACGTCTGGCTTGATGAACTGCATAGTATCGTAAATTGCCAGACCTGCAGTAACAGAGCCGCCTGGGGAATTAATGTACAAATGAATATCTTTATCTGGATTTTCAGCTTCCAGAAACAGCATCTGAGCAACGATCAGGTTCGCCATATGATCTTCAACCTGGCCAACAAGAAAGATAACCCTCTCTTTAAGAAGACGAGAATAGATATCATACGCACGCTCACCGCGAGCAGACTGCTCTACTACCATCGGCACCAGACCAGAGTTCTCAATGATCTTAGCATTATCCTGATGGAATACTGACATGCACTTTACTCCTTATCCTTAATAAACAAAAAACGACAGCGGATCAGCACCAACTGCCGTTTTTCATTCAGTCAATGCGTCACTTTATTGTTGAGCAGGCTTGATTGCATCTTCATAAGCAACCACCGAGTCAGATACTTTAGCAGAAGCAAGCAAGTGCTCAATCACTAAATCTTCCAACACTAAACTCTTAACCTGATTCAGCATTTCATCATTGCTGTAGTACCAGTCAATCACTTCCTGAGGCTCCTGGTAAGTACTAGCCATCTCTTCGATAGTAGAACGTACGCGCGCATCATCCGCTTTGATTTCGTTAGCTTTTATCACTTCCTGTACCAGCAAGCCTACAGTAACACGACGCTTAGCCTGATCTTCAAACATCTCTTTAGGCAACATGTTAGGGTCAATCTCTGCACCGCCACCAAAACGCTGTACTGCTTGCTTACGCAGATTATCGATTTCACTGTCAACCAAAGCGCTTGGCACTTCAATTCCGTTAAGATCGACCAACTGAGTGAAAACCTGGTCTTTAAGTTTCATTTTCAGAGCATTTTTCATTTCACGTTCCATATTAGAACGCACTTCAACTTTAAATGACTCCAGATCAGCGGCTTCAATTCCGAATTTACCAAAAAACTCTTCGTTCAGCTCTGGCAACTCAGGCGTAGACACTGTCAGTACTTTTACGTTGAATGAAGCTTCTTTGCCTTTCAGGTTTTCAGCGTGATAATCTTCCGGGAAAGTCGCTTTAACCTCTACTTCATCGCCCGCTTTAGCGCCGACAAGAGCATCTTCAAACCCTGGAATCATTGAGTTTGAACCCAGAACCAGGTCCATGCCCTCTGCTTTTCCACCTTCAAATGCTTCACCATCGATGAAACCTTCAAAGTCAATCTTCAGACGATCTCCGTCAACAGAGGCGTGTTCGACTTCTGTCCAGTTAGCTTGCTGCTTACGCAACGTATCAATCATCTGCTCCAAATCAGCATCTTTCACTTCAGAGCTCTGTTTATCGATCTCTACAGCAGAAAAATCAGCCAAAGTGACTTCAGGATAAACTTCAAATGTTGCTACGAACTGGAAGTCTTCACCATCTTTATCATTTTTGAATTCGATTTGAGGACCACCAGCAGGGGTAATTTTTTCCTGCTGCACAGCTTCATAAAAGCTCTGCTGAAGGACTTCACTGATAACATCCTGACGAATACCGGCACCGAAACGTTGCTTAGCAACTTTCATAGGAACCTTGCCAGGGCGGAAACCGTCCAAACGCTGAGTACGAGCAGCTTGCTGAACTCTTTTATTTACATCACTTTCAATGCGCTCTGCTGGCACAGTGATTGTCATCTGACGCTCTAGAACGGAGGTCGTTTCAACAGAAACTTGCATGGAATTCCTCACAAAAAAATACTATGTACCGGTTTATCGATCTTTATGAACTAGTTTACCGGAATACTTACCTGATTAGTTCACAAAGTCGTTTAAATAAGACTCGATTATACTTCCAAGTCAAAAATTCTAAAGCGCGAAATTTTCCGGCACTTGAGCATATTAGTCAAGTGATTACGGAAAAACAGGCACTCAAGTTAACTTTATCGGGCAAAGGAGTGAATTATTAATGAAATCAGAGAAAAAAAGATATGGGGTGAACGATGGGGCTTGAACCCACGACCGCCGGAATCACAATCCGGAGCTCTACCAACTGAGCTACGCCCACCACTACAAACAAAAACACCATTTACCAGGACGGTAAATGGTGCGGATGGAGAGACTCGAACTCTCACGCCTTGCGGCACTGGTACCTAAAACCAGCGTGTATACCAATTTCACCACATCCGCATTCGATCTTTTAGCATGGGGTGAACGATGGGGCTTGAACCCACGACCGCCGGAATCACAATCCGGAGCTCTACCAACTGAGCTACGCCCACCATAACTAAAAATCACTTTTTTTACCAGATAAGTATCAAAAGCGCACTTGATTGAAACAGTCTTAAACTCCCTGTCATCAGCGCTTAGGTAGCGCCTCACTCAAGATGGGGCGTATTCTATGGATAGCTTCGCGCACTGTCAACCAATTTATTATGAAATTTGAAAGAAAATTTGCAGTTATTTCAACAGACTAGCTTTGCTATAAAAAAGTTGGATTTTTTAATGACGCAACTTTTTAAAACGGGTGATAAATATTGCTAACGATCCAGACTCCCGCCCGTTAAAACAGAAGTTATCAGCCCTGAGTCAGCTTATCCAATATCGGACAATGTGCCTGATCATCTCCCAAACACTGCCCCACTACCCCTTCCAACACATCACGCATTTGCTGTAACTGCTCAATCTGTTGATTGACCGTATGCAAATGCCGCTCAGCCTTCTGCTTTACCGCTGCACTGGTTCTTTCAGAGTCCTGAGAAATCAGCAACAACTCATGACTATCACTCAAGGAAAAACCTAACGCACGCGCACGCTTAATAAACAACAAACGCTCCAACTGCTCCTTATCATACTGCCGATATCCATTGTCACCCCGCTTAGCGGGCGGAATGATCTGCTGTTGCTCATAATAACGAATTGTCTTGCTGCTAAGACCCGTATGCTTAGCTGCGTCTGCGATATTCATTTTCTCACCTGATCAGTCCTTACTATCTCTGCAACGGCATGTCAGTCGCACTGCAGCCACTTTTATCATTTGACCTTACTGCTACTGTAACCTTTACACTGTAATAAATATTACCTCAATCAGCTTAATCACACGACCAGTTAGCGTGCCAGCAACATTAAGAGGCTTTGATTTATGAACACTATTCTTATTCTTGAAAATGTATCCTGCGCAGGCTGTGTTAAGAAGATAGAAACCTGTATCTCGAAAATTCCTGATATAGAACACGCTGAAGTAAACTTTCCTCAGCGAAAACTCTATATTCAAGGCTCAGTCAATAGCGAACTTGTTATCAGCGAGCTTAACAATATCGGCTACCGCGCCCGCCTTTCGCAAAACGAAGCAGAGGATCGGATTAAACAAAAAGCCAGTGATAGCGCACAATATCGACAACGACTGATTCACTCTGCAGTTGCGCTTAGCCTCGGTATTCCGATGATGCTGGCCGGGTTTTTCATGGATGAGATGAGCGTACAAACGACCAACGACCAGATTCTGTGGGGGATCATTGGCGCTCTGACACTGGCTATCATGTATTTTTCAGGTCGCCATTTCTTTTCAGGTGCTATTACTGCGCTGCGCAACGGCAGCTCAACTATGGACACCTTAATTGCTATTGGAACAGGAAGCGCCTGGTTGTTTTCAATGCTGATTGTATTGTTTCCACAACTATTTCCTGAAAGCGCGCGTCATATCTACTTCGAAGCCACCGTAATGATTATCGGTTTGGTTAACCTCGGGTTGGCAATGGAGCTTAGAGCACGCAGCAGGACATCCGATGCGGTAGAGCGTCTACTGGATCTACAACCTAAAACCGCACGTGTGATTCGCAACGGCAAGGAGCAGGACATACCGCTGGAGCTGGTCAACATAGGGGATCAGATCCGCATTCGCCCCGGCGAGCAAATCCCTGTCGACGCCCGCGTACTTGAAGGGCAAAGCTATATTGATGAATCCATGCTCACCGGAGAACCTCTTCCTGTTAATAAAACCAGCGGCGATACTATTTCAGGCGGCACATTAAATAAGTCTGGCAGCCTCTTAGTCGTTGCCGAGAGAGTTGGCTCTGAAACGGCGCTGAGCCGTATTATTGAGATGATAAAACAAGCGCAAAACAGCAAGCCGGAGATTGCCCGCCTGGCAGATAAAATCTCATCTATTTTTGTTCCGGTAGTCATTCTTATCAGTATCGCCACAGCGACTCTGTGGTATTTTTTCGGACCAGAACCTAAAGTCGCCTACATGCTGATAACGGCCACAACCGTGCTCATTATCGCCTGCCCTTGCGCACTCGGTCTGGCGACACCGATGTCAGTCATGGTTGGCGTAGGCAAAGCCGCAGAACACGGCATACTGATTCGCAATGCCCAGGCCCTGCAAACAGCATCAGCGATCAACACAATCGTCCTTGATAAAACAGGAACGATAACCGAAGGCGCTCCCACACTGACAGACATTATCTCTGTGCATAGCCCAGACGATCGACTACTAGCACTTGCCGCGTCATTAGAGCAGCTATCAGAACACCCATTAGGAGAGGCGGTGGTAAAAGCAGCACAAGAAAAAAATCTTGAATTACACAGCGTTGAGCAATTTAACGCGATCACCGGCCGCGGAGTGAGCGGCAAGATTTCAACGCAAAACATCTTGCTGGGCAACCACGCTCTGATGCATGAGCAAAACATCAACACCCAGGCCGTCAGCGACGCCGTCAAACGCTTAACACAAACCGCTCACACACCCATCTTCATCGCCATAGATGGTCAGCTAGAAGGCGTACTGGCAGTAACCGATCCTATTCGCCACGACTCTGCCAGCGCCATAAAGCGTCTGCAAAAAGCCGGCATTAAAGTGATTATGCTTACCGGCGATAACCAACTGACAGCGGCAGCCATCGCAAAACAGGTGGGCGTTGATGAGTTTATCGCAGAAGTCATGCCGGCGGACAAAGCCAGTAAAGTTAAAGAGCTACAACAGCAAGGTGCTATTGTCGCCATGGCCGGCGATGGTATTAATGACGCCCCGGCTCTGGCACAGGCAGATGTGGGCTTTGCTATTGGCAATGGCACGGATATCGCTATCGAGAGCGCTGATATGGTACTGATCCGCAACTCTTTACACAGTGTGGCTGATGCTATTGAGTTGTCTAAAGCGGCTTTAAAAAATATCCGCCAGAATCTGTTCGGCGCATTCATCTACAACAGCCTGGGAATACCTATTGCGGCAGGGATACTGTTCCCGTTTACAGGCATTCTGCTTAGCCCAATCATTGCAGGTGGCGCTATGGCGTTTTCATCAGCAACAGTGGTCGCCAATGCAAACAGATTAAGATTATTTAAACCATCAGCCTGATAGAAGAAACAAACAGCTAGAGCTTGATGCATGAGGGGTAAAATACGCAGCAGAAAGATAAAAAGAAAGAGGAATAGAAATAACAGCACAATTGCTGTCAGGAATGGCGTCGCCAATGTGACGACGCCAATTACTAGCGTGTAGTGACGCCTTTATCCTTAACTTAATCTTTTTTGATGCACCTAAAACAATAAAGGCTCTCGCTGATAATCTGTAAGGCCAGCTAATGATTAATCCGTCACTCTCTCCATCACTTTCTCCTTCACTATCTCCGATTATTTTTCCGGAACTCTCTCCAACACGTTCTCCGCCCCGCTCTCCGACCCGTTCTCCGGTAGTGTCAGCAGAGCGTCTGTGCCTGAGGTCGCGCTATGAGGTACAGAAAGATGATCAGCACTGGTTTCAATTAGTTTCACCCAATCGGTCATTATATTCAATTGCGCTGCTGCAAGCTTGAGGCATACCAGCAATGGGACGGCTAGCAGCACACCCGCCGCCCCCCAAAGCCAACCCCAGATAAACAGCCACACGACTAGTATCAAGGGATTTAGTCGCAAGTGACGACCCAACACTGTCGGTGTTATAAATTGAGCTTCTAACAGATTAATTCCAAAATAGACGGCGGCCGGCAACAGTGCAACCCACTCCATGCCGTATTGAGTAACGCCCGCAAGACTGAGTACCATTAGAGCGACAATAGGGCCGACATACGGAGCAAAGTTGAGTACGCCAACCAGTGCGCCCCAGAGCAACGCATCGTCTACATCCATCATCCAGAATACGCCCGCAGTGACTATTCCCAGCAGTGTATTGATGATAGTGACCGTCAGAATATAGCGTGATAACTCTTTCTGCAGCTTTCCTTTAAGCGTAGCTGGCCGGCGATGCTTTTGCTCTGATAGGAAGATCTCCAGATAGCTGTCATATAATCGCGGGCCAAAGACCAACAGAAAGAGCACCAGAATAACGAATGCGACAAACTGGGCAATGACTACGGGTGTTGCGCCCAATATAGAGATAATTTTTTCTATCCCACCGCGTATAACATGCTCAGAAAGCTCGCTATTCACATGGGTTTCTACCTCCCCATCTCCGACGATTACTTCTGGCGGGTCATCTTTACTGAAAAAGCCAAATAATTTGAAGCTTTTCTCCTTAGGGGGCGATGCTTGTGTATTTACCTTAGGCGCAGAGTCAGGACTTATAGCCAGGCTAATATCATCCAACTCTTTGGTCAGCTTAGTCGACAACTGAGGCAGTTGTGCCAACCATTTTTGTGCAGGTTCTGTTAGCTCAATAGCCAACATCGTCACAGGCCCGCCAATCATGGCTAGCAGTATAATTGCCGACAGAGTTCGCGGTATGTAAAAGCGCTTAAATAGTGTTACCAACGGGCTGAGTAGCAACGAAAACAGCAGCGCGACGAGTATAGGCATTAATAATGATTTAGCGAAGTACAAGGTATATAAAAGCGCCAGAGCCAGCAGGCCGTAGAGGGAGACCGTATAGACAGAGCGCTTAGGCACATCGGCGTTGGTTAATGGCTTATTTGTAGCGACTTGCCCACTTTCGTTATTAATCATTAGGGTTATTAATCATGATGCGTACTCATTAAACGACGCGCGCAACGTGTCAGAAAGGGATAAAGACTAAAACCAGCGTTCGTCACTGTATAAATTTTACGCCAGCCAATAACACCCGCCATTACTCCGGCACACAGGCCACCGCCTATTAGCCAATAAGGGCTGATCTCTTTCAGGGCGGCTTTTGATTGCTCGTTAGTCAGCTGAAATTGCCCCTGACGTAGACTCAAGCGTTGGTGTACGGACTGTATATCACGACATAAGGATTTACGTGTCACGGCTCTGATCTCCAACCAACTGACTTATATGCTGCCGGGTTAATGGCAGGGTTAGACTTTTCTTGTAATGCTTCCAGCCTATAGAAACACCCACCAGGCCTAAGAACTGGATAATAAAAAAAGTCAGCAAGCCCTGTGTTACTGACGTATTTAATAGGTAAATCAGCCATGCGAGCAGCGCACTAAAACTAACCCATGTTAACATCAGCATCGGGATAAACAGCAACGCCAATACTAGTAAGCGCGGGCTATCAGAAAGAGCGAGTCGCAACTCAAGCTGTAATAGTTTAAGAATATCGGAACCGTTAGCAGACGCCTGCTCTAGCCAACGCGCCCATAACTGCAACTCATCTAACTGCCTGGCTTTGTCAGCATTGTCTTGCGGGCTTGCCGTATCAGACTGCTCAATCATTTACGCGTAAATAATTGAGAAATGACAAAGCCGGTAATAAAGGCAATGCCTAACGTAGCTAGTGGCTTTTCGCGGATAAAACCGGAGGCCTGCTCACCCAGCGCTTCCGTTTTGTCACGGCCTTTAAGCAATTGCTCAGTTGCTTCATCCTTTATGTCGACGCCAGCGGCCTCTGCGGCCAACTTAAAATGCTCTTTCGCCTCTAATAATTTATCGAAAGCGCTCAACACGGCTTCTTTACTGGCGGCTAGTTCATCTGCTTTAGTTTTAGTCGTAGTTGTTGGCATTTTTATTCTCCTTGATGGTTGTTGCATCTTGTCACGGATATCTTCAGGCTACTACAGTCCGCTCTTTAGTGTCACGCCTATACCTCAGGCTGCCGGTTAAAAACCCGTCAACTTCGGGAGCTGGCGATCCATCGTTGCACTCCTGAAAGCTATATACCTGAAAACCATTTATCTGAAAACCATATATTTTAAAACCATATATTTTAAAACCATGTTATGCAGCGACGCATAGTGCTGATTTCGCGCTGAACTTAATCGAATTTTGTCTTAGAGAGCAATATACAATCAATAGAAATTTAATTGGAATATATTATTTTTTGTCTTTCTCGTACTGTTAATTATTCCAGTAATTTATGGATATACTGCAAGGCAGACCACTGATAATTTATTAGCCCACTATTTAAACAATTAAATGTTTTAGGACGGCGTCATGAACACAGAAATCGCTGATGGACAATGGAAACAAATAAAAGCCCAGATCAAATCAAAATGGGTAATTTACCGATACAAGACTGATCAAGCTGAAGGTAACTCAGAATACTTACCAGGAATATTTCAAGATCAAGCCATTCATGAAGCTGGGCGTTTCGATTAAACACCTCATGATCACCAGCGACCCACTCGCGTAATTACAGCCGTCGACCTGTAATCAGACGAATAAGTATCATCACAACCGCAGCCACCAAGAGAACATGAATAAATCCACCTATGGTGTATGAGCTGACCAAGCCTAGCAGCCAAAGTACGATAAGTATAATTGCAATGGTTTCAAGCATTTTACTTCTCCATCATCTAACTGAACGCGGTAAATCGTAAATTTAGTAATCTACTTTCTTCCAACGAACAGAGTCAGGCCAGAGTTAAGTCACAGTTAAGTCTTAGTTAAGTGGCGGAAGCATGCTGTATTAGTGCTGATTTTTCAGTATGTCATATCAGCGAGGTGTATTGATATTTACAGTTCTGAATTGAGGTATTTTTGAGTTCGCACTAAGCTGTTACAAGACTCAGGATCTTGCGCTGCAAGGATAAGCTCATCGCCAAATTAAAAAAAAATGCCGAAAATAACGATACTGCGCTGAAAGAGAGTGATGTTTAGCTTGCGGGTGCGATATCTGATTGGAACCTAGAGGCTTTGAGGCTTTCGCGCCCAAATTTACCAGCATGATTTCTACTAATCCTTTCTACGCCTGAAATGGTGCGCCCAGTAGGATTCGAACCTACAACCTACGCCTTAGAAGGGCGTTGCTCTATCCGGTTGAGCTATGGGCGCGTAGACATCTAAGCGAACTAGATCCTTTATGTGGCCCTGCTGCTGAACCGAGATTCAAAGGCCCCATAAAGGAGGGCGTATCCTAAAGGAGCACTGGTATGCCGTCAATATCTTTTTAAGCTGCATAGCATTTAATCATCCTTCTTAGTCCTAATCACCCAGCGACTACTTGGCCGCAGCGCCTTAACATGAGAAAATCTGCGCTATTTTGATACATTGCCAGCATCGGGAATCGCCAAATACAATGAGCGCACAGATTATTGACGGAAAACAGATTGCTGCCGACGTTCGTCGACAGGTAGCACAACGCATACAAGATCGATTAAACGAAAATAAACGCGCTCCCTGCCTGGCCGTTGTTATTGTCGGCAACGACCCCGCTTCCCATGTTTATGTTCGCAATAAAAAGAACGCCTGCATTGAGGTGGGCATCGAATCAATTTCATACGACCTGCCATTTGAAACAACACAAGAACACCTACTCTCACTGGTAGATGAACTCAACAGCAACGCCGATGTTGACGGCATTCTGGTCCAGCTGCCACTCCCTGCACACCTGAATAGCAATGAGATTCTAGAGCGAATTCAACCCGCCAAAGATGTCGATGGATTTCACCCATTCAATCTTGGCCGATTAGCACAACGACTACCCGCCTTGCGCCCTTGTACCCCGAAAGGGGTTATGAAATTGCTTGAATCTACCGGCATCGACCTACACGGACAGGAAGCCGTGGTGGTTGGGGCTTCAAATATCGTCGGCCGCCCTATGTCGCTTGAGTTACTTCTGGCTGGCTGCACGGTCACAACAACGCATCGCTTCACCAACGACCTGGCCTTTCATGTAAAACGTGCCGATATTGTCGTCGTGGGTGTAGGCAAGCCGGGATTGGTTAAAGGTGAATGGATCAAACAAGGCGCTATTGTTATTGACGTAGGCATAAACCGTTTGAGCGATGGCCGTTTGGTGGGTGATGTAGACTATGACATCGCTGCTAAAAAAGCCGGCTGGATTACTCCGGTACCCGGCGGCGTAGGCCCGATGACAGTGGCTTGTCTGATGGAAAACACACTGGAAGCAGCATCAAAAGAAGATTAACGCTTTTCAGACAATAAAAAGCGAGCTTTCTGCTCGCTTTGCTATATTCAAGCCTAAGCGACTACACCTAAGTTAATTAGCTTTCACGAAACCAGCTGGTCCCTTCACGACTATCCTTTAAAATCACACCCTGCTCAGCCAAAGCATCACGAATTTTGTCCGATTGCGCATAATCCTTATTCGCTTTTGCGGCATTACGCTGCTCAATCAACTGCTCAATGGCAGCGGCATTGATCTCACCCTCTTTATCCGCCCCCTTTAAAAAAGCATCCGGATTCTGCTGTAACAAGCCCAGAATTCCCGCCAATTCTAGCACCTTAGAGGCAAGAGCAACTGCCGCCGATTCAGAGGTTTTCTTTAATTTGTTCAGCTCATTGACCATTTCAAATAGCACCGAGATCGCTTTGGGTGTATTGAAATCATCATCCATTGCCTCATAAAAACGTAATTCAAACGCTTTAGCACCCTCATAACCCGCATCCAAAGATTCATCAGCGCTTTTTGGCAGGCTAACGCCATTCAAAGCCTGATAAAAACGCTCTAACATGACCCGCGCTTCCTTCAAACTGTCTTCGCTGTAATCGATATAGCTTCGATAATGTACGCGCGCCAGGAAAAAACGTACCACTTCAGGATCATACTTAGCTAACACATCTCTGATAGTGAAGAAGTTGCCTAATGATTTAGACATTTTTTCACTGTTCACCCTTACCGGCCCTGCATGCATCCAGTGATTGGCATAGGTACAGCCATTAGCCGCTTCGGACTGCGCTATTTCGTTTTCATGATGAGGAAAAGGCAGATCAGGACCTCCCCCATGAATATCAAATGTATCACCCAAACAACATTTAGACATGGCGGAACACTCAATGTGCCACCCTGGTCGACCCGCCCCCCAGGGAGACTCCCAGCTCACTTCACCAGGCTTAACGGCTTTCCATAACACAAAATCAAGCGGACTCTCTTTAGCCTCATCAACCTCAACACGAGACCCGGAGCGCAGCTCATCAACATTCTGGTTCGTCAACTTGCCGTATTCTGCAAATCTTTCAACACGATAATAAACATCACCGTTTGACGCGGGATAGGCAAAACCTTTTTCAATCAGCGTACTGATAAGCGCAAGGATCTCATCAATATGCGCTGTCGCCTTAGGCTCCTGATCCGGGCGAAGCACACCTAACGCGTCTTCATCCTCGTGCATTGCTGCAATCATTCGCTCCGTCAGTTGCTCAACGGTTTCGCCATTTTCATGGGCGCGCTTAATAATTTTATCGTCAACATCAGTGATATTACGTACATAATTGACACGCCAGTTGCGCGCCCGCAGGTATCGCGTAATGACATCAAAACACACCATCACTCTTGCATGCCCGATATGACAATAGTCATACACGGTAATACCGCAGACATACATATTAATCTGGCCTTCTACTAACGGCTTAAAAGGGGCTTTTTGTTTGGTGAGTGTGTTATAAATCTGAAGCATGATCTACTGATGTATTCCTGAGTAATATAAATAACAAAACTGCTCAATATGACCAGATAAACGACGATTATAATAGAAATCCATGGTTAATGTGGTAATTGCAGCGCTCTTTTGGGCTGCCACCAAACGCTATTTAATCAGATAGCCGTAAACGACCCACCTGCTGCGTTCCCAGGGGGCTCTTTTCAGCCGTCAGCAACAAGGTATTATCATCCTGCCAGATCACCGCCTCCCACTGGCCATAAGGTAAAATCGTGTGATATCTTGCACTTTCCCATACCGGCAGATCAGATTTAACATCAATAATCCAAATAAACGACTGACCAAACACACTGGCTTTCTGGTAGCCAAGCAAGACCAGCTTGCCAGTCTTCTGATTATAATCTGCCGCAGTAATAAGCCCTGAGACAGGTAAAGTGACGCTAGAACGAATGGCTTGTTGAGATTTTTTATCATTTAAAATATACAAGCGAGACTGTGAATCTCCCCGGTTTTTAGTAAACAACCATAGCTTTTCACCGACAACAGTTAATGCTTCACAATCATAATTATGCTCTTTACCGGGATCATCTTCCTCCCGGTCGGCGTACTGAAAACTGATTTTTTTAGCCGTTACCTTCTCTTTATCTTTTGCCTTAATTAGTTTTTTCCAGCTCACCTTATAGATATCAAGTGTCTTTCGCTTTCCCTTGTTGTTACCACAATCAGCTATAAATAAATGTTTATCCGTTTGCGCTAATGACTCCCAATCAATATTTTTGGAATTACCGATCTTTATTCTCTTTTCAAATTCATAACCCTGAGCCCCAAAGGCATAGACCGCATCCTTACCGCCACTGTCATTAATCGTCCACAAATAACCACCGAACAGAGCAAGCCCGGATGTTTCGGATACCTCCTCTGGCAAATACTTTAGGCTTTCAATCGACAAAGTCTGCCCTAACTGATCCTTGGATACCGCTAATGCAGAGCACCCCACTAACAGCCCCGAGATAATTAACAGCAAAAAAAATCTTCTATATATCATTGAAATACCATACATTTTATTAAATTTTGATTTAAACAAACGAGGTTAAAAAACTAACACCAGGTGATTTAATGACGCAATTTTTTTATTGCTGAATATCAGCCTTTCAGTATGTTCAGCACTCAGTTACAAGTAAACACATGTAAACACTGGCTCACGACAGAGTCATGACATTTTTTATACTTTTTTACACTTTATCGAATCTGGTTGTAATAGACTTTTTACGCTACCATTAGGCATACATAGATTCCCTTACGGACATCAATTATGCCCAGCGTTGATAAACATTACAGCCAAAGCTTACAACTGGATGAAATTTTAAAACGGCTTAACGAAGCGTACCCCGACGGCCCCAACGTCTATCAGCTTGCGCCTATTGATCAGTTACATATCGGCGGCATTAAAGCCTCAGAAAAACTGGCTAAACGCCTAAGTGAGTTCAAAGCCAGCAAAGTACTGGATATTGGCAGCGGTCTGGGCGGATTGTTACGCGTGTGCAGCCAACAGCATCAGGCAATTTATGTAAGTCTGGATATCACACATGAACTTAGCTGTATTAACCAACAGCTTAATAAACTAAGCAAAACGAACTGCCCCAGCATGGTTGTCACCGGAAATGGCCAACAACTGCCTTTCCCCGATCAATCATTTGATCTGATTATAATGCAGCACAGCCTGCTGAATATGCCTGATAAGCGCGCTGTACTCAATGAATGTAAACGCATTCTGAGCCCTGACGGACATCTGATCCTCCATGAAGTATTAACAGGAAAAAATTCAGATGAAATGCTATTCCCCGTCCCTTGGGCAAGCACATCTGACCTATCCCACCTTATATCCTCAGCAGAGATCCGCGCACTAATAAGCTCCGTCTCGATGAAAATTCAATCCATGCAAGACTGGTCAGCTGAAGCTTTATCCTGGCGGGCGCGTCAAACCAGCAAGCAGCAAACGCTGCATGCTCCGGTAGTGACACCCGGCATGATTCTAGGTTCTGATTTTGCCTTAATGGGAAAAAATGTTCAGAGCAATCTGGAAAACAGGGCAATAGAGATTGTAGAAGTTGTGATTAGCTAATGAAAAACATTTCAATTATTTGTTTCTCATATACTCAGTAGTATCAAAATAGATGGTTTGCTGGCCCTGCTTCACCTGGCCACTTATATCCGTCAGACGAATACCTAACAACACCGATTCGTAAAATCGACCGCTACTCTCATCTACAGAAGCACCAAGAATATCCCAGCTCAATTGTTTGTTGCGCCCCAACGCCCAAAGTATAGCTATCTGAACGGTTCGTTTATCACGAATGCCATCCTGGTGAATAATGATAGCCGTCTCTATGGTCCGGCCATTCCCACCGGAAATCGCCGCATCAAAACCTGAGTGTTCTAACACTAATGCTTTCAGCTCTACTGACATTACATCCCCAACTAACATCCATATCAACTGAGCATAGCCATAGTTTACAAAATAGCTAATATGCAAAACTAAACACCTGTCCGGGCTTAAAGCCCGGACAGGGGAAATGCGATTATTTAGCCTTCAGCCTTCAGTTCGGCTTCAGCCTCTTCCATTGCAGATTTTGCTTCTTCAGCTGTTTCTTCAACAGCATCTGCAGAACCACCGACGACGTCTGATACAGCATTCTTTGTAGAATCTACAGCACTGCTTGCAGCACTTTTAACTGCATCTACAGTGTTAGCAGTCGCTTCTTTCACAGCATCAACAGCCTCTGCTGAAGCTTCTTTAGCGTCCTCTACTGCTTCAGCCGTGGCTTCTTTAGCACTGTCAACAGCTTCAACTGCGTTCTCTTTAACAGCGTCCATTGCAGACTTAGTGGCGTCAGACGCTTCTTTAACTGTTTCCGTTGCTGTCGCTTTAGTTTCTTCAGCTACTTTTTTAGCTTCGTCACTATCGCAACCGGTTAAAATAACAGCGGAGGCTAATACAGTAGCCATCAATACGTTATTAATTTTCATCTTCAACTCCTTGGTTTTCAAAAAAAAGTCTGAGTATTCCATCAATAATGGCTAATACCTTAAGCCAATAAACCTTAACAATAACTGCATTATGCCGCATTGCACAAATTTAATCGATTTATCAAAAGCTCATAATGTCTCAAAATCAGATATAAACATAATAAACAATAACACAGCGCCAGGTATCGAATCTTTTACTCGCCCTTCATTAGTCGTATGCTTTACACATGGAACCTTATACGCTCAGAGCATACCAACAAGACGCTGTCGATCTTACCATCCGTCACTTTCGACACAGCAACGATTCAGCGGTCATTGTTCTCCCTACCGGGGCAGGCAAAAGCCTGGTCATTGCTGCACTCGCTAAATACGCACGCGGTAAAGTATTGATACTCGCTCATGTAAAAGAACTGGTTGAGCAAAACCACCAAAAATTTATCGCTTCGGGCATCTCCGCAGGTATTTACTCTGCCGGTCTTAACCAGAAAGAGACCCATCACGCCGTAACTTTTGCCAGTATTCAATCAATTTCTCGTAATCTACAAGCACTCGATTCTCCCTATACACTGTTGGTCATAGATGAGTGTCATCGCTTAAGTGATGATGAGGATAGTCAATATCTCAAAACTATCGAGCATCTGAAAAAACTCAACCCGAACCTTAAAGTACTTGGCCTGACAGCCACACCCTACCGAATGGGGCTTGGCTGGATTTACCAATATCACTATCGCGGCTTTGTTCGCAGCGACACACCCAGGCCATTCATGCGTTGCATCTATGAACTGCCTTTGCGTTACATGATCAACCACAACTATCTCACACCACCACACATAATTGACGCGGCTGTCAGCCAATATGACTTTTCAGCGATTACTCCTGACGCCTTCGGCCGCCTACCGGAAAAACCTGTTAACGAGCTACTTACCCGCTGCAAACGCGTAACCCAAGCCATTGTCCAGCAAGTTGAGAAGCTGGCCACCGACCGGCAAGGCGTCATGATTTTCGCCGCCACGGTTCAGCATGCGCATGAAATTGCCGGTTATCTGCCTGCAGAAGAAACGGCACTGATCACCGGCGAGACCACTCAACTGACACGTGACCAAACTATTCATGCCTTCAAACAGAAGCAACTCAAATACTTAGTCAATGTTTCTGTTTTGACGACGGGCTTTGACGCACCCCATGTTGACTTTATTGCGCTACTGCGCCCTACCCAGTCTGTCAGCCTGTATCAACAGATTATTGGTCGCGGCTTGCGCCTCAGCCCAGGGAAAACTGATTGTCTGATTATTGATTATGCAGGCAACAACTTTAACTTACATCATCCCGAAATTGGTGCAGCAAAACCTGATGCTGAATCAGAACCGGTACAGGTATTCTGCCCTGTATGTAATTTCGCCAACATTTTTTGGGGGAAAACAGATAACGATGGCCAGGTAATTGAGCATTTTGGACGTCGCTGCCAGCAGGCAGAAAAAGCAGCCAACGGGAAAATTGTACGTTGCGACTATCGTTTCCGTTTTAAAAGCTGCTCTTTTTGCGGTGCTGAAAATGATATTGCGGCAAGACAATGCCATCAATGCAAAGAAGCACTAACCGACCCTGATGATCAGTTAAAAAAAGCGCTTCAACTCAATGATGCGTTTATTTTACGTTGCGCAGGCATAAGCCTTGAATCTAGCGGCAGCAAAATAACGGTGATATATCATGATGAGCAAGGCGAAACGCTCAAAGAAAGTTTCAACTTTAATAGCGCCGCACAAAAATATATTTTTAACCAGATTTTTGGCCGGCGCTTTCTTAATAGCTCTCGCCCGGTCACTTTTGACAGCTTAGATGAGGTGCTGCAGGCAGAGAACAAATTAACATCACCTGACTTCGTCATCGCCCGCAAAAAAGGTAAGTTTTGGCGTATACAAACAAGAATATTTGATTATGACGGAAATTACAGGAAGGCTCATCAGTTAAGATAAGTAAACACATGACTTTTAGACTTCAGAACACAGCCCTAAAAAAGAGCCCATACAAGCATTGAGGTTCCAGTTCAACGAAACCTCAATGATAACGCCAAGCGTTACAGTGACAGGTTACGCTGACTGGCTTTTAAAAACTCTTTTTTCAGCTCAGCAAAGGTTTGAACGGCAGGAAATTGCGGAAATTCATCAATGACATTCTGAGGCGCATGGAACAAAATGCCCGACTCCGCCTGTGTTAGCATCGTTGTATCATTATAGGAATCTCCCGCTGCAATCACGCGGTAATTAAGCAATTGAAACGCCCTTACCGACTGACGCTTAGGATCTTTCTGACGCAAAGTATAGTCAGTAATACGGCCACTCTCATCCACCTCAAGCTTGTGACATAAGAGTGCGGGATAACCTAGTTGTTTCATCAGCGGCGCAGCGAAATCGTAGAAGGTATCTGAAAGAATCACTACCTGAAAACGCTCGCGCAGCCAGTCGATGAACTCACGGGCACCCTCAAGGGGAGCCAACCGACTGATAGTATTCTGGATCTGCGGTAATGTCAGACCATGCTCATCAAGTATGCGTAAGCGCTGCTTCATCAATACATCATAGTCCGGAATATCACGAGTTGTTGCCTTTAACTCTTCTATGCCGGTTTCTTCAGCAAATGCAATCCAGATTTCTGGGATTAAAACACCTTCCAAGTCAAGACAAGCCAGTTCCACAAGCAACTCCTCCAAAGTAAATTCAATTAAAAAACGGCGCCAATCTAACCTCTGCCAGTACTGCTTAGCAGGCAGGTTCTGGTCGACATAACAGAGACGCCTATTTAGGGATCAGGTTAAAGATCAGGTAGTTCCTGATGAGCAAATATTTCATCAATTTCAGCACGGCTAGCGCACTCAAGCACCTGCTTAATAACATCTTTCGTCAGATGCGGTGCAAAAAGATGTATAAAATCATACATATAACCACGCAAAAAGGTTCCTTTCCGGAATCCGATCTTGGTCGTACTGGGCTCAAATAGATGACTGGCGTCCAACACCACCAGATCTTTATCAACCTCAGGTTCATAAGCCATGGTCGCAACGATACCAACCCCCAGGTTAAGACGTACATATGCCTTGATAACATCCGAGTCTACAGCGGTAAAAACCACCTTAGGTTCTAACCCTTCTTTCGCAAAGGCATCATCAAGCTTAGAACGTCCAGTAAAGCCAAATACATAGGTGACAATCGGATAATCCGCAATATCCTTCAGCGTAAGCTTAGATACTTGTGTCAGCGGATGATCCTTAGGAACAATGACAGAACGATTCCAGCGATAACAAGGCATCATAATCAGATCAGAAAAATGCGTCATAGCTTCGGTAGCGATAGCAAAATCGACCGTACCATCGGCCGCCATTTCAGAGATCTGCATAGGGGTACCCTGATGCATATGCAAAGAAACATCCGGATAAGATTTAATAAACTCGGTAATCGTTTTCGGAAGTGCGTAACGGGCCTGAGTATGTGTTGTTGCTACCGCCAAGCTACCTTTCTTTTCATCACTGAACTCTTGGGCAACCTGCTTAATGCTTTCTACTTTTTGCAGGATCTGACCCGCGACTTCAAGAATGGCTTCACCCGCGGGGGTTACTCGCGTTAAATGCTTACCACTTCGCGCGAAGACCTCAACACCTAACTCATCTTCCAGCAAACGAATTTGCTTACTAATGCCAGGCTGAGATGTATACAGACTCTGAGCAGTCGCCGATACATTTAAATCGTGACGTGAGACCTCCCAAATATAACGCAATTGTTGCAGTTTCATGTCAGCCTTCCGCCCAGATTAGTCTTATCCATTCAATCCATACTATTATTACTACTTTGCATTATAACTGTAAAGAATAACAAAACAGCCAATTGCTCTATCAGAGACATTACAGTCGCGAATTCAACCTGCGCAGCTCTTCATCCTGAGTAATAATACGCTTTTCAAGGCTGGTCAAACGGGCCAGCGTTCTAACCAATTCGTCTTCCTTGTCTTTTAATATTTTGCGTAAACTATTTTCACGACGACTCCAGTCGACCGTGGAATTATGCTGCTTCTGATTCAGACGCCGTATCTCACCATCCAAATCACGTGCCTTATCTTCAAGACGTTTCGTTTTATTGGTTTCAGCCAAAAGCGACGAGGTATAACGAGCTAACTCCCGACTCTGCAAGGCGTTGTCCTGCTTAAGCAGCTTCAACTCCGCATCCTGGCTACGCAACTGGGTTCGCTGCGTTTCAATCTTGACATCTTTTTTCGCTAACTCAGCTTTAAGGTCATGAATCGACTTGGTGAGTACTGATTCTTTTTTGCCCACTTCGTCACGTAATTTTTCCAACGCATTTTTATAATAGCGAGCATCAACATCCGCTTTGCTAACGGCCTCAAGCATATGACGTTGCTCATCTTTGATACGCTGATCAAAAGTACGTTTTGAGTCTTCATAGGTTTTGCGTAAGTGTGCTAACTCATGCTCAACATTAGAACGTATTTGCTCTTCCTGCTTACGTTGGGTTGTTTCTGACGCGAAGCCGCTCTTTAAGACTGACAGTTCAGCTTCAAGCGCTTTATTATGCCCGCCCAGCTCACCTACTTTCTGATTTTGCTCACGCAAACGATTTTCAAGATCCTGCTGACGATATTGCATCTCTTTAATCGTATCTTCAGTAACACGCCCGGCTTCTTCGACATTAGTGCCCAGATGTCTTTGATCACTAACCAAACGTGAGCTAGCCTCCTCAACAGCCTGCTGCCAAATCCGACCAAACGCTATACTCATTGAATCGGGTGCATCAGGAACATAGACGTCCTTTTGACCAAAACTGATACGCGCAGACAAATCACGTTTCCAGCTTTGCCAATGAGGCAGCACCTCCTCAATACTCATCTGACAATCGATGCTAATATTTTCCGGAGTTGGCTGAACTCCGCTTGTCAAAATACGATCTGCACAACGATAAATTTGCTCTTTTATCATTCAGACTCTTCCTGGTATGCTTTATTCTGTTGGTCTGCCAATCGTTCCAGCGCACTGCTTAACGTTTGCTCCAGTGGCGCACTGACCCGTAACACTTCGTTTTCCAGCAGAGTTACTTCTAACATTGCCGAGTGTAAAAACAAACGTTTGATTCCTTGTTTCTTCATGTCCCGGTTTATCGATTCCACGCCATATTTGTCATCGCCGATAATCGGGTGTCCGGCGAATTGAGTATGGACACGAATCTGGTGCGTTCGTCCGGTAACAGGCTTAGCCTCAACCAATGTCGCCTGTGTGCCGAAGCGCCTGAGCACTTTAAACCGAGTTAGCGAGGCTTTTCCATCCGGCTGAACCCTAACAATCCTTTCACCTGATTGAAGCTCGTTCTTACGCAGCGGTGCATCGACTGAGCTATCTTTAGATTCCCAGCGCCCGACAACCAAGGCGTGATAAACTTTATTAACGCGGCTTTGACGCAGCGCTTCGTGCAGATGACGTAACATGCTGCGTTTTTTGGCAATCATAATACAACCGGAGGTGTCACGGTCAAGGCGGTGAACTAACTCAAGAAAACGTTCATCCGGTCTTAATTGACGCATCGCTTCTATCAACCCAAGATTGATGCCACTTCCACCATGTACAGCCAGCCCAGAGGGTTTATTAATAACGATCAATGCTTTTGATTCATAAAGAATAGATTGCTCAAGCAATTCAAGCAGCGCTTTACCCACCATAGGTACATCGGTTGGCTCTGGCACGCGAATAGGCGGAATACGCACAACATCTCCGCCATGAATCCGACCATCAGGCTTTATACGCTTCTTATTAACTCTCACTTCGCCTTTTCTGATAATGCGATAGATCATGCTTTTAGGGACGCCTTTCAAAGCAGTACGTAAGAAATTATCAATACGCTGCCCCGACTGATCTTCTTCTATTTCGATATAACGAACGCTATTGATGGCCGACGGCTTATTATCTGACATTGAGGGAATTGTGTTCTCGATTGATGCTGTATGGGTTAGCTGCTATATTGTAGCGTCGCCGAACGCTGTTGGCTTTAGCTATTGTTAAAAAAATAGATAATGGGCTACTGTGAAGATATTTTTTCACTCATGTCAACTCTAGTATCACTATTCGATTGAGTACTTCGTTTTAGTACTTACAGTTTAGTTAGTATCAGTAGGATCTAAGCCTAGAGCAGCTAAATCTAGCTAGTATCTTTCACTGGTCACCCGACAGCGCGGCAGTATGTGTATTTAATAAAGTTTTTAAGAGAGTGCATTACCCCCCTGAATATCCCCTGTTGGATTTGATTGGAGGTGGAGACGCATTAACAGCCTGGAACCTGCGACGTTATTTCGCAGACACAAACACTTAGAAGAAAAACATCGGCTGTTTTTTCCTCCACCGCAGATGCATTTGCGCAGTACTATCATCTATAGATACTGGCATCCTCAATACTGGACGGCATCGAATGATTGAATCGTGTAACGTTTTCACCAGACGGATCGAACAGGTTGGAGCGCACTCTCTGTAATAGAGAATTAATCTAAAATGAAAAGAATGTTGATCAACGCAACTCAACCTGAAGAGCTGCGTGTCGCACTAGTAGATGGCCAACGCCTTTACGACCTCGATATAGAATCAGAAAGCAGAGAACAGAAAAAAGCTAATATTTACAAAGGTAAAATAACCCGCGTAGAACCAAGCCTTGAAGCTGCTTTTGTTGATTACGGTTCAGACAGACATGGCTTTCTGCCATTAAAAGAGATCTCCCGCGAGTATTTCTCCAAACAACCGCAACGCGGCAATCGTCCAAGCATT
Source organism: Neptunomonas qingdaonensis (assembly GCF_900113275.1). Classification (GTDB taxonomy): domain Bacteria; phylum Pseudomonadota; class Gammaproteobacteria; order Pseudomonadales; family Balneatricaceae; genus Neptunomonas; species Neptunomonas qingdaonensis. The sequence continues at coordinate 122,328 of NZ_FOOU01000009.1, forward strand.
CGGGATGTTCTGAAAGAAGGCACCGAAGTCATCGTACAGGTTGATAAAGAAGAGCGTGGCAACAAGGGCGCTGCACTCACTACTTTCATCAGCCTCGCCGGCCGTTATCTGGTATTAATGCCGAACAACCCTCGTGCGGGCGGTATTTCACGTCGTATTGAAGGTGATGAGCGCACCCAACTAAAAGCGGCACTGGATGGGGTTAATATTCCGGACAAGATGGGCATTATCGTACGAACTGCAGGTGTTGGCCGTTCGTCACAAGAGCTACAATGGGATCTTGATTACCTCAAGACCCTATGGGATGCGATAAAAGAATCCAGTGACAAACCCTCCCCTTTCCTTATATATCAGGAAAGCAACGTTGTTATTCGTGCTATTCGTGATTACCTGCGTGCTGATATTGGCGAAGTACTGATCGACGACGACGAGGTTTACCAGAATGCGCTGGTGTTCGTTCGACAGGTTATGCCTTCTTACGAAGCAAAGCTAAAACTTTATAAAGAACAGACGCCTCTGTTTAATCGGTTCCAGATTGAAAGCCAGATTGAAACAGCATTCGAACGCGAAGTTCAGCTGCCATCAGGTGGTTCGATTGTTATAGATCCGACCGAAGCACTGGTATCAATTGATGTAAACTCGGCTCGCGCAACACGCGGCGGAGACATTGAAGAAACCGCATTGCAGACCAATCTGGAAGCAGCGGAAGAAGTATCCCGACAATTACGTTTGCGTGATATTGGCGGCCTTGTCGTTATCGATTTCATCGATATGACGCCGATCAAAAACCAGCGGGCGGTTGAAGATAAGCTTCTGAATGCCTTGAAACTGGATCGCGCTCGCGTTCAGATGGGCCGTATTTCCCGCTTTGGTTTGTTAGAAATGTCTCGTCAGCGTTTACGCCCTTCACTGACGGAAAGCCGTGGTGTTGTTTGCCCTCGCTGTAACGGACAAGGCTCTATACGCGATACTGAATCACTCGCACTCTCCATTATGCGCCTGATCGAAGAAGAGTCCTCTAAAGATCGTACAGCACAAATCCGGGCTATATTGCCGGTCACTGTAGCGACCTATCTGCTCAACGAAAAACGCCGCATCGTCCACGACATTGAGCTACGTCACGATGTTCGTGTCGTTATCGTTCCTAACCCAAACATGGAAACGCCTCACTATGAGGTGGTACGCCTGCGTGATGACCACACCATCACAACGATTAACGATGCTAGCTATACGCTTCAACCGGAACCAGAAACAGAAGCTGAAGATATTGCACGCACCCCGCCAGTGAAGCGTGAGACTGCTGCTGTTCGCAGCGTCACACCGCCATCACAGGCACCCGCGAACACAACAAACGCATCCAATACGGCTACAGAAGCAGCAACGCCTCGCAGTCAAGCCGCCACTAACCCGGCAGCACAACAAGCTACAAGTCAGCCAGAAAGCTTCGCAAGCCGCATCATTGCCGTGCTTAAGTCATTGTTTGCAACTGAAGTAGAGAAAAAAGAAAAACCTGCAGTACAACAACCAGCTGCAAAAGAAAACTTCAGCAAGAAAAGCAACAGCAGAGACAGAGATAGCAACCAACGCAACCGTAAACCACGCAGAAACGGACGAGATTCATCAGACCGCCAACGCTCCTCAAAGCAGCAAGATGAAATTATTACGGTAACTGCGGAGCAAGCTCCTCAGGCAGTGGGCGCTGTAGGTGCTGGCTCATCTAGTAACTCAGCCTCTGCCCAGTCATCAGACGATGATAAAAACGGCAAGCCTCGTCGCCGTCGTCGCACACGCAAAAACAACGATGACAAAGTCGAAAAGACGGATGCAAGCAAAACGACCAAGGAAGCAGATAACGCCAACGAACCGGCGAGCGAACCACGCAGCCGTAATCGTGGACGCCGTCGCAGAAACAGCGAACGCTCTGCAGAACGCACCTTAGTTGCCGACTCGGAAGCTTTACAGCCCGACCAGGCAGTTGCACCAGTAGCTACAGCCGCAGCGGCCATTGCTGCCGATGCAGTAGACGCAGCAGAAAGCGCTAAAGCAGCAACTACTAAGCCGAAAGCTGAAGTAACGGACGCCGCTAAACCTGCCAGCGATACGACAGCGACGGAAGCAACTTCTGAAATAGCAGCTAAAGCAACACAAGCCGTTGCAACAGAAGCAGCATCAGATGCAGCAGTTGAATCAACGGATGCAGTAGCGGATACGGCAGCTGAAACCATAAATGCAGTAGCGGATACAGCAGCTGAAGCCACAGATGCTGTAGTGGATGTGGCAGCTGAAACCACAGATACAGTAGTGGATGCGGCAGCTGAAACCACAGATGCAGTAGTGGATGCAGCAGTTGAAACCACAGATGCAGTAGTGGATGCGGCAGCCAAAACCACAGATGCAGTAATGGATGCAGCAGCTGAAACCACAGATGCAGTAATGGATGCGGCAGCCAAAACCACAGATACAGTAGTTGATGCTGCAGCTAAAACCACAGATACAGTAGTGGATGCGGCAGCCAAAACCACAGATACAGTAGTGAATGCGGCAGCTGAAACCACAGATGCAGTAGTGGATGCAGCAGTTGAAGCAACAAATGCTGGGGCCACCCCTGCAGCCGCTCCCAAAGAAGCGCCGACAGCAGTAGTCTCAACCGAAACTCAAGCAACTGATGCAGTTGAAGCAGCCGAAGCAAGTGAAGCAAAAACCTCGCCAGCTGAAACGCCTGCTGAACAGCCTGTTCCAGCACGTCGCAGGGTTCGTCGCACCAGCAGAGCGCCTAATGATCCGCGTGAAATACGCCGTCGCCAGGAAGAGTCTGCTAAGAGCAACAACGCTGATTCGAGCAATTAAGTAGAAGGCACAAACAAAAAAACCGCGACCTTGTTTCGCGGTTTTTTTATGAGTTTTAAATACCTGAAAATCTATAATGCTTGTATACCGTCATACAAAACGCAGCCATACAATCTATCTCTGTGGATCGGGCTGAAGTCCAACCCACCAATAGACGGCAACACCCTGACCGGCATCTGCCTCGCTGGGTTTTCGATCTCATCCCTCATTCAGCGTTTTTGAAGCAAGGTCTCCCCACCCTTAAGGCCTGATACAACTTCAACCATACCTTGCTGATAAACCAAGCCCGTTTTCACAAAACGCTTTTCAATGCGCGCGCCTTCGGGCAAGGCATTTACTACCCAAACAATATCTAACTGCCCGACTTCAGCGACAAACGCTTGCGGCACTAAAATTTGTTGTGCAGTTCCAGCGGGAACCAATAAACGTGCGTACAACCCAGGCAATAAGCCTTCAATATCACTGATCTGGCTTTTTACTAAGAAAGTCCGCGAAGCGACATTGCCGGCTGGCACTAATTCTTCAATAACGGCAGTCAGGGAAAGCGCTTTAGATGGAATCTCCATTTTTAAGGTTTGTCCCAGTTGCAGCTGAATGGCTCGCCCCTCTCTGACATTCGCCTCGACTCTTACCGAAGCAGGGTTATACAAAGATAATAGCGGCAAACCCGGCTGTGCAGTACTGCCGGGATCGGCCAACCTATCGACAATCAAACCATCAAAAGGCGCCAATACCGTGGCATACCCTAAAGCCGTCTCAGCCTCAACTAAGTTTTGTAGTGCGCTTTTCCTTTGGGCTTGTAAACTGGCGTAGTTTGCCTGATTGGCCTCTAGAGGCGCCAAGGCAAGTAAGCCACGCTTATTTAATTCTTGTGAACGGCCCAGCACTTGTTTTGCCTCTTTTAAACGCGCTTCAATCGAGCCAATTTGTGCTTGCGCTTGCGACACTCGTGACTGCAGATCGGCTCTTTCCATGACCACTAATTCCTGGCCCTTTTTCACATAATCACCGGCACTTACTTTTATATCTTCGATACGCGCCAGAATACGCGCTGAAATGAGCGCTGTTTGTTTGGCAGCAATCGTGGCCGGAACAGGCTCTAAGACTTCAACTTGCGTAGTTTTCACCTCAAATAAACCATCAGGATCCAGCGGGGCCAGACTTTTCTCCCTTAAACCCGGGGCCTCTTTTTTATCAAAACTACCTGCCAGCCATGCAATCACCAGGCCCAGGATAAGCACCGTGAATAAAGGCACAAGGTATTTCATTAGTAACAACTTAGCGTGTTGCATGTTGATCTTCCCTCCCGATAAGCTCACTTTGGGGCGAATCAAAAACTAAAAAATAAACAATGGGCACCAACACCAAAGTAAATAAGGTTGAAGCGATAATCCCAAAAATTATGGCCAAGGCCAAACCACTAAAAACCGGGTCCAGAATAATAACCAAATTACCTAATATCGTGGTGCCCGCAGTTAACAGTACCGGCCTCATCCTAACGGCTCCTGCCATCACCAAGGCATCTTTTATTGGCGCGCCCTGCTTTCTTGCCTGGGTAATAAATTCAACCAGAATAAGCGAATTTCTGACAACAATACCGGCTAAAGCGATCATCCCTATCATGGCGGTAGCCGTAAATAGAACAGGATCGGGCGCCCCCGCCACCACACGCTCACCAAAAAGATTCAAAATCGCAAAACCCGGCATTATGCCAATCACCGTTAACGGAATGGCTGAGATGATAATTAAAGCTAAACGAGTCGAGTCTGTTTGAAACTTGAGCACAAAAAAGATACCCACCAAGGCAAACAAAAAGGCCAACCCCATATCTCTGAATACATCAATCGTGATTAACCATTCACCCTCGCCCCCCCAATTCAACTGAGCATTTTCCGGTAAATGCCAGCTATCTCCTGGCGCGTTTCCAAGAAATACTTCAATGAAGTTTCGCTCTTGCCATGCTGTAACTTCAGTGGCATTACTTGTTTTTGACGCAGTATTCAGATCGGCACTTACATCCGCAATGACTTCAGCGGGGGTGCGGCCAGATAACTCGGCCATGACATAAACCACTCGTTGTAAGTTCTTATGCTGAATAGATGTATCTTCTTGCAACGTAATAAATTCACCCAACTCCCCTAAAGACACTAATGGTTGCGGCACGCTATCCAAACCGTTCTGACTGCTTGCTTTGACCACGCCGGCACGCCCTTTAACCTGCAAACGCTCAAGATCTTGCAGCGCACTTCTTTCCGCTAACGGGAGTTGCAAAATAATGGGCAAGGGCACGGTCTCTCTATCTGTCTGAAAATACCCTGCCGCAATACCCTGGGTTACCAACATCAAGGTTTGGTTAACATCCTGGGTCGAAATGCCTGAAAGCGCGGCCAGCGTTTTATCAGTCTCAAAACGTAAACGTGTCTGCGCATCTTCAATACTGGTATCGACCTCAACCACAAAGGGCTCTCGCTGCAAACGGGCCTCTACTAATTTAGCGGCGACCTGAAGGTCTTCATAAGAGGTCAATGCTGAACCGCTAACTTCAACCACCAGGGTACTCAACACCGGCGGACCCGGAGGCACTTCAACCACTTTCAAACGCAAGCCCGGTTGCTTTAATTGCTGCTCGGCAAACACCGCTAAATGCTCACGCATTCGTAAAACCACGGCATGGGACTGGTGCTCCCGGAGTGTTTTATCTATTAAGGTCAGCCTAAGATCCGCTAGAAAAGGTGCCTGACGCTGATAGTAGTGACGAACCATGCCGTTAAAATCAATAGGTGAAGGTACACCAACAAAACTCGCGACGGCTTCAACTTCGTTAAATCTTAGCAATTCCTGAGATATTCGTTTGGCGACAGTAGCCGTCTGCTCAAGGGTTGAAGATTCGGGCATATCAATGATCACCTGCACTTCATTTTTATTATCAAAAGGGAGCAGCTTCAGGGGAACCCAGCGCATCATTGGCAACATAGCCGCGGCGATAAAAAGTAGCAGCACCGCCCAAAGAAATATTTTAGACTTCCGACGACTGATAAAAAACGGCATCAACAGTTTCTGGTAAAAACGATACAAGCCAGTTTCCCTCTCCGGGTCAAGCTCATTAACGGATGAGTCATCATCTGATGAAGAAGCTACTCGCAGAATTTTTTTGGCGAGCCACGGCGTTACCAAAAAGGCCACCAAGGTACTAACGATAACGCTAATAGGTACATTAAAGGCCATTGGTGCCATATAAGGCCCCATCATGCCGGTAATAAATGCCAAGGGGATAAATGCCAGAATAATGGTAATGGTCGACATAATCAGCGGTATTTTAATCTCGGCAATGGCCTCCTGAATTCTGGCTAGCTTATCTTGAGCAGGATCAGCACAGTGCTTTTTTAAAAAGCGCTGAATATTATCGACACCCGTAATGGGGTCATCGACTAATAATCCAAGGGACAAAATCATTGCAAACAGGGTGACGCGATTAATGGTATAGCCAAATACCATATCCAGGGCCAGAGTCACGCCATAACTTATCGGCACCGCAATACCGACCACCACCGCAGGCCGCCACCCCAAGAAGATGGCAATAAAAACCACGACAGTAAATACCGCAAATAACAAACTATTGGTTAAGTTGGTCACTTTTTCATTGGCGGTTTGACCATAATCCCGTAAGGTTTCAATATAAACATTGCCGGGTAATAGCTGAACTTTCAGATCGTCAATTAAGGCATGCACTTCTTGCGCAACGGTCACCGCATTGCTCCCCGGTTTTTTCGCAATACTCAGGGCGACCATGGGGTAACTGCCGCCAGCCGACTGCGGCTCACCCGGCTTAGCAGCGGCAAAATCAATCCAGGTATAACTATTGGCTTCTTCAGGGCCATCCTCAATACTGGCGACATCTTGTAAGAATACCGGCACACCATCGACAACATTAACAACCAGTTGTTGTAAACTCTTTAAATCACGCAGCACATCACCTGACTCTAATTGCACCGAGGATTGCGCCAAGGTCCAATAACCCGCTCGCTTCAAGACATTAGAAAGCTGCAAGGCCTGCAATACATCCATTGCCGTACTTTGGCGGGCAGCCAGGCTTTCCGGTTGCAGCAAGATGCGAATATTGCGGGCTCTACCTCCCACCACCTTGACTTCGCTTGTATTGGTGATGGATTGCAGGTAATTGGCAAACTCGTCGGCCACCCGCTTTAATTGATAATCGCTGACCAAAGGCTCGCTTAAATCCGTCCACAAACCGAGCATTAAAATAGGGACGTCATCGACTTCAATGGGGTTCACTTGCCAGGCACTAACGCCCGCCGGAATGTTATCTTGATTGGAATAAAGTTTGTTATAGGTATTGAAAATGGCGTCTTCTCTATCTTCCCCCACATAAAAACGCAGGGTCACTAGCGCCTGGCCACTCATAGAGCGCGAATAAACATGCTCAACGCCGGGTATTTGCGCGAGTAATTTTTCGAGCGGAAAAGTGACCTGATGCTCTACCTGCTGAGCGGACATTGCCGGCGCTTGCACGCTAATATCGACCATCGGCACTACAATCTGTGGCTCTTCTTCACGGGCGGTGAAATTTAATGCCAAGCCCCCCATGAATAAGGACAACAGGATAATCAGTACCGGCAAACTTCCCGACAAACTATAGGCGACCGCTCTATCAATGAAGGATAAAGATGCTTGCCTGGATGCATTCTTTTGCATTTAAATATTCACTTTAGCTGTATTAGTTCAAACTAAACCTGACTAACAGAAAAAACACAACACCTTCCCCATGGGGACGGGAGAATAAACGCTGAATGAACCCGTTTAAGAAGCCATTAGCTGATCTGAATCACCCATCAGCCACTCTTCACCCATAAAAAAACGCATCACTTGGATGCGTTTTTTGTGAAAATCTGCTGACTGCTACACCTCGTCTAATGCTTCGACCACATACTGTGGTAAAGCAAAAGCAGCCACATGCATTTCAGGATTATAATAACGACTCTTAATACCTGACTGAACAAAGCGCTGCTTTAATGTGTCAAGATCAACCTGACGCAGAGCCGCATCATCTGCAGCCCATGCCAGTGTCATGTTGCCCCCTATGTAGGTAGGTACAGCAGCACAATAGAAAGTCTGATCAGCAAAATAAGGGCTTAGACGTCGGCGCGTTGTTTGCACTTCGCCTACCTGCATGAAGACCACGCCATTTTGTGCTACAAAGACACCTCCTGTATTCAGGCAACGTTTGCAACCTTCATAAAAACGGCTACTAAAAAGCACCTCGCCAGGGCCTACAGGGTCTGTGCAGTCAGAAATAATAACATCAAACTTTTCATTGGTTTCACAAACAAACTCGATACCATCTGCAATCACTATATTGGCACGCGGATCATCATAAGCGCCATTAGAATGCTTTGGCAGATAGGTTTTACACATATCAATAACAGACTGATCAATTTCCACCTGTGTCGCATGTTCAACTTCGGGATGCTTCAGAACTTCACGCAGAATACCGCCATCCCCACCACCGATAATTAACACCCGCTTTGCAGCGCCATGTGCGAACAAAGGCACATGCGTCAGCATTTCATGATAAATAAACTCATCACGCTCTGTTGTCTGAATAATACCGTCCAGCGCCATGACTGTACCGAACTCTTTATTGCGGAAAATAATCAGATGCCAGGAATCCGTCTGCTGTTCGAACAAGACTTCTTCGATTGCGTAAGACTGTCCGTAGCCATCATAAAGTGTTTCAAGAAAGGTAGTAGTCATCAGTTTAAATCCGCCTTTTACTGCATAATATGTCATCAACCTGCATTCCATCCGGAACAGCAAATTATTGAGTTAAGCTTAAAAACAAATGCCCAGCCGAGACTGAGCACTCAAAATAAAATTATTTAACCCCTGAATAAGAGGCTTCACCGCCGATTAAGAGGCTTCACCCAGATAAAGAGGCTTCACCCAAGTCAAAAGGCATCACCCCAAATTAAGAGGCCTCACCCAGATCAAGAGGCATCACCGCAGAATAAGAAGCTTCTCCTGATAAGAGGCTTTATCCCTTAATAACCGGGGTACTGCACTTAACATCGGCATTCTGAGCACGATGACGCAAAAAGTGATCCATCAACACGATAGCCATCATTGCCTCAGCAATAGGTGTAGCACGAATGCCAACGCAAGGGTCGTGACGCCCCTTGGTCACCACTTCAATAGGCTCACCATTAATATTGATGCTGCGGCCCGGCAACCTCAAACTAGACGTTGGCTTCAACGCGATATGCGCAATAATATCCTGGCCGGTTGAAATGCCCCCCAAAATACCGCCGGCATGATTGGAAAGGAAGCCTTCTGGTGTCATCTCATCACGATGCTCAGTACCTTTTTGCGCAACTACAGCAAATCCATCACCAATTTCAATGCCCTTAACCGCATTGATGCTCATTAAGGCATGTGCTAATTCGGCATCTAAGCGATCAAAGATCGGCTCGCCCAGTCCTACCGGTACCCCGGAGGCCACCACAGATATTTTAGCACCTACAGAGTTGCCCTCTTTACGAAGGTCATCCATATAGACCTCCATCTGCGCGGCAGCATCAGCATCCGGTGAGAAAAACGCGTTTTGCTCCACCTGATGCCAATCAAATTTTTTCGGATCAACAACAATCGGGCCTAACTGTGATAAATAACCGCGAATCTCTATCCCTTTACTTGCCAGATATTTTTTAGCAATTCCCCCTGCGGCCACACGCATCGCAGTTTCACGCGCCGATGAACGACCACCACCACGATAATCACGAAAACCATATTTGTGCGTATAAACGTAGTCAGCATGAGCTGGACGAAATGTTTCAGCAATATTAGTGTAATCTTTAGAACGTTGATCGGTATTTTCAATCAATAGACCGATAGAGGTTCCGGTCGTTTTACCTTCAAAAACACCTGAGAGGATTTTCACCTCATCGGCCTCACGACGCTGAGTCGTATGACGCGATGTACCCGGCTTACGACGATCCAGATCATGCTGCAGGTCAGTTTCTGATATCTCTATCCCAGGAGGGCAACCATCAATAATACACCCTAATGCTGGCCCATGACTCTCACCGAATGACGTTACTGTAAACAACTTCCCATAACTATTGCCCGACATTAGCTCATGTTCTCTCTTATTAATTCTGCTGGCTTATTATAACGCCCGAATCAAATGTTTTAAATTCAGTTGTCATCCGCACTTGATCAATCAGCATAACTATCGGGATAATACCCGCATCTGATTAGGTTTCGATCTGACAGTTTAATGAATTCATGTGCGCGGTGCTATGTCTGACAAAATAAACTCCGGTAAGACTCAAGCAGAGTTATCTTTTACTGAGATGATGGCTGATGTTTCACCTATTAAGCAGGGTAAAACCGTGTTGCGGACGAATGGCCCGATTCGTAAAGACAAACAACGCGCCTACCTCCGTTCCATGGCTGAAGCAGATATAGACCAGGTCATTGATGGTTTATCCAGTGAAATGGTAGAGATTGTTGAGTCCGATGAAGAACTAATCTTCGCGGCTCCCGGCATACAAGTCAGCATGCTGAAACGCCTCCGTAAAGGCCATATCCCCTGGGAAGCAGGTATTGACTTGCATGGAATGACCGTAGATACCGCACGCGACGAGCTGAGCTTGTTTATTCGCGATGCTCAACGTCAGGGCATGCGCTCTGTGATGGTCATCCACGGCAAAGCGTTTAGTCAGTCAGGCCAGCAACCCGTGCTTAAATCCTATGTCAATGACTGGCTTCGACAACTCCCCCAAGTACTGGCCTTTTGCTCTGCTCAGCCCAAAGATGGTGGTTCTGGCGCACTCTACATACTGATAAAACAAATCAAACAATAAATTAGCTCTTGCCACTTTACGTAAGTAGATTGTTCGCGTAAGTTAGCATGCTTTTTAATTCATATTACTGGGGATTTTCACCAATGATGGAAAAAGCATACGCTACCATTATCGAACAGGTAGGCGAAGACCTGAATCGTGAAGGTCTGCTCGACACACCTGCCCGCGCTGCTAAAGCAATGGCATATCTGACCCGCGGATACCACCAAAACCTGGAAGAAGTCGTTAATAATGCTCTCTTCCCGTCTGATAACAGCGAAATGGTGCTGGTTAAAGATATCGAGCTATACTCACTGTGTGAACACCACTTACTACCTTTCATCGGAAAAGCTCACGTTGCATATATCCCTGATGGTAAGGTCATTGGCCTGTCCAAGATCGCTCGTATCGTAGATATGTATGCCCGCCGTCTGCAAATTCAGGAAAATATGACAAAAGAAATTGCAGAAGCGATTATGTCCATGACAGGCGCAAAAGGCGTTGGCGTAGTTATTGAAGCCAAGCATATGTGCATGATGATGCGCGGTGTTGAGAAGCAAAACGGCTCAATGAAAACATCGATGATGCTGGGTACTTTCAGATCAAAACCTGAAACACGTGCCGAGTTTCTTTCATTACTCTGTTAAGCTCAGCTAAGCCCAGTTAAGTTAATCTCAGCTAAGTTAAGATGAATTAAGCTCTGCCTTTCTATATTCAGCATTTCTATATCATCATTACTGATTGATCAGACTTACGCCTAAGCAAGTCTGATCTACTTCTGCTGTTATTAACGCCATATACTAAAAATAGTATTATGAAAGTCGCCGTTCCAATATATCCAGGCCCTCAGCAGCCACTTTACGACCGACAGCAATAACATCCCTCGCTCGATGAAAATCATGAAAGCGACAAGTCTCAGTCGGTATATTTATCAAAAGGTCCGGCCGATAACCCGCTATTTTATATTGAGTCAACGCCCCCTGCATCACCTCGAGCGCGCTCATCATTACATCCAGATTGCTGTCTAGCTTCAGCTTATTTTCGCTGCTACCTTCACCGTGCAGTAATGCGGCAACACTTCCATTGTCAGTCGAACTCGCCACCAACGTCTGATCAACCTGAGGCAGGTTAATCTCAGGCATCACAGGGCTACTGTTCAAATCCACCGCAATAATCAGATCAGAATGCGCGGCAACTGTTGGCGTGATCGGTAGAGGGTTGAGCACACCTCCATCCACTAAGACCCTATGCGCATCAACCACGGGGGTAAAAACACCCGGTACGGCCACCGAAGCCCGAATCGCCGATTGTAACGAACCTCGCTGAAACCACACCTCTTTTTGATGAACTATATCTGTCGCGACAGCCGTAAAGGGAATCGGCAAAGATTCAATCGTCGGATCACCGGTCATCTCCTTTATTTTTTGAAATAACCGGTCGCCACGAATAGTTCCCATACCAAAAGTCAGGTCCAGCAAACGCAAAATCTGCAACCGGGTTAGACCAAGAACCCATTCCTTATAAGTATCCAGCGCATCCGCGGCGTACAAACCACCGACCAAAGCCCCCATCGAACTCCCTGCTATACAGTTAATCTGATAGCCTCTCGCCTTTAACTCTTCAATAACACCGATGTGAGCGTAGCCACGCGCACCACCACTGCCGAGCACTAAGGAAACACTGGTCACAATGATGACGCGCCGGAAACCAGCATCACTGTCAATTGATTCTGATTAAGTACCGAGGGCACTAGCGCCCCCACAGAGAACACCTCTACCCCAGATATTTGACGCATTGAAAGCAACCGCCGTATCTCGTCCGCTTTGGATATCCCAATCTCATTGGCAGTCGCTAACGTTTCTCCTTGGTGATGCACAACCAGAGCGATATCAACGTTGTCCTTTTTCAACTGATCAACCAGCTTTTTCAGCAGGTCCATATCAGGCAGCGCATTCGTTGACAATTCAACATAACCTTTGCCCTTTATCGTCGCGACCATACGTGCTGCCGCGTCGGTTTCAATGAAATCAATATGCGCATAAACTCTGCGATTACCCCGCTCAGTCACATAAATAACGGCCGTGACACCAGGCAACCGGGCTGCCATAACATACTGTGACTGCTCAACACCATAGAGTTTAGAAAATCCGAAAATATCATTTGCCCAATAATTACTACTACCGCATCCACGCCCATGACAGGTAAAAAGCAACTCTGCATTCAGCTTGTCCAGCTGTTCTTTGAATTCATTAAACACAGTACGCGTCGTATTGCCGTCAGGAACACGATAACTGATACGCTTAAGGTAGCCACTAATGCGTTCTTCACGCTCAAGTCTTTCAACACCGTTAACCTTCTCAACGCCGCCAAGGGCCAGGGAATAATCCGTTAACAAGGGAGGCTGATAATTAACGATCCATGATCCGCGAAACCGCTCAATCAAACTATCGTCAGAAGCCCCGGAAATATCATCTTCGGCGATGACTATAGAAGAACACATTAGCAATAGTACCGAAACAAATCTTGTGAACCACATGAGCAAACAACCCTTAATATTTAACCGTTAGAACATGATTTCTAAAAAACATTCACTGAATAACGTTTTTGATATCTTCAGCAATACTTTTAGCAGCCTTTGATTCCAAATGCAGGTGATGATTCCCCGGCAACAAAACAACTTTAACATCGGCTAGCTGAGCGATACGCGGCTGCCAGGATTCGTCATGTATTCCAGCATCGCCCAGATAAAGGATTACCGGCGCTGTCACTGACTGCAAAAACGCGCTCACCTGTGCTTCACTCATTCGCAAAAGGGAAGGCAACATCAATCCCGGGTCACTTCGCCAGACATATCCCTCCAACGTCTGCTTTAAACCTCTCTCAATAAGCCATTCAGCCGCCTGCCGACTAACAGGCCAGCGCCCCTGCATACGCACATTAATAGCCGTTTCTTTGTCAGGGTAAGGTCTGAGCTTTTTAGATTTCATCCGACGGCGCTTAACAATAGCATCCGCCATCAAGGCCGGTAATGCTTCCTCTGCATATACCATCGGCGCCAACCCCTCGATCAGAAAAAGCTTATCAACCCTATCAGGAAAAGCACCGGCAAATAAAGTGGCAATGCTGGCGCCCATGGAGTGACCAAGCAGCGTTACTTTTTCAAGACCAAGCTGATCCAACACCCGCAAAAGGTCACTGACATTATCCCAGATATAATAAGGCATTGATGCAGGGCGGTGATCGCTAAAGCCATGCCCCACAAAATCTAACGCTATAAAATGATAGTCACTGAAGTGCTGGCGCATTTCATGATACGTGGCAGCATTGTCTAACCAGCCATGCAGCGCAACAATAACTTTATCCTGCCCGACACCCGATTCCAGTGCATGCAGTGTTAAATCATCAAGTTGGAATTGTCTTTCATTCATAGTCAATAAAGTAGCAGAGCTGTAACAATAAAGCTTTAGAAATTATAAGGATAAACGTATAGCAGAGGCCCTTCCCGGCCAAAGAAGATCAAGCGTGACCAGTTGCCCAGGCAATAAGGGCTCAGGAAAACGCGTATTGCCCTCCAGAAGAAAACAGACGACATAACCAATAATAGGCTGATGCGTAACAACCAGCAGGTTCTCAACCCAATGCTCTTCCAGAGAATCCATTGCGTCACTCAGCGAAGCCTCGGGCGACCAACGATCATCAATCACCCACTCAACATCAGTCATACCTTCCAGCATTAACGCGGTAGTCTGCCTGGCGCGCGCATAAGAACTACTGATAACCCGCTGAACCGAAGCGAGCGGCGGTTGATAACGAACCCGCTGCTGCTCGACAAATGCAACCCCGGTAGGCGTAAGCTGACGCTCCATATCACTAACGGCATCCCAACTTGCCTCTCCGTGGCGCATCAGGATTAACACTAGAGCGTATCTCTGGGTAATACGAATTCCACATCAGAGCTCTGCTCATTCATCATCATCGCTTTAACGACCTCCTGAACATGCGCGCCATTAAAGACCACTTCATATAAACCGGAAACCAATGGCATATAGATCTCCAGCTCATCGGATTTTGCTTTGATGATACGAATCGTGTTGACCCCTTCTGCCACCTCACCCAATGACTTTACCGCTTCATCCAGAGTTTTACCGCTACCCAAGGCATAACCGACGCGGTAATTGCGGCTTAGTGGGGACATGCAGGTCACGATCAGATCCCCCACGCCGGCCAGTCCGAGAAACGTCATAGGATTGGCTCCCATACTCACTGCAAAACGACTCATTTCAGCGAGACTTCGGGTTATCAACATGCTTTTGGTATTTTCACCCACACCGAGTGCAGCACTCAGACCCGCCGCAATCGCGTAGATATTTTTCAATGTGCCACCCAGTTCTACGCCATACATATCAGTACTGGCATAGACCCGAAAATAAGACTGGTGCAATGCGGCCTGAACCTCAGAACGCAGAGCTTCATCATCACTGGCGATAACCGTCGCCGTGAGCTGATGACGAGCAACCTCTTTTGCCAGATTAGGGCCACTTAACACGCCTACCTTCGCGTCTGGTAGTTCATCTTTAAGAATTTCACTCATTAAACTAAAAGTATCGCCTTCAATACCTTTAGTCGTGCTAACTACCATTTGCCCGGCATGCAGAAATGGCTTTGCTTTGCGTACAACAGAACGAAAACTCGGGCTTGGAATGGAGACAAACACAAGCGAAGCACCTTTAACCGCTGCCTCAATATCAGTCGTCGCTTTCAATGATAGCGACAAAGGGTAATCGGGAAGATAGCGTGAATTAATATGCTGCTGATTTATTTCTTCCGCCCGGGCTGAGTCCCGCATCCATTGCGATACCTGGATCCCCTTCTCCGCCATTATATTTGCGATTACAGTCCCAAAACTGCCACCGCCTAACACAGCGACTTTCTGCTGCCCTGCTTGCATGCGTATACCCTTATTACAGATTAATCATTGTCCCGACGGTCATCAACACTATCTAACAGCTTATCGATACCTTTAAAAATATAAATAATAACGATATAAGAGAGTGCCGAAACCACCAAAAAAACCAGCAACTGCACGATATCACCGGTACGCTGATACCCAGCCACAGCTATAACAGCAAACAACGCACTCATAAAAATCGCTAGTATGCGTGCGATGAGGCCTGTTTTATGCCGATCCTCAGACATTACCGCTCTTCACCTTTATATTATCAACTTCTGTATTATCAATTTCTGCTGGCAACGATTCAGCTTGCTTTTCTTGCGGCGGCGCTGCCAAGTGCTCTTCTGAGGACGCCTCAGGCACAAGTTCAGGCTGATCGACCACATCGTCTACAGCGGCAGTATCAGGGCTGATGTTAGAGCCGGGGGCTGCATTAAGGCCAGAGGTTTCATTATTACTCAGCAGATTATCGGCCTGCTCAACCACAGCTGGCACTGAGTTCTTGTAGGCATTTGGATCTGCTAGTAACTCTTCACTCGGGTGTATACACTCTAATTTAACCCCCGTTTCTGCTTCTATTTCCGGGATCATAAAAGAGTCATTTTCGCAGGCAAAACAGATAGATGTTCCAGTAGCGCCTGCTCGGCCCGTGCGGCCTATACGATGCACATAATCCTCAGCATCTTCAGGCAATTGATAATTAACAACATGCGTTACACCATCAATATGAATACCACGCCCGGCAACATCCGTCGCTACCAGCACTTCTATTTTGCCACTTTTGAAGTCTTCGAGTGTTTTAACACGCTTGTGCTGCGGAATTTCGCCAGACATCAGCGCTGCTTTCACACCATCTCTCTTGAGCTTTTCTGCCAGATCCCGTGTTTCATGGCGACGGTTGCCAAACACAATGACACGCTCAATGTTATTCACACGGATATAGTTACGTAATAGTTTGTATTTTTCATGACTGGACACCAAAAAAACTTTCTGGCTGATATTGTCCGTCGAGCGACGCTCTGCTTCTATTTCAATCTGTACCGGCTCATGCGTCCACTGACGTGCCAGACTCATAATATCGTCTGTAAAGGTTGCGCTGTACAAAAGGGTTTGACGCTCATCCCCTTTGCGTGGCGTATTGCGGATAATGGTTCTGACATCCGGGATAAATCCCATACTCAGCATTCTGTCCGCCTCATCCAATACCAACACTTCGACGTTATGCAGATCTACTTCTTTAGAGCGCACAAAATCGATTAACCGACCCGGCGTTGCTACCAAAATACCAACGGGCCCGGCTTTCAGTTCTTTACGTTGTTTCTCGTAGTCCATACCGCCGACAATAGAGACAACATTAATATCTGTATACTTACATAACAGCACAGCATCAGCGGCTATCTGTAGTGCCAACTCACGTGTGGGCGCAATGATAAGTGCACGCGGCTCACCCTGACGCTGCTTATCTTCCAGCTGAAAATCAAGCAGATCGGTGATAATGCCTACCAAAAAAGCAGCCGTTTTACCGGTTCCTGTTTGCGCTTTACCGATGATATCTTTACCCGCCAGGGCCGGTTTAATCGTATCAGCCTGAATGGGTGTACAGTATTCAAAACCAAGGTCATGGATGGCATGCATTAACTTATCAGGCAATGAGAAATCATGAAAACGCTTCTTGCCTTCTTCGATGGCTACTGCGGAGTCATCGGGTGTCCAATCACTGCTTTTGTTCATAGGTTTACGAGCACGACCAGAAGAACGACGTTTGTTTTCGCGCTCACCTTTTTCTTTGGCGGCATCTTTAACGCTTGTCGTCTCATTCAGGTTACCCGGCTTTGATTCTTCCAATGTCATACTCACTTTTTAACTAATTTCACGACGAAAAGGAGGCAACGCATCCAGCAATTGCCGGCCATAACGGCGCGTCACTACACGTCTGTCTAATAAAATAACCCGACCACTGTCCTGCTCGGTACGTAAAAGCCGACCTGTTGCCTGCGTCAATCGCATTGACGCTTCCGGCACAGTCCACTCCATAAAAGCATTTCCACCCCTTTGCTCGATCCACTCCGCCATTGTCGCGTCGACCGGATCATCCGGGACACCAAATGGCAATTTAGTGATGATCACTTCTGTCAGATATTTTCCTGGCAGATCTACACCTTCAGCAAATGAGGCCAAGCCAAAAATGATACTGGATTTCTGCGTATCAATAACTTCTTTGTGCTTTCTGATAATTTCGTTCTTCGTCAGATCACCTTGCGCTAATACTTTACTACGAATCGTACTTTCAAGCTTTTCCAGTACAGTAAACATTTGCCGCCAAGAACTAAATAATACGAGGGTCGCAGTCGATTTTTCCAGATTCTGGTTGAGAAAACTGATCACCTCCTGCGTATGCTCCTCCGGCTTCCCGGGATCTGACAGCATACGGGGTACAGACAACACAGCAGCCTGCGGGTAATTAAACGGACTAGGCAAGCGCTCACACAGAACATCCTGCGGCAAGCCAAGCTCACTAATGACGCGATTAAAATGCCCCAGCGCCGTCATCGTAGCAGAAGTCAGTACCGCACCAAAACAACTACTCCACAGATGTTCCTGTAAGGTATCCGCCGCAGAAACCGGGCTGCTACGACATTCAAAGTCAAGCCCGTCACTACCATCAATCAGATTGATCCAGCGAGCCGTGGGCGCAAGCCCTTCAGGGTCGCTGACAGCATAACTTTTATTTAACCAGTACAGTGACTGCGCCCGCATCCACATCAGCCCCATACGTGGATACCAACGCTCGGCAACATCGCGGTTTATCTCTGGCACGCCACCGTCGAGTGCCTCTTTTAACACATCAACAATTTGCTCGGCCTTTAACATCCACTTTTCCGCCGCTGCCGCTATTTCAACGGCGGAATGTATCATTACCTCCGGCAATACTCCTTTTGGAAAGCGAAAGCGTTCAGAGGATGGACGCTGCACGCCATCTATAAGCATAGCCCTGAGATTACTCTGCAGCTGATCTAACGCCAGGTCGATATCCTGACGGGCCGGAGCCATGCGCTCTACATACTGCGCTAATACTGCATTGTTATCACACTCATCCAGCATCACATCCAGCTGCTTGACAGAAGACTTCAACCAACGCTGGGTACCTTTGACACGCATACTATATGCAAAATGCCCGGTCGCCTTGGATGAGAGGTGATGCGCTTCATCAAATATGTAAATCGTGTTGGCGGGTTCCGGCAAAATAGCACCACCGCCCAGCGAAAGGTCGGCCAGCACTAAATCATGGTTGGCAACTACTATATCCGCCTTGTCCATGGCATCCCGCGATTTATAAAAAGGACACACCGAGAAATTACTGCAACGCCTGTTAGTACAACGTGTATGATCACTGGTTAAGGGGGCCCAGCGACTGGCCTCTATCTCTAGCGCAAGGCTATCGCGATCACCGTCCCACTCACCTGACGCAAATTTACCCAGCAATTCCTGGTAAAAAGCCAACGATGCCGGATCTATTTGATGTTGAATCTCATCTTCATATAAGGCTATCTGGCCCGTCTGATGCTGGGAGTCCAATAGCTTTTCAGCCTGTGAGATACAAAAATAACGACCACGCCCTTTCGCCAGTACATAACGCACATTTTCACTTAACAGGCGGGCTACTTCCGGTAGATCTTTATTCAACAACTGCTCTTGCAGTGCCACGGTAGCCGTAGAGATCACTAATGATTTGGATTGTGATTTGGCAATCGGAATAGCGCTGAGCAGATAGGCCATCGTTTTACCGGTGCCTGTGCCCGCCTCAATCACACAAAGATGATTTCCATTAACCCGATCGCCTTTCTCATCCGTCTCGATTGTGCCGAGTGTCCGCGCAATATGCGCAATCATCATCTTCTGACCATAACGCGGTTTCATATCGTGATCAGCAAGAAATCGACGATAAGAGGCCTGAATAGAATTTTTGAGTGTGTCGCTGAGCAAGACGTACTACCTGAATAACTTTAGGCGTGGATCATACCAAGATACTGGATATATAAACAGAAAATTACTTTACATCACCTTCTTGCTGTATATAATCACAGATACTGTATAAATAAACAGGCATGATTATGAAACTAACAAAACGCCAAGAAGAAGTACTCGAGTGCATACGCGGGCATATCGATGCAACCGGATATCCTCCAACACGGGCTGAGATCGCTGCCGCATTGGGTTTCAAATCAGCTAATGCAGCAGAGGAGCACCTCAAAGCCCTGGCCAGAAAAGGGGCTATCGAAATCATTCCCGGTACCTCCAGAGGTATCCGCCTGCCAGAACTGGAAAGCGAATCTGAAGGTATCCCGGTGATTGGTCGTGTGGCGGCTGGCTCACCCATCCTTGCTCAGGAGCATATCGAAGAACACTGCACCATTTCAGCTGATTTTTTCCACCCGCCTGCCAACTACTTACTCAGAGTACACGGCACCAGCATGCGAGATATCGGCATCATGGATGGCGACCTACTGGCCGTACATCAATGCACAGAAGCACGAAATGGCCAGGTTGTGGTTGCCCGCATAGACGATGAAGTCACTGTAAAGCGCTTCAGGAAAGATGGCCATATGGTTTACCTGATAGCAGAAAATACCGAGTTCTCTCCCATCGAAATAGATCTGAGAAAACAAGAACTATCGATTGAAGGCTTAGGTGTAGGCGTGATCCGGCAGGGAGGTGATCTATGATACAAGTTCGCAACCATCGAGGTAGATCTCATCTTGGGCTATTGCCCAAAACTGAGAACAACCAGATCCATCAAAAAACGACTTCTGCGAAAGCTGACTTCGGCAAAATCACTGAAATAGTCACCAGCAGTGGCGAGCTAAATGATATCCCGCTGCTGATGCCGCTCTTGGCTCAACTCAGCCATGAAGACAGATGGTTCGCGTGGATTTCTCCCCCCGTCAACTTACCAAGATCGTTACTTGAGAATGCAGGCATCGACCTGAGCAAAGTCATTTTGCTCTACCCTGATGCGCAGCACTCCGTACTCCACCTGGCCAAAAAAGCACTCAGCGCCGGCACTTGTCATGCGGTGATCAGTTGGGCAGAGGAGATTTCAGAACACGAAATAAAGAATCTTGAGCAATCCGCCCAGCTTGGACGTAGTAATGGCATCCTCATACGAAGACGCCATCACCATTAAAACAAATGTGTGAAACAGTAGTTGGAAGTCAGGTGAAACTTAATGGACTTATTTAATGGACTTATTTAATGGGCTTATTTAATGGGCTTATTTAATGGACTACCGGCTTAGGAGGCCTGGATGCTTCCGCAGACTCCAGCGACAACTCAGACATCATTTTCGCGCCAGCAACCAGAATCATCCTTGCCAGCTCTTCAGACTGACCATTCAGACCATCTTTAACGCACTGAGATAAATTCACCGTTATTAACGGCTCCTCTTCCCCTGCTTTACGCATAGCGTATTCGCCAGAAGGAAGCCGTATAATTTCAAGCACCGTTTGCTCCAATACTTTTTTTTCGTCTACCACTCTTGCATATCCGAACGCAGGCGCTCTACTAATGAGCGAAACTCATTTAACCATAGCTTATATTCAGCCAGGATATCGCCATCTTCAGCATGGTTCGGATTGACCTGTACAACATGTATCTCCGAAATACTCACGGTATCACTGGCCACTGTAGAATGGTTGTCCATCGCCTTCCAGCACGCATCATAAGCTGCCAGCATCTTATGTAACCAACTGACTTCGCTCTGCTCAAGAATGGACAGCTCAGATCTTTCTGGCGATTCCTGTCCAGACTCCTCAAACATGCTTTCCAAGTCAGCCAGCCTACTGACCTTACTGGTATCAAAGCTATATCTCTCTGCCACTTCCCGCAAAAAAGAAGCGTAACCAGAAGCCAGATGAAACAAGATTGATTCGTTGTAAGATTCAATCTCGTTGTGCTTACTCCATTTCGTAGAGCTCTGCGCTACTGTTAAAGCATCCAAATGAATACGTGCAAAATTAATTTTCTGATTCGTCCTGACCAGATATACATTACTCATACACTACCTCTGTAAAATGACCATTTTCAGGCTATTTCTTTTTAGTCTTTGGCTCTTCCACCACCCAAGCATTACCCTGATAGAATGCACGCCATCCGGTTGCTTTGCCATTGACCTCGGTCATCACATACTGCTCCTTTGTCTTACGGCTATAACGTACAATAGTTTCATTGCCTTCGCTATCACGCTTTGGTGCACTGAACAGGAAGCTGTATTTAGGGTCAATTTCGGCCTGATGAGGCAGCAATTCAATAATTTTCGGTGCTCTTGTCTCACGGTTCCGAGGGAACTGGCTGGCAGCAAGAAACAGACCTGATGCACCGTCCCGAAGAATGTAAGTATCTTCAACTTTCTCACATGCCAATTCAGGCATAGGCACAGGATCCATTTTCGGTGGAGCCGCTTCGCCACTTTTTAATAACTTACGCGTATTTTTACATTCTTCATTAGTACAACCGAAAAACTTACCAAAACGGCCTGTTTTCAACTGCATTTCAGCACCGCATTTATCACATTCCAGCGAAGGGCCTTCATATCCTTTGAGGCGATAACTACCCTCTTCTACTTCATATCCCGGGCAGTCCGGGTTATTACCGCATACATGCAATTTACGATGCTTATCTACCAGATAACTATCCATGGCACTGTCGCAAATACTGCAACGATGCTTGTTACGTAAAATACGGGATTCTTCTTCTTCATCACCATCAACACTGACCACTTCATCGCCAGGCGTCAGGTTAATCGTCGCTTTACAACGCTCTTTAGGCGGTAAGCTATAACCAGAACAACCCAGAAAAACACCCGTACTGCCGGTGCGGATCGTCATATGACGGCCACAGTCAGGACAAGGGATATTAGTATCTGTGGGTGAGTTAGGTCGCATCCCCGTTTCTGGATCCTGCGCTTCTTCCAGTTTGCGAGTGAAGCCTCCATAAAAACGATCCAACAGAGCTTTCCACTCAGCCTCACCCTGAGCAATCTCATCCAGCGCATCTTCCATTCGGGCTGTGAAACTGTAATCCATAAGATCGGTAAAGTTTTCCGCCAAACGCTCAACAACGATATCGCCCATTTTACAAGCATAAAAACGACGATTCTGAATCTCTACATAACCGCGATCCTGAATCGTGGAGATTATAGAGGCATAGGTCGATGGACGTCCGATACCTTGCTTTTCAAGCTCTTTAACCAGGCTGGCTTCTGTAAACCGGGCAGTAGGCTTAGTAAAGTGCTGTTTAGGCTCAAGCGTTTTCATCTCAAGTTTTTCACCCGTTTTCACATCGGGCAAAATCACATCTTCATCGTTTTTCGCTTTGCTTTGCATCACGCGGGTATAACCATCAAAGCGCAAGATGCGACCTTTGGTAGTTAATTCAAAATCACCTGCTTTTACTGTAATGCGAGAGCTTGTGTATAAGGCAGGCGTCATCTGACAGGCTAAAAACTGACGCCTGATCAATTCATAAAGACGCTCGGCATCGCGTTCCATTCCAGCTAAAGAGGTCGCTTCTGTGTTTACATCACTTGGACGGATTGCCTCATGCGCTTCCTGAGCACCTTCTTTGCTGGAGTAGCGAATAGCTTCTTCAGGCAGGTATTTACTACCAAAATGATCGCCAATATACACACGACAGCTTTCAACTGCTTCAGCACTCAGATTGGTAGAGTCGGTACGCATATATGTGATGTAACCCGCCTCATAGAGACGCTGCGCCATCATCATGGTTTTCTTCACACCAAAGCCTAAGCGGGTACTGGCCGCTTGTTGCAATGTTGACGTGATAAAGGGAGCCGAAGGCTTACTGCTGGTCGGCCGGTCATCCCGGCTCAGCACTGTATATTCTGCGTCTTTTAGCGCGGCCAGATGGACATTCGTTTCTTTTTCCGATGCCGGACGAAATGCCTTTCCAGCTAGCCGAGCGACCTGTAAACGCAAAGCCGCATCGGCAGCCGTTATTGTATCTGCGTGAACTTCCCAAAACTCTTCAGGAATAAAAGCACGGATCTCTTTTTCCCGCTCAACGACTAATCGAACAGCGACAGATTGAACACGCCCTGCTGATAGCCCACGCGCAACTTTTTCCCATAGTAATGGCGACAGCATATACCCCACCACGCGATCAAGAAAACGTCGCGCCTGCTGTGCATTTACATGGTTCATATCCAGCGTACCCGGTGACTCAAACGCACTGGATATCGCTTTCTTGGTAATCTCATTGAAAACGACGCGACGATATCTATCATCGTCACCGCCAATCGCTTCTCTCAAGTGCCAGGCAATCGCTTCTCCCTCGCGATCCAAATCGGTCGCGAGATAGATAGTGTCTGCATCTTTTGCCAGGCGCCGCAGTTCTTCTACGACTTTCTCTTTACCGGGAAGAATTTCATAATGCGCTTCCCAGCCTTTCTCTGGGTTAACACCCATACGAGCAATGAGCTGCTCTTTGGCCTTCTTCGCTTTATAAATGACTTTTTCATCGGCAGGCATTTTTCGTGTCAAAGCAGCCTGTTTCGCACGTGCTTTTGGATCTGACTTTTGAGCACTACCGCTCGTAGGCAGATCACGGATATGACCTACACTCGATTTAACAACATATTCATTACCAAGATATTTATTAATCGTCTTAGCTTTTGCGGGCGACTCAACAATAACGAGCGACTTTCCCATAGGGTAACTATCCTCGGGCAGATACGGCACAATAAAAAATAGCGAGCATATATAAGTGCTAATACAACTCGGGTCAAGCAAGTCTCATAAAAAAACCAATAAGTAGTATACTCAGTTAATCAGAAATAACTTGCATACCTGCTTTAACAACGGTGTCTTCTGACTATATAATTCATGGACTTAGCGAGGCAGTTGCATAACATGTTGCAAGATAACCTGATTTATATAGTCATCATAGCTCTAATTGGCGCAATTGCGCTCGGCATTAGCCATTTCATTTCACAGCGAGAGCACAATGCAATCGTTAAAAGTGAGCGTTTAACCTGGCTACGCAAGCAAGCTTTTTACACACTTGACGCCATTGCAACACTCAAAGCGGCTGGCTGCAAGCCGGAAATTCTTGAAAAACTAAATCAGCATGCCATGCTACAAATTGAAGAGATCAGCATGCTAGCCCCTGATTCTGACCTTATGACAGAAGTTAATAATCAAAAAGAAACAGCGGATCGAACACCTCCCGGGCAAGGTGTTTTCAACAGTGACAAAGATCTGAAACGCTTCAAAATTTATGTCAATTTTACTGAAAAACTACTCGCAGAAATGCTTAAAAAAGGCAAACTTTCTACCATTTTAGCCGAGAATTACGCACAGGAATTATACTGGTTGAACATATCAATCGTAGCCGATGCGCATATGCATCAAGCACAACAATTTCTGACTCAAGATGAAAAGCTGCTCGCCCTCTCGCACATGAAACATGCCAAGGCCGTCATAGTACGCGCTATGGTGCCACAACAGAAAAAGCAGCCCAAACTTGATCTTATACAACCACAAATTAATGCTATTCAACCCCGCAAAGTCAATCAGGGCGGGGCTTTAGCAGACTCGCTGGATAACTTTCTTAAATAGCTTTCTTAAATTGCTTTCTCAAAAAGGACAGGCACACTCTGCCACCATCCTCTTACCTGTGACAGGGTGGTCAAACGCCAGTGTTAACGCATGCAATAATAAACATCCCGACGCTGCCCGCGTTTGTTCAGTACCATAAAGATCGCAACCTAAAATAGGATGCCCCAGCTCTTGGCTGTGTACCCGTAACTGGTGAGTACGCCCCGTATGGGGCTTAAATAATACTCGGCTTGCATTGGAGTGTTGCAAGCGCTGCAATACTTCAAAATGGCTAACCGCTGGTTTACCGCTTTCATGACAGATTTTCATCAACGGAAAATTCGGCGGATCTTTAGCAATAGGAGCATCAATAGTCCCCTGATCATCAACGATATGACCCGATAATATGCTGATGTAAGTTTTTACAACGGTGCGATCTTGAAATTGTTTTGTCAGAATAGCATTCACTTTTTTATTTAACGCCAGCAACATGATGCCAGAGGTACCAAAATCGAGTCGGTGCAGCAGGGTTGCAGTCGGAAAATCCTGCACCAGCCGAAAGTGAACCGAATCTTTATTTAATGGATTTTTACCTGATAAGCTCAGCAACCCGCTGGGCTTATTGATCAAAAGAATATGCTCATCCTGATAGAGTATTTCTATTTTCTCGTGACAGACAGGTGCAACAAAAGTATCAACAGGGGTTGAAACTGGGATTGAATCAGAAGTTGAATCAGGAGTACTCATGATCTTTTCCTCACACCCGGCTTTTTTACCGCAGAAGCTCTTTTGCTTACTGCCGGTTTTTTTCTACGCGGCCTCACCATCGCTTTTCCTTTGCCCTGCAGTCCGTCAAACCGGACGGCGCCGACCTCTTCTATTAATTCCCGCAAACTGAGTGCCATCGGTTGCATAAAATGGTTATATGCCAGCTCTCTTTGACTGATCGCCTCTAATTGCGACTCCCAATGAGCAGTCATATCCGGATGTGTCATATTTTCAGGCAAACTAGTGATCAATTGACGCCCCACATCAGTGGCTCTGATCTCTTTTCCGCTACGGGTTAAAAATTGACGTGTGAAAAGTAATTCAATAATACCGGCACGCGTCGCCTCTGTACCCAGTCCATCTGTCTCGCGGAGTACTTTTTTAATCACAGGATCGCTGACAAACCGCGCAATGCCCGTCATGGCGGCTAACAGTGTCGCATCCGTAAAGTGCTTCGGCGGACTGGTTTGCTTCTCATCCACATGAGCCTCGGTGCACAAGACTGCATCGCCTTGCTGAACATCAGGGAGCCTGACGCCCGAAAAAGCCTCCTCAGCCGATTCGCCAGGACTGCTATCAGAGGTTTTAGAACGATTACCAGACGATTTACTTTGTGGAAACAGCGTTTTCCAGCCCTCTGCCAGCACATCCTTTTGTTTTGCAATAAATAATCCACCGCTCACTTCTGTATCGATCTGTTTATCCATATATTCAAAAGGAGGATAAAACTGAATCAGGTACTGGCGTGCAATCAGCTCATACAGATTAGCTTCCCCTGAGCTTAAGCGGCTACTATCAACAGATTTAGCGGTGGGTATGATGGCGTGATGAGCACTTATTTTTGCATCGTTCCACGCTTTACTTTTTAAGCGAAGATCCGCTTTAGCAACGGCATCGCTGAGCTTATGGCAGGTTTTAGCTATCGCCGCCGTCACTTGCTGTGCCCCACTGTAATGCTCCATCGGCAAATAGCGGCAATCAGAACGCGGATAGGTAATTAATTTATGTTTTTCGTACAATTGCTGGCACAGATCCAACACCTGCTTGGCGCTCAACCCATACCTTTTAGCAGCATCAATCTGCAACGCAGAGAGATTATAAGGTAAAGGCGCAGGCTGCTTCTTTTTACCTTGCTGCACCTTTTTAACCGTCCCGTTTTGATCTACAACGCGCGCCACAACATTATCTGCCAACTTACGGGAAAGCACCCGCCCATCCTCATCCATGAAGGACTCACAAGCCTCACTGGGTTTCCATTTCGCCTGATAGCGTTCACCTGCAGCTGTTTTAAGAGTAACAAATACCTCATAAAACGGTTTTGAGACAAAACCTTCAATTTCAAGGTCACGATGCACAACCAAGCCTAACAAGGGGGTTTGTACCCGTCCTATCGATAAAACACCGTTAAAGCCTGATTTCTGCCCTTGCAAGGTACACAGCCGTGTCATATTGATGCCATATAACCAGTCGGCTCTGGCACGCGCTAACGCGGAAGTTGCCAGTGAAATAAATTCGCTATTATCCCGGAGGTTGTTCAGAGACTTTTTTACCGCATTGATATTTAAATCGCTAATCAGGCAGCGTTTTGCAGCGGCGCGCTTGCTAGCAGAAACACCACTGAAACTAATCACTTCATCGACTAGAATTTGCCCTTCTCGATCCGGGTCACCCACATTAACCAGAACATCCGCCTGCTTAATCAGTTTTTTCAAAATAGTGAACTGTTTTTTTGTTTTCGGTTTTACTTCCAGCTTCCACTGATCAGGCACAATAGGAAGGTGCGCTATGCTCCACTTTTTAAAAACCGGATCATAAGACTCTGGCTGTGCCTGCTCTAACAGATGTCCGATACACCAACTGACGACATCACCCTTTCCCACATAGATACAACCATCACCTTTTTTGTGTGGTGTAGGCAGTGCATCAGCAATAGCACGACCAAGACTTGGCTTTTCAGCAATATATAAAATCATGGAAAAACGGACTCTGTAATCAGTCGATTTGTTGGGTACGAATTACCTTTGCAGGGTCGGCCACTGTTGAGGCAGCCGCTTTATAGGCCACCACACAATTACGCCCCCTTTTTTTAGCGGCGTACAATGCTAAATCCGCTGATTTAATCAGCGCTTCCTCATTTTTCTGATCTCCCGGGCAGGTCGCAATGCCTACAGAAAGAGTAATAGTGCGTTGGCACTCGGGGACGCTCTCTGAATCCTCAGCCACTTTAGCAATCAACATCTTAAGTTTTTTATACGCTTCTAGTTTGCTGGTGTTGGGTAAAACCAGAATAAACTCTTCACCGCCATATCGAGCAACAACATCCCGGGATCTAATATTTTTTGCTAGGGTCTCTGCCACAAATTTAAGTGCTTTATCCCCTTCAGGATGGCCAAATGAATCATTGTATTGTTTAAAGTGATCGATATCGACCATGGCCACAGTGACATCATAACCCTGCAGCTGAGACGTTTGTATTTCACGCTTAAGCGTACTCCCCAAACCCCGGCGGTTAAGCAGCCCCGTCAGCTCATCGCGGTTGGATGCCATGCTTAACTCAGTGCGCAGCTGGGTATTATGAAAATGTAAACCAATGGTATTGCAAACCTCAATCACGCGCTGCTCTTCCTCACGGGATAGCAGTGACTCGGTCAACCTTTCTGAGCGAATATGTAGCACACCGTACTGCATTTCATGGCTGGCAATCGGATAACAGGCAACGCTTTTGATGGTGGTTAAATTGGCGTTACTGCACAGCATATTCTGCGTATTAGACGAGTCGATATAGGCTTTCCCTTGTTGCAGCACCTGACACTCTTCAAGCTTAACATTCAAATACACCTTATCTTTGTGCTTCCCCCATGCGCCGGCAAGCCCCCAGTTTTTAAAGGACTTATTAGCAAATAATACCGCCACGGTATGATCAGGAATGATATTTTTCAGATATTTTACAGAGATTTCCTGCAACTCTGTTAATGTAACCGCTGCCGCCAGTGCATCCCCCATCATTCGCACCTGCTTCAACTTTTTATTACGTAAATACTCTGACTCCAGCATCTCATTTTTTGTCTCTGACAACACCTGAGCATGCTCTACCGCCAGCATTCGCTCTTCCACCTCCGTTTGTAGCTTCTCAATGGTTTCTGATAGCTGCTGATGACTAACGCTGGCATCCTGCAAACGCCGCCAGGCATACCACCCCAGTGCAAAGGACAAAAAAGACAATCCGATCGGAAGGTCCTCCAAACCTATCATCGAATAGGCAGAGGCCCATGACAACCAGTGTTCATTGAAATCGGAAATAGTAGCGATAAGGTATGCGACAAGAAAAACGCCAATAACGATAAAAAAGTCAGAATCACTTCTTTTCATGCATTCATCCTGAAGGGGTAAGCGTTCACCTGAAAACAATTCAACGTGCCATAAATCCGTGTCATTAATCTTCAGCTTTAATTTAACAGTTTCAGCATAGATCAATACTGTTGATTTCGGGGTATTGATTTAGGAATATTCACTTAGAAACATTACTTTCGTGGCATTTGTTTAAGCTTTTTGAAAATCACATTTAAGCTCTTCTGCATAC
The DNA here is from genome assembly GCF_900113275.1 of Neptunomonas qingdaonensis. GTDB lineage: Bacteria > Pseudomonadota > Gammaproteobacteria > Pseudomonadales > Balneatricaceae > Neptunomonas > Neptunomonas qingdaonensis. The sequence goes on from NZ_FOOU01000009.1 coordinate 151,950, forward strand.
GCCCGATAGCATCTGCAAGCTCACCAATCTCATCGTTAGAATTAACCGAGATCACTGTATCCATTTTACCCAGGCTCATTTGCCGAGCACTTTCAGCTAAGTCACGAATGGGCTTCACTAAAGCGCGGTTAGAGAACCACACGCTGAAAATGATCACGAGTACCAGGATCGAAATACCCACCAACAAAGAAAGAATGATGGTGGTTTGTACTTTTGCATCAACCTCCTGCTGCTTCAACAAGACGGCATCATCAATATCGTCTACATAAAAACCGGTACCCAGCACCCAGTCAAACTCGTCGAGTACAATGGCATAGCTCAGTTTTTCTACCGCACGACCTTTGGAGGGCTTATCCCATAGATAACTGACGTAGCCGCCGCCATTTTTTGCTGCCTGAATAAGCGCCTCTGTCAAGTGCACGCCATTTGCATCCACCAAATCTATCAAGCTCTGACCTTCCAACTGAGGCTGATCAGGTTGTACTTTAGCAACGCCCCTGTAATCGAGAGCAAAAATATAACCATCTTCATCACCGTAGGAGATAGCGCGTAAGACGGTTTTCACCCGTTCCTGCGCTTCATTTTGATTAGCTACATTTTTAAGAACCGACTGAATAGCCGTTTCGGTAATTTCCATATAATTTTTTAATGATTCACGCTTGGCAGCCATCATAGTAATGCGTATCTGCTCAAGTTCCTGCGAGCCCAGAGAACGTATCTGGTAAATAGATACGGCCATCACTGCCACCACCGTTAAAATTAACGGAATTACCGTCAGGAGCAGAATTTTTTGTTTAATCTTAAGGTTTTTCACTTACAGCACTCCGAGCCAGCAACACGCTGATACTCATTATTTTTTATTCATATCAAATCGACATAGAAGACGAAATCATAGCGTAGCAGCACATAACTAACAGTCGAGATATACGATACAACCCTATGATTTAAAAGATTAAGTCATAGGAAAAAGTTGCGGTTCCATTTCCAGATTCACATTAAAAGCCGCATAAACAGAAGCCTGAATATCGTTAGCCAATTGTAACAACTCCTGTAGCTCCCCCCCACCAAAATGCACTAATACCAGCGCCTGTTTTTCATACACGCCGACATGTGCTCGTCTCTTTCCCTTCCAGTGACACTGATCTATTAGCCAGCCGGCCGCCAGCTTCATAAAACCAGGCGCGTCGGGATAAGCCACCAGCTCCGGCCACTGCTGTTTTAACTGCTGATATTGTGATTCACTGATCACAGGGTTTTTGAAAAAGCTCCCGGCGTTACCCAGTACAGCGGGATCAGGAAGTTTGCTCTGTCGCACCGCGCACACCGCATCAAAAATCTGCTGCATATCCGGCTGGGTTATATTGTGCTGATCAAAATAGTTCTGTAATGCAGCATACCTGATTGACGAATCCTGTACCCTTGACAGCCGAAGAGTCACTTCAGTGATAATGAAACGTCCGGGCAGGCGCTTAAATACACTGTCCCGATAAGCAAACTCACAATCGTTATTCGAGAACTCGATAAAGCAGCCCTTTGCTACATCTAATGCACGCACCTTAGTCAAAACGTTTTTCAACTCAGTCCCATAAGCGCCGATATTCTGAACCGGCGCCGCGCCGACACGTCCGGGAATCAAGCCCATGCTCTCGATTCCTGAATAGCCCTGTTCTACACACCAGCGCACCGTTTCATGCCAGTTTTCACCAGCCCCCAACGCCAGAGATATCGAGTCAGCCGATTCAGTGACCTGTTGGCACATAATATCAATACGAATCACAAGACCGTCGATAAGCGGAGCCATCAACACATTACTACCACCACTCAACACGCGGATCGGTAGTTGGTGTTGCTGCGCATAAGTAACGGCGGCGACCAATTCAGCTTCACTTTCTATGGCAATAAATTGCGCAGCGACGCAAGGAAAACCCAATGTATTAGCGGATTGCAGTGGATAATCAGCATGAATCTTATGTTGTATATCCATTATCGTGGTGCTTGCTGAAGTTTTAACAACAGCCCGAAAGATGCGTTCTCAACCAGGTCCAGCACATGGTCGAATCCTGAATCACCCCCGTAATAAGGATCAGGCACTTCCCGCTCGACACATTGAGCAAAATCCAGAAACAAGCCTAAGTGCCCGGCATAATCGGGAGGCGCAATCGCCTTGAGGTTACGCAAATTCTCTTCATCCATCGCAAGGATATGCGTAAATTCCGAAAAGTCTTCAGGGGTAGCCTGACGAGCGCGCAGGTGATCCAGCTGATAACCCCGTTCTGCGGCTGCGCTGATAGAACGCGAATCTGGCGGGTTGCCTACGTGATAAGCCGCTGTTCCGGCAGAATCCACATCAATCACACCCGCCAGCCCCTGCTGGGCAGCTAAAGTTTCAAACACACCATGTGCTGTTGGCGAACGACAGATATTCCCCAAACAAACAAATAAAACACGCGCTTTTTTCATTCAAAACAACCACTTAAATAAACATTCTAAAGCAGAACAAGATTAGTAAAATCAACAAGAATGATGATTATAAATCAATTGGTTAGCAAATAGTTTTACAAAAAGAAAATAGACTGTCGATATAAAATAATTTCTAGCGATAAGAGTAACGAGCAAATATTTCGGGTGCTAAACCAGCCATTGAATTTAGCTGCGAAAGGTCCGGAAAGCCGGCATCAAAGGCGCAAAATTAATTACTATGTGTTGATGTCATATTCGGTTACATCAAAAGACTCAACTAAAGAAAACATGTCATTCTCAGGGCCTGATTCTCGAAATGCATCCAACGCCTGACGAGTTTTCCATTTTTCGAAAATATTGACTCTATTCAAGTCAACCGGGTCTGGTGATACAGAGAAATCGTCACAAGCATCGTCATTTCTGGCCAGCAGGATTGCTTGTCGTGATTTCTCAATGAATTCATCCCGAAAGTTCGACTTTATAGTCAGCTTACCCGCAACGATTATTGACATCTTTGTCTCCTGGACACACAACTGAATGATCTCATCAAGCCTTTAACGCCCCCTGCTATCGGGTAAGTGTTATCGGTTTTTCAATCTCATAGATGGCATCTGCTATGTTTTCGAGTTGTTTTTCAAGCACGGCTTGCGCGTCGTGCAGGCCTTGATTGTAGTAATAAGCGCCGACCTCTTCAGAGAAAAAATCCAATAGAAACTGCGCATCAAACTGCCCCATGTCCTGATCCAGTTCCTCCTGAAAATAACGCTGAATCTTTTGAACCATCATATTTTTTTGTTCACTGCTGAACTCAATTTTTGACATAAATGACTATTTCCTTGTGGATTTACCCGTATACCGCTTACCCGTTTAAATGGGACCTGACGGGAAGACAACAGTAGCTCGCAACCCACCCGATTTTCCATTTGTGATTAGCAGCGAGCCTTGGTAGTTCTCTACTATATCTTGACAGATAGAGAGCCCCAAACCCGCACCTTGTGTGCTTTCATCCAAACGCTCGCCTCGCTGCATCAGCCGTGCGATGCTTTCAGCCGGTAACCCCCTGCCATCATCCGTCACCGATATAACGATATTTTTATCTTCCTGACGTATCTGCAGAGCAACATTACGCACGGCAAATTTGCAGGCGTTATCCAGTAAATTGCCAAATAGTTCGAGCATATCATCGCGGTCCTGATATAGAACAAGTTCAGCCGGATATTCACTTGTGATGACTAGATCAGGGAAGAGCTTAGTCAACACATCCATCAATGGCGGAATATCGTCAGCAAGATGCATTTGCCTGCCGGGAGATGAGACGCCGACAATACGTGCCCGCTTCAACTCACGCTGAATCAGCCATTGAATATCTCCCAGCAGGCGTTGAATCTCCTCTGAATGAGGATTGGAGGCCTCTTCTAAAAGCTGCTGGACTCTTTGCAGTGGTCGCTTCAACTCATGCGCCAGGTTACCCAATGAATTACGCGAACGGCTGACACGCTTTTGCAACTGGACTAAAAGCTGCTCGATATCTTCTGCCAACGGCATCAACTCTTCTGGCACCTTACTCAAATCTGTTTTCTCTTCTGAGTAGCGTAACGATTGAATTTTCGTCCTGACTGCGTCCAGATAGCGAAAATTCTTTTTAATAACCCACTGCTGCAAAAGCAGCAATAACACAGTGCCACTTAAAACGACGCCGACAGCCCAAAGACTGTAATGCCAGGTGAGTGCTTCAACCGGGGCGATATCTTCAGCTATTGTGATGGTAAAAGTACTCGATTTTTTACTGAACCCCTGACTCCAGACCAGCCAATGCTCATCATTAGCGCCCGGCATCAGTTCACTCGTGGTAACGCCCTTATGTAAACTCACCACCTCCAGCGGATAATCCCACAGCGAGCGGCTTCTGATATTCAGGTTTTCACCTTTAATAACGAAGTAGTGGCCGGAAAAAGCACGCTCATAGACCCTACCAAGCCTGTCTGAATTGAGTTTCCACTGTCCATCTTGCGGGTCTTTATCCAAAGCAGAAATAATTGATTCGGCATCATGCTGTAAGCGTGACTGGATATAGCCATGAGTTAACTGGCCGACACCCCAATGAATTACTAACAACAAAGCGCCCATGGTAAAGCAGAGAGCGAAGAACAGACTGCGACTTAATTGCGCACGAATAGACATTATCTATTGTCCGTTCCTGGTCCCAGCCGATACCCCTGACCCCGCCGGTTTTCAATAAAAGATTTTCCAAAATAATGACGTAAACGGTTGATATATACTTCGATTACATTGCTGTCTTTTATCTGTTCTTCTTCATAGATATGTTCACTCAGCACGCTTTTAGAATGTACTTTATCCGGATGCATCATCAGATAACGCAACAAGCGAAACTCGATACCAGTAAGCACAATAACTTCACCGCTTTGTTTGACGGCTTGCTGTTCAGAGAGCAGCAAACGCACACCGTGGGATACGAGTTCATTATCGGCTTTGCCGTGCGAGCGCCGAATCAGCGCCTCTAAACGAGCCAGTAATTCATCCGTATGGAAGGGCTTGCCCAGATAGTCATCCGCACCGGCTTTCAAACCATCCACCCGTTCATGCCAGGCATCTCTGGCGGTTAGGATCAACACCGGAACCGTCATACCTTGGTGACGCCAGTTTGTTAAAACATCCAAACCCGGGCGCTGCGGGAGTCCCAAATCCAAGATAACCGCATCGAAGCTCTCTTCCTCTCCCAGAAACTGAGCATCAACACCATTATTAGCGGTTTCGACGACATAGCCTTCCCGCTGCAAGCGCGGTTTAAGGCTATTCACCAGATCTGTATCATCTTCTACCAGCAGGACTCTCATTTTCTGACTGCCTCATTTTCTGACTGCCTCATCCTTAAACTTATTCATTCTGCAGCGGCCTTAATCTTCAGCTTTCTCTTTGATGAACTGCCCGGTAACCGCATCTATATAGACTTCTGACACCTCACCATTCTCTTTGAGCTGCTCGATCTCATAGACGATACGCCCGTGCTTTTTTTCAACTTCCAGATCAAGGATTTTTCCTGAAAGGTAGCTTTTATTTATCTGAAAAATTTCCTCGAAAGAGAGAATTTTTCCACTCTCAACCCAGCCACGCACCGCTTCCGGTTTTATATCACGACCAGCCCATACCCATGTGCTAGTCGCCCCAACAACCATAACCAGAAATATCAACCCTATCTTCATCAAAGTCTCCCTTAGTAGCACCTTCATGACATACATTACAGTGACTAAAACTACCGACATCAGGATTACCTTTTACCAGCCTATCAGGAATTTCATCATGCTTTCTCAGAAAATAAGCTAATGCATCAGGCGTTCTTCAATCACATCCGTCTGCGCTTTCACTGACATTAGCCCTACAGCCAATAACAACAAGCATTAACTAGTAAATGGCCCAACTTTCATACCAGCTCTCATATCAATCATGTCTTGTTGTCTAATCAGCTGTCTCTTCTAAATGCTGCTCTTCAGCAACCGCTTTGTGCACCTTAACCCCAGTGAACATAGCGCGAATCAGGTTTTCCTGATGCAACAAACTACTTACGAGCACTCCGGCCACATGCAACACAACCAACAACACAGAGGTATTCGCCAAGAACTCATGAAACCCTTCTAATAAATCTTCATTGAAATTCGCAATAAAGGTTCCTGCTAATGGTCCACCTCCATCAACGGCCAATAACGCCATTCCACTAAACCCGGTAGCCGCCAATGCCACCAGCAAAGCCACTACCATCATGCCACCAGCCGGGTTGTGCCCGATATAATGCCGGGGGCTTCCTGTTATCAGGCTTTTCAGATAAGCCAACGTCTCAGCGGGGCCTTTAACAAAATTACTGAATCGCGCATATTTTGCGCCGATTACCCCCCAGATAAGCCGAAACCCAATCAAAATCGACACTGCATATCCTGCATAGATATGGATATTCTCGAAGTCATCTTCGGTTAGATAAGCGGTTAAAAAGAAAAGCACTAAAGACCAGTGGAATATCCGTACCAGCGGATCCCAGACCTTAATGACGTTTTGTGATTCTACGTTAGACATAAGCCACCTCCTGTTAATGGAGACAGCTTATCGAGTGCGAATTAAATGAAACTTAAAATAAGGAGTGAGAACGAAATTGGATGAGCAAATTAATGATTAAATTGATGTAGCGCTACCCAACACTTGTCGGAACCATTCAATAAGCCATGCATTGCAATAATCCATCCGTTGCAATCAGCCATCGATGAAGTGGCACCAATATTGCTGTTACATTAATAACTTTAGTTAGCGGATCACATTAAAACGCTTTAGGCGGCGATCTGTCGTGATGAGTGCCTGTTATTGACCGGCAACATTCATATTGCACCGCACTAGTGCAAAACCGGAATAGATGCCGCCTATTTATCTGCCAGGTTTTGCAAAGCCTGAATATTATTCTGATAAACGGAGATTCTATGCTTCCCACTTCAATTATTAATGGTATGAATAAAAAATTCGCCCTTATTAAACCCCATATGCCGGTTGTAGAAGCATGTGGCGAATTAATAAAGAAAGAAATGCTTGGCGGCCCGGTCATAAATGATGATGGCGAGCTGGTGGGCTGGATATCAGAACAGGAATGCTTGCAAGTCATCATGCAGGTGGTTTATCACAATCAGCGGGTTGCTACCGTTCAGGATATTATGCGTACCGATGTTTTATCCATGAAGCCTAATGATGAATTTATGGCCATTGCAGAACAAATGCTGCAGCAAAAGCCAAAAAGTTACCCCGTCGTTGATAATAACAATAAGGTCATTGGCGTAGTAAACAGACGCCACATTCTTAACATGTTACTTAAGCAACTGGCAGACGTAACCAAACAATAAGCAATGGGCAATAATCAGAAAAGTATTTACGATAACATTGAGTCGCTAACAGCTAGCAGCGAAGACCCACTGCAACTTTGTTAACAACTAATCAAGTTGGAAACAGATACTAAACCGCCAGTGCTTTACCAAACACCTTCCAGCCCTCTAATTAGTGGCGATATTAACTTAGAACGCATGCTACACGCATGTCTGGAAAGCCCTTTAAGTCGCTCAACGACCCCAAGCAGTCTTTCTAGCCTAAGGCGCTCAATTACAAAACGGACGAAGGATCATGGTAGGTGTTGCTACTTAGACGATTGTCGGCGCCTATTCTGAGTCAGTGTTTCCGCAACATCCGGCAGATAACATTGATGAGCTATTACGTTTGATCTCTCTCCCGACCGTTGATCTGATACGTTGATGCAACGGACAATACCTGCTGCGCTAACCCCCTGCGAAATACCGCTGTTCATCTATGAGTGTTGCACTTATTATCTGAAATCGAGCTTTGGCTGGCTTAGCAGAGAAAGCTCATATGTGTTAAAAGTTTTCGTACTATTGAATAATCTCAGCTTTTAAATCTAATAAAAAGATTTCCGGTAACTGAAGTAATACTTTATCGGTGTGCTTATGAATCATATTTTTCATTTCCTCGTCAGAATATAAATAGAGATTTACTTCATATAATGTATGGTTTTTAATTGCAGGCAATTCTGGCGACAGCACCAGCATTCTGTCGCTAAGTACTAATTTTCCTAAATCCTTAACCAAGGGTTTACTAGCATCACTAGGATTTTCAAATTCAGCATAAGCATATACAGGATCACTCAAGCTTACAGACTTATAAGTCATCGCATATTGCACTATGCCTGAATTTATAAAGAAACCACTACCCAATGTATGTATGGGGCCTGCGGTGTTTGGATTGGGTAGCTTTGGCGTCGTACAAGCGATTAATGTAAATGCGAAAAATGCTACTGCTAATTTTTTAAGCATATGTATATCCTTTATTTTTGAATAACCTTCCGTATGATTTTCAAGCTTTGCCTTCCGACTATAAATTGTTATTTAACACTTCTTTTAAAACCGAAAACATAAAAATGAGTAATGAAATGATAATTTCAGGCAATTATTTTTCGATCATCCTCAATGTTAAACACTTCGGATTTGAGCAAGATCTTCAAAGGATTAATAAAGTCTCTACCACGGCATCATAGTGACATAATGCCCATGAACGCTTTTGTCACCCACCTATCTTAACGTTTGACGGACTACCTCAGGGCGTGAACCGGATAAACCAAGGCCAAAAGCACTTCAATTATCCTAATAAAAAAATGAACAAAATCCATCCAAATACACGCTATGTTCTAGTGTCGTCTTGCTGACGACCTAGTCCTAAGCTCTGGCATAAATATTCGGCTATCGCCTCACCTTACTGTCGTTGTCACTGTGTTCCATCGTTGTCCCGGCTATGCCTCGGCTGAGTTGTCCATTCCAAAAAACAAAATAGCAAGCTCATGGTAAGGGCGGGCATTTTTATTTCGATAGCGTGAATGAAAGATGTGATTTAGTCGATTAAATTATGGGAATCCTAATTACCCTCACTGAGAATGCGTTTTGAGGTGAATTAACTTCTATGGATTCGAAAGTCCTGTTCAAAAATTGTATGTTTCGGCAATTAATACTCGTAACCCATAGGAGCATGTTCTCTTTCTTAAAAACGAAGTACCTTTATTAAATCAGAACAGAGTTACTATTAAGGAGTCATCAAATGGACTGGCTACTTATTCAAGTACTTTTTTTGCAGGTTTTAGTGCCTCTATTGCTATTGATATGGTTAGCCAGAATACGAGAAAAAGCCCGTTTCAACTGGCTGTTAAAAACAATCATGGTATTGAGTTATCTTACCTCGATTGCAGTGGCTGGGATTTGGCCATTCATGCCGTGGCCCTATGTGTATATGAGTATAGCGATACTGTTGGCTATGCGTGGTGGATGGCGTATCAAGGACATACCCTGGCTGGATGTTGCAGAGCTACGCTCTCAAATAGGGCTTGTCGGCTTGCTCGTGACCTCATTAGCAAGCGTAGCTATGAGCGTTTATCTGTTTAGCGGATGGATTCCACCGGCTGGATCGAGCATTAATCTCACGTTCCCATTGCAACAAGGCAACTATCTCGTCGTCCACGGCGGAAGCAATATGATACTCAATCCTCACCTGAAAACCTTGGCACCTACTCCGCGTTATGTGCCCTGGCGTGGGCAGAGTTACGCTATTGATGTAGTTAAAATCAATCATTGGGGCTTGCGCACAAATGGCATACTGCCAACCGACCTTAAGCGTTATGCAATCTTTGGTGACAGCGTATTTGCCCCTTGTACAGGCAAGGTTGTCAGTGCAGAAAATGATCGACCTGATTTGCCAGTACCTCGTAGAGACCCCGATCGAACCAAATTGACAGGAAACCATGTGTTGCTTGAGTGCACTGGAGTAGAAATTCTTTTGGCTCACTTACAACGCGGCAGCGTTGTCATTAAAGCTGGCGACCACGTAATTGTTGGCGATTTTCTTGGTCATGTTGGCAACTCGGGGAATACCACCGAACCACACCTGCACATCAGCGCGCAACGGCGCAAATCAGGTCAACCGCTGATAGGCGGAGAGCCAGTCGTAATGCTTTTTAATGGAAATTATCTCGTGCGCAATGAGCTGATTACCGGTTATCAGGCAATGAGTGATCGACATAATATTCAATAATCGTGCAGTAACACAACAGGAGCATCCTCCAGGGAGACACAATATGCTTGCGCTAATATCATCATCGACAAAGACAGTCGGATTCTGGTCTGCGGTACTCGCCACAGTTTCCAGTATCACTTATATCTTGGGACAACTCGCTGAATGGATGGGCTTTTTGGGTTCTCAGGGTGGGCCTGAGAGTGCCAGCACGCCACTTGGGATTGTCGTACTGCTTACACCCTCTTTGCTATTGGGCTCATCGTTTCTGGTGCTCGTTGTCAGTATCCATCAACTGGCTGCACCGGAGAGGAAAATCTGGAGCCATGCCGCCGTTGCATTCGCCACGGTTTATACCGCCCTGATCAGCATCGTTTATTTCGTACAACTCACACTGGTAATGCCTCGACTTGCACGCGGCCAGGTTGAAGGTATCGAGGTTTTCCTGTTTGTGCCATTTGACTCCTTCCTGTACGCGGTAGATATACTTGGCTACAGTTTTATGAGCCTGGCCACACTATTTGCGGCAATGGTATTCACAGGCAGAGGACTGGAACGGCTCGTGCGACTATTTCTGATTACCAATGGTTTGTTGCTCCCCTTCATTGCTCTGCAAATGTATTATCATCCTTTGATATGGATCGCCGCACTTTGGGCAGTGACGTTTCCGGGGGCAACATGGTCGCTTGCTATCCTGTTTCGACGCGCAACGACAAATACATTTGGCTCCGAAAACTTATGAAATAGACTGAGTCGAAAAGTACTGACCTGCTTACACCTGAATCTTGGCATTGGGCGTCACGGGGTCTGAAGTCAAAATTCAATAGGTAAAAGTAAAATGTCATTAAATGAAAAGCACGACAAAGCTGCAAAAAACATTAGACGGCCAGGAACTGAGCGCGCAGACGGCACACTGGATACCAAAGAGCTGATTCGGTACGCTACACTCGCCGCCTCCAGCCACAATACCCAGCCGTGGAAATTCCGCATCCGTCAAGACACGATTAGCATCCTACCCGACTACTCGCGACGTTGCCCGGTTGTCGATCCCGACGATAGTCACCTGTTCAAAAGCCTGGGTTGCGCTACTGAAAACCTCATTCATGCGGCTGCCGCGCAGGGCTTTTTCGCTAATGCCCAATTCGACCCCAGTGAAGACGGAGTAATCGTTACGTTGCGCAGTGATCCCTCGGCCCATGCCTCAGATTTATATCAGGCAATTACCCAGCGCCAATGTACAAAGATTAGTTATGACGGCTCATTAGTTGACGAACCAGAACTTAAACTCCTGCAGGAAGCAGGAACTGGTGAGGGTATTCGTACACTGCTGATGTTGTCAGAAGCACAAAAAGAAACCCTAATCGACTATGTTTCTAAAGGAAACACCGCCCAGCTAACGAATAAATCATTTCGAGATGAACTGGTTTCATGGATCAGGTTTAACCATGGAGAGGCCTTACGCACTGGCGATGGACTATCCGGACGGACTAGCGGCAATCCGTCGCTACCGAGTTGGTTGGCGAAACTGATCATAGGACTGGTACTGACAGCAAAAAAACAAGTGGATACTGATGCCATTAACATCAGAAGCTCTGCAGGTATTGCAGTTTTCATATCAACCCGCAACGATAAAGCCGCTTGGGTAGAAGCTGGCCGTGCATACCAGCGCTTTGCGCTGCAAGCGACTGCGTTGAATATACGTACAGCATTTATCAATCAGCCTATCGAAGTACTTACACTACGTCCTGGTTTTGAAAAATGGCTAAATCTCAATGGCGAACACGCACTTCTAATGGTGAGATTCGGTCATAGCCAATTGGCCCCCTTTAGTCAACGTCGTTCAATAGATGATGTAATCATTAAGCACTAAGCACAGATGACCTATAAGCTAAAAAGTGAACCAGACTTTGCAGATAACAATGTTTGAGTGGTTTCTAATTGCTGCTTGTGCCATCGCCATCTTGTTTCTTTTTGCCGTTAAAACAGGTCAGGCGCGTGAAACCAGAAGGGCTGAACTACTGCGAAAACAGCTCAATCAAGGAGTCGGTCAATCTGTTCGCGAAAGTATTAATTTTAGCTCGCTATCTGTCCTGCCTCCACCGGTCGAACGCTATTTAAAGCATGTGCTGACGGATGGGCAAGCGATGATCAAAACCGTGGAAATGCAGCAATCAGGTAAATTACGTACCAGTACAAATAATAAAAAATGGTATAGGTTTACATCATCTCAAGTGATTTCACCATTTTTAACCGGCTTTGTCTGGGATGCAAAAGTAGAAATGCCTTTAGCCACTCATATCCGTGTACATGATAGTTACTACTCTGGCATCGGTTCTGGACGCGTCGCATTTTTATCGGCCTTTGTCGTTGGCTCCGACAACAATATTCCCGAGTTGAATTCCGCAGCATTACATAGATACCTTGCCGAGGGTGTCTGGAATCCGACCGCTTTATTGCCACAGTCAGGTGTTACCTGGAGTGCCATTGATGATAACTCTGCGGTTGCTACACTGACGCACAACAACATCACTGTTTCTCTTGAATTCCGCTTCAACAGTGAAGGTGAAGTCACGGGCATATTTACTCCTGAACGTTTCTACCGAAACAGTAATGGTACGTATCAAGCCATGCCCTGGGAGATACAAATAGATAACTATAAAGTACAAGACGGTATGCGAGTTCCATTTCATGCCGAAGTGGGCTGGCACATTGACGGAGCACTAGAGTTAGTCTGGATCGGAGAAGTTATTAATACCCAATATCAGTTTGGTAGCTAGTGCTATTTATTTATCATTTCGCTGAATTAAGACATACATTAAGAAAGATAACACCATGAAAATTCGATTATTACTGCCCTATTTTGCGATCACATTTGGCTTAGCCTGGGGTCTTATACTTGTGCTTATGCTGTTTCCTGTTCAAATCGAGGCGATTTTTGGAAAACTCAGCGCTAAAAACCCGCTATTCATACTTGCTGTTTATTCTCCAGCCATAGCGGCCTTATTTCTGGTCATTCGTCATGCAGGATTACAGGGTCTGCGGCGCTACCTTTCAAGGCTTTTATTGTGGAAGGTGCACTGGGGCTGGTATGCATACCTTATAATCGGCATTCCAAGCCTGTTTTATGCGGGTGCTGCAATAAAAGGCAATCTATTTACCGACCCCTTTCCATTTTCCCCCTGGTATCAGGTTTTACCAGCATTGGCATTTATGCTTGTGCTAGGTCCTATCGAGGAATTTGGTTGGCGTGGTATTGCATTACCACTGTTGCAAAAGCGTTTTGCGCCGATATGGGCGGGACTGATCCTGGGTATTATCTGGGGAATATGGCATTTCCCAGCATTTTATTTAAGTGGTACGCCGCAGAGCAGCTGGTCATTCCTACCCTTTTTTATTGCATCTATCGCAATCTCGGTAATTATAACGCCACTATTTAATGCCTCGGGCGGCAGTATTTTGCTGCCGATTCTGGTTCACTGGCAACTCAACAATCCGATTTTCCCCGACGCTGCACCTCACGATACGATCATATTCTTGGCGGCTGCGATTGTCGTTGTGATAATTCATCGAAAGAAGATGTTTATTAGGGATGGCACTGTAACGGAAGTGATTCCCGCTAATTCGAAAGCATGAGTAGAGTCATCAGCAAAAACAAGGATCAAAAACACTCTATAAGTGAGGGGGTGGTTCTGCCTATGTCCGGTTATGGGTTGTGGCAACCTGTTATTTAAAATGACTTTCTACGACCGGTTCACGAACCTGTCCAAACGCTCGATCTGCCTCGACTAAAAGCCCTTTAGGTCGGAAACGACCCTAACCGGACAAAATCGGTTAGGGAATCAGATCGTAAAGCAGCCCCCACTATGCCCCATAGATAAGGAAATAGGAGTAAAAGAAGAACAAACGTCCTTCCTTGGCCACTTTACGCTAAGCAATCAAGTACGGATATTTAATTCCGATCAGCCAAGACTACTTAGCGATGCTCGATCTCCACAACTTTACGGGATGAGTGGTAATGTAGCTCCCCATATACTGGGAGATTTGCCAGGCCCAAGGTCAGCCTGTTCTTTGACATAGTGCTGAATGCTGACCATGCGAGGTGGTGATGAGTATGAAAAATAGACATGGCTTGCGTTGGCACTGGGACGACTGTGTTCAAACATCGGGAAGAAGTCGCCGAGCTTAGCTGCTGTCCCGGTATTCATGTCGCGACGATAAAGACCATCTGCGCAGAAATAGAAGAGGTATTTATCATACCAATTGGGATCGTAGCAACCAGTCAGCCCAGGATTTGTTTTTTTCGTGGTTATCTGCGTGATCTTTCCTGTACTCAATTCAATCGTGCCAATTTCCTCTCTGCCGCCCCAACGCCCTACAAAAACAATGTGCTTAGCATCCCACGACCAGGCAAGTCGGCCATCCTCGTAGCCGTGAATTTGGAAGGAAACTGGTGTCAGGCGTTTCTCTCCGCTGCCATCAGCGTTTATCAGGAAGACGCCATAATTGATACCTCCCGGGCGCCCGGAAATAAAAGCTAATTTTTCTGCATCTGGGCTCCATGCCGGGAATTGATCAGAGAATGTATTCTTGGTGAGTTGGATTGGGCCGGCACCATCGACGGCAACTTTAAATATCTCGTAGTTGTTGTTTACGAATTTCGACACCGCAATCCATTTGCCGTCTGGCGACCATGAATAATCAGAATGCAAGTCGAATCCTGTAAGCGGGCTGGGATTTTTACCGTCTTCATCTGCCTTCCAGAGCCTCTTCTTATTTGAATTGGATTTTGGTTCAAGGTATGCAAAATGGGTCTTGTTGCCTGGTATCCATGAGGGGTTTTCACCGAGGCTGGCTAACTGGGTTGCATCTTTGCCGTTTGCGTATGCTTTCCAAATAGTCTGCTTGTGCTCGTAAATAAGTGTTTTGGAGGTACTACACCCGACCATGAGTATAGCGTTGATAATTAACAGAACGATGGTAAGTCCCGGAGTCGTATGCTGCATATTGCTTCTCCCTAGTTGTTGCGACCATTCCCGTAGTCCGTCCGAAGGTCCGGTACTTGGCACGAGGCCTGCCCGAGCACTTAATTTTGTTCTGCTCAGAGCCACTTAAGTCGCTCAATTACCAAGCTGACAATAACGCTCGGCTCTGCGGCTGGTAACAGTGGAGGCATAGCCCGAGCTTTTACCAGTCTGGCAGCAGCCGCTTGTTAGCTTTTAAATTTTGGCGGAAATTAAATCATCAAAATAATAAGGCAAATGAAAACAATATATTTTAGAAACCCAGATTGGCCATAGCTAATTTCTCCTTCTGCGATACATAGTAATAATCCTTGCATACATGTTCAGTTGATGTCAGAAATCATAGTTACAAGCTTCAGTGTTTCTTGGATATCTTAGCGTATTTCTTTCGCTTCAGTTAGTAATATTCAAACAGATGTATTAACGAAACTACTCGCATTGCAGCCTTTATTTCAACGTAATTGAGGAGGCCTTAATTAAATTTGAGATAGGAAACAATCTCTAACAGTCCGGTTCTGGCACCAGCCTACCCAAACGCTTGACGGTAATCACCGCTCAAGCCATCCTGGCCATTGTTTTGCGCTTTGTACTTGATACACCTTTGTCGAATATAGTTTATGCACCAGCACTGAGGAATTAAGTAAACTGTCCCGGGAACCGATTGAAACCTTATCCAGAACAGATGCCGACTTTATCTGCGGGTCGACAGTATGCTACCCGGAAGAGGCGATTGGAATTGTTCGTAGCGCCGGGAGATATGGCAAAGCCATTGCTATTTCCTTCACTGTCGAGACGGATAGCTGTTTGCCAACAGGGATTTCGTTAAAGGACGCCATTATGGCCGTAGATGAAGCAACCGATGCCGCCGCCATTTATTTTATGGTCAACTGCGCCCATCCAGATCACTTCAGTGGAGTGTTGGTTGACGAGCCTTGGCTTCAAAGGGTCAAAGGCTTTGTTGTCAATGCTTCACGATGTAGCCATGCCGAACTCGACGAAGCGGAAACCCTTGATGACGGTGACCCTGTTGAGCTTGGTGTACAACTAGCGGATTTGCGGCGGAAGTTTCCACACATCTCAATTCTAGGCGGCTGTTGTGGAACGGATATGCGGCATATGAAAAACATCGTTGAGCAAGCGCAGAGAGCGGTGTCATAGTTGTCCGTTTTGTATATGTACTCTCCCGTTTAGCCAGAAAACCATACCCAGACTAAGACGCGTATGTATATTCGGTTTTATAGTGGGGGGCGACCTCCTAATCCTACATGTATACGTACCTTGATCTCTCTTTTAATAATGATAAATTAATGCTTATAAAGTTTACTTGGAACCCAAGTAGGGCGTCAAAGTGATAGTAAGCCCTAGGCTCTTGCATAATCTGTTATATGGCATGAGGGTGAACACCTGACGATGAATAATTTCGATTGGCATAGCGATACAATCACAGCAGAAACGCCAGTAACGAACACATATAAAAACACCCAAAACGTACGCCGGTTTTTAAAGGAAATTTGCGGTTCTGGTTTCACGTTTAATCGAGAATTCATGGCCTGGATAAAGGATGGAAATCCTAAATTATGGGGGATGTGGCATCAGAATGGCAGCGGCGAGAGCAAAAGTAATGGATAGAGTGACGACATCCGAAATGCCACAGAACCAGTGGTTCAAGTTCGCACGCTACGCAAGCCGGACTAGCTGCTGGGTAACTGACCCTTAGTCGGGCGTTAATTTCAACTTGGAGTCGTTGAGCGACTTAAAGAACATTGACTCGAGGCAGGTCGAGCGTCTAGGCAGGCTAGTACCAGACCGAACATTCCCCGCGACAAAATTGATTAACGCCTCATCGGGTCCGACTCAATCGGATGATGTTGGGCTGGCCAACATCTATCAGGAACTCTAGCTTTTTTCGATAGACCTAATCGTATTGACTGCCGGAATATCCCAGGCTTCGGTAATTTGGCCATTGACGATTCGCCAAACAACGACAGCATCAAACTCCATTGAGCTACCTTCAAGATTCATGCAATTGCAAACTTGAGTGACTACTAGTTCATTACCGGCTGTCCTACTATCGATTACTTTCACACGGAAACTACTGTCGCTTCTTTCACTCAGCTTGGAAAAGAAGCTTTTCAACCCGTCAAGACCGCGATAGTCGCCTTCCAACTCAGGTATATGTCGATTGTAGTAGTGCCAAAAAAAATCGTCAGCCACAAATTTCTTACATGCATCCAGGTCTTGCAGATTGAGATTTTTCAGAAGAGACAAGTTCGGGTGTATAGCTTCCATCATCGTTTCTCCTCAGGCGCAGCTTGAGTACTATCTGCGATTAGCCTACTAGCGTGCAAAGTATTTTGGTCATCCATTCTCTCCAAATCATCGTGGCTGCAACACTCCATCTAACATGCACGAGCCCGCAACCAAACTACTTTTATGCGAGTTCATTGAGAGACCAGACGCCTAAGCCATCATTTTACGTTGGAAAATGTAAAAACACCTTGCGGTCGACATTGGCTGCTGAGAGAACGCCGCCCCACAGCGCACCTGCAATCCCCGGAGAGCATACATCCTGGCCCGAAAGATAGAGCCCCTTTATCGGCGTCTTCATGCGCAATGCTTCTGAGAATACACGTTTCGGCGAAACATCAAGACCGTAAAATGCCCCTTGAAAGTGGCCAGTAGTGCTAACAGTGGTGAGCGGTGTTGCCAGCTCGCGATGGACAACGAGTTTAGCAAGCTGCGGAAAATAGTTTTCAAACTGTTCGAACATTCTCTGCTCAACAGATTGTTTGAATTCCTGATAGTCAGCGCCTCTTGCGCCAGGTGATTTCATCGCCCAACGTTCGACGCTGGACCAGTCCGTTAGGGTAAGCACCTCTCCCACATGCTTTTGGCTAGGACCCGGATCATGCGCTGGATCTTTGAGTGATGCAAAGGAAACAAAAAAACCGGGCGGCGCTCCATCCGGCACGTCGTCCCAAAGAGTGTCTACAGCGCCGGTAGGGTAGATCCAGTGATTTGATTTGGTGGCGCCTGCGGATTCGATATCGCCTTCAAAACCAAGAAACAAACTGAAATGAGCGACATTAGGATTGAGCGCGCGGATTTCTTCTATCCAGTCCTGATGGCAGCAATCATTAGGCAACAGGCTCTCAACCGTTTCTCGAGCGCCGATATTCGAAATCACAGTGTCAGCTCGTATCGTTTCTCCGTCTTCGGTCGTAACACCTACGACACGCCCGTCTTCCAGCAACAGGGAGGCCACTTTTACGCCGGCGCGAGCATCGCCACCGCCAGCTGATATCGTTGGCAAGATGTGTTGCGCAAAGGCGGCCCCGCCACCAACCGGATACCACGCACCGCTTTCAAGATAGGAGCCAACTGCCATGGCGTGTAAAGCGAAGCTTGCTGTGCTCGGTCGACCTCCGAAATCACCCCATTGCGAGGTGAGCGCACGAACAAGATCGTCATTATCTGTGAGACTACGTGCCACTTCATTGGTTGTTCGGCCACACCACTTGTTAAGTTCGTTGTGCTTCCACCATTTCAAACCGGCGCCGAAGGGGACGGGTAAGGATCGAACTTGCATCGCTGTCATCAGCGCCTCGCGGCCCTTGCGCATCGCATCCGTCCAACCTTCGATTGCTTCGGTTTCCTCCGGAAAACGCGCCTTGAAGTCTAACTCCTGCGCCTCATAGGGACGTGAAAGCCGCAAGGGCTCAGAATCTCCGACATGCAGTATGTCGTAAACTGCACCCATGGAAGCAAACTCAATGGGCTTTGTGCACAGCCAGTCAAGAAGGTCTTTTTCTGGGTCGCCAGGGGCGAGCCCGCCCAAATAGTGGATCCCAACATCCCATGTGAAGCCCTCGCGAGAGAAGCTATGTGTCAGGCCGCCGAGTGTGTGGTATTGCTCCAGAAGAAGAACCTTGTGTCCTGTTCTGGATAAAGCCGCTGCCGCCGCCATGCCGCCCATGCCTGATCCAATGACAATGACATCCCATTCGTTTTGGGATTGATCGCGTTTGATATTGTCCATTCCTTTAACCCTCGCTATCGGCCCGCATGGCGTTTGCCGATAAAAATAGATGTTAAACGAAGACTGCGCACCCATCATCTACGGCGCAAAAACCGCCAGTACACAATTTTCTAGTAAATCGGGAACTCCCCACCGTTTGCTTCGGGTCGATTTGCTACTGAAGTGGCACTGAGTTGAACAGACTATGCGCTCGGGCAGACTCGTGCCAGATATGGCTGTATGCCGAATCGAGTCATGGATGACAGCGTCTTACTGTGGGTTATTTCCGCCCGCAATAAGGATCACTTGACCCGCACTGCAAGTACGTCGCAAGTCGCGCTCTGCATAACGCTGTTGGCCGTTGACCCCAGTATGAACCGTTGAAGGCCGCGGCGGCCATGACTGCCGATCACAATCAGATCGATGTTGTGTTCTTCTGCCAGCCGGTGTATTTCGGCATCCGGGTGGCCGACCGCAACAATTTGTTGGTTTGCTTCAACATTGAACTCATTAGCGTAAGTCGTTAAGCGCTCTTTCGCTGCTGTATTCAATTCATCCTGAGACTTGTCCAGCTCCATCATATATACGCCGCCATAGGCGGTGCTGACAGGCTCAACAATGTGGACAACCAGCAGTTCTGCGTTATGAACCTCACGCAGATCAACTGCCGTTGCGAGAACTTGTTTTGCTTCTTCGGAGAGATCAATTGCCACCAGTATTTTGCGATACTTAGCCATACATTGCTCCTTCAGTTGCTAGTTCACTGATTATCCAGGCATTACTCTTCTTGAATTGTCTGGATATAGTAAACTAACTCCAGAACCCTTCCTCTGATAACCTTTTCAGCTCCCATCGGGCCATATTTATCTCCCTCTTCCATTTTGTAACGGCTCCCCCAGACAGGCATCTCTCTGTCTCCATGCCCCGAGACAAGGGTTCTACCATCAATTACCTGAAACACACGTTGGAAGGGATAGTTTCCGGAACCCAGGGATGGGTATAAACCATGGTTATTCTTCGCGAGCTGGGTTAAATCCGTGGGTTTTGGTGTAAGGAATTGAGCTATAGGCCCGTCTCCTTTACCACTAATACCATGACAGGAAGAACAAGAAGCAAGAAACTCATCTGCACCTATCATATGATTTTCTGCAT
>NZ_FOOU01000021.1:0-12894 GCF_900113275.1 Neptunomonas qingdaonensis
CATGAAGACTATGCACAGATGCGTCCGGCGACAGAGTTCACACCGATCGACTATCCAAAACCGGATAACGTCTTAAGTTTTGATAAACTGACCTCGGTGTTTCTCTCCAACACCAATCATGAAGAGAACCAGCCGTGCCACCTGGTGCTCAAAGACAGCAGCGTGCCGCTGAGCAAGAATCTGCCTTTATATGCAGAACCGGCGCAGCGTTACTGCCCTGCCGGCGTGTATGAAATCGTTGAGAGTGAAGCCGGCGAAGCAAGCTTCCAGATCAACTCACAGAACTGCGTTCACTGTAAAACCTGCGATATTAAAGATCCGGCTCAGAATATTACCTGGGTAACGCCAGAAGGCGGCGGCGGGCCTAACTATCCTAATATGTAGCAGACCTAATATGTAACATGCCTAGTATCTAGTGCTTTTATAGATCAGCTTCATATGCTAAAGCCCGGTTTTCCGGGCTTTTTATTTCCCATATTATATGGTCAGCGGTTGAAGCCTGGCGCATAACAACCCAGATTGGGGTTGCCTCTCACATTATAGGATCCAAAAATGCGATCAAAAGCGCAATATACATGCCTGTAACAGAGAACCCTGCCATCCATCAAGCCGTCACTTATGATGAAGCGATTTGGAACGCCGTTGGATACATTCCTCATGGAAAAGTCGCGACTTATGGCCAGATTGCCGAACTTGCCGGTTTTCCCAGAACAGCCAGAGCCGTAGGCCGCGCCTTATCAAAGCTTCCTGAAGACACTCTTATTCCATGGTTCAGAGTGATTAACGCTAAAGGCGAAATATCATTTCCTATCGGCAGTGACAAATATAAAACTCAAAAACAACTCTTGCTCGATGAGCAGATTGTGTTCAGAAACGGAAAAATAAACTTAAAATCATATCGCTGGGAATTATAAGCCTACATTTACAAACTAATGCTTCAGCAATGGGTGTGGGTGTCGATAATAAGTAGATATGATTCATTAAGTACGGATTATGCATAAAAAAGAACTGGAATCCGAGAACATAGAACTCAAACGTGCTCTGCGCTTAACCGCTAAGAAAATAGAGCACAATGAAATAATTCTCAATCGTTTTTTTGATGTTGAGCTACGCTTGCTCGCCTGCCATAAACTCTCAGATCTGCTAGACCTGTTACTAAACCACTTTAAAGAAATTTTTCGTCTCTCGGCCGTATCGATCATTCTTTTTGATCCGGAGCAGATAGCTCTGGATCTACTCGAAGATATCCCAGACAAGAATCGCAGCCAAATAAGACTAGAGCCCGACCAGAGGCTGTTACGACAGCTTTACCCTGATTTAGTACTGCAAGCAGGTGAAGTTGACTTAAGCACCCGTAAAACCATTTTTCCCGATAATCCCTACATCCTCAGTGTTGCTATGATGCCCTTGATTCGCCAGAATTGTTTAATTGGCAGTTTGCATCTGGGGGCACAGGATATCCATCGCTATACCGTCGACTACCGTTACGACTACCTCGCTCACCTCTCCTCAATCATCTCAGTCTGTATCGAAAATTGTATCAATCATGAGAATTTACACCGCCTCAGCATTATCGACATGCTAACCAGTACGCATAATCGACGTGCATTTGATATCGAGATAGTTAAAGAGATCACGCGAGCCCACCGAAACCGTGAACCGTTGAGTTGCTTATTTATCGACTTGGATCATTTCAAAAAAGTGAATGACACCTACGGACATCAAACAGGAGACAGAGTACTCAGAACAGTCGGACGTCTACTAAAACAGCTTCTACGCAAAACCGATCTGGTAGCCCGTTTTGGTGGTGAAGAATTTGCAATCCTGCTACCTGGCTGTGCCGAACAACAAGCCTCAGTCGTTGCCGAAAACCTACGGGAAAAAATAGCTGCCCAAATATTCCGCAGCATAACCGGTGAACCCTTTCGTATTACTACTTCACTCGGTTACTCAACATACGATGCAGAACAGACCGAATGCGACACAGACCTTAAAATGCAAGCAAGCAC
The DNA here is from genome assembly GCF_900113275.1 of Neptunomonas qingdaonensis. Classification (GTDB taxonomy): domain Bacteria; phylum Pseudomonadota; class Gammaproteobacteria; order Pseudomonadales; family Balneatricaceae; genus Neptunomonas; species Neptunomonas qingdaonensis. The sequence goes on from NZ_FOOU01000021.1 coordinate 2,010, forward strand.
ACTACTCAGCTTATCTGATGCGGCACTTTACGAAGCCAAACGATTGGGAAGGAATCGTATATGTTATGAGGCATTTACCGCAAGCAGTGCAAATGCCCCTGATAGCCATTTAGTTACGAATTAATATCTCTCATCAGCTCTGCATATAAAGATTTGTACTCTTCGGTACGCTTTTCACCAAAAAGTGGATCTGCTTCTACAGGGAGTTGTTTCTCTACCTTTTTCCAGTCCGCGTTGGTTGCTGTTTCATTCATCAGAGAAAATACTTTGGCCTCTTCAAAGTCTAAATGGGCTTTTTCGTTTGAAACAAAGGTCTCCAGCTTTGCAATGAAATCATCCATAGGAACGACTGCATCATGCAGCACACCATCAATTGTTTCGAGCAGGGCGTGCGCATAACCCTTCAGATTGACATGCGCATCTTCACATTCTTTCATCACAGCATCTAATTGATCGTTTTTACCATGAAAGTAAGCAAAAAGCTTATCTTCTCTCGGATGATGATAGCCTTCTGCATAGGTGGCAATATAGTTAATAACATCAGCCATTAAACTAATATTTGGCTGACTTCCTTCTTTTAGCTTAAGAATCTTTTTATCCAGTATCTCAAGTAGTTTTCTGAGATTAACATGATCCTGATGTAACTCTGATACAACTGTCATATCATTACCTCCTTATTAATACTTTCACTATAACCCAAGCCTAAAAATTAATTTTGACAGAAATCAATAATTCAAGTGGGGCACCCTATACTAAAAGAATATAAGTAATTAAAGGGTAAAGGTATTATTCATTTAGCTATAACTCATCAATTAAAAAAATCCTTTATAAACATACAGATCAGTAATTCGCAGATAAGTTCAAACAGGCAAAGCCCCTGGCGTAGAGCAGAACCAAGAGTAAAATCAAAAGTACCGTTAAAAGCAGACACAGCAATAAAGCTAAAGCAGAGTTATAAGAGCTCAGACAATTCGGATAAGGAATTAAAACGATAATCAGTTAATGCTGGCCATTGCAGCTCATCATTATCACTGACATGAATCGTTCGACAGCCCGCAGCGCGCCCCGCCAGCAGGTCATATTTATAATCCCCGACCATCATTACATCGTCAGCAGAAACGCCCCACTGTGAAATAAGTGCTTGTATTCCATGTGGCTCGGGCTTTGGAAGCGCCTCATCCCGGCCGATAATACATTCATCTGAAAAGTGTGATGACAACTGTAAAACAGACAACGATAATTGCGCAAATACTTTGGTGTTGCGGGTAACAATGCCTAACCGGCACTGCTTACGCGTCAATAACTTAATTAATGAGTCAACGCCTTCAGCAGACTTTGTCTGCAATGCATAAAAGTGCTCTAACTGATCAAGACGTTCTGATTTTTGACGCCGCTGCATATCAGGCAACGAAGCCAAATGTAATAAAATATCCTCATCAGGTGCGATATCCAGTTCTCTTCGAATATAGGCAAAGTCATGCACCGGCTGGGTTAGCGTCCCATCCAGATCAAAAATCCAATACTCACAACGCTTCAGAAATTGAAGCATTTAGTTTTCCTCAAGGGTCAAAACAGAACAATGCTGAAGCAACAGATCTACCTTATCTTCCAGACGCTGGATCGCAACCTGACGCTGCTCAAAGCTCGCATCATCAATCAAAAAACGTTCTAGTTTCTCAAGGCTATCCTGACTATCTTTGAGTGTTTGCAGTAAGTTTCTGGAGCGTTTCTTTGTACTATCCGTAATCCGTGCTAAACGCCCCAATGTGCGCTGCAGCTGACTGTCAAGGTCATGTATATGTTGGGCGACGGCCAACATATCACTACTTAATGAATGATTGATACTGCCCACTTGCGATTCAAGCTGAGAGACGGCGGTTCTGAAACGAGACAAAAACTTATCGCCTTCACTATCCATAAAGATCAACAATAGCTCTTCTGGATAAAGTGCCCGGTTGCGGCCCTCCGCTCTGATCGAATATTCGCCACGCGGAGAACAATAGGGCTTAAGGTGTCCTGAAGGCACCTCAATCCTCATGATGGGCTTCGCTTTCAAATTTTCGATATAAATCTGAACAGCGACGTTAGGATAGCAATCCGTTGCTTTATTGATAATCATCAAACGTGCATTATCATCCACCTCACAGCCCACAACCTTACCACGCTGCAGGCCGTCAGCAGTGGTATATTCATCGACACCGATAAGCAAGGTTCCACCGTGAGGGGCGTTCGCCAACGCGACAATATCGCTACTTTTAACGCCACTGACGTCACGTTTAAAATCGACATTATCCGTTTCTGTAGATGCCAGCATCTGACTCGTACGCTGAGTCAAACGCTGATATTCCCGCTTGAACGCCATATGCTTACAATTTACTTATAGAGTCTGTCATTAAAAGGATCGAGTGGCGTTTCCATCATTTGATCATCCCGGTAATACAATATGCGCCCTTCAAACTTTAGCCCTTTACCTGCAAACCAGCGCTCGGTGTCTTCTCTACCCTCTTCTGCCGCACCAACTTTCATTGAAGCCATTAAAATCCGGTAGAAATACAAACCAAACAAAGCAGCCGAAGCCCCCATAAAAAAGTCCGATGCCAAAGCAAATAGCAATGCAATCACGCCCGCTACCCATACCCGGCTTGCACGAGCTTCTTTAGCGATTTCATTGGCTATCTCATATTGATCTTGAAACTTGAGATAGCGTCGAAAATTTTGCTGCAAATTAAATTTATCTTCAGATGAAAGCTTCCGATCCATCAGCACACCTATACATTAAATATTATTGTTTATGAAAATCATCTGTTATGACAAACAGATCATCTGATTAGTTCTATCATGCCAGACTTTTACTCACAACCTCGAAAACATCTCGCGATAACTCTCCGCTATCCATAATGCGCTGCAACTGAGCCTTCATCATCTCCTGACGCTCGGTGTTATAACGCTTCCAGCGCGTTAAGGGAGTGACTAAGCGAGAGGCTATCTGCGGGTTCAGATTATTCAATGTAATCACCTGATCGGCAAGAAACATATATCCGCTAGCATCGAGGGCATGAAAATTCACCGGATTGAGCGCACTGAAGCCTGCGATTAAACTGCGAACTTTATTCGGATTACGCATATTAAAAGCATCATGCTGCATTAACGCTTTGACCTGAGATAAGGTGCCTGCTTGCGGGTTAGACGCCTGTACCGATAGCCATTGATTGACCACCAGCGGCTCATGAGACCAACGCAGATAAAACTGCTCAAGAATAACTTCCGCTGCTTTTTGATATCCGGAATGAACGACAATGTTCAGCGCTGCCTGACTATCCGTCATATTGTTCGCTTCATGGAACTGAGCCAGCGCCAACTCCAGATGTTCCTGCTTTTCGGTCGCTAACAAGTAGCCCAGACAGACATTGCGTAATGCTCTTCGAGCGATACTGGCGGCATCAGGGGAGTATGTATCATCACAGGTACATGCCTGGTAGGTTGAAAGCAGCTGCGTTTCAAGTTGTACGGCTAATTGATGACGCACAAAATTACGCACATGATGGATAGCATCAACATCTATCTCTTCAGCCAGCTCGCTCAGATAAGCCTCAGATGGCAGCGTCAGCACTTTTGCCACCATGGCTTTATCTAAAGATTCATCCGCTAAAACGACTTTAAAAGCTTCAGCTAACTGCTTGTCGAGTATCAGTTTTTTATCATTTCGATAATCTTTGATGAGTGATTGCAGAATATCCACGCCCAGCTTTTGTGCAGCCTCCCATCGATTGAAGCCATCACTGTCGTGACTCATCAGAAACGTCAGGTTTTCACGCGTGTAAGGATAATTCAACTTTACCGGTGCGGAAAAACCGCGCAACAAAGAAGGCACTGGTCGCTCGGCAATACCGCTAAACTCAAATGTCTGCCGGGTTTCGTGCAGCTCTAATATCTGTGTTGTTACCTGCGTCGTTACCTGAGTCGTTATCTGTGCTTCGCCATCAGACAAGAGCAGGTCTTCTCCCTGACTATCCAGCAAGCCAATAGCAACAGGAATATGGAAAGGCGCTTTTGTGTCCTGTCCCGGCGTTGCAGGACATGACTGAGAAATCGTCAGGCGATAGGTTTGTGAGGCCGCATCAAACTCATCAGACACAGCCAATACCGGTGTACCCGCCTGGTTGTACCAATTTCTGAAGTGCGTAAGGTCACGCCCCGAGGCATCCTCCATCGCCTTAACAAAGTCTTCAGTAGTGACGGCCTGACCATCATGACGCGAGAAGTATAAGTCACTGCCTTTACGGAAAGCCTCAGCACCTAAAAGCGTATGAATCATGCGCACAACTTCTGCGCCTTTTTCATAAATAGTCATGGTGTAAAAATTTGAAATTTCGATAAATGAGGCCGGTAAAATCGGATGCGCCATCGGGCCGGCATCCTCAGCAAACTGAGCGGTACGCAGCAAAGCAACGTTCTCTACACGCTTCACTGTTCGTGAGTTCATATCTGCCGAGAACTCGGCATCACGAAACACGGTGAAGCCTTCTTTGAGGCTCAGTTGGAACCAGTCACGGCAGGTTACCCGGTTACCCGACCAGTTATGAAAATATTCATGAGCCACCACCCCTTCGACACGCTGAAAACCTGCATCCGTGGTCGTTTCAGGACTGGCTAATACACACGAGGTATTAAAAACATTAAGCCCTTTGTTTTCCATGGCCCCCATATTGAAAAAGTCGACGGCGACAATCATATAGATATCCAAGTCGTATTCACGACCATACACTTGCTCGTCCCAACGCATCGCATTAATCAAGGATTGCATGGCATAGTCAAGCTTATCCAAATCCTTATCAGCTGCATATATACGTAAGGCGACGTCACGTCCACCTGAGGTTGTATACTGATCTTCGATCATTTTCAGATCACCGGCAACCAGCGCGAAAAGGTAGGCGGGCTTAGGGTGCGGGTCTTCCCAGGTGATCCAATGACGACCATTATCAGCATCCCCTGTGGCAACAGGGTTACCGTTAGATAGCATCACTGGATAGGCGCTTTTATCGGCCTCTATCGTCGTTGAAAAAACCGACATAACATCAGGACGATCAAGATAGAAAGTAATGCGACGGAAGCCTTCTGCTTCACACTGGGTGCAATAGAACCCCTCTGAACGGTACAAGCCTTCAAGGGCTGTGTTTTGATCAGGATGAATCTCAACCTGCGTTTCTAAAACAAAGGCATCAGGCACGGTAAAGATCTGTAAACCTTCGTCAAGACGCTGGTAATCGCTTTCATTAAGCAGCTGCTCATTCAGCGTAATCCGGTACAGCTGCAGCGCTTTATCACCGTGAAGCTCAAGCCCTTGTGGTTTTTGCTGGCAATCAGGGTTACGACGCATCGTCAATTTAGCGTTAACAATAGTACGCTCTGATTCAAGCTCAAAGCGTAACTCCGTCTGGTCTATCAAAAAAGAAGGCACCTGGTAGTCTTTCAGGTAGATTACTTCCGGTTGTTCTGTCATGAAAAATTAACCCCTATTCTGAACTCAGTTCTATCTGATAAGACGTATATTTACGCATATTAATCACCCCGGTATCTAAGATCAGATACTGCCCCTTAATCCCCAGCAATACACCTTCCACATCCGGTGTTTTATCAAGATTATGCGTGACGACTTTGCTTGGATACTGAATGACGGGATATTCAATCATCAGCGTTTGGCTATCTTTTATCGGCTGAATCGCCTGTATGCCGTGAATATCCTGTAATGCAGTAATATCATCGAAACAGCGCTGCAGCATCTCATCACGTGTGTTTGCCAGATCCAGCAGCTCAACCTGCCCTTTGAGCATGGCTCTCCAGTTAGTTCGATCGGACAAGTACTCGCCATAAATCCGCTCAACCAGACCCGACTGCAAACGCGTTTGAACATTAAACACAGGCAATGCCTGTATGGCTCCCTGGTCAATCCAGCGGGTGGGTACTTGCGTAGCACGCGTGATGCCGACCTTGACGCCAGAAGAGTTAGCCAGATAAACAACATGGGGGACAAAGCAATGCTGCTCGCCCCACTCTGAGTCTCTGCAGGTACCTTCGCTATAGTGGCACTTTTCAGGGCTCATAATACAAACATCACACTGCGGTAAACGCTTAAAACATGGGTAACAAAAACCCTGACTAAAACTTTTTTTAGTTTTTTTTCCGCAGTGCAGACAATTAATCTCTCCCAGCGAACGTATGCGAATCTTCTTTTCCAGCAAGGAATTGACTACAAGGTTGCTCTCGCCTAACTGAAGTGAGTATACGACACGCTCAGCTAACTCCGTGTGCATTTTACTTAATGCACCAACGCCTAATATTTGCATTTAACCATCTTATTAATGAGTATTTATAATTTTCAATACTTCGGGTTCCAGGGGATCAGCGCCATGCTGAGCACCATCTTTTCTGGTGCGATCGATATAACCAGTGCGCTGATTTTGCGGAAGATGCTTTTCATCATACGCAATAACAGCACGCATACAGGTATCACGCTGCTCAACTGATAGTTTTTGACCGCTAGGCCACTTACCTAATTCGATCGCAAGTTTAAGCGATTGATGAATTTGTGGTGTCATATTTTCAATAAGTTCTTCATATTTCATAGTAACCTCCTTACAAAAGGGTTCTCTCTTTAACGACCCAAAGCTTGAAACCCTAATCTCCCGAGCCCCAAAGCTTTAAAGCTTCAAAGGCTCGCTTCACGCTTAAAAATCATACGCACTAACGGAACCGCCAGTAACCCGGCAATTAATCCGGCAAGGTGCGCCGTATTGGCAATAGCGCCAAAGCCAACCGCCTCTAATAAACCGGTATAACCAAGAATCAGCCAGAAAACCATAAAGATCATTAGCGCAGGAGGAAATCCAAAAAAAGGAATCCTCGCCTGCTTATCCCATAGCCATGTATAGGCGAGTACCGCATAAACCACACCGGACATACCGCCAAACATCGGCCCTGAAATCCAGAATTGTGCAATATTTGATACGACAGACGCCCACAGAATCACCACGAAAAAAACCGATCCGCCCTGCAGTTGCTCAATTCGCCGCCCTATCACCCACACCCATAAAGAGTTAAAAAGAATATGCGGCATATTAAAATGCATGAAAATAGGTGTGACAAATCGCCACAACTCAAAGGATCGAATCGACTCAAACAGGTGGGTATAGATCAGCTTCTGGCCATCGATACGAAAATCAGTAATGGTCAACCAACGCATCAGGTCATTCTGACTGCCAAAGCCAATGGCAAAGGTAATCACCGCACTGATAATGATTAAACTGATTGTCCACGGAAAATCTAAAGGATTCATACGCTGATGAAGCGGTCTTTGCACCTTTATATCCGTCAGGTTCGCACCCTTGCGCCATTGCTCATAAATGAATGCCACACGCTCCGCATTAACATGGCGCGGCACCCAAAGCGCTTGCGTCTCTTCGTCCTCAATAATTCGATGAGGTATCTCATGCTGCCAGAGAAATTCTGCAAACTCTTTTAAATCAATACTTAATGATACTTCGAAAATTTTAATCATATTTTATTCTATACGGCCAGATTACTGCGGCCTTGTTATTTCCGCCCGGACATCAACCCAAACAAATTTATCCGCACGTAACTTAGTTTCATAATCGTAGCGATACGCGACCAGCTTTCCATATTTAACAGCGGAGTAATCAAGACAGGCTATATTGTCACTAACAGGCCTGGGCTCGCCTTCACACCAGTAATGTCCGATAAAAAGCGGCTTTTCTGTTTCAGCATAATGCACGAGGTCTCTGCGATTGTCTTCGGATAACGGCGTTCTGGCAATATGCTCAGGTAAAGGATCAGGCTGAAATGCCACATCAATAAAAAACTGAGGCTGCACCGCCCAAAACTTAGTCCTGAAGAAACGTCGTTTAAAGCCATCACGACTAACCATGACCTCATCATTTGGCAACTTAAGATGCGTACCTCTTAATAAACGATCCATCAGCACCCATTCAAAGGTATCGGGAATAGCCGAACGATAGAGGAAATCATCATTGATCTGGTTCCCGCCGAGCATCTCTTTAAACTCATCAATTAACGCCTGATGCCAACAAGCATGCACGACCCGAAAGTCTTCCATTTCAAGAAACAGCGGCATCTCCTTCATCCATTGCAAAAAGTCACGCTTATCCTGCGGATATGGATCCAGTTGCTGTAAAGTTTCCTGAAGTATGCGCCGATGGCGTTGCGTGTGCTCTCTCAGATAGGGTTGCGTGTCAGGTGTACGACTGGGGGTACAATAGCAAAGCAGGTTATATTCATGGTTACCCATGACAATCTGCGCATGCCCGGCATCGACCATGTCACGCACAATATGTAATGCCTCGCGGATATGCGGTCCACGATCTACGATGTCACCTAAAAAAATAACCTGGCGGCGCGGATGAAAGTATGTGCCGTTCTTTTTGCTATATCCCAGACGCGCCAACAACATCCTTAAGCTAAGACCACAGCCATGGATGTCCCCTATCAGATCAAAACCTTCGAAACGTCTGACCTCCACGTTATCTCCCCAACTTCGTACCCCAACCCAGTTTCTCTCGGCAGGTACGGTAAAAGTCATAATTCAAAGGATGTAGCAATTTAAGCTTATGCGGTTTTTTATGAATAGTAATAACATCACCCGGCGCCAGGTTAATATTAATCTGGCCATCGCAAGATACGGTTGGGTAGGTTTCATTATCTTCACTAATAACCAACTTTAACTCGCTGTTACCATCCACAACAATAGGACGGCTGGACAGTGTATGAGGAAACATCGGCACAAGCACAATCGCATCCAGCTTAGGATGCATAATCGGCCCCCCTCCCGACAACGCGTACGCGGTCGATCCGGTCGGTGTAGAAACAATCAGACCATCGGATTTCTGAGTATAAACAAACTGGCCTTCGATATAGAGCTCAAATTGAATCATTCGTGTCGCTTTACCCGGATGCAGAACACAATCATTCAACGCGGTGCCTTCACCGATAGGCTCACCTCCACGCTTAACAATCATATCCAGCAGAAAGCGACTTTCTACCGTATATTTCCCCTCAAGCACCTCAGATACTTTCTCTTCAATTTCATTCGGCGAGATATCGGTCAAGAATCCTAAATTTCCACGGTTCACGCCTAATACCGGCACATGACATTGTGCCAAAGCGCGAGCGGCCCCCAGTAAGCTACCGTCCCCTCCGACCACAATCACCAGATCGCAGATCTCACCCATTATTTTTTGCTTACAGATCTGCTGACCATGTCCGGGCATCATTTCTGCATTACGCTCATCAAGGATAGTATTCAAACCCCTATCATGAAGAAAACGCATCAATTGTTTCAGTGTATCGATAACCTGCTTACTACCCAGCCGACCGATTAAACCAATGTTGCGAAAGTGATCCATCTCGTTACCTTTTTTCTCTTTATGATCAGGTCGTATTATGAGTTACATGATTACCGGCTTAGTAAAAGTTTTCAAGCACTTACATAAGTGATCTGCGTCCCTGTAATCCACCTGTGTGTATAAGCGCCAGGGTAGAACCTGGCGGATAAGCATTCTGCTGTACCTTTTCCACAAATCTACGCAGCAATTTAGAGGTATAGACCGGATCCAACAGCATGTTACATTCCTCTTCAAGCATTAACCACTTAGCGCGATGCTCCGCATTTATTTTTGCATACCCACCATAGTGGGCCTCTTTATCCAGATTCCACGAACAGCGAACATCAGCGCCTGCAGACTCGAGTAGCGCCTGAATATCCGCATAGAGAAACTCTGCGCCTTTTAACACAGGGTAACCCTCGACCTTAACCTTTTCAGGTGCAGTACTCACCAGGCCCGCCAGCGTGCCGCCTGTACCACAGGCACAAAGCAGATAATCAAGGGATGGAATCTGCTCGCAAATATCAGGCATCAGCTCAGAAACACCCTGTACCGCCCATGTATTAGAACCTCCCTCAGGGATTATAAAACCAGGACCAATCTCACGCTGCAACGCCGCTAACCAGGAGGCCGAATGGCGCTGTCGATAACTGGTCCGATCAACAAAATGCAGCTGCATACCCCACTTACGGGCATCAGCCAGCGTGGCGTTGTCGACCTTTTCTCCACGAATAACACCGATCGATTCGATTCCAAAAGCCTTAGCTGAGTAGGCAAGGGCATGAATATGGTTTGAGTAAGCACCACCAAAACTAATAATCCGCGTAGCACCTTGACGCCGGGCAGCTCTGAGATTGTATTTGAGCTTATACCATTTATTGCCACTGATTTGAGAGTGAGTCAGATCAGTCCTGATCATGAACACCTTCAACTGCTTTTCTGCGAAAATTGGCAAGATTAACGGCTGGATGACGAGCGGAGATTGAGAATCAAAAATATCAGTCGTCACATATGCTCCCATGTAAGATGCAGCGTTGCTGTCGATTTCAACAGATATTAGCGAAAATTAGGACTCAAAAAAATGAGCAGGCTGTGATTTGACTAAAAAAGGAAATTATATAGTAGAAGGAGAATCAACTGCGAGGATTATGGTGGGCGTGGAGAGGTTCGAACTCCCGACATTCGCCTTGTAAGGGCGACGCTCTCCCAACTGAGCTACACGCCCATAATACAATGGCTGTATTTTTATACTAATAAAATCAGCACCTTGATTTAATTAGTGGCGGAATGGACGGGACTCGAACCCGCGACCCCCTGCGTGACAGGCAGGTATTCTAACCAACTGAACTACCACTCCGCATCTTTACATCATATAGCTACATTATGGTGGGCGTGGAGAGGTTCGAACTCCCGACATTCGCCTTGTAAGGGCGACGCTCTCCCAACTGAGCTACACGCCCATAATGCAT
>NZ_FOOU01000021.1:13159-51790 GCF_900113275.1 Neptunomonas qingdaonensis
AGCTACATTATGGTGGGCGTGGAGAGGTTCGAACTCCCGACATTCGCCTTGTAAGGGCGACGCTCTCCCAACTGAGCTACACGCCCACAATGCATCGGCTTAAATTTTTTATACTAATAAAATCAGCACCTTGACTTTACTAGTGGCGGAATGGACGGGACTCGAACCCGCGACCCCCTGCGTGACAGGCAGGTATTCTAACCAGCTGAACTACCACTCCGTTTTCATTCTGAGGCGTTGACACGTCCCTGAACGAGGTGCGCATTTTAAATACTTTCCCTGCATTGTCAAACATTTGCAGCAAAAAAACAGATATATTTTTTTCCTCGATATAAACACAGCTTAACATTTTACGTCTAACGACTGCCGACATGAATAGCATGTGTTCACTTAATAACCAGAACCGCTTTCATTTTTCCCACACACACCTCAAATATTTCCACCCGCGAGCAAAAAGCACTAAAGTAACGCTTCTTACTTGTTAGCTATTTATAATCGCAGGACACAATGCAGATATCAGATACGTTGGAAAATTTTGTCACAAAGTGGCGTGCATACCACAATGACCCATTACCCAGCATGCCTTTTGATCCACAATGGCCTTCACTGTGCTTTGACGCCAATGACCCACAAGCGGGTGAGATTCTCAATTGGCAGCCGACAAAACAGACGCCCGTCTCTGATATGTTCATTCGCTTAGGTGAGGCACTGGATACCAAAATTCATCCTGATATTGCAGAATACTTTAGCTGCTACTGGTCCGATCACTTAAACGCACGAGCACCCGCCGGTGATTTAGTTTTATTGCAGGTTTGGAATGAAGAGGATTTAGAACGACTTCGAGCCAATTTTATTGGCCACGCTATGGTAAAAGCCAAGCAAAAACAGCCTTTAAGCTTATTTTTTGCATGCACTGAGCCGGATGATGGAATGCTAACGGTACGTAACGATGACGGCAGCATATGGCTGGAATATCCTGGCAAAAAGCCGGTTAAACAGATCGCCGACAACCTCTGCGACTTTATCAATCAATTGTCACCCCGCTAAATTACCAACCCTTAGCCTGCTTAATTGAAACCCTCAAACAGCCCTCACCAACCCACCGTAAAAGACAGCAACCGGCTAATATGGCACAAAGGCCGGTCTGATTCTGCACGCCATTGATTGAAGGCATCCTGAACTTTTTGCAAATCCCTCTTTCCTGTTGGCTTCTTATCGACCACCCCCTGTGCTTTCAACGCCGCCACCACATCATCAGTCAACACAAAAGTATCTTTTCCCAACATCCGCAAAAAATACGCCCCGGAGTTACCCCCCAGATGCGATCCCTGCTGCTTAAGAGCGCTCCACAGGCCAATAATATTCTCTTCTGGCCAATCCGCTATCCAACGAGCACAGCTACCCTGCTTTTCTGCTATCTCAGTCAGCATCACCGCGTTCAGGCGAGTGGCTTTGATCTTTCCCCAGTGCCTTATAATCTGATCATTCTGCATTAAACGCTCTAACTGCTCATCACTCATTAAAGCGACTTTGTGAGGATTAAAGTCGAAAAACGCTTTTTCAAAGGCGGGCCATTTACTGTCCACCAGCGAATGTTTCAGGCCTGCCCTGAAAACGCGCCGTGTTAACGTTGAAAAAATATAGTTTTCACTTAATTGCGCAATCGAGGCATCAGACAAGACCTCTGGCAACATAGACTCCAGCGCTGCCCCTTTATGCTGCAAGGCATGCTCATACAACCATTGGAAATTTTTCATCTGCTCTGTTCTTCAAAATCAAGAGAAGCGGAATTTACACAATAGCGCAGCCCTGTTGGTTCTGGCCCATCGGGAAATACATGGCCTAAATGCGCATCGCAACGCGCACAGCTGATTTCGTCACGTATCACGCCATGCTGACTGTCCCGATACTCAAGAATGACGTCATCACTTACGGGCTCCCAGAAGCTGGGCCAACCACTAGCCGAATCATATTTTGCAGAGGAGTTAAACAAAGCAATACCACAACACACACAGGTATAAACACCCTCCTTCTCATTATGATAATAAGCCCCCGCAAAAGCCCTTTCAGTTTCTCTGTTACGGCAAATACGGTATTGCTCGGCTGTTAAAGTGGCTTTCCACTCATCTTCCGACTTAATAACTTTTCCATTATTACTCATGGAGCTTTTCATAAAGCCTTTCATAACATTATCCTCACTGCCCTGTTCACGCTCAGCCTGGCAAAGCGCTCATCAAGACTAACCGCCAACATCCTCTTTAAAATCAGGAATATCTGGTTTCTCTTAACATAAACCTTAACTCAGCAGCTGTTCTTTTCACATATAAAAAAGCGTATGATTATCAACCTTTTTTATTATTTGTGACTCGCTCGTCAGTACATTCAACAGAGACTGACGACCTACGGGATTGTTAACATGCCAGTTATCAGAAAATCGAACAAGCTGATCAACGTTTGCTACGACATCAGGGGACCCGTTCTTCAGGAAGCCAAACGTTTAGAGGAGGAAGGCAACCGCATCCTCAAACTCAATATCGGCAACCCTGCTCCGTGGGGATTTGAGGCACCTGAAGAGATTGTTCAGGACGTTATCCGCAACTTACCCGCCTCTCAGGGATATTGCGATTCAAAAGGCTTGTTCGCGGCCCGTAAAGCCATTATGCAAGAGTGTCAGAGAAAAGAGATTGCGAACGTTAGCGTTGAAGATATCTATATAGGTAACGGCGTCTCAGAACTGATTGTCATGTCTATGCAGGGCTTACTGAATGATACGGACGAGATGCTCATTCCTGCTCCCGACTATCCGCTCTGGACAGCGGCGGTTAGTCTGGCCGGTGGAAATCCGGTGCACTACCTGTGTGATGAGCAGTCTGGCTGGGTACCGGATATTGACGACATCCGCAGCAAGATTACTGAAAACACCCGTGGCATTGTGGTTATCAACCCTAATAACCCGACAGGTGCTGTGTATCCAAAAGAAATACTGATGCAAATTATGGATCTGGCCAGAGAACATAGCCTGATCGTTTTTGCTGACGAAATATACGACAAGATCATCTATGATCAAGCCCGGCATATTTCTATGGCTTCATTAGCAGACGATGTGATCTGCTTAACGTTCAACGGTCTGTCTAAAACATATCGCGCGGCAGGGTTTCGTTCTGGCTGGCTTATCGTCAGCGGACCCAAGCACCGTGCGCGCGATTATATTGAAGGGCTGGATATGCTCAGCAATATGCGTTTATGTGCTAACGTCCCTGCCCAACACGCAATACAAACAGCGTTAGGAGGATATCAAAGCATTAATGAGCTTATCGTTCCCGAAGGGCGACTATTTGAGCAGCGCAATCTGGCCTGGAAGATGCTTAATGATATCCCCGGCGTCTCCTGCGTAAAACCTGAAGGAGCCTTGTACTTATTCCCTAGGCTGGATCCCGATGTTTATCCAATTAAAAATGACGAAAAGCTGGCACTTGATCTGCTGCTGCAACAAAAAGTACTTGTGGTACAAGGCAGCGGATTTAACATGCCAGATACACAACATTTCAGAATTGTCTTCCTTCCGCGTATTGATGATTTAGAGGAAGCAATATCACGTATTGCCACCTTCTTAAAATCTTACGAGCAGTAACGATTAAGTGAACTAATTACCTATTTATATAGCCTCATATATAGCAACAACATTATGAGCGGTATGCGTACCGCTCTTTTTAAATCTTTAGTTGTGAAGTACATAAAGTCGCGTTACTGTTTGTCATAACCTTTTGTAATAACTTTGTCATTAAACTGACATAGTATTCTTTTCTGTTAATAACATGTCCTGGGTGTCACGATGTTTATCAAGATTAAGAAAAATAGCGGTATCTTCATGGAACACAACGGTTTGGAAAAACAGCACCTGGTGCCTGTTACATCCAACTTTCTCATCAATCTTAATCATGTCGCTGAAGTATCTTTCTACACGATTAAAGAAAAGAAAGTGCGCTACGACCTTGAAAACCATGAGTTTCAACTTCAACCGCACACCCGTGTTTTGCACCTTCACATGGCTTACCCCTATGCCATGATGAAAGAAAATATCAAAGGAATTAAAGGCAACCTGGTCGAGCGCAGCTACTACAAGCTCTACTTCCTGCCTGAAGAGATGGGACAATATGATGAGTTGCGCAGCAAAATTGAAGAACATGTTTTAAATCTCTGATCATCTGAATCTACACGTGTAAGGCTGCATTGATGCGGCCTTTTTATTTGCGAAATTTTTATCCTCCTCTACGCTGATGCATAGGAATAATAATAACTAATGCGCAAACAGCAGGAGACACTATGGAAATTAAAGACCTGTTGGGCCAGACCAGCAAGCTACCAAACGTACCTGAAGTAGTCCGTTACTTAATTCAGGCATTAAACAATCCTGATGCTGATTATTCAGATATCGCTAAAAAAGTCAGCGAAGATCAAACACTCTCTTTAAAAACACTTCGGTTGGTCAATTCAGCCTATTTCGGGCTGTCACGAAAAATCTCATCTATTGATGAAGCAACGATCATGCTAGGCATGAGCCGCTTAAAAATACTGGTGATTGCTTCCGGCTTCTCTAACTCTGCAGTCAACGTTGAGGGACTGGATATAAAAAAATTCTGGTCAGAATCCTTTAGAGTAGCGACTCTCGCCCGCTGGTTTGCATCTAAGTCGGATGATGTAGATCCTGATGTCGCGTTTACAGCAGGTCTTATTCATAACATCGGGCGCTTGTTACTCCATTTAGCGGTGCCTAAACGCGCAAAAGCCATTCAAACACTCATTGAAGACTCTTATCTAAGCCGCAGCGAAGCAGAGATTGATCGGGTGGGATTCACCTCTCAGGAAGCGGGCAAGGCGCTCCTGGATATGTGGAGCTTCCCAGCAGAACTTGGTGAAGCAGTAAAACAGCATAAAAAACCATTGAGCCATGACGACCTTCTTCCTCTGAGCGCCATTTTACACTTGGCATGTTATATCAATGCTTGTATTCGAGAGGCAAGGAATGAAGAAAGCGTCAAAGAATCCTATCCAACCGCCGTCGCTACGCTAGCCGGCGTGGCACCCGGGACCATCGACCAGCTAGGTGAGGCACTGACGCTAAGATCAGGCTTAGATGGTTTAACTGAATAACATAGTGGGAGACTTACTAAGCAAAAAGGATGAAGTGTTAACTAATATCGCAAGCAGCCAGGCAGGTCAGAAGGTCATTGACATCATCCATGGCGCGATGGTTTCGTACCTGAGCATTAGCAACCAACCGATACTGAATCAACTGCCCACCTTCCAGCACTTTATCAATACCTCGGACTTCAAATGAAGGATTCATCCTAGCGGATTCATAAAGACGTCGAATCCAAAAATAATCAAAATCAACGGCGTCACTGATGAGCGTCTTACCTTGAAGCCGCGTGTTGAGTCGCTTACAAGCCTCCTTGACAGACACGCCTTCGGCCAGCAACTCCTGAATAGCAATATGGTGAAGATCCTCTGCTTCTAAATCCCAATCCGTCCAGTTATAACCTGTTTCCGGATTAATCAAGAAGCTATCGCTATCGCCCGTCAAACCACACTTCCATGCAATTTCTATCGGATAAGAGCCCGGCCCTAAGCCACTGGCTTCAATATCAATGCAGATCACGGGAATCTTAATCATTGTGTTTAAATACCATTGCTTTAACACCACCTTCAGAGTCAAGATCAGGGAAGTCTTCTTGTGTTGGCAGTAACTCAACAAATGAAAACTGCGGGCACTCCTGCGCCATTAAGTCCCTGACGAAAGTTTGATTGTGAGCCGGATCATTATGACAAGCTAACACCTGCGCACCTGGCAAAGCCAACTCAGGCAAGCGTCTTAACACTTTACGATAATCATTTTCTGCCACAAAACTTCCCGGCTGAAAACTGGGAGGATCAATGATAATTATATCATAAGGCCCTGGCCGCCTGATCCGCCCCCAGGACTTCAGCATATCGTAGGGCATAAAACTAACCTTAGAAAGATCATGTCCATTCAACTGATGATTAGCGCGCCCAATACTCAAACCCCGTTTGCTCATATCAACATTCACCACCTGCTGCGCTCCGCCAGCTATTGCGGCAACCGAAAATGCACAGGTGAAAGAAAACAGGTTGAGAACTTTCTTATCTTGAGAGTGTAAGCGCACCCAATCCCGCCCATGTCGCATATCTAAAAACAGACCACTGTTTTGAAACTGTATTGGCCGGATTTCGTATTTCAATGACGACTCATCAGCAATGAGTAATTCAGGCACTTCACCAAAAACCACTTCATGCCGGGTCTCTCGTCCACGCCCGCGGTGTTGAATTAAAAGACCAGATACCCTCGGGTCATTCGCAAAAAAGGTTTTGAGTTCGGTCAATGTCGTTTCACCAACATCTGCGTACAGCCGGATAATCACCACGGGCGAAAACCAATCGATAACAACTGACTCATAACCTGGAAAGAAACCACCCCGCCCATGCAATAAACGGCGGCATTGATTGTCTGCAGTCTTTAATTGATCCTGTACCCAACGATAAATATCAGTCACTTAACCTCCTGAGTTGATACTCTGGATTATAAAGAGATGCCCCAGGCCCGACCAGTAAATATATCCCAGGTTAATCACGCAGGGGTTGAAACTTTTAACAAAAGCCTATATCTAAGCGTTATCTAAAATTTTGGGAAATACACTATGCGCATCATTCTCTTCCTTCTGACCAACATGGCCGTTCTTCTGATCGCCAGTGTCACCCTCAATCTGCTGGGAGTTGAGCATTACCTATCAGGCACAGGGCTGAACCTTACGTCTTTACTTATTTTTTGTGCTGTCTTTGGTTTTGTCGGGTCTTTCGTTTCACTGTTTATTTCAAAGTGGATGGCTAAAAGATCAACTGGCACTCAGATTATTGAGCAACCCAGAACCAGGGAAGAAAAATGGCTGGTTGATACCGTTGCTGAGTTAGCTGAAAAAGCTGGTATCGGCATGCCTGAAGTCGGCATATTCCACTCCGATCAAGCCAACGCTTTTGCAACGGGCTGGAATAAAAACAATGCGCTTGTTGCGGTTAGCAGCGGTTTATTGCAACGCTTTCGCCCTGAAGAAGCCAGAGCTGTCATGGCACATGAAATAGGCCATGTAGCCAATGGAGACATGGTCACTCTCACCCTGATTCAAGGCGTGGTAAACACCTTTGTCATGTTCTTTGCGCGCATTGTCGGTTACTTTGTTGACTCACTACTGCGCAAAAACAGTGAATCCAGTGGCGTAGGCATTGGCTTTTACATTGCCACCTTCGTTGCTGAAATCGTTTTTGGTATTGCTGCATCCATGATTGTTGCCTGGTTCTCGCGTCGGCGTGAATTCCGCGCAGATGTAGCCGGGGCTCAATTTGGTAGCACAGCAGGAATGATTGGAGCACTGCAGCGACTCAAAGCTGAATCAGCAATGCCGGATCAGCTACCTAGTCAAATGACTGCGTTTGGTATCAGCAGTCATACAAAAATGGGATTTATGGCATTAATGGCCAGCCATCCTCCACTGGATGATCGAATCGCTGCGTTACAAAACCAGCGTTAATCTCCAAAAGCCGCTCTACAGTGCAAACATAAAAAAGGGCAGCTAACCTCGGTTAGCTGCCCTTTTTATATACAGCATTTTATATAAAACATTGTTATACCAAGCTTTTTAATTCAAACAAGCTTGAGCATAGTTATTCCACCATTAGGTTTCATCCAGCAGGCAAAATGATAAGAATGTACTTAAGAGTGAGATGGCTGCGGCAAAAGGTATCGTAGGAAAAAGCAGAATCAATAGCCCGCTGCATACCCACAATCTGCGCACGATTGTACACTTACGCTGATATTTTTTGGTGAACTGACGACGATAAAAATGCTGGCTATCCGGTTGCTGATCACGCATCCAATCCGGTATACAGGCTAGCCATAACATCTGTAGAAGAAATCTCATCGCAGCACTCCCTTTGCTTATAGTCTAGCAGACTGTCGAACTTAATACAGATCTACAGCCTGCTGGCAATGCTGCGCGGATTTTCAATACCTTATTTTTTTAGCGGCTCCCGCATAGTAACAAACTCTTCTGCGGCCGTTGGGTGGATACCGATGGTGGCATCAAACACAGCTTTAGTTGCTCCCGCTTTAAGCGCAACGGCTAACCCTTGAATGACTTCACCCGCATCCGGACCCACCATATGAACCCCCAACACTTTATCACTGCTCTTCTCTACGATCATTTTCATTAATGTGCGTTCATCGCTACCCGACATCGTATGCTTCATCGCACGGAATTCACTACGATACACATCAATATCTTTACCTTGCTCACGCGCCTGCTCTTCAGACAAGCCCACCGTGCCGATATTTGGCTGACAAAATACAGCCGTAGGGATCAGATCATAATCAACCGCAGGATTACCTTCCTGATAAAGGTGTCTCACCAGGGCCATGCCTTCTGCCAACGCGACAGGCGTCAACTGCACACGATCAATCACATCACCAATGGCGTAAACTGACGGCACGTTTGTCTGGAAGCTATCATTAACGATAATAGCGCCATTTTTTTGCTGCTCGACGCCCAATGCCTCAAGCCCCAGATCATTGACGTTAGGCACACGCCCCGTCGCATACAGCACGCAATCTGTTTCGTGAGTAGAACCGTCCGTCAGCATCAGTAACAAACTGCCATCTGCCTGCTTTTCAATCGACTCAATATTGTTATTAAACTTAAGATCCACATGCTTCTTAGCGACTTCCTGAGCCACAAACTCACGCAAATCCCGATCAAACCCGCGAAGGAACAGGTCACCTCGATAAATCAGGCTGGTTTCAGCGCCTAAACCGGCAAAGATGCCCGCAAACTCAACCGCAATATATCCGCCACCCACAACGACGGCGCGCTTAGGGAATGTCTCCAGAAAAAACACTTCGTTTGAACTAATGATGTGCTCTTTACCGGGAATCTCCGGAACAAATGGCCACCCGCCCGTCGCTAGCAAAATACGTTCAGCGGTGTAGTTTTTCCCATTAACCGCGACCGTATGCTCGTCCACCAGAGTACCTCGTCCTTCCAGCAGCTCGCAGCCGGAGTTAACCAGCAGGTTACGATAGATACCGTTAAGCCGGCTGATTTCGTCATTTTTTCTATCACGTAACGTGGGCCAGTCAAAACTACTCTCCCCAACCGTCCAGCCAAAACCAACTGCATCGTTAAACTCTTCTTTGTAGTGCGATGCATAGACAAACAGCTTCTTGGGAACACAGCCTACGTTGACGCAAGTACCACCCAGATAACGGTCTTCAGTGACCGCAACTTTTACACCCATTGCTGCCGCCATGCGTGCCGCCCGAACACCACCAGAACCAGCCCCGATAACAAACAGATCAAAATCATATGCAGACACAGCTTAACTCCCAATATAAATTTCATTAACTGTAACGATTCAGCCTATAAAGTACCAATCAAAGATAACTAATATAACGATAGGAAAATCAAATCAACCAGCCTCCATACGCGTTTGCAAACATGTTAGAATAGCCGTTAATTTAACCTATGATGACGCCTCAATGAAAATTATCTCTTTTAATATTAATGGATTACGCGCACGTCCTCATCAAATTGCCGCTCTTATTGAGAAATACTCTCCCGATGTCATAGGGCTTCAGGAGATCAAAGTTGATGATCCTCAGTTTCCTATAGAGATGATTGAAGCGCATGGTTACCATGTTGAATTCTTCGGACAAAAAAGCCATTACGGTGTATGCCTGATATCAAAAAATCCACCTCTGAGTATTCAAAAAGGCTTCCTGACTGATGAGCCGGATGCCCAACGCCGCATGATCATTGGCAAGTACGCCACGCCTAAAGGGAATACTGTGACTATTCTCAACGGTTACTTCCCTCAAGGTGAAAATATTGAGCATCCCGTTAAGTTTCCAGCGAAAGCTCGTTTTTATGAAGATCTGCAAAACTACTTAACAACGCATCACACACCAGATGAAAACCTAATCGTCATGGGGGATATCAATATCTCGCCAACTGACTTAGATATTGGTATTGGTGAAGTCAACCGTAAGCGTTGGCTGAAAACGGGTAAATCCAGTTTTCAGCCCATCGAAAGAGAGTGGCTCGCTCGTTTACAAAGCTGGGGGCTGATTGACACTTTCCGACAGCTTCACCCGGATGTGGATGACCGTTTCAGCTGGTTTGACTATCGCAGCAGAGGCTTTGAGCCGGAACCCAAACGCGGTTTAAGAATTGACGTTATTTTGGCTACCCCCTCTCTAAGCCAAACATGCCAAAACTCAGATATCGATTACGAAATCAGAGGAATGGAGAAACCCTCTGATCACGCACCAATCTGGGCTTGTTTTGACCTCTAGTTTTTGACCTCTGATCCCTGAACTTCGATCTAGGGACTATTTTCTGTCACCGGGCTGATAAAGCCCGGCTGCTTCACCAGTAATATATCGCAATCCACATGATCCGCTATTCGTTCAACCGAACTTCCGATCAAAAATCGATCCAGAAAGCCTCTTGCTATTGACCCCATGACAAGCAGATCAATATGTTCGCGCTGAACCATCTCGGGTATTACTTTATGCACTTCACCATCTTCAAGATGAAGTATTCCTGACGCCAAGGCCTTATCTTCCATCAAAGACTTAAGTACCGTGCTGTGCTTTGTTTTAACTTTTTTATGTAGCGCCGCGTAATCCAGTGTCAAGTGCTCATCAAAAATTGCCGATTGCGGAATACTGGTAAAACTATGAGCAACATGCAGCTCGCCCACTAATAGATCTACCAATAAGCAGGCGCTTTCCAATATTTCATGATCCAGAGCCTTAGGCTTATCACTTTCATGAAATGGATCAACCAAAGCAGCAACCCGAGGATGAGCCGACCAGTCCTGACCTCTCATTAGCAATAAAGGCACAGGACATTGAGCAATTAATTGCCAATCACCCTGCCGGAATAGATAGTGTCCCTGCGGATGCTTACCGATAGCAGATATCACCATATCCGCTTGATACCTGATCGCCTTTCTAACAATCCCTTCTGCTGTATTGCGATGCCAGGCTACATCGTAGCTGACCTCCCCTGCAACGACTCCTTCGCTGGCTTCAAGCTGTTCTGCCAATTTAATAAGCTTTTTCTCTTTCTCGTGTAGAAAGCCCGCAATGGCATGCTTTTCAGCTTTTTCATCAAACAGATAACTACGATGCAAAGACGAGTTATAACAACATGCAAACAACTCAACTTTTACATTTTTCTGTTGAATTAATTGCTTTAGTTTTTTCATTAGCACATCACTCATCTGGGATAAATCCAGATGCACTAAAATTTTAGTTTTCTTCATAGCTCTCTCCTGCACTTTCGTACTTATTATTTAGAGTAACAAAAAAGTAAACTTTAGCTTTGATCTCGCTCACTCTTCAGCCAAAACATGCAATGCTTTCTTTTAAATTAGATAATTCTAATGTACACTTGAACCTATATTAAATATCGGAGGTTTATCATGACCGTCAATGCAGCGCTTCGCTTAATGGCTGGAACAGTCGTACTAATTAGTCTCGTGCTAGGTACTTATCTCAGCCACAACTGGTTTTATTTAACCGGTTTTGTAGGCTTAAACTTACTTCAGTCTGCTTTTACAGGCTGGTGTCCTGCTATCACTATATTTAAGAAGCTTGGGCTAAAGCAAGACTCCTGTAACATCACAGGAATGAGTGTAAACCAGGCGGTACATATTTTAGCTGGCTCCATTATTCTGGGGACAGTGATAGCCGTCATGATTTTCAATGTAAACATTATGCTGTTTATTATCACTGGCATAGTAGGCGCAAGTTTAATTCAATCGGCGTTTACTGGTTGGTGTCCGGGTATGACTATTGCCCGTTTATTAGGATGTAAAGAAGCGGTTTGAAACAAAGTATCGACGCCATGATTTTGCAAATAACGGCTTAATAGCGCCTTAATAGGCGCTTTTTTATGGTAAAAACCTATATTTCATCCTATTATCTGTATATTAGAAGAGTGACATTACAAAACAACTTTGTGACAGGCTCAAAAATTTGTTTTATCTCAACTTATACCCTGTGGAGAGTAAAATTTGGCCAATACAGATAGTGAATCCAGTCTCAGCACCGATACGCTGGAAATGATGAAAACCAATGCATCACGTGCCGCTAAATTGATGAAAGCGCTCGGAAATGAAAGTCGCCTGCTGATCCTTTGTTATTTAGATGGCAAAGAGCTCTCTGTTACGCAACTCAACAATTGTCTTGATTTAAGCCAGTCAGCTTTGTCTCAACACCTTGCTGTTTTAAGAAAAGACGGTTTGGTCAATACTCGCCGCGAATCTCAGACTATTTATTACTCACTGTCTGGCGATACCGCTAAACGCATAATCCATACACTTCATGAAATGTACTGCCCAACTATTTAATACAAGCTATTTGATCCCATCCTTTCGAGGAAAGCCCCACGCGTCAAACTCTTGTTTATAGTGCATGATCATAACTCTTATTAATAATTAAGGCGCCAACAGGCGCCTTAATTTATTCCATCAACTTACCACTAAGCTTAATGCAAATAAGTCTAGGACTGTAGTCTTGTAAACTGCCAATCTTCAACGGGCTCATTCAGCATCATCTTCATATCGACAACCTCTTCTTCCATATTAAAGGTGTTAGTAAATCCAAGCTTCATCGCGAGCCCTTGCATTCCTTTATTCGTTGGCAAAGTCGATCCTTCAATCATGAGTGTATGTTGGCTGCGGCAGTAATCAATCGCTTTGCGCATCAAAATAACACCCAGCCCCTCGCCTTGAAGATCATCGCGGATGACAATAGAGAATTCGCTTTTTATGTTATCAGGATCGGTTACCACACGAACAACCCCTAGGGTTTCAGGTCCTTTTCCATCCAGACTTGGCGCAGACACAATAAAAGCCATTTCACGGTCATAATCTATCTGTGTCCAACTGGCCAGTTCCTGATGCGACGGCACACCACGGCTGTAAAAATACCGCATCCTAATCGACTCAGGACTAAGCTTATTATAAAACTCCAGATGACGAGGTTCATCCTCACCACGAATCGGTCTGACAACAGCAGGCCGACCTGAACGCTTCAGCGCGATACGCTCTTCCAGATCACCAGGATAAGGAGAGATTGCTAATTCGGATTTCTCGCCAATTGACACGGCTACATCGACAGCCAGGATACCTAGCTTATTTAACAGCAGAGGATTTATTTCCAGCCCCTTCAGGTGAGGAAGGTCGACCACCATTTCTGACAGCTTAAGAATCATGTCAGTCAATTGTCCCATATCCCTTTCAGGCTGCAAACTATGCTCTTTGATAATTTTATAAATACGTGAGTTTTTAACCAGCTCTTTTGCCAAGGCTTTATTCATCGGAGGTAACATTGCATGCCTGTCTGCCAGCACATCGACCGTAAAACCACCCATTCCAAAAACGATCACGGGACCGAAGGTAGGATCTCTGGTAATACCCACATTGATTTGCAACGATTGAAATCCACGTTTCATTTGTTGAACGCAAAACCCCATGCTTGCCTCTTCACCCATACGCTCACTTACACCGTAAGCAAGTTTATTGGTCGCATAACGCACATCACCAGGCGAATTCAAATCCTGAACCAAGTCGCGACGCTGAAATAACTGATCATCATAACTGAAAGGATAAATATTCTTCTGGTGCAAAGCCTTAACAGCAACAGGCCCTCCTAACTCTTTTGCCAGTTCTACCACTCCATCTATATCATCAGCATAGTAACTATTCTGCACCGGTATATCATATAGATCTAACAGACTGCAGGCTTCACTATGCTTGAGATAGTCTCGGCGCTCTGCCATCGCGTCTGCAATTATTTTTTTAGCTTTTTGATGGTTTTGCGTATTCTGTTCAATATATGAAGCCGGTGTTTGACGCATAACCTCCTGATTACGCCGGTAATCAACCATGTACATAAATGCATCTACGGCCTCTTCCGGTGTAATAAAGGTTGCTACATTAGCTGAATTACAGTGATTTCTTGCTGCTATCGCTGTCGCTCGCCCCATCCAGCATGTCAAAATATTGCGTGGCGACTTACGTACAACTTTTATAAGCTCATCAGCCGTTTCAAAACTCGGTGCTGAATGCGTGGGAGCATGAATAGTTAATATGACATCAACTTCTTTATCTTTAGATAAAATCTCAGTCACTTGCGCAAAGCGCTCAGGCGTCGCATCGGCACACAGATCAACAGGATTCTTTTCATTCCAGCCAGCGGGCAGAACGGGAATTAATGCAGCAATGGTCTCCTCACTCAGGCGCGCCAACTGACCGCCTGTTTTCAGCAAACGGTCAGTTGCTAAAGCGTTTGGCCCCATGCCATTACAAACAATAGCAAGACGCTCACCCCGCAACGGTTTCATTCGTGACAGCGTTTCAAGAGCATTGAATAGCTGATCGGATGTCTCTACACGCACAACACCTGCGCGCCTGAGTGCGGCATCATAGACAATATCTTCATCAGGAATACCGGGGGTCCGACTCTTTTGCACCACGCCGTCAGAAAAAACACCGGATTTAAGCACGAGCACCAGCTTATTTCTTGAGGCAGCGCGCAATGCGGATATAAAATTTCTGGCTGAGCCTGAAACGCTAACTAATTGCAGCAAGATAGAATGGGTATACTGATCCTTAGAAACATAATCAATGACTGAAGACAGATCGACATCAACACCCCCACCCAATGTCAGGAAATGCGAAAAACCGATCTCTTGCCCGCTAGCCCAGTCAATCATCGCCGTGCCCAGCATACCGGACTGACCTATATAGGCGACTTTGCCTTTTTGGATATTCATATGGGAGTAGCTGGCATTCATACTCGAACCAGGCACTAACATCCCCATACAGTCAGGACCCAGTATACGGATACCATAAGGCTTGGCGGCTTCCCTAACTGACTCGCTTAAGGTGTTTGCTTCCATATTAGTCGTAATCGAAAGCCCACCCGTCAAAATCATAGCGGCCTTTACACTATTTGCCCCTAATTTTCGTATAATATCTGAGACTGTACCAGGCGGAGAGCAAATAATAGCCAGATCAGGCATCTCAGGCAGATCCGGGATATCTTTAAAGCAAGGAACACCGAAAACGTTATCGTAACCTTCCGGATTAATACACATCAACACACCCGGAAACTTACCGTCCAATAAGTTATGAACGACAATGCCCCCCATGCTGCCCGGTTTTTCAGACGCACCAAAGACAACAATCGACTTAGGTTTAAAAAAACGCTTTAAGTATTTAGTGCCCAAAACCGTAACTCCCCATGCTGATACGAGCAAACTAATAGATAGTTTAAGTATACATCAATATCAAAATTACGCAGTCGCAACAAACAATAAATCCATATTTTACTGGAACAAATCAATAAAATTATGATTTATTGCTGCAGTCGCACAATACAAAATCCACATTTTCAGACAGAAACCCGATGAACTAAAAGCCACCCAGAAAGACATCAACGCCTTAAGCTATCACCTTTTTTTATAAAAACCTGCTAAGCATCTGAAGCCACTTACCCGCATATTGAGTTTTATTCAAACAACATAATAAAACATCAAATTTTTTTCAATTTACAGTAGCGGTTTCCGCTGTTAAATATCACTTTATAAGCGTGCTTTACGAAATTTAACCGTTCGTAGAACCATAATTAGTACAATTTCACATATTTACAACCACTTAATAGTAGGAGGTATCACTCTGATGAGGGATAAAATGATTATTAGTGATGACTCACTAGATGATTCAGATAATTACGACGCTGAAGTTGAAGACGAAACAGATTTAGGTTTCATCAGCACACAGAAAAATACTCGCCGTAATATCCGACACAATATAGAAGAGATGCTCGAGGCGAGACGTCTGCAAAAAAGCATGAAAGAAGTTTTTGATGACGACTACTGAGTTTTTTATAAAAACCGACTAAGGCTTGCATGTAAACACAAGCCTTTTTATGTTGGAAAATACACTAAAAACTTAGCCATTGAGAACTTCTCACTTTTAGCCACTATCGATTTAAAAAAACAATTTCTCGTATTCGAATCTTCCGATATATATTGCAAAAACAGGCGGGGTTGATATTTATCAAACCAGTTAAATAATCTGCACCGCTTATATTTCAGAACAGCTTCCCTGTTCTTCAACCTAGAAATAACGTAGAGAACACGTTTATGAGTACCAAGATTCGCGTTGCGAGCATCTCATCACAAATTGATGAATGGGATGAGCCTTTATTTGATGACGATGATTCCAATAAAATCAAAAAGCGCGGTAGTTTTAACGGGGAAAAACGCAAAAAAATGGACTCTTTTCTTGAAGAGCGTCGTCTTAAACAACATAGTGTTCATGACTATAGCTATGACAGCATGAGCAGATAGTACACCACCACTCTACACACCTTGAACATCTATCTTCAGGGTGTGAGTTGAGATGCATTTGTACCTAGGCCTGGTTAGAT
Organism: Neptunomonas qingdaonensis; assembly: GCF_900113275.1. Taxonomy (GTDB): domain Bacteria; phylum Pseudomonadota; class Gammaproteobacteria; order Pseudomonadales; family Balneatricaceae; genus Neptunomonas; species Neptunomonas qingdaonensis. Next base: position 29,736 of record NZ_FOOU01000021.1, read on the forward strand.
TCGACTTCTTCAGTGATGTTCTTCTTTGACGCAGGCCTTTATTATGTTTTCTACTTTTAACTAATTATCTCTTGATCTTTTTTCACTCATTTTTAGTTAGTGCCATGCTCACCCCTAATATCACCATCACAGCACCTGTAATTCCTTGCAACACTTTTTCGACACGCTCTCCCGCGCCCCATTCTTTGATTCGATAGAGCAGCAAAGTCAAAGCAGATAACCACAGCATACCTATCATAAAATGTATGCCGGCCAAACTTAAAGATTGTAGTAACAGGTTACCGTCAGGGCTGACAAACTGTGGTAAAAAAGCCATATAAAAAACAATCGGCTTAGGATTTAAGACATTTGACAACAAGCCTTCTCTGATGGACCTTAACCCATTGAAACCAATAGATTTAACGGGGACTACCCCCTCCAATGGAGAAGTCCCTAATGAGCGCAGACTTTGAATACCCAGCCACACCAAATACAACGCCCCGGCTAACTTAAGCAAGCCAAACGCCCATGCGGATTGGAGTAATATCACTGAAATCCCAACAGCTGAAACGGTAGCATGGACAAACAGACCGCTACAGATCCCCAGACTACTCACCACCCCATCTTTCCACCCCCCTCTGCTGGTATTGCGTAAAACCAATAAGGTATCTACTCCGGGGGAAATCGTGAGTAATGTTATCGCCACAATAAAGGCTACAAACTGGGTATCTGTCATTCTGCTTCTCACTTTATTTGCAGCCTGAAATATACGTCAGATATTTAAATGAAGGAAGCTCGCAACTCATTTTAAAAGGGGGCTTGTGTTATCATATGGCGAAAAATATCTAGTGAGTGTTTACTGATGGCCATTTCTCTTCAGGATCAGTTATTAAAAGCCGGGCTGGCTAATAAGCAACAAGCAAAAAAAGCCAAAGCGCAAAAGAAAAAAGCAACCAAACAAGAGATCGTTGCTTCTTCTGCAGAGACACAACTCAGCTTGGAAAAAGCACGCCAGGAGAAAACTCAACGAGATAAAGCGCTCAACAAACAGCGCGAAGAAGAGAAAGCTAAAAAAGCATTAGAAGCCGAAGCCAGACAGCTTATAGAGCATCATAAAATACATATCAGCGACAAAGCAGAAATTGCTTACCGCTTTGTTGATGGAACATTAATTAAGAATTTATATGTTACTCAGGAGCTATATAATCAACTGGTGCGTTCACAGTGCGTCATTAGTAAGTTAGACGAAAAATATTACCTGATTCCCCTTGCCGTTGCCGACCGCGTTGAAACTCGTCAACCCAGTTGGATTATCCGCATAAAACCTAGTGAACAAGTAGAAGAAGATGACCCTTATGCCGCCTATGTCATTCCTGATGACTTAATGTGGTAAGCAGCACAGGGGCAGCACAATCGCTTGGTGTATTTTAAAAGAATACACCAAGCTCAGGCGAGAAGTAAAAATGCATAACATCAAATAGCCCAGTCAGGCTTTTCCTGCTGACTTTTCAGATGTCCCGTCATCTGCACATAATTAAGTGGTTTAGTGAAGAGATAACCTTGTCCCAGATCACAGCCATAGACTCTGAGAAGCGCCAGTTGGTCTTCATCTTCAATCCCTTCAGCCACCACTTTAAGCCCTAGCTTATGCGCCATTGTGATCACCGTATGGGTTAACGTTGCATCACTGCGATTGTCTACCATATCAGTAATGAAACAACGGTCTATTTTCAAAGCAGAGACAGGAAAACGGGTTAAATAACTCAGCGAACTATAACCGGTACCGAAATCATCAATGCTTAAGGAAACTCCCAGCCCAAGCAGACTATTCAACACCGGCTGAACCTCTTCCAAACGTTGTGCCAGCATGGATTCAGTAATTTCTAACTCTAATACGCTGGGATTTATCCCGGTATCGTTTATGACTTTCTGAACCGTCCCGACGATATCCGAATTCGTTAACTGATACATTGACACGTTGACAGCCATAGCCAATGGCTGGCTGACTAAATTCTGAAATTTCTGCAAGTCCCGGCATGCTTCATAAAGGGCAAACTCACCTAGCTTATCAATAACGCCGATCTCTTCTGCCGCAGAGATAAACTCCTCAGGGCTAACAAATCCTAAGCGCGGGCTTTCCCAACGCATTAATGCTTCAAAGCCGTATACTTCTCCTGAGCTAATCTTATTTTTAGTTTGATAGACCATAAATAGCTCATTGTTGGCTAACGCATTACGAACCTCAGATTCGAGTTCAATTTTACGTTTATTCTTATCATCCAGTTCGCTACTAAAGAAACTATAACAACGTCGTCCCCTATTTTTGGATTCATAAAGCGCGATATCCGCATGTTTCAACAGGCTGGAGACATCCGCACTATCCTCAGGATAACAAGCGATTCCAATACTCACCGATATAAAAAGTTTCTTTCCTTCCAGCAAGACAGGCTCTCGCATAACCGTCATGATATTGTCAGCCAACGCCGTTATATCGTCCTTACCATCAAATAGCATAGAGACAAGAAATTCATCACCACTCATATGACAAGCGACGCCTTGATCCGAAACGGCTTTCTGCAACCTGACTGCGACCAACTGCAGCATTTGATCACCTAAAATATGACCAAAGGTATCATTCACTTGCTTGAAGTTATCAACATCCATATAGAGAACAGCGACACGCTGGTTTTCCTGCCAGGCGCTCTTTAAATTTTCGTTGAGCAACTCACTTGTCCGGCGACGATTAGGCAAGCCCGTTAATGCATCAAAGTTTGCTTGCTTATATAGCCGTACCTCAACCTGTTTCCGCTCAGTAATATCCTGCGTAACGATGACATAATTACTGATCTTTCCGTCATCATCAGTCATAGCGCTGATGGAATAGGAAAACCACTGTTTCTGCTCCCTGGCACGACGCTCCCCGTACCAGTTATTACCATGCAACAGGTTTTCAGAAACAGCTGCCACATCATCTTTCAACAAGGTATGCGGAAAATGTTCGAGTAACATCTGGCCCGGAATCAGTTTAATGGAAGCCTCTGTGCCATCACTCAGACGATCATTCGCATATTCAATCAACCAATTCTCGTCAGTAACGATAACACTGCTGGGACTTTGCTCAATCGCTCGTGATAGCTTAAATACATTATGCTCAGCAACATTCCTCGCGGATTCAAAACGTGATGCGCGTGTGATGATGATTCTAAAAACAAAAAGACCGGCAACCAGGAATATAAAAACAGCGAGTGCGACAAACTTCATGCGCTCAAACCAGCGAGTAAACAGATCCGCACTCTGGATCCCACTGACTATATAAAAATGATACGACTCTATCAGACTGGCTGTAATTAACAGCTTTTCATCTTGGTACTGCACATCACGTGTTTGCCACTGGCCCGCTTTCTGAGTTAATTCAGCCAATGTTTGCAAAAAGCCTTCCTCGACTTTCATTGAAACAAAACTTTGCCAAAAAGTATCTGATTCAGGATATGAGATATAAACGCGCCCATCCTCCCCTATAATCATCGAACGACGCTTGCTTTCTGCCTCCTCCGCTTCTTGCCAAATAGCATTATTACCCAACAGACGATAAGCAGCGACGACGTAACCTGTCGTTACACCGCTACTATTTTTAATCGGCTTACGCATTGGAAGAATATTCTCGCCGACAAAAGTAGGCCGAAAAGGACGACCAATCGTCACCTGATCATTATCAAACAGGTCTAACCATTCCAGCGTATGAATATTTCCGGTAGTGGCAACAATTGCGCCTTTACTATTAACGACGGCCAACACACGCATTTGCGGTGTGGCCCTAAGGACATCATTTAAGCGTATCTGAATAATATTATCGGGATTATCGGTGACAACGATAGATTGGGCTAACTCACCCAGCAGCGCTTCCTGATGCACAAAAAAACGCTTAACAATGCTCGTCAGGCTCTGATTGTGGGGGGTCAAAGAGAGGTTCGCCTGTTGCTTAACATTACTCCAGGTAGCGTAACTAAAGGCTAACAGTGCCAGCAACATTAATAATGATAGCAAGCCGTATATTAATTTAAACCAACGTGCTGTCTTGGTGTTTACATCTGTCATTTACGCCTCATTATCCATGGCAACGCAGCATACATACTATCATTAGGTTACTTAATGTTTACCGACTACATTAGACGCACACATAACTAAACAATCCCACTGTAAAACAGGTACACCCTACTAACGAATAACTAACCACCCATTGCAGAAGGTCATTTGAGGTGCTCATTTGAGAAGCCCAATACATTCAAAGAGTCAGTCAATATTTACACTTCTGCATAGCTATATAGTGTAGCTATTATTTGATAATTTACACTCGTTACCTGAAGGGATACCGGAGTTAACTTTTTTGAGCGATACAACGATAATCAACTACTGTTACTTTTTCAACAGACTCTTTTGAAAGAGGAAATACTATTAACTGCATTCGCGCAGCTCCGACTCCTTTTTTAAGGGGTGTACGGATACGTCCGGCTTCCTGTAACGGTTGAACATCTCCATTAGCCAAATGTAATAACACCTCAGACTCACATCTGACCTGTGCGGCATCTTCATTCAGCGGCCCTGTCACCGTAAAATCGATATCCAGCATACAGCTGCTCACACCTGTCTTTTCAGCATTAGGCAAACATTTTAAATGAGCACCAATCGATTCTGCTTTAACGACAGTGTCTACCTGCCTGTCAACACTCTCAGGTTGAATATAAATAGCATATATCCAACCTTCGACTTGTCTGCCATCCGGGTGTATAAAAAATATATTCGCCCAATCGCCTTCCTGTTTGATAAACAGGACCTGTTCGCCTTTCTTTGCCTGAGCCAAGGTGGGAAATTTTTTACCCGGCCCGGAGCGAACATTAATAGGCTCATCGTTGACCCGATAAAAATCCAAAGCAGACACAAAGGAACTACTCATCAATAAACCGAGAAACATAACAATAAAGAACTGCCGCATAAAAACCCCAAATAACTGCCCAATAGCCGATAATTTTGTAACTTTTTTGGGCAAAAACCGCGATGATACTGTCAATGTTAAAACCATAACTTTCGTCACTGTTAAGTGCAAGCATAAAGAGCATTGCACAGAACTCATGGCACCTTTATGGTGCGACAATGCGTCGCATGGCCGAGATCGTTCGCAATCATTAAAATAGATCTGAAAATGGAAATATAGATGGCAAAAAACAAAGCTAGGCAACTTATCAGTGCTTTGATGGGCATAGCTACTCTGGTGGGAATATTGTTGTTACTTTTAAAGCTACCTGACATTCTCAGTGAGTCACAACCGCCGGTGTTATATTCATTAGCGGAAGGTTGTGATCTGAATAACGGTCCATGTACCGCGAGCCAAGGCAATAAAAGCATCTCTGTTGCGATAACCCCAGAGAAAATTTCATCGCTTGTACCTTTGGTTTTTTCTGTCACGCTAACCAATATTAATGCCCAAAGCGTCATACTGGATCTTCAGGGTAAAGATATGTTCATGGGTATTAACCAAATTAAGTTGTCGCCTGCCTCCGACGGAAACACCTGGGAAGGAACAGCAGAGCTAGCGGTTTGCACAACAAACACTATGTTCTGGCGTGCATCCATCTTAGCTTACCCTGATGAGACATCGAATCCTGAGAAAGCCACTTTTGAGTTTGAAGCAAAATGAACAACAGCACACTATCTACACTGCGCATATTGCTGGTATTAACATTATTAATGTTTATTGGTTTGGCGGCGGTTTTCGTCCTCAAACCGCAATCAGTCAACAGCGAAAACATCATCACATTAGGCGGTGACTTCACGCTTGAATCAAATAAAGGCCCCGTCTCACTGAGCGACTATAAAGGAAAAGTTGTTGCCATCTATATCGGCTATGCATCCTGCCCTGATATTTGTCCGACCGCACTGGCCGTCATGACGCAAGCATTTAAGGCGCTGACAGAATCAGAAAAACAACAGGTGGCCGGACTCTTTATCAGTGTTGATCCTGAAAGAGACACACCTGAAAAACTTGAAACTTACGTGAAGTTCTTCAGCCCGATGTTAACAGGCATTACCGGTGATCAAAGCACGATTGACAAGGTAGTCAAACAATACGGTGCGTTCTATCGTAAAGTAGAATTAACAGATTCAGCCATGGGCTATGCCGTAGATCACTCATCCAGAATCTATCTGATTGATACGTCAGGCAAACTCTATAAGCCTCTTTTTCACAACACCTCCCCAACGCAACTATTGACAGAAATACGTACGCTGATCAATCAGAGTTAACAGGAAAACTTTATGAATAAATTACTGCTTTCAAGCGCATTACTGCTTGCTTCTCATTTCGCCCTTGCCGATGTTAATGTTGAGTCGGCGTATGTCCGCGCCGTTCCTCCGGGCCAAATGAACAGCGCTGCTTTTATGCAGCTGAAAAATGAGGGTCCCGAAGACATTTCGCTGGTTGCAGCAAAAAGCCAGGCTGCCAAAAATGTAGAACTACATACTCACACTCAAGATAACGGTGTGATGCGCATGCGACAGGTTAGCGAAATTAGTTTGCCAGCAGGTGAAGCCATCACGCTTCAACCCGGTGGAATGCATATCATGCTGATCGGCTTAACTCAGAATCTGGCTGCCGGTGAAAACATCAGCCTATCGTTAGAGTTTTCAGATGGATCACAACAGGCGCTAGAGGTGCCTGTAGAAGCGATAATGCCTATGCCTATGGAAAAAATGGGTGACATGAAACATATGCACGAGCACAAAGCACAATAAAAAAGATACTAAAAAATCAACAGTAGACGCTCTTCTGGTGAGAAACGCGCCTACTGTTTCGCTCTCTTCGTACTCACTCAGCAATACGCCTCAGTAGTAATGACGAAAAGCCTTTATCCATATCTAAGAGCTTAAATTAGTGGGTTTAGATTAAAGAGATTAGATTAGTGGGCTTATATTAGAGAGAGATCAAAAAGATTCACATTGATAAAATCAGGTGTTTTATAAAAATGACTAATCGCTTTTCGCAATTGTTCGGCACGTTCAGGTAACCCTTTTTGGCTATACTCAATAACTTGCTGATATACCGCTTGCTTGAAGTCAGAAGCATCTGTCGCTTCACCATTTAAATTATCTGCGCTGATGTAAAAACGGTACCCTGCAGCTGTCGATAGTATCCACTCGATAGCCTGTGGCTTGATTTCGACTTGTTCAAAAAGAGTTTGTTGCTCTGCCGTTCGGCCGTCAGGAACATACCAATAGCCAAAATCTTCCAGCTTTCTGCGCTCTTCGCCAGCGATTAGCCAATGCGATATTTCATGTAGCGCGCTGCTATAATACCCATGTGCAAAATAGATCGCATGATAGTCCCGTGAACCGGACGCAGGCAGATACACAGGCTCATCACTGCCTTTCACCAGCCTTGTATTAAATGAACTGGCAAAGCAATCATCAAACAAGGCGATTAAATCTTGATATAGAAAAGTATCGTTACTCAAAGCATTCTCAGAGAAAATAGTTGGCTGATACACGCAAAACTACTGGAACATCAACCACGTATCTTGCTTTAACCACCATGACTGACCCGTGATCTGATCAATACGTGCTACCACATAGCCTTTTACATCTTTATCGGCACGTAACAGTTGTATAGAAAACACGGAAGGAATGACCTCTTCAGATTCATTCAATAAATTCCAACGGCCCTGATCAGCCAGCCAGGATTCGCCGGTAAGCCGGTCATAACGGATAAGTACCCACTCACCTTTAGCGGTATAGCCCGATGCCAATTGATACTGCGCATCGCTGCGTTTAAGCAAGGTATTCAATCGTGCGGTTAGCTGATCAAGATCAGGTTTTTCAGTCGTGGACGCAACACCCGTACCTGCTTCTTCGCCCGTAGCAACAGATTCGCCAGACTTATTAGCCAGCATTTGTAAACGCGCCAGCAAGATTTGTGACGTTTGTTTCAGCTCAAAAGTATCCGCTTTAATCTGTATTATCTGTTCCTGCATAGTGGACAACTGCCCTGACAGATATTCAATATTATCTGTTCTGGCAGGTTTTGCAGCAACTGGAACCTGTTGTTTAACGGGTTCAGGCGCAGCAGTTTGTTGTGCGCTGGCGCCAGCGTCTGACGGTCCAGTTGAGGGTTCAGTTGCGCCACTCGAAGCAGGTACCACAGAGGCTGTTTGGCAGCCCGATATTAACAAACACAGTGTAATGACAGAAAAACAGGACTTGAACGTCACAAAACCTTCTCCATAATCAATTTGATCGCTATTCTAGCAAAACAGACAGGACAAAACAGATTTAACCAGTAGGCTCAATGATATGATTTGAGGTGAGAACGGAAAATCACCAGGAGAACAGGCGCTCTCCCGGTTTATTCATAATCTATACTAGTTCAGGCGGGGTAATCGACTATTCCCGGGTTACCCTCAACATTTTTCAGTTTCGGCGTATTCAGTTTATCAATACTCGCCACCTTGCGGTCTTTAAGGTATTCAGCCACCACATCCCAGATATCAGCACCTTCTGAGCGCGCACCGACCGTTGCCCAGCCACTCACTTTATAAGATTTATCAGCTTCAATCTTCTCGCCATTGTCCAGTGTCATTTCAGTGATGCGCTTGCCGATAGTCTCAACCGGATCACAGACATAATCAAAGCCGCCTACACGTACCATATCGCCACCAGATTGAAGATAGGGCTCTGGATTAAATAAATTGTCAGCAACATCCTCCAGAATTAACTTGAGTTCAGAACCTTTCATCTCACGTACGTATGTTTCAGGATAAGTCAGACACGTCTGATCCAGTACATGCTCCATGGTTACCATCTGTCCTTTCAAGACGGTTGTTCCCCAGCGAAAGCCTGGTGACAGCGAGATCTGGGCATCATTTACTGAACGTAATGCATCACAAATAACCTGATCGAATGTTCCGTTAAAGTTACCACGACGGAACATCAGCTCATCAGCCGGTGCCAATGCTTCCGTTAACCAAGGAAGGTAAGGTTCACGAATATCCGTGATTAATTGAGCCATCGCGGCATCAGGTGCCAGTAATTCAGAAAATACCGGCATTAAACGATAGCGGAAATCCTGAACTTTCCCTTCGCGTATATCCAGATCCATAACACCTACAAATTTACCATTGGACCCCACATTACAGACCAGTGTTTTACCTCCGTTATTTTTAACAATAGTCGGTGCAGGTATACCATCATGCGTGTGGCCACCGAGAATCACATCAACACCGGAAACACGATTTGCCATCGCCAGATCTACATCCATACCGTTGTGCGACAGCACAATAACGGCATCTACATTTTCTGACCCACGAATGTGATCCACTTGCTCCTGTAGACGGTCATCGTAAATATCAAACGTCCAGTCCGGGATAAAACGTGCAGGATTGGCAATTTTAGTCCGAGGAAATGCCTGCCCGATGATGGCGATACGTGCACCGCCAATTTCGCGGATACTGTAAGGCTGGAAAACGTGCCCGGTATCTTCATCATGAATATATTCATCGGCACCCTCAAACAGCGCATCTTCGGTAATAAATACATTCTGCGCTAAAAATTCTCCATCAAATGCTTTGATGTTCTTAAGAATCTCCTCCTGATGATAGGTAAACTCCCAATGACCCGTCATAACATCGACGCCCAATTCATTGGCCGCTTTGACCATATCCATTCCACGGGTTTTATAGGAAGTACCCGATCCTTGCCAGGTATCACCGCCATCCAGCAATAAGGTTTTTTCACGTCCGTAAGATTCACGTAAGCGCTCGACCAGCGTTTTGATATGCGCAAAACCACCCACTTTTCCGTATTTGGCCGCCGCTTCTTCATACTGTAAACAAGAGAATGCATGTGCCTCTAAAGAGTTTGGCGTAATGCCGAAGTGGTTTAAAAGCTTATCTCCCACCAGATGAGGTGCCTGCCCTTGTGCCGCCCCCATACCTAGATTGACATTTGGTTCTCTGAAATAGATAGGAAGCAACTGCGCATGGCAATCTGTCATATGCAATAAACGAACATTACCAAAATTGGCTACCTCATACGGATCAGCTGAATGCTTTGTTGCGGCAAACCCGGTTGAGGGCAAAACACCAGCAGCACCAGCAAGGCCTAAAAGTTGTGCGAACTCACGACGAGACATGGACATATAATCACCTTCGGGGCAAAAAAATACCCGCAGCAGCACCGCCACTACAGGTATTTTTTGATAGCATGTTATTGAGGTACGGAGAGGTGCCAGTTTTTCTCAGCATCAATTTGCTGCTGCACACCTAAACGGGCATGATATTTGGCCTGTGCTGCCAAAGTTAGCGCTTTGCTATAATCACCTTCAGCCGAAGCCGCCTCAGCATCTTTGATAATGCCTTTGGTTAGTTTCCACTCAAAACCAACCTTGGCTGCTGCTTCATTTTCAGCTTTGGCTTTAGCTATCAGTGCATCAGCATTTTCTTTAGTGGCTTCAACACTCGCCTCGATCTCTTCCGGATGATTGGTTGAATATTCCTTACCTTCCCAGCTAAAGGTGTGCCCTTTACCATACATCGCACGATTCATTTCGAATACTTCATCATACGTTTCAGCCATGGCCACGTTAGGCAGAAGAACAATAGCCATCATTGTTATTAATTTTTTCATCTGAGCATCTCCTATTTACGTGAACCCGGGCCATTAACAACCAAACCATTGCTCATGTACGTCTGGAAAAACTCCAGATTGCGAAACGTTGTACTCTGCATATCCAACGGTTTTGAACGGCTATCCTGATGGCAGCCTTTATAACGACGATGCAAAGTCCCTAGTTCTCCCCATTTTGAACGAAAGACAGGGAAGTGGCTGGGATGGCCTAACGCTGGACCGGCCAGATCTGCCCGAATCCGGATATTTGACCCCTGCAAATGACAATTTGAGCAGGATAAGTTCAGCTGACCACGCTTTGTATAGAAGAACTCCTTACCATCAAGGTAAGCGGCCAACGCCTCTTTATCACCTTCTGGTATTTTGATATCAAACACCTTACCCCGGGATGTCCAGGCCATATATGCAGAGACTTTAGCTATCGCACCTTTTCCCCACTTCAATGGCGCTTCGCCATTATTCTCACGGCACTCGTTGATTTCCTGCTCTAAGGTTTTCACCGTACCTTGTTCTTTGTTCCAGTACGGGAAGTTTTGTCGTATACCGATCCCTCCGTTCTCAAAACAGTCGGCATATCCTTTACCGTTGGCAAACGGCGTATTAAATAATCGTTCGCCTTCTTCGACATCAAATTCGTAGGGTGGAAACTCTTCAAGTTCTTCCCATTGGGATCTGGAATCCGCATCCACTGCATAAATACCATTAACATAATCTGACAACTCAGAATCAGGAAAGCGGCTTTGATAGTAGCTTCGCAACGCCATACGATCCGCTTCAGGGTTAACAGTATCCAGCGTCGTACCCGACCCTGCTGCAGCTACAAGCTGTGAGCCCATGATAAGACTCATACCGATCGTTAAATTTTTTATTATTCTCATTCGTTAGTACTCCACCCTTAGCATCGCCGGGTTAAGCAAGCCCCTTAGTTAGTTATCGGGGCCGCTCTGATTATTTAATCGCCGCGGTCTCTGTACCTGTTTTGCCTGTACTCTCAATCCAGTCCATGGTCATTTCATCACCACTGGCACCACCCTCGAAAGAGAATGCAAAGTAAGGGTTTTTAGAAACAGCCGGCCCCAGATTAGCTTCAAATACTACTTTATCGGCGAGTTTTACAATCAGAGTCTGTAAAAATAACGCGGGAATTAATTCACCCGTTTTAGCATCTTTTCGTTGGCCTGACTCCATAACATGTTTAGCCATCATCTTGACACTGGTGTTACCACCAGAAGATTTTGCTTTAACTTTTAAAATACCTTTAGCCATCTCAGTTTCTCCAAATTCGTATTAACCGGCGCAACTTAGCTCTTGTAACTTAAGCCTCGCGACTTAACCGCCACAACCACCGATAGTCACTTTCACTTCTTTAGCGGCACTGTAAAGTTTGCCATTTGCTTTTACTACAGCGGTTACTTTGGTTGATTTACCCATACGTACGCGGGTAGACACATCGGCTTTAGTTCCTGCCGGAATAATAAACTCAGCAGCTAATGGTGAAGGGTTACCCTCAATAAAAATACTCATAGACTCAACACCTGATAAGGTCGAGACTACTGTTACCGGAACAACAGCGCCATTTTCAGCAATATCAGGCGCTTTTAATGTCACTTCTGCACTTTCTTCAGGTGTAGCCGAGTCGAATAAAGCATTCATGGCGGCTGTTTGCTCTTTCGCCTGAAAAGCATCTTTACTCCATGCGGCAAATGCAATTTTTGGCATCAATACACTGGCACCGATCAATGCCCCACCGGTTGCAATGGCTTTCACCACCGTTCGACGATTTATACTCATTTTCTCTATCCTCTGACTTCATCTACTCGTGGCAGATCAAAACTGGTAAATGTACTCAACAACCGCATCAATTTCTTCTTCTGAGAGAATCCAATGCTTACCGAGTGGCGGCATAATAGTAATTGGATTTGTTTTGCTCGCATCCCATATTTGTGCACGTAGCAAGCGTTTATCAGGAAAACGTTGTGCCATAGCAACCATAGGTGGCCCCTGATTACCTGGAAGATTAGCGTCCGGATCGTTTATCTGATGGCAAGAGATACAGTTACCTCTTGATTTACCCATATAAACAGCCTTTCCTTCAGCGATAACGTCGTCCACTGTGGCCGCACTCGCAGGTGCTGTCGCTATCAACGCCAACAAGCCTGCTGCGCACATCGAAGTGGTCAGTTTACGCATTCGTTTCTCCTCTGAAACTGTCTTAACTGACAGATTTTTTTATTGTTATAGAATAAAACGCTTTAAAAATATTTATTATCCTGGCCTTTTACTTACTTACGCGACTCAACTCGACCATATAGATGACCGCTTCTTCAACCTGCTGATCACTCAGATCAACACGCCCGCCTTTAGGTGGCATGATGCCAGAAGATCCACTAAAGCCATTAATCGCATGCCCCACTAATACAGAGATACCCTGTTTAACACGCGGTGCCCACTCTTCATGATCGCCCAGCTTAGGTGAACCTGCTATGCCTGAACCATGACAAACTTTGCAGGCATTTTCAAATATCTCTTTGCCGGCAACTGCTTTATCCGATAATTCAACAGGCTTGGCATCATCAATGTCGCTTGAGTCCTCTCCTGTCAGAGCCGCTTTACGTGCATGGGCTTTTTCTCTTTCAAGCTCTTCCTGCCCCTCATGAGAAGCAGCGGGCGCATCCGCACCTTCAATAAAGTGACCAACGGGAGTAATCCCTGATAACGTTCCCTGTATCGTCATGGTTTTAGGGTCATCACACGCTTTCATACAACGCTTATTGTGGCCATCGGGTCTTGGGTCGTCAAAGAAGCCATCTTTATTCGGCATTTCTATTTGTGCAAGATTCTCATTAGTTAACACAAAGTCATCTTCAACTATTTCATTCAGGTATAACACATAAGCCGTTAATTGATATGTCTGCTCATCCGTCAATGAACGTGGAGCAGTAAAAGGCATCGCACGTCGAATATAATCGTACAACGTCGATGCATATGGCCAATATGACCCCACTGTTTTAGTTGGTCGCTCGTCTTTCAATGTGCCAAAACCGCCTGCCAATACAGGCCAGCGCGCCTCGCCTTCACCAAAAAAACCATGACAGGTTGCGCATAACTGTTCATATACAACCTCACCATCAGCAACACTACCCTCTCCGGGAGGAAGCCCTTTACCATCCGGACGAATATCGATATCCCACCCTGCGATCTGCTCCGGTGTGGCCGTCTGACCAAATCCATACTTTTCTGCGGCGTTGACAGGTAGCGCAATAAATAATGCGGCACCCAGTAATGAAGATATGGCTGTTTGCTTAAGAGATCTGTACATTAGTGACCTCCCCATTGGCCGCAACCTGCCACGTATGAATAGAGTTTTTATGGTATATCGAATTGCCACCGCGTATTTTACGTAACTGCTTTAATGTAGGTTGCACATAGCCAGTTTCATCGATAGCTCTGGCTTGTAATAACCACGGCTGGCCATCCCATTTAGTGACGAGGCTGAAGCGAGTTAACGCTTTGGCTAGTACTAAACCTTTCAATTTCGCAGGCGTCCAGCTAACACCGCCATCAAAGGAGACGTCTACCTGTTTAATCTTACCCCGGCCTGACCAGGCAACACCTTCAATCTCAATCAAGCCACTCTGCTTAATAGGATTCTCAGGACACGGGTTAGTAATAACGGAATTGGTTTCCTGCACAAAAGAAAACTTACGGGCACGTCCATCAGGCATTAAATCCGTGTATTTAGATGTTTCCTCACGGTGATACCAGGGCTTATCGCCTATTTCTAAGCGGCGTAACCATTTAACAGAGGTATTCCCTTCCCAGCCAGGATTAATTAAACGCAACGGATAACCTTGTTCAGGACGAAGCATTTCACCATTCTGAGCATAAACAACCAAGGTATCATCTAATGCTTTTTCAAGTGGAATTGAACGGCTCATGTGAGCACCATCAGCACCTTCTGCGAGAATCCACTTACCTTCCGGCTGAACGCCCACTTCTTCAAGCAACGTCCGCAAGGGTACGCCGGTCCATTCACAACAACTCAACATGCCATGAGTGAACTGCAACGCTTCCATCTGCGCACCTTTCCACTCCATTCCACCATTGGCCGGACATTCAATAAATTTGATTTCAGAGACCGATGGAAAACGCATTAAATCGGCCATGGTAAAAATAATCGGCCTATTCACAAGACCATGAATAATTAAACGATGTTCTTCAGGGTTTATCTGAGGCACGCCGGCATGATAACGCTCAAAGACCAGGCCATTAGGTGTAATAATGCCTTTAAGATCCTGCAGTGGAGACATAGAGATTGAAGAAATAGATTCAGCGGTTAACCAGGGAACTGTACGACGAACCACATGGCTTTCATACTGAGAAGGCTGTCCATAAGGAAACTCAACCACGCCGTGCCCAAGCATTTTACTCCACTTAGGCTCCATTGGTGGAAGGTTGCTAGTGTCAGCTATTGCTTGAGTCGCTGAGAATGTGGCCGCTAAACCACCCACTGTCATGACACCTTTTCGCAGAAAGTCGCGTCGCTCATTAATAGAAAGCCCTTCAGACTCTTTCGCGAGCTGTGCCATCAGATGACGAGTACCGGGCCTCTTGATAATTCTGGACATTACACCTCCGAATATTCACGCTAATTTTTGATTATTATTATTATGCATAGCACTTCTATTTCTTGCTTATATCGTGCCGCACTGGCTGCACACTTTTGCCGGGATTCTCAGGTAAAAATAATGCAATGATTAATCTCGTTTTTTATTATTTTTTGATATAAGCATATAATAGATAATACAACATTAGCACATCCTAAAACAAAATGAGATAAAATAACAAGCTACATCTTATATTTCTAATACTTAATTAGTCTAAAAAAAAGAAGATTTATGAGCTCAATTACGCAAGATATCAGGCTTTTAATACCTATCAGCGCAAGGTAGAAATAGCCGTACAGAAAAATAGCCACGATAAAGATTCGTCGCCGTTTTGACATGTCTGTAAAGGGATGCAGGGAAATGCAGAGAAATACAGCAATAAATATTTTTTGAAAAATAGCGGGAATAGGCAGGCATTCACCTGCCAAATCAATAGCAGCTTAGCTAAAAGGCTGTATTAGCAGTGCTTCCATGTGGGAGCACGCTTGCTAATAAACGCGTCAATCCCTTCTTTAGCATCGTCAATCATAATATTTTCGGTCATTACCCGGCTACAACGGGCATAAGCATCAGCCAAAGGGAGCTCTTTTTGTTCATAAAATGCTTTTTTACCGATAGCGAGTGTTTTCCTCGACTTACTCGCAATCAATGTTGCGACACCGTCCACATAAGCGTCTAAGTCACTATCAGCTATCACTTTATTAACTAATCCCATTTGCTCAGCACGAACCGCATTGATCAACTCTCCTGTCAGTAACAATTCCATTGAATGTTTCTGTGAAACCGCTCTGGACAGTGCAACCATCGGCGTAGAACAAAACAAACCAATATTGACTCCCGGTGTACCAAAACGCGCTGATTCTGCGGCATAAGCGAGATCACAGCTGGCGACCAACTGACAACCCGCCGCCGTTGCCACACCGTGAACCTGAGCAATAACCGGCACAGAAAGACTAACAATACGCTGCATCATCTGGGAGCAGGTATCAAAGGTACATTCGTAAAAAGACTCCTCGCCTGAATCGAGCATCTCTTTCAAGTCATGTCCGGCACAAAATCCTTTACCGTCACCTTTTATCACAACAACCCGGACTGAAATGTCTTCATCAAGTAAGTTCAACTGATCAATCAGTACAGTCATAAGTGCCATTGATAAGCTGTTATAAGAAGTGGCTCGGGATAAGGTTAACGTCGCGACGCCGTTTGCATCAGTGCGTTGGATTAATTCGCTCATTTCAAACCCTCTTATTTAATAACCTGTTCTTGAAAGCCAGTTTTTACTAAAAGACACAAGACAAAAGTGCTAAAAAAAAGACACTGCTACCTTTGCATTGACCCTTCCTGAAGCAGCTCACGTACTCGCCAAGCGGCTAATAACATGGATGCGAGGCTGCCATAAAGATTGATTAAAATCAGACCTGCTGAACCAGCATCATCCGAATGTTGATAATTAACATGTGCTCTATCGACAATAAAACTATCGATGGACGCGAGTGTTCCACCACAGCCAGTTATCAGCTGTTTAATCACAAGGTAGTGTTTTTTCCCGGGAGATAACAATAAAGAGCGTTCTGTCAATGTTGCGATGACTGACAAATCGTGCTCCTGCGGATCAGGAACAACTTTTAGATTTTTCAGAAGCTGGTAACACAAGTTTTCGACGAGTGACTTCATTTGTTGTACTGCTACATCCGGGCTTTTAAGCACCAATTCAGATGCACTTGACCAAACGGCATGTAGCTTTTCTTCATCAATGAGTGGATAAGCGGAGCCGACAGATGCAGAACCTTGTTCACCTTGCGGTGCGATTTTGTCTAAAAAAATCTGAAACTGCTCAACTACATAGGCCTTTCTGTCCTCATGTGAAGCGTAGTTATATCGCATGCTATGCCATAAACCAGGTAAGTCAGCATGCTCTATAACCATTTTTGGGACAATTTCACTGGTCTCAGGCAGCCCCATAAAATATTGCCGCAACTTATGATAATCTGACTCATTGACGTTACGGCCCGTCACATGCGCAACGAGCAAGTTTCGCAAATAAACGGCTCTCGGGTAAACCTTACTGGTATCGCTCATATTCCCTCATGAGTTATATAAAAGGATTTATTCATAGCATAGTACTGCATCATGATGAACACTTTCTCAGTTCTACTCTGTGCTTCAGTATAAAGCAGGAAAACTATTTATACAGCAATCCTGCATGGCCACTTCATACTGACAAAATATCAATCATTTCAGGCATATGGTTATTTTCCGCCCCACTTTGCATGGCGGGATTGATTCCATGCCGATAACCTACTTCCAGGGATTTAAAGTCAAACAACTCGGCATCCGCCAGATGGGAAGGCACAACATTTTGTAATGACCTGAACATTGTTTCTATTCGGCCCGGCGACTGCTTATCCCACGCTTGCAGCATCTCTTTTATTATTTGACGCTGTAACCCATCTTGTGAGCCACATAAATTGCATGGAATAATAGGAAATTCTCTTAACTCAGCATACTCCGCTATATCCTTTTCCCTGGCATAGGCCAGCGGCCTGATGACCATATTTTTCCCGTCATCAGAGACCAATTTGGGAGGCATCCCTTTTAATTTCCCGCCATAAAACATGTTGAGAAAAAATGTCTCAAGGATATCATCGCGATGATGTCCTAACGCTATTTTATTAGCGCCGATCTCTTCTGCAAAACCGTATAAGGTTCCGCGACGCAAACGAGAGCAAAGTGCGCAGGTCGTTTTACCTTCGGGTACCACGGACTTAACAACAGAGTAGGTATCACGTTCAACAATATGAAACGGCACACCAACAGACTCCAGGTACGCAGGTAATACGTGTTCAGGAAAACCCGGTTGCTTTTGATCTAAATTCACCGCGACCAGCTCAAAAGAGATAGGCGCATTACGTTGTAAATTCATCAAAATATCCAGCATGGCATAAGAGTCTTTACCACCGGATAAACACACCATGATTTTGTCACCGTCTTCAATCATATTGAAGTCAGCTATCGCTTTACCCATCTCCCGACGCAGACGTTTCTGAAGCTTATTCATGCGTAGCTTCATTTTTTTATCCAAACTTACATCGGTATCAATCTGTTCAGTCATCAGTGCAAAATTCATAGGTTGTTAAAAAAGGGGAATTATAAAAGCGCTCAGTATAACGAAAAGATAATCACTGCCCCAATCTATTTTCAGAACAATAAAAAAACCCCCAGCTTTTATACTGGGGGTTTTATGTAGCAGCGCATCAATTAGTCAACGATCAACTGATTATTGTCGAGTAACTGAAGAATAATATCTGCATCAGTCTGGACGCCAGCATTTAGCTCTGTGACACCATTGAGGGTTATCACTTGATCTGCATTAGAGCCTGTGGCATCAATCCCTCCATCAGATTTTATGTAGACAACCGTGTTACCGGCAGATTCCTCAAAATGCAGGTATTGATCAAGCGTCGTATCAGTTTCTCCCTGCAGCAAATCACTGAGATCCAGAACGTCTTTTTCATCGCCGGCCGTGTTATAAACAGCAAAATCAGTAACGACATCATTACTTGATGCGGTTCCTTCAGACCAGATAAAGAGGTCATCTCCGTCACCACCTGTGAGAATATCGTTTCCAGCACCACCGAGTAACTGATCCTCGCCTGCTGTGCCTACCAGCGTATCATCCTGATCTGTACCCGCGATGCGATTTTGCTGGATAACATTTAATGTCAATACACCCACATCAGTATCACCATCTGAATCAACGACCGTGTAACTGAATGCTTCATCTGAAGGCAGCGATTGGTTCTCTCCTGCCTGATAGCTATAACTACCATCCTGCATATCAAGAACAAGCAAACCTCCTTTGTCTGTAGATACAGTAATCACTGATCCTGAAACAGAAGTTCCATCGCTATCCACCTGATCGGTCACTGGATTATACGTGTAATCAATGCCATCAACTGTCACAAGCTGCATATAACCGCCGTCCGCGCCAAAACCGGCCCCCAGTGCTAGCAGACCGCCGGCCAACAAATTGCCCTGGAAAGGCTCTGCAACAATAGTACTCTGAAGCGTAGATTCTAACTGGCTGAGGTCACTCACAATAATTGCAGTGGCAGCCTGAGAAGTCTTACCATTGTAAGCAATTGAATTCAGGTTTGATGCGGTTACACCTGTTCCCATCCCTAGCGCTAACGAATTAATCTCATTGGTATTTAAGAAATTTTCCCAGATTGTCTTTTCAGCAGACTGGATACCATCATCTGAATTACCTCCACCAGATTGATTAGTGAGTCCGTTAGTGTTCCCGTCGCTTCGGTTAGGTACACCGTCCGAGAAGAAGTAAGAAATATTCTGAGCTTCAACCAACTTGCCCGGATCAGTGAAAGCATCCATCGCCTGCGCCAACGCAGCATCATAGTTAGTAGAGCCACCGTCAGATAAACTAGCAATAATGGTTTTGGCTGTTGCTATATCTACCCAAAGCGCCTGCTGCTCGTCTGCCGTGGAGGAAAAAGTAACTATGCGAACTTTTACATCACCATTATCTGCATAACCATCCAGCAAAGCATTCATCGACTGCTGGGCAATCTCTAACCGGCTGTACTCGTCGGTACTATTGGGTTTAAGAACGCCTGAGTCCCAACCCATACTTCCAGACACATCAATCACAAGAAGCAAATTGGTATCAGTCTCAGTAATGACAATATTTTGTGCTGCTGAATTACTCGCCTCAGGCGAATCATCCTCAACACTGACATTAATGGTTGCCTGGCTAGTATTACGCCCATCGGAAATGTCTACACCAAATCCAAGATTTTGAACATTTTCAGAAGCCGCATCTGAGTGATCAATCGGCGCTTGAAGGTCTACCGTATAATTAACCGTATGACTGGCACCACTACTAGTAACCGTTGATAGGCTGACTGTCATGACAACATCCCCTGCTGCGGTCGATCCGGTGAGTACCTGAGTGCCCGCACTCCAAGTCCATGACACCGACTCGCCACCAGAGGTAATTCCTGAGGGACCTGTCAACGCAACCGTGAATGCAGAGCTATCTGCATCAACAAAACTGAGGGTGCCCATGCTAGTCGCGCTATCGGTTGTATCAGGCGTACCGAGAGTATCAACCAACCCGTCGGACAAGCCTTCTTCAGACACCGAAATACTGGACGGTGCTGTAATTTGAGGAGTATCACCGAAGTCACGCGACACATTTAGATGAACCGTACCCGATGTTACATCTCCATCGCTATCTTGCATTGTGTAAATAAAGCTTTCAGTAAGCGCATTGACCAATGCGGGGTCGGCTACATAAGAATAGTTTCCGTTTTCCATATTAATGGTCAACATACCATTATTGTCAGTCGTCACAGTAAATGATTTATCGCTACTGACTGTTCCACCTGAGCTATTAGTGACAACCAGAGTGTCTGTGCTATAGCTATACACTTCACCATCTATTTCGATGGTACGAACATACCCATAACCATCGGCACCAAAACCGCCTACAGCCAGTGAACCAAACAAGTTTCCGACTGTAGGCTCTGCAATAGTTTCAAGAAGTATATCGGTCAGGTTAGACCCAGCAGCAGTCGCATCAAGTGCAGGACGCTCCTGACTATCCACACCGTTGTAAGCAACAGGCTCAAGTTTCGCCAAACTCGCACCACCGAAACCAATCGCATAGGAATCAATAGTATTGCTGACAAGGAAAGACTCCCATTCAGCTTGCTCAGCACTTTGTATTCCAACATCCGGATTAGTGGTACTACCCGCGCCAATCGTACCATCCGGATTTACCCATGCAGTAGGTGCGCCATCCGAGATGAAGTATGAGACATTATCCCCGCCTGTAATTTTCCCATTCGTTTCAGCGAAGGCGGTCTGAGCTTCCTGCAACGCCGCATCGTAGTTAGTCCAACCACCCATATCGCTATTAGTTAGTGCATTAATATAAGCAATAGCTGCACTACCACTGATCCAGCCAGCGTCACTCGGTGTATTTGAACTCGTAGAGAAAGTAACCAACTGCACTGCGACTTCACCAATTGCGGTATAAGCCTGTAACATATTAACCAAAGCAGATTTCATTTCTGTCAGGTTGCTACCACTCATACTCCCTGAGAAATCCATTACCAACATCACGTTGGTTTGAGCTTCTGGTATAACAATTGAGTCGTAAATATCTCCACTGACAGGCCTGTCATCCTCTATATTCACGACGAAAGTATTGGTATCGGTATTCAGTCCGCTATCTGAAACAGACACACCAAAATTCAGGGACAAAATATCCTCAGCACTGTTAATCGGGTGATCAACAGGGGCTTTCAAATCTATCGTATATTCAACAGAGTGGTTACCACCTGAAGTCGGAACAACAGTCCCCAAACTAACGGTCAAAACAACAGTACCTGATGGAGTACTACCCGTGAGAACCTTCGAACTAGCATCCCAATCCCAGCCCACTGTCTCGTTATTAGATAATAGACCGGCAGGCCCACTAAGAACAATATCGAAAGCAGTATCGTCCTGATCAGTAAAGTTTAAGGTACCCACTACAGATGCAGAGTCCGTTGTATCTACGGGTGTACCGCTATTATCTGCCAGACCTTTGAACAGACCTTCTTCAGAAACTGATACTGGATCAGGTGTGGTGATGCTTGGTGTATTGTCATTATCAACAATTGTGCTGACAACACTGTTGGCGCTGGCATCTGCCGCGATGTTTTCAAAGTT